>JBBARN010000045.1:0-18641 GCA_040399845.1 Luteolibacter sp. | reverse complement strand
ATGCACCCACCAGACCATAAACTTCCTCTCTATAGATCAAGTCCATCACTTTTGTCCTCCTCTGATTCGTTGGATTCGTAGGATTCGTGGTGCCTTTCCTCATTTCAAAAAGGAAGCCGCTTTCGTATCACCCAGCCCGAAGCGTTCGGCGGCGCCGAGGAGGCCGATGAGGCGTTGGCGTTGTTCACCGTCGGCGAGGCCGACGAGTTTGCCGAGCATGGCGGAGATGCTGAGGTTTTTGACGTCGTCGGTATTGACGCCGAAGTCCTTGATCCAGGTGCTGATCTGGGATTTGAAATACTCCGGATCGCCGTTGAAGAAAGTGTCCTTCACATCGCCGAGCACGTGGCTGTTGTCCACGGTGCGGTCCACCACCTTGCCGGTGGTGATGGCGCGGGTGATGCGGTCGAAGAACTCGGTCTCGCCACCGACGATGTCGATCTTCGAGTGTTTGAGCGCCTCGCCGATGACAATGGCCTGTTGCTCGGCGATTTGGCGTTGCACGTCGATCTGCGCGAGTTCGACGGTCTTGGCTTTTTCGAGTTCGAGCTTGAACTCCTCGTGTGCCTGGCCGGCGTTTTCGAAGAGCTTCATGGCATCGGCCTTCTGGCGGATGGCTTCCGCATCGGCAGAACCCTTGGCGAGCATGACTTCCGCCTCGCCCATGCCGATGGCGGCGGACTCCTTGGTGAGTGCTTCCGCGATGAGCATCTTGCCGGCGGCTTCTTTCTCGGAGGCAGCCTGATAGGCTTCTGCGAGGATGAGTTTTTCCTCGGCGTGCATTTTCGCCGCTTGGCGTGCGGCTTCGGCTGCCGTTGTAGTGGAGTATGCTTCCTCATCCGCCTTGAACTGGGCAGCTTGTTTGTGAGCCTCCGCTTCCTTGATCTGCTGGATCAGGTTTTCCTGGGCGACAGCCTCGGCATTGGTGACGGTGACCTTCTTATCGCGCTCGACGGTGGCGAAGGCCTCGGTGTCCTTGATCTTCTGTTGCTCCTCGACCACGGATTTCTCGACGATGACGCGCTCGCGGATGACTTCCTGGATCTCCTTGCGCTGCTGCTCGACGGCTTTTTCCGATTCGATCTGCTTGAGCTGGGTGACGCGCTCGCGTTCGATTTGTTCGATCATGCGCTCACGCTCCACACGCTCGAGTTCGACACCGTCGGTGCGTTCCTTGTTGCGTTGGGCGACGAGCACCTGGCGCTGCATGTTCTGCTCGGCGATGGCGACTTCCTCGTCCGCGGCGATGCGGGCGATTTCCGCCTTGCGGCGTTCTTCCTCGCGGACCTTGGCGGCTTCCGCTTCCTCGCGCGATTGCACGGTCTCGACCTCGCGTTTCTGGCGGGCTTCGGTTTCCTTCAACTGGCGTTCCAGCTCAAGGATCGCCTCGCGAGCCTCGACGTCCTGTTGTTTGATGGTCTTCTCTTTGTCGCGCTGGATCTTATTGGAAAGTTTCGCCTGCTCTGCGGTGAGCTGGGTGATTTTCTTGATGCCTTCGGAATCGAGAATGTTGTCCGGATCAAGCATCTCGATGGGAGTTTGTTCGAGATAGTCAATTGCAGCGTCTTCCAACACATAACCATTGAGATCGGTGCCGATGACTTTGAGGATGGCTTCGCGGAACTTGTCGCGATCTTCATACAACTGGATGAACATGAAACGCTTGCCGACGGTCTTGAGGGCTTCGGAAAACTTCGCATCGAAGAGATTGCGGATTTCCGGTTCGCTGGATGCGCGGACGCAACCGATCGAATCCGCCACCTTGATGATGTCCGCCTCGACGTTGTTGATGCGGACGAAAAACACCACCTTGATATCAGCGCGCATGTTGTCCTGACAGATCAGGCCGTTCTTGCCGGTGCGGTCGATCTCGATGCGTTTCACCGAGATATCAATCAACTCCGCGCGGTGGATGATGGGGACGACAAAGCCACCGTTGAGGATGACCTTGGCGGTGCTGCCACCGGTTCTGACAAGTGCACGGCCTTTCTCCACCTTGCGATAACAAGTGAGCAGGAGATAAATGAAGCCTAGACCGACAAGGGCAACGACCACAACACCGATGATGCTGAGGTCCGACAGGATGTTGGCGGTCTGCGGCCAGGCGGTGATGGCAGCCAGGGAATGGGACAGGTTGGGAGTCATGAATGTGGCAATTGGTGTTTTTCAGTCAATAGGAGGAGTGGGAGGGATTTCGCGGGCGCGATAGACGCCGGATGCGGGATCCATGGAGAGGATGGCGACAGTGGCGCCGCGCGGAAGGGGTTCGGAGTCCGGCCCGAGGCGGGCATTGAGCAGCGCTGGAGCACCGCCCGGGCGCTGGACTTCCACTTGGCCGTATTCGGCATCCAACTGGATGGAACGCACCACGCCGATCTCACCGATGACGGGAGCAGCATCCTCTGCGGCCTTGAGTCGGAGCATGAGTGGCACCAAAGGCTGGGTGATGATTTTGGTGGCGATGACTCCAACAATGAACGCAATCAGTAAAAGTCCCATCGCGAACAGGACGCTGTGGCCCGGATTGAAATAAAAGTTCAGCGCGATGGACATGATCCACATCACCAGCACCAGAATGCTCAAAACGACGGTGAGGGGGACAGAACCGGCGTTGACCACCCGCAGGAGGGAACCGGGAACATCCCCTGGAGAGAGATCCCCATCCACTGCGGGGCCGGGGTCCGCATCCAAGGCATCCATCCCGAGCGCACCTGCCAATGTGAATATCCAGAACAACACCACCATTCCCAACAGAATGGTAAATGGCAGGTTGTATGGCAGGATCGCCTGCTCCCAAAGTTCCTTCACGGAGCCGACCATGAAAAATTCCCGTGCTGCTTGGCAAGAGAATCCGTGGTGGAAAACGGGACTTTGATTGTAGAAGGGGGGTATTGGGAAGAACGAGCGCCCGGACTCTGATAGACCATTCCGCTTTATCTAACCGAAAATTCCGCCAGAACCCCGTATGCGAAACCGCCCGGCTGCGGAGAATGAGATGAACATTCCCCGTAGCCGGGCGTGAGAAAGAGTCCGAAAGGAATCAGCTTGCGGATTCATCGGAGAGTCCTTCTCCGAGCCACATTCGAATCACCTCACGGCACTTGCGCCGTTCCTGTCGGCGGACTTTCACTTTGAGTCGATAGTCGCACAACTGACGGGAGCAGCGCCCTTGCATGGGCATGAATCCCGGTCCTTTCTCGTGATGATGGAGGTTATTCATGGTTATCTTCTTTGTAATGCCGGATGATGATTCAATCCGACATGAGACAACATAGCATCACCCGTGCCAGTTTCGATTCCTCGATCGGAATGCGTTTTCAGCCTCCGGTGGATTTCAGGGAAACAAGGTATTCAATCAAAGAAGTGAAGTCCTCGACCGTGAGTCCAGAGGCCAGTCCCGGTGGCATCATCGAATTGGGGAGGTGGGTTTCCTCAGCCACTTCGGCGCGTTTGAGGGTGCTGACCTGACCAGCGATATCACGCAACTCGACCACACCATCGGCCTCATTCGTCACAAAACCCATTTTGGCACTGCCGTCTTTCATCTTGAGTAGAGAGGTTCGGAAACCCTGCGCCACGACTTTGTTGGGATCAATGATGGACTCGATGAGATAGTCGCGGGTGAACTTGGCTCCGGAAGCTCCCAGATAAGGGCCTTTCTGCTCGGCTTTGGGATCAATGGCATGGCAGGCGATGCACCCTTGGGAAGTGAAAAGACGTTCCCCGGTTTTGACATCTCCCTTGCCGGTCATCGCAGCTTTGGTGGCATCGGCCGGGGCCATTTCGGCGATCTTCTTTCCGCTGTGGCTGGAAGAAGCGGTGGCGAGTTTGGCGGCCTTGGCGGCATTCACGAGTTCCGAGTTGTCCCAATTCATTCCAGCCTCAATTTGTTTCTCGTAGCCCGTGAGCTTGAGATCGGCGATGGCGAGGAAGAAGCCGACTTCACGCGGGTTTTTGGCGACTTCCGCCATGACCCTTTCCTTGGCCTTCGGTTTGGCGAGCGGACTGTTTGCCACTGTCAGCATGGCCTTCCACGCGATGCGGCTGGCTGAGTTGGATTGCTTCGCTGCGATTTCACGGAGTGGTTGGATTTGCTCGCCGCGAGTCGGTGAGTTAACGAAATCATCGACATGACTCGCGACCTCGGCGGTTTTTTTTGGATCCTCGCTCCAGACAGCGAGCACGGCGAGCCGGTAAGGCATGGATTCTTTTTCGCCAGCCTTGATGAGGGCCTTGTAAATTTCCACGCGTTGGGCAAACGGGCGTTTGGGATCTTTTGCCGCTTCCACCAGCAAGAGCGAGCGAGTGGAGTCGAGCTCCTTCGCACCCATGGCCGCCAGCACCGGATCCACACCCGCGAGCTTGAGCTCTGCGACGGGAAGACGGTTGTTTGTCAAGACATCGAGCATCTTGTTTTGCGCCGAAGAATCGATCATGCCGAATCCCTTTTCGAGGGCCGGGCGAATCTTGGCCGTGCCTTCCCATTCGACAGGTTCGTAGTAGGGACCGCGGTCATCGGGACGGGTACTCCACCAGCTTTTGAGGTCCCATTCCTTTTCCTTGTAGCTGAGGCGGGCGAGCGCGGAAAGCACATCGAAGCGGAGAGTCGTGTCCGCTGATTTCGCAAACAAGGCGAACAATCCATTCACAACTTCCATCTTGTGAATCCGCATCAGTGCCAGGAGAGCGAGTCTGCGGGTAGGCGTTTCTGCCGCTGCGGTGAGGCAGGCGGGGATGTTTTCGAGAGTCACCAGCGTCTGCATCGCTGTGTGCTCCAAGCGCGGCGATGCCCCTTCTTCACGCCAAGTGGCGTATGCTGCCAGAATCGCTGGCGCTGCATCCTTCGACTTGAGCCGCTCGAGGCCCACCAGAGCCTGAAGGACCACCCGTGGGTTCTTGTCTGTTAGGGCATCGGTGTAAAGTTTCACCGGCACCCCGTCCAGTTCGTCCCGACGATCAGCCATGGCTCGCAGCACCTGCTCCTGCACTGCGGCATCGGCAGCGAGATCGGCAAGGAACTTGGTGCTTTCTTTGCCGAAAAGCTGTTTGAAGGTGAAAATCGCTGCTGTGCGGATGGCGATACTTTGTTTGGCGTCACTGGCCACAGCAAAGATGGCTTCCGCAAACTCCGGCTTCTTGCCACGTTTGAGAATCTCGCGCTGGGCTTCGAGGCGTTGCACGGCGCTGGCGGAGGCGAGCAGCTTCACGAGATCCGCATCGCCCGCCTTGGTGACGTCAGAATACTTGGCGGGAGTGTCCCCTGGAAAAACGACCTGACTGATCATGCCCACCGGTTTTCCCGGGCCCGCAAAATCAAATCCGCCATTGCGCCAATCCGCGAGATAGAGGCGGGAATTTCCATCCACATCGATGTCTGTGGCACGCGGGAGTTTTTCGAAGGTTTTTTGTTCCACCGCAAAGCTGGCACCGCTTTTTTTCCATGGATGATAATGGACTGTCCCAGTGGTCCAGTCGGTGGAAAACAAGGCATTGGTGAACTCCTCGGGAAACCCCGGCTCGTCCAACCACAGCGCGCCCGTCCCGGATCCACCACCGTAGTCGGCAAGCGGCTTGATCACCTCATCCGCGAAATTCTGATACATCCGCGGGTAGCCGTGATCTGCCAGCGCGGTGAAATGGTGGAAGCGCGTATTCCAGCCCTTGCCGTCATTGGTGTTGTCGCGGCTGAACAGGTCCAACTCAGGAGAAATGGCAGTATCGCAGATGTTCCGCACCATGAGGGCATAGGGCTCGACCTGTGTCCCATCCGGACGCACACGAATCACACCACCCCCGTGCAAAGTATAACTCGAACCATCCGTGCCCTTGGCGGGAAATGTTCCGAAATCCCCCACGGAGATATACAACCAGCCATCGATGCCCATCCGCACCCCGTTGGTCGTGTGGTCCGCGCCACGTGGGTGTTCGATACCGCCGCCGAGGCCGGTCACCAGCACCTTTTTTTCATCCGCCACACCATCGCCGTTGGTATCCCGGAAACTGCTCAGGAACGGCGGATGGATCAAATAAAGTGTATCTCCCACAAAATGGCCACCACGGGGGCTATCCACGTTGGGAACAAAATGAACAAATTCATCCGCCTTGCCATCGCCGTCCTTGTCGCGGCAGCGGATGATGCGGCCAAAGTCCTTTTTGTGACCCAGCGAGCCATTCTGGTCCGAGGAAACATACACATCCCCGTTCGCCGCAGCCGTGATCCCGGCGGGGTAGTCGGCATTCGGAGGGCCAGCAAACTCACGGAGCTGGAATCCAGGCGGCAAAGCAAGCGCTGTGTGGGCCACAAGCAATGGGACAGACAGAAAAACAAAGCGGTTCATGAAGCGGGTCGATACGTGATTGGAATGGGGATCTCTCAAAAAACGCCCCGCCACAGCGGTGCACCCGCGCAAATTACCCCGACGGGCCGATTCGCAAATCCAAAAATTCACCCCGCATTGCCATCCCGCCACTACTTCTCCGATGAAGCCAGAGCACCAGCACCCCCCCGGCTGCTATTCGGCCCCGGCTTCATCGGGAAATGTAGCCGCCCTCAGCTGTGGGTTTGAAGCAAATCCATGTGAAGCGACGGGGGGATCCAATCCAATTTCGAGCCATTGCACAAATCGGCATTGATGAAGCGTTCTATTGGCTGAGCTTATACCTCCACCCCATTCTTCACCATGGAATTCCGCCAGCTTGAAATTCTCCAGAGCGTTGCCCGCGCCGGCTCCCTGACCGCGGCCGCCACCCGTTGCCATTTGTCCCAACCCGCCATCAGCCAGCAAATCCAGGCGCTGGAAGAAGAACTCGGCGAATCCCTGCTCATCCGGCGTCCCCGGGGGGTGGAGTTGACCGCAGCGGGCATCACCGCCCTCGAACACGCATCACGGATCCTCGCCGAAAGGGACGATCTGATCGACACCTTCGCCGGCCGGAAGCAGCTTCAGTCAGGCGGGATTTCATTCGGCATCATCCCCACCCTCGCCCCGTATCTCCTGCCCCAGTGGTTGGGACCCTTTCGCAGCCGGTTCCCGGGCATCACCATCTCGGTCTCCGAATCCCGAACCGGGGACTTGATCCAACAGGTGGCGGATGGATCGGTGGAATTCGCAATCCTCAGCGATGTGCCGGAGCAGGATCGCAAAAAGCTGTCCCTGCACGCCAAAGAGCTATTCCATGAACCACTGTTGCTCGCAGCGCCCGCCAATCATCCGCTGGCGGTGAGAAAACAGGCCCCTACGCCAGGAGATTTGAAAGCAGAGGAACTGATCCATCTCAAGGGTGGCCACTGCCTTGCCGAGCGCACACTGCGACTCTGCCGCATCCGCGAGCCGCTGCCAGGACTCCAGTGCGATCAAATCGACACCGCACTTTCCATGGTCGCCTCCGGGCTCGGCGTGACCGTGGTGCCCAAGTTGGCAACCCGCACGAGGGTGCTGGATGGCATCACCATCAGACCCTTCGCGGGAGATGGCCTCCACCGCGTGATCAGCCTGCTCAAACGCCGGGGTGATGTGACAACACCAGCGGCCAAAGAACTCCTTTCCCATCTGTCCCACGAATCGTGAAACTTCCCGCACCCGGAATCCAGCGCCTTGCCCCCGCTCTGGGAGCGTTCGCCTTCATCGGCTTTTTTCTCATCATCATCCGGATTGCCAACCGCGGGGAAGGCGACCAGTGGTGGTCCTTCATCCATCACATCCCGTATGGCGACAAGGTGGGACACTTGGGATTGGTCGGCACCTTGTGCTTTCTCTGCAATTTCGCGCTACCCGATTTGAAATGGCGACGACTTCCCCGCTGGATCACGCCGACGACGTTGACCCTCCTGCTACTTCTAACAGGAGAGGAAATCGCCCAAGCCTATCAACCGCATCGGACCTGCGATCTCTACGACTGGCTGGCAGATCTTGCAGGGCTCGCGGCAGGACAATCGGTCGCCCGGACAATCACGTCGCGGAGGAAAAGGACCAAAGACGGCTTCACGGCTTCACCGTGATCGGCCATCCGGGAAACTGCTTCGCACCCGGTTTCGTCACATCAGCAAAACGCGGCCAGCACTCGAAAGTGACCTCACCCGTGGGCTTCTTGAAGCGGATGAGCCCATATCCATCCCCCCGGCCACCCATCGGCTTGGGATCGTTTTTCTCCTCTTTCCGCCATGCGGTGATCTCGCTGCGTTTCTCATCCGGATTCGCATAAGCAAACATCGTGATTTTGTTATGAAATCCATCGAGGTAATCCCCGGTCCATCGCAACGGTGAATTGGCGATGGGATTGGCCCCTGGTTTTTCATCCTCCGGCCACCACCAGCGGCCATAATAGTTGTTCACCACGGCAGGCACCACAAAGGCCCAGGGACCATCGCGGTAATCCTTCAAACCATGACGAACCACCGTCGCCAAATGTTGGTCACCGGCAATGTGAACAGCCTTCGCTTGATGGATCAACTCCAGCGCCTTGAGCCGCCCGGACTGCGGCCAGCCATTGGAATCCAAATCCGCGTGCAATCGATTGTTTCTTCCACCGTGGAGATGCGCTCCACCACAGAATCCCGTTTGGGAAAGCACCGCCTTCATGCGCACGCCCTCCCGCTGTTCTGCCCATGCGGCGAGAAATTTCTCCTGACGCTCGCCGAGCAACTGCAGCCCCGGCGTATCGATCACCTTGGGATCGTAGTTGGGATCGAGAATATGATCCGGTCGCGGCCCCTTCATGGGATGCCGTCCCAGCGGACCGGTCTTGAACTTCCGATCTTCGATGATGGCGAAATCAATGCCACCTAACAAAAGGGAAGTATAATAAACTCCGATGCCTTGCCCGACCGGAGCGGGATCATACGGATCCGGCAAATGCGCACACTGCTGGCGCTCGACCATTTTGACATATTCATGATGATAGAAATATCCGCCATCGCTGCCATCGGCCCTGCGGGCGATTTTGCCACCCTCGCCCCAGAGATTGCCTTGGCCGATATCGTGATCATCCGGAATGGTCACACAGGGACGGCTGCGGAACACATCGCGGAACGCAAGACCGAACTTCAACCATGCCGCCGTGTGCTCCGTGTGGTCATAACTTTGATCACCCGCAAAAAACACCAGATCGGGATCCTGATGGTTGATGTTCCGGACATACTCGGGCCGCAAGCCGCGATCCTGATTGGAGTTGCAGGAGAGCGCGGCGACGGAGACCTCCTCCTTGGCATCCGGACTTTTGCGGACCAGCCCTTCAAATGATGCCTTCTCTCCATGAAGCAGCCGATATCTGATATCTGAAGCCGTATCCCAATCGTTCACACGAAAGGTAGTAGACCATCCCAAGTCATGGACGTTCTGGCGCGCCACTTCTTTCCAGACTCCTCCTTTTTCAATTTCCAAGCGAACCTCGCGAGTCTCCTTTGGAAACAGCGGATAGAGCTGTGCGGTCAGCTTGAGAACACGCTGATGCACGGTGTAGATGCCGAAACAAATCACCTGCTCGCGCGGCACCTTCAGCTCAATGATCGGATTGGCGGGACGGTTCCACCAATCATTGACACACAACGAGTCCTCCTTCTTCACAAACGGGGCCTTGACCGGTGGCTCACCGGGATCGTCTCCTTGGGCGAAAATTTGACAGGTATTGAAGGCGAACAACAGGAGCAGGATGGATTTGACTCTCATAACGTGACACTGGACACCTTAGGTCACCCGCTCGACGGTCGGCGAGTGAAAAGGATGAAGGGATTGCATTGAGTCACCGCGAGAATAGCTCGCAGAAAACACGTGATCGCGCCGAATGAAAAAACCACTGCGGAGGAAATGTCTCCGCAGTGGCGATGCTTGATGAGTGGAACTCTCAGAACAGGGTGAAAGCCACGTTCACTCCGGCAGTGACGATGGAAACCATGCTCATGAGTTTGATGAGGATATTGAGGCTGGGGCCTGCGGTGTCCTTGAAGGGATCGCCCACTGTATCGCCGATGATGGTTGCCTTGTGGGCGGGCGAACCTTTGCCGCCGAGGTGGCCTTCTTCGACGTATTTCTTGGCGTTGTCCCATGCGCCACCCGAGTTGGCCATGAAGACGGCGAGCACGAAACCGGTCGAGAGCCCACCCGCGAGCAGTCCGAATACGCCGGGCACGCCGAAGATCAGTCCGGTGATGACCGGTGTGGCCACAGCGAGCAATGAGGGCAGCACCATTTCCCGTTGGGCACCGAGGGTGGATATCTCCACGCAGCGCGCATAGTCCGGTTTGTCCTCACCTTTGAGGATGCCAGGCTTTTCGCGGAACTGCCTGCGCACTTCCTCCACCATGCTGGCTGCGGCACGGCCCACAGCATTGATGGTGAGTCCGCAAAAGATGAAGGACATCATGGAACCGAGGAACACGCCGAGGATCACTTTCGGATTGAGCAAATGAACCTCGAAGTGGGTCATGAACTGCGTGAGCGTGGCGCTGATGATGGGCACCGCCTCGCCAGCAACGTCCATGGTTTTCTGACCGGCATGCAGCATCGCGATCTTGAGTTCTTCAACATAAGATGCCAATAGCGCGAGAGCGGTGAGAGCGGCGGAACCGATGGCAAATCCCTTGCCGGTGGCGGCGGTGGTGTTGCCCAGCGAATCCAGCGCATCCGTGCGAGTCCGCACTTCCGGCGGCAAGCCAGCCATTTCCGCATTGCCACCCGCGTTATCCGCGATGGGGCCATAGGCATCCGTCGCCAAGGTGATACCCAGTGTGGAAAGCATGCCCACGGCTGCGATGCCGATGCCATACAAGCCCATCGACATGCTGGCTGGCGAGAAGTGCCAACTGCCGGCAGCAAGGCAATAGGCCAGCGTCGTACCGATCACCACTGCAACTACGGGAACTACCGTAGACAACATGCCCGTTCCCAAACCGGAGATGATCACTGTGGCCGGGCCGGTCATCGCATTTTGGGCGATGTCCTTGGTCGGTTGGAATTCCTGGGAAGTGAAATACTCCGTCGCCTTGCCGATGACGATGCCGGTAATCAAGCCCACCACGATGGCACCCCAAATGCCGGTATAGTTGGGAAGTCCGAGCCATTTCAAAACAAAGAACGAGGCGATGAAGATGAGCACTGAACTCAAGTTGATCCCACGTCCGAGCGCATTGAGCAAATCGCGCTGCGTGGCGCCTGCTTTGGTATGCACCGCGAAGATGCCGATGATCGAAAAGGCCGTTCCAACTGCCGCGATCACCATCGGCGCGATGACAGCTTTGAATCCGGAAACCGGATCGTTGATCTGTGAGTAAGCAGCGGCACCCAGCGCCGCCGTGGCGAGAATGGATCCGACATACGATTCATACAAATCCGCTCCCATGCCAGCCACATCGCCCACGTTGTCACCCACGTTGTCCGCGATGGTCGCTGGGTTGCGCGGATCATCTTCCGGGATGCCCGCTTCCACCTTGCCGACGAGGTCCGCACCGACGTCCGCAGCCTTGGTGAAGATGCCACCGCCGACGCGGGCGAAGAGCGCTTGCAAGGAGGCTCCCATGCCGAAGGTCAGCATGGTGGTGGTGATCGTGAGCAGTTTATGGGATGGATCCACATCTTCCACGAAGAAGTTGAGGACGAGGAACCAGATGGAGATATCCAGCAAGGCGAGTCCCACCACCACCAGTCCCATCACCGCGCCGCTGCGGAACGCGAGCTTGAGCCCCTGATCGAGCGAGATGCTTGCGGCATGGGCCACCCGTGCGGCGGCATAGGTCGCGGTTTTCATGCCAAAAAAACCGGCGAGTCCCGAAAACAGACCGCCGGAGAGAAAGGCAAAGGGTACCCATTCATTCTGCAAATGGAGGCCGTAGGCCATCCACGCGAACAGGATGGTGATGATGCCGAAAACGATGGCCACCACCTTGTATTGTTGTTTGAGATAAGCCATCGCGCCTTCACGGACGTGCTGGGCAATTTCCTTCATGAGGGGCGTGCCCTCCGGTTGCGCTTTCATGCGCGAATAAAAAAAGGCCGCAAATCCCAGCGCGAGCAAGGATGCGGCCGGCACAAGCCAGAACAGATGAGATTGCATAATTTTGTTAGATAAATGATAATCAATGTGACTTCAAAGCCCCGCCGAGCGGAGCGCGGACCGCCACCACGGGTAATAAGTGGTGTCCAGCTCCTCGCGGCTGGGCATGGGGAAGAACCGGAAGGCCCCGCCTGCGGCAGCGACGAAGAATCCGCGGTGGATCGTCCGGAAGAGCACGTCCTGCTCAAGATGACGCACGACGAGTTTGGTGGCCTTGCTTTGCTTGGCCCTCAGCTCGCGCAGGCAATCGCGCATGTGCTCGATGCTGCCGTAGGGCAGATTGTCCACCCCGTTCGCCTCAGGATCATCGCCTAGGCGCTCCAGCAACAACTCCGCAAACGCGATGGCAGGAAGCGAGACCGCCTTGCTGGTATCCGTCAAAGCTGCGGCGAATTCCTTGGGTTCCAGCGTGCTGACAACACGGGGTGTCACCGGACAGAACTCCTGATAAAGATGGAAACGCGGCCCCGGGTCTGGCTGATACTCGGCGGGAAGCAAGGTGAGCACGTGACCATCGTTGGTGGTGAGATGGAGCGATTCGATGGCATCCAAGGGCGTTTGTTCCAGCACTCGATGAATGCTCAGATAAGCGGATCGTCGCAGGCGGCCATCCCTCATTTCGGCGATTCCTTCGTAGCTCTCCAGCTTTTGCTGGGCATACGCATCGGACAGTTTGAAGAAAACCGCTTGCCCATGGGATCGTTTCTTGGGGCCAAGCGCGAGGTAAGCGCCGTATTCTTCGGGCGGCAGATGGGAAGCGACAAGTGCTTCCGGAATAAGCGACAGATACAGGTGAATCGTCATAATTAACACAATTCGAATTTAGGTTTTCGCCAACAACCGGCTGACGTTTGGCCGAAGCCTAAGCAACAATTGGACTCTCTGCTCCGCGCCACCTTTCAAAAGCTCAGCGGCGATTGAGTGTTTCCCGCGTTGCCATGATTCCCGGGAGTCATTTAGCCTCAGGCAGATCATGGAAACACCCCGCCGCATTTTGATTGCCTGCGACAAGTTCAAGGGTTCGCTGGGCGCTCCTTCGGCGTGCGCCGCGATTGCCCGTGGGTTGGCGGCACGATTTCCGCATGCTGTCATCGTGCAACACCCGATCGCGGATGGCGGTGAAGGCTTCGCTGCCTCGCTGGCAGGTCCGCTGGCAGGGAGATGGATCGAAACCGACTCACAGGATGCCTTGGGCAGGCCCATCACCGCCCGCTACCTCATCGCAGATACGCCCGCAGGCAGACTGGCCGTGATGGAGATGGCGGAGGCATCAGGCATGTGGCGGATCCGCCCGGAAGAACGCGATATCATGCATTCCTCCACGTTCGGATTCGGACTGATGATGCGCCATGCCGTGGAAGAACAAGCAGCGAGCCATCTCGTCATCGGCCTCGGTGGCAGCGCCACCAACGATGGCGGGGCCGGCATGGCCGCCGCCTTGGGGGTGAACTTCATGGATGCGAATGGCCGACAACTCGATCCCACTCCCTCCGGACTCAGCGGGAACCTGTTAGGAATCGACACGCGATCTTTGCTAGCGATGCCAAAGGTCACGGTCGCCTGCGATGTCGTGAACCCCTTGCTTGGTCCCCTTGGAGCCACCCGCATCTTCGGTCCGCAAAAGGGCGCGGATGATGAAACCATGCCCATCCTCGAAGCCATGCTTTCGACCCAGGTGGAGCTTCTTCATGCGCATCCGCATGCCGTGCAACCTGGAGCCGGTGCCGCCGGGGGGCTTGGTTTCGGTTTGATGTACTTCGCCAATGCCGAACTGGTTCCCGGATTCGATCTGCTGGCATCGCTCACCGACTTCGAGACCCAGCTCGCAGAGGCGGATCTGGTCGTGACGGGTGAAGGCTCGCTGGACTCACAAAGCCTCATGGGCAAGGGCCCGGTGGCCGTTGCCAAACGGGCAATCCACCACGGCAAAAGAGTCATCGCTTTCTGCGGTCACGCCGAACCCACCATGCACGAAGCCGGAATTTTCCAATCCATCGCCGCACTCAGCTCCACGGGACTGCCCATCGAAACCTTGATGCGCGATGCGGAGAAGCTACTGGAGAAACTCGCAGGTGAAATGAACGATGACGACTAAGGAGCGGCGACCTTATTGTCGCTTCTTCCTTCTTCCTGCCTGATGAAACGAGGGACAATAAGGTCCCTCCTCCCTAGAGGCTGTTTAGTGATCTTGCAATTGCATCTCGGAGAGACCTGATAAGCTCTCGTTTGAAATTGAAGAACCTCGACCGAAACGCGAAAACTCATAAGCCGTTTTCTAATCTTAAGGTTTCCAAATCATCCCTTAAATCCTGTGCCATCGATTTTGTGTAAATCCTGAGAATCTTTCCTTCGTTTTGGAGAGCGACGAGCTTACGCAAATCATTCGAACGTTGCTTCCATGTCACTCCGTCCGTCACGAGAATGAAAACGGTGTCGTGGCGCTTTTGTTCGACGATTCTTGCAATGTCACCCAGAACATCGGTTTGTTTGCTTCCCGTAGCCCCGTATGCTTGACTTCGATCAGAATTGTCGGGGCCAAAGCAGATGGAATAGCGAAATCTGACTTTTCGGTGCTTAGGCCGCTTGCCCCAGTGAATCGACACCGAACTGCCACCTGCTCCAAGTCGAATACGGAGCGGACAATGCCCTCCACAAAGTTCTCCATTTCCCTACCCCGTGCCTGCCCTTTGGTTGCACTGCCCCTTCCTCCCTTGAGTCTTTCGGTCACCACGTCATACCAATGCAGGGGACGATTTACCGCATCAGTCATTTTACTCACAAGGCCAAGATCGATTAGAGCGGCCACATACCCCGCTTTGTTGGCCTTGTAAGATTTGATACCACTTCCCAACCTTGCACCTTCTTCTCCGAGAGCAGCGGTTAAGTTGGGCACGAATTCGTCCTTTGATAGATCCAAGAACAAGCGAATGGCAATAACCGCCTTTCGATCTACTTCCAATATTGAACCATATCTACTTGGGTTTTATTCCTGAAAGTTTCACCAACAGCTGGGTTCCTCTGGACCAAGTATATTTTCAATACAATCCAAAACGTTGGTGCTGCGAATCGCTTCTACGAGCTCGTTGTTGAGGTCCTCGGAGTCGGGCGACTTCTGCAAGGAAAGAATCCTTTCTGCCGATTCATCACAATTGTCATTGAAGTAGGAGTAAAGTACAGCGCCTGCAATTACCTTACAACCTTCGGGGTTTGAAGTGATCCAGTTTTCAATAAATTTCTCCGGGTTCATTGAGTATTCTTGAGTTGTGATTTTCAGCTTTAAATCAATTCGGCGCTATTGGGAAACATCCAAGTGCCACGATCCAGATGAACAAGGATACCAAGATCCCGGAGCACCTGAAGTTGCTGGCGTATCTTCGGTCTTACATTCCGATTTCCAGGGAACAATCGATGCATTTCGCTTTCAATTTGGTAAGCCTCTTGAGTTGTGAACTTGTTCAGTCCCAGCTTGCGAACAGCATTCATCACTGCCAATGCCCAACCACGCTGGCTAACTTTGATTGTTTGCAGGGGTTTTAGGTTGGCATAGCGTTTGGCAACCTGATGCTCGGGGATTGTGTTTCCTTCCACGACAAGTTGGACCCGTGCCTCTGGCGCGATTTGTCCTAGATCGATGTTGCAGCCCACCCACCCGGCTCGCCTTGCAGAGGAAGCAAGGGGTTTTCGCGGGATGATGGCTTGCTCTGTCAATGCAAAGGAGGGGATGATAATGAGATCTCTCACCATCCATTGCGCAAGATCATATCGCATCAAAACCAGAGCCGGTGAGGTATCACTTCGCACCGCGGAGATCATTGCAGAATACGCGCCGTCTGGGATTCGTAAGCCTATTTTAGACTTCGTGCTTTTGAGTTGAAACTGAATGGCACATTGTGAGCAGCAAAAGTCGACGGCTTTAAAATTAGTGGCTGTGGGATTCAGTACCGATAAGCATGAAGGGCAATACCCTTCGTGACCCATCCATGACTCCGTAACGACCCGCGCTTTTTGTGTAGGGTTCGTGTAAAAATCACCTAACTCTTTCTCCAGCCTTAAATTCATGATGCTAACGAATCAAAGGTCTCGCGAATCCAAGGGAGCAAGCGGAATTTGCTGCCCATATACCGGAATCTCGGAAATCGAGCCATCTGATCTGGGAGGATTCCCTGATCGCTGATGAGAAGAGGCTGGAGTTCAGAAATTGGCTTCATGTGTTCAAAAGAACAAAGTCGGACTGATTGTCAAGGTCTTAACGGTGGTGAGGGATGCCGCAGGCCGAAAAACCCTAGGAAAAGACCGCAGTGAGAATTCCAACAACCTTTTCGAATTGAAGTAAGTTGGGCGAGGCGAGAGGTGTCAACGGCAAACAATCTTAGAGATGGTTTTCAATTTCAGGGCGGTAGGAAATTGAACTTGGGATGGAAGATTGCCTGAAAACCTACGCGGAAAAAACCGGGAAGGTCCCCAATTCGTTGTTTCCCGGCGGGTGTCGTGGTGGGGGCTTCTGTTGTCCGGGGCTTTGCAAAGACGGGGGACAGTAAGGTCCCCCCTCCTTACGGGGAATCCGGATGGGGAAGCCGTAATTCGTTGATTTCCGGCGGGTTAGGGCGGGTGGAGGCAGGGTAGGCTCAACCCATTGCACCTAAAATAAACATCCATTCCATGTCACCTTCAGAGTGGAAGGGCGCAAATTGATAACTCATTGATTCTCTGCTTCCTCCTGTTGATTCATCTTCTTTTCCAGGATGAAGCCATAACCATTATGGAATGAAGGGAGTCGGTGGCAGGTGTTTGCGAAAACCTGCCACCGGTGATGAAGAGGGGCGACCTTCAGACGGCCTGACCGGGGCCGAGTAACCAGCGAAGCTGGCATCTCAGCGCGGATCTTGGATCGAGTGTTCTCAACCGCGGTTGCTACGGTCTTCGACGTTGGCTCCCTTGGAAGCGCGCTTGCGGGCGTTGGCATCGAGGATGCGCTTGCGCAAACGGATGTTCTGCGGAGTGGCTTCCACGAGTTCGTCGGCATCGATGTATTCGATGGCACGCTCGAGCGAGAAACGCACCGGCGGCGTGAGCTTGGAGGTCTTGTCCTTGCCAGCGGAGCGCATGTTGTCGAGGTGCTTCTCCTTCACGGGATTGACCGGAAGATCGCCCACACGTGGGTTTTCCCCGACGAGCATGCCGCCATAGACCGCATCTCCGGGAGCCACGAACAGGACGCCGCGCTCTTCGAGCATTTGCAACGAATAGGGAGTGGCGGCACCGGAATCCATCGAAACAAGCGTGCCGGTGGTGCGGTTCTGGATTTCTCCGGCGTGCGGGCCGTATTCCTTGAAGAGGTGGCTCATGATGCCGTGGCCGGAGGTCAGGTTGACGAGTTCGGTTTCGAAACCGATCAAACCACGAGTCGGGATGACGGCCTGAATGAAGGTCCGTCCGGAGGGCTCGGTATCCATGTGCTCCATCATGCCCTTGCGGTTCATGAGGATCTTGAGAATGCCTTGAGTGTAGTCGCCCGGAGCTTCGACGTAGAGGGTCTCGAAGGGTTCCAACAATTTGCCAGCATCATCGCGGCGGAAAATCACGACCGGACGGGAAACCAGCACTTCGAATCCTTCGCGGCGCATTTGCTCGACCAACACGGCGATCTGCATGGCTCCACGGGCGGAGACGTTGAAGACTCCGGACAGGTCGGTGTCCTCGACGGTGATGGAGATGTTGGTTTTCAACTCGCGCATCAAACGGTCGCGGATGGCGCGGGAAGTGACGTGTTTGCCTTCCTTACCGGCGAGCGGGCCGTCGTTGATGGAAAACTGCATGGACACGGTCGGCGGGTCGATGGCGACGAAAGGCAGAGCTTCCATGTCACCCGTCGCAGCGAGGGTTTCACCGATGTCGATGTTTTCAATACCGGCGGCGATGCCGACGATGCCGCCTGCGCCGCAACCTTCGGAGTCGGCAGTGGCGAGTCCGGAGTAGGTGAAGGTTTTCATCACCTTGGACTGTTGCTTGGTGCCATCCTTGCGGAGCAGCCAGATCGTATCGCCCTTGGTCACGCTGCCACCGAGCACTTTGCCGATCGCGACGCGGCCGACGTAGTCATCCCACTCGATGTTGGAAACGAGCATGGAAAACGGAGCTTCCGGATCGGCCTTGGGCTCGGGGATGAATTTGACGATTTTTTCAAGAAGCGGAATGCAGTCTTTCCGCTCGTCGTCCGGATGATTCATGAAATAGCCGTCACGGGCGGAGCCATAACAGAATGGCGCGTTGAATTGTTCCTCATCGGCATCGAGATCGAGGAAAAGCTCAAGCACCTGGTCGTGCACCTTGAGGGGATCGGCGAGCGGGCGGTCGATCTTGTTGATGACGACGATCGGCTTGAGGCCTTCCTGCATCGCCTTGCGGAGCACGAAGCGGGTTTGCGCCTGCGGACCGCCGGAGGCATCGACGACGAGCAGCACGCCATCGACCATTTTCATCACGCGCTCCACTTCGGCACCAAAGTCGGCGTGGCCCGGGGTGTCCACGATGTTGATCGTGTAACCTTCCCAGTGAATGGCAGTGTTCTTGGCCTTGATGGTGATGCCTTTTTCCTT
>JBBARN010000044.1:32484-46746 GCA_040399845.1 Luteolibacter sp. | reverse complement strand
GCCTTTCGGGGCCGAAAAATGCCGAAAATGGGTTTGAGTCCGCGAAGTCGGGCTAAATCCTCCTCTCTGAGCTCTCATTTAACTACTCGCAGAGGTGATGCCCATTTGAGTGTTGATAGTCGAAGCGGCAAAATGGCGAATTTTCGGGAGGCTCGTGCCTCACCGGTTCAGTCCTTTTTGTCTTATTGTATGGGTCGGTGAACTGAAGACGGTTATTCAATCTCCTGATCTCCGCCAACGGTGATGGATGAACCATCGATAATTGCACGAGTGCTGCGATCGCGCCGAAACGCCGCTGGGGATTGTCCATATTCGGATTTGAACGCTTTTGAAAGGTGAAAACCATCGCAGAAACCGAGCGAGTCAGCGATCATTTCCAACTTGAGATCGGAGCGCTGAAGCATCAGTGCTGCCTGCGCAAGGCGTCGGCGGCGGCGGAAGGAAGAAGGCGATTCACCAGTGCTCGCCTTGAAGGATTTGCGGAAATGATCATGGCTCATCCCGAGAGTCCGCGCAATTTCCTGCGGGGTGGGGGAGTCGTTTCCGTTGGCAAGAAGTTGTCTCGCCTTTTCCAACCAGTCCTCGCGAGCCACGGGGCGTTGCGCCAGTAAGTCGGCGAGCAAGCGATGGATTGCAGTGGCAACGGCGGTGGATTGGGCAAGTGACGCAGTAGGCATCCTCAAGATTTCAAAAAATCTTCGGGCGCTCTCTCGTGGGTTTTCAAGTCTCCAGACGGGGTGTGAAGGGTCGAGCCCATGCGTTCGCCAACCCTCGAATGCAGGCCCCTTGAAGGCGATGAAGACCTCTTCCCAGTTATCACCAGCCTCCGGTCCATATTGATGCGGATGTTCGGGAAATACCACCACCAGATCCCCCGGGGACAAGCGGCGGTCCATGCCCCGACGATCCCGGTAACGTCCTCCTCCATCCAGCAGAAGAACCAAAGCGTACATCCCATAGACGCGAAACTGGGAAAATCCGGTGCCCGCCGTTCCACGAAGTCTCCCACCGAATTCCGCATTTCCTATTGGATTCTGCGGCCCGGAAAGGGGAACGATTCCGGATGGTGGCGCTTCCTGCGGCATGACCGGAAAATACATGCGGGAATCCAATGCGTCCATTCACAATTGGAACGATGCGGATAGCTTCCAAGGTTCAATCCAATGCAAATCCTTTTCACCAAAGCCAATTGGGAACTGTCCCATCTTTCCGTCCGCGAGTTTGTCGAACAGGTTGCCGCCGCCGCTTACGATGGCACGGAGATCTACCTTCCCGCCCGTCCCGAAACCACGACGGAAATTCGCGAACTGCACGAGGCGGCAGGATTGAAAATCGTCTCTCACATCGCCACCGAAGGCTCGACTCCCGATGATCATTTGCGCTCGCTGGAGGAGCGCTACCTACGTGCGATCGAGCTCCGTCCGCTCTTCATCAACAGCCACACCGGGAAGGACCATCATTCCATCGCCGACTCGCTGCGCATCTTCGAGGCAGGGGAAAAACTCGTCGCCGAACACGGCGTGCCGCTTTTGCACGAAACCCATCGTGGACGCGCCCCCTTTTCTGCACCCGCTGCGTTGGCATTCTTGCGCGAACTTCCCTCACTCCGGCTGACGGCCGATTTCTCCCACTGGGTATGCGTGCACGAAAGTGATCTAACCGACCAACCTGAGGCCATGGGCGCGGCGATGCAGGCAGCCGGCCACATCCATGCTCGCGTCGGCTTTGACCAAGGCCCGCAAGTCAGCGATCCGCGAAACCCGGCCCACGCGGTCTGGCTCGAGCGTTTCACCGGATGGTGGAAACAAATCCTCGATCACCGCCGAGCCGAGGGTCGCGAGTGGTTCACCATCACCCCGGAGTTCGGTCCGGAACCCTACATGCCGCTCGCTGGAGCATCACCCCATCCGGTCGGGGATGCCTGGGAATACAACTCATGGATGCTCCGACATCTGCGCGAAACATTTATCTAACCAAAAATCCTTCATCACCGTGAGCCAACCCCAAATTCCCGACTACAGCCTCACCGGAACCAATGCCGCCCTCGCCATCGAGCGTGGGCTGGCAGAAGCCGATTGGTACACAACGAGTGTATCCAAGGAAAAAATGCGCGGCCTGCTCCAACGCCGCGACGGCCCCGCGATCCGCGACACATTGCTGCTCTTCGCCATCCTCGCCGCCACCGGCTGGGCAACCGTCCACTTTTGGGGTACGGCGTGGATGATCATCCCTTACCTGATCTACGCGGTCTTTTACGGCACCAGTTCAGACTCCCGTTGGCACGAATGTGGTCACGGCACTGCCTTCAAGACCGATTGGATGAACTCGATGCTATATGAAGTCGCATCCTTCATGGTCATGCGCGAATCGGTCGTCTGGCGCTGGAGTCACAACCGCCACCACAGCGATACGATTATCGTCGGTCGCGACCCGGAAATCCAGATTCCGCGTCCGCCCGATTTGACGGCACTCGCACTCAGCGTGTGCAACATCGGCGGTTATTTCGGTTATTTCCCGAGCCTTCTCCGCCATGCCTTCGGCCGCATGAGCTCAGCGGAAAAGACATTCATACCGGAAAGTGAGTTTCCCAAAGTTTACCGCAATGCCCGCATCTCACTTGCCCTCCACCTCGCAGTGATCACCTCCGCCGTCGCATTGCAAAGCTGGATTCCGATCTTCCTTTTCACACTGCCCAACTTTTTTGGCACCTGGCTGATGATCGTGCACAACACCACCCAGCATGCCGGCCTTGCGGAGAACGTGCTCGATCACCGGCTCAATTGCCGCACGGTTTATATGAACCCGGTCAGCCGCTTCATCTACTGGAACATGAACTATCATGTGGAACATCACATGTTCCCGCTCGTTCCCTATCACGCACTGCCGCGGCTTCATGAAATCATCCGTCACGATTGTCCGCCGCCTTATCCCTCCATCCTTTCCGCATGGCGCGAACTTCTGCCGGCCGTGATCCGCCAGATCTCCGATCCCGGGTATCACGTCAAACGCCCGCTGCCGCCTCCACAGGAGAAATCCACCGACGGCCACCATGTTTGCACTGCCAAACCCGACACCGGAGGCTGGGTGGAAGTTTGCGACGAGAGCGATCTTCCGCTTGGCGATGTCATCCGTTTCGATCAAGGACGCAGGACCTATGCTGTTATCCGCGATCAGGATGGCAAACTCCACGCCACCGATGGCATCTGCACCCACGGCAACAATCATCTTGCCGACGGCCTCGTCATCGCCGGTACTATCGAGTGCCCGAAACACAACGGCCGTTTCCATCTAACAGACGGCTCGCCCGCCCGCGCTCCGATTTGCCGTGGCCTCGCAACGTATCCGGTCGAAGCCCGCAACGGCCGCCTTTTCCTCTGCGTCACCCAACCTGGCGGTGCCGGTGCCCGTCCGCAGGAAAGCCTCCGCCTCAAGGTGCGCGAGGTCCGCAGCGTGGCGACTTTCATACGGGAAATCATCCTTGAACCCGAATCAAAGATCGCTTTCCGACCGGGCGACTACCTCCAGTTCGAAATCCCAGCCTTCGAGGAAATCCGATTCCGCGATTTCGATATCCCCGAACCTTACGCCTCCGTCTGGCAGGCTCAGCACGTTATCGACCTTGTTGCCCGCCACCCCGGAGGAGAAAAGCGCAACAATTACTCGCTCGCCTCCGATCCCGGATCGGAATCCTTGCTTCGTCTCAACGTCCGCATCGCCACGCCGCCGCCCGGCCAGGATTGCCCGCCTGGAATCGGCTCGGCCTGGATGTTCCAACTCCGTCCCGGAGATGCTCTCACCGCCGTCGGGCCCTTTGGCGATTTCCACATCCGCCCAAGCCAGCGCGAAATGATCTACATCGGCGGTGGCTCCGGCATGGCTCCGTTGCGTTCGCACATCACCCACTTGTTCGAGACCCAAAAAACCGCACGCAAAGTCTCATTCTGGTATGGTGCCCGCTCCCGGCAGGAATTGTTCTATCAGGATCACTTCGAATCAATTGCCGAACGCTTCCCGAACTTCTCCTACCACTCCGCGCTGTCCTCACCGCTTGATACCGATAGCTGGCAGGGCTTTACCGGATTCATCCACGAGGTGGTGTTTCAGGAATACCTCAAAACCCACACCCATCCGCAAGCCATCGAGTTCTACCTTTGCGGCCCGCCCCAAATGATGCATGCCTGCCAAAAAATGCTGCATGAACGCGGTGTGGCGGATGCCCAGATCACCTACGACGAGTTCTAACGAAACTGGAAAGGGGTGGCCTTCATAGGATCGAATCAGAAGTGCTCCTCGGCGGGAATTCAGGCCTTAGCTCGTTCACTAAGGAACCAAAGAGGAGGATGAAACGGCAAGACGGGCGAATATTCTCCCATTCGGACCGACCGGAGATGGTAGTGTGACCTTGATGAGATCCGGATCGGAGTCATTCGAAGTAACCAACACCCCGCCCGAACTCGAAAAGGGAATGGGAATATCCGTCCAGTTCTTGAGATCGCTCGACCATTGCACCACGATGGTATGGGTAAAGGAACTGCTGTCCTTGCGGCGGAATTGAAACACCGGTGCCGAAGCAACGGGCTGTTCGAAGGTGCCCCATTCCAGGCTATTACCCGCAGCAGGCAACACCGCTTCGATGCGATCGTCGATGAGATTGAGGTTCAAGTCATGCTCCGAACCTCCCACAATCGATATTCCGCCTGTCACCGGGTCAAATGTCGCAACTCCAAGTTCCGGCGCAACTTGCACCGTCACGCCTGGCGCAATCGACAGAGTGCCAGTTTGGAAAAAATCAACTTCAATGCCAGAACCGGAGTCATAGCCCGCAGCGGGCCTGATGATGATGGTCCCGCCTGTGATCGTGATGGCATCAGCGACCAACGCGTCCCAATCGCCCGGATTGCCGGATTTCACTTCGAGCACCAGAGTGCCGGATTCCATGAGAAAATTTCCATCAACCGTCATGGTCCCCGGGGAGAATCCGGGACTGATGGTTCCACCGACGTTGACCAGATCATTGCCACTTGCTGCAGCTCCGATGATGTTTCCCGAGCCCACCAGATATCCTCCCGGACCGACGACCAAGGCACCATTGAGGAAATCCTGAGCACCTGCATTCGCCGCATTTCCTAGATAGATGGCGGATATTCCATCGACCGTGATCGGCGTGCCATTAGCGCATAGAAATCCAGGACTGAATGAATCAGGTCGCTGCCAAACTCCAAAGGCTCCTTCATAGGCACCAATCGAAAGCCTTGCACCCGCTGTCACATTCAATGAACTCTGGCCGCCCAAACTGGTAAAAAACTCCCCGGTAAAGCTGGGAGGCGCCATTGGATCCAGCTGGGTTCCGATGATGGGATTGCTTTGAACTCCAAGCTGCACATTACGGAATCCGCATCGGGTCCCCAAACCGGAAATATTGACGGTCCCCCTGCCATGCGGGTATTGCGCAACATATAAATTCCCCGTTACGGTCGATCCTCCATGAATCGACACTATCGAATTGGCAACCACCGGAAGAGGATCGCCGGGACCAACAAAGACTCCGAATCCGGCACGTAGCTCCAGAGAATGGGCGACTGAAGCATCCGTAAACGTAGCCAGGCTGCCACCAGAAGATTCACCCACTTGGAGCAACTGGAATGCTGTAGACATCTCCACTCTCTCCGGCTGCCATGAACTGCCGCGCATGACAAACAGCGATCCATCTCCGATGTTCATGGATACCTGATTCAGCACCGCAGGACTCCCCACCGAGCCAATTTCGCAATTCACGGATGCCTTGCTGAATGAAAAATCCACATTCTTCATGGACGCACCCATAACGCTCACATCACTCTGGGATGCTGTTAGATTTACAAGAATCGGGCGAACATCCGCAAAAAACTGCCCCGTCCCCAAATCGATCGTCTCACCTCCGCGAAGCATCCCGCCATTGGCGAGATTCAGGCTGATCCGACTCCAGCGTGCCGCAGGATCGACTAAGTAATTGTGAGGGGTGAATTGAGTGGTTCCATCAATGCGCAGCTCGGAACCCGCGCCGGATGCGCTGAACAACAAACGCCCATCGGCATCAAGGCCCAGTGATGTGGGAATATCGATTTTCCCACCACTGAGTGCGGAAATCACATGAGCCTGGTCATTCAAGTGAAGCGGAGTTCCCATCGCTTCCTGAAGGGAGATGCTGCCTTGGGTAGTGGCGACCCAGTCAAGCTGGGTGGACCCAGAGGTGGAGAATGTCGTGGAACTGAGATCAAACATCCGGATCGCGCCGTCGCGATTGGCTCGCAGACCCATCTTCCCGCCATGAGACAGGGCATAGACCGTGTTGTTGAAGTGCATGGAAGCACCATCCTCGATCTTGGCAAGCACACCCCGGTAGCCCTCCATGACGGTATGATTCGTGACCGAAAACGCCGAGACTGGAGCAGCGACACCGGTTGCATGGAAAACTACCGAGGGATCCACTTCGGGAGCGTTTCCATGGATGAGCAAAGACCCCAAACTCACCCTGCCACGTCCGGAACTGGCATCAAAAATCTTTCCTGCGGTATTGTATAACTGCACGGAGGAAGCTTGGAAATGTGCGTTGCCTTCGATCGCAACTGCGACATTGCTGGTGGCGGGAACAAGCGCCGGGGTGAATGAATCGCTGAATGAAGACAACTGGGAAATGGCACCGGATCGCAGCCTCAATGATGGAGCGGTCTGGGTTCCATTCCGACTCACATTCACACTGCCTAGACTGATAAAGTTAGCGGTGCCACCAGCAGATGTCACGTCACCCGTGAAGGTGAGCTCGGAACCAATGATCTGGGTATTGTTGGCATCCACAATCGTACGATCAAAATCAATTTTGGCACCGTCACTGAGCACAAGCGGATGTGGAGCCGCCACGACAAACTGACCGAGCGGAGCCCCTGGCAAATCCGGAGTTCCATTGAATACGATCTCGTCCTGATCAAAAACGACTCGAGAAAAAGACGGAGGAACTAACGGAGGATTCAATCCAAGCCGGGCCGCTGTGTATAGGGTAAGATTTCTTGCTGGTTCGCCGAAAACCGTTCCATCGGCACCCTTGCGGCCGAAATACAACCATTGCCCCTGCCCCGGCACTACCGGCGTCTCAATGGGCAAGGTCAAATCCCGCCAGAATGTGGGATCCCAGAAAGATTTCTCCGTTTCCGGTTCCCAACTGAGATCATACATCTGCTCGCCGATATATTCGTCATTCTCAGCAGCACACAGCGGGAATGCCTGAATCATCCATGCCGAAAGCATTAAGGAAACACCAAAGGATGGGTGACAAGGTACCAACGCTTTCACCTGACACAAACGGGGGGGAGTCCAAGTTCTGATTTTCATGTCTACTGGAAATAGAATCCCTCAAAAAATGCCTGAGCGTCAACCCCAAACCGGAAATGGCACTTCTGGGCTTGCGGCCCGCAAGACACTCCGTCGCATCAAGGCCCCTCCACCACCAACATCCCGTTGCCGGTAATCAGGTCCGGGTGGGTTTTGCTGGTATAGGTTCCCGGAGGCAATGGAGCCCCACCCATGATGCGGATGGGTAGAGCGAGAACGCACCGCACGGAATCCGCGACATGAAGGGTGGGTTTCATCCCCGTGAGTTCGATGCCTTGTCCACGAAGGATGTAGCCGTCCGAGCGAAAGACGAGACGATTGACGCGAACGGGTGCCGCCAATTCGATGATTCCGCCTCTCCCTGCAAACACCGCGAGATGATCGTCCGCACCGAAGTCCTGCCATTTCACCGACGCCGCTCCATCATGCCACTGCGCGGTGGTGGAATCCCAGATCCCGGCACCACCGCGACCATCCGCCCCCCAGAACAGGGGGCTCGCCGAAGATGACTCCCCCTTGTGAACCCGGACCGCATCAATCGCCATGCGCACACTGGAGAACCCAACTCCAGTGGGATTCGCCGCATTGATATAACTTATCTTGTGGCTCCCAGGTGCAAGATTGAGATAGCGAAATACGGCAGAACCGGGAATCGTCACCGGTGAATAATGATTCAGCCCCACCCAAAGCGAAGCCCCGGGGCTTTCAAGTGTGTAGTGCGCTGTTCGAGATTCTGCGTCGCGTGTGGTGTAAACTTCTACACCCGAACCCTGGAACGCTAAATGTCCGATGCCTCCCTTGAGCGAACTCATGTGGACATCGTCTCCGATTTCACCCAGGCCGCGGCTCCGTTGGTGACTCCAGTAGTCCGGGCGAGTGACTACAAAACCATCCAGCGCGGAGATGAAACCGGCGGGATGGGGATTGGTGTATTGCCCCACCAGCGTGTGCTGCTGGTTGGGCAGCCGGTTGATGGTGGCCAACGTGCGGGTCGTTTGACCGCCGTGGCAATGAACGGTGGAGTGGGTTTTGCCATTCAGCGTGAGCACGAGATCTCCACTGCCATGCGCGGAACCACCCAAAACCTCCACCGCAGTGCCATGGAAAACGAAGGTGAATCGTTGCCCATTGATCCAACTCGCCCCACGTGGCTCCCATGAACCTTCCAATGCTGCAGCGCGCGCGTCATGCCGGGTGGTTTCCGAAAACACCATCTCCGGCTCTGCATCATTGATCAAATCACTCACTTGAAAAGCATCCACCGACACGATCGCCCCACTTCGTTTGATCCCCGTGAATGTATGTTTGCCCCGCGAAAGCCCATGCTTGGAAAACACATTTTGATAACTCCCTGTCCCTTTTGAAAGATCGATGATTCCTTGAGGCAACCCATCAATGGAGAGTTCCACCTTACCCCGATCCGGCCCCATGGAAGCAATCCAGGCGATGTCCGTGCCCTCGAAGGCGAAGGTGAACGAATCACCGTCGGCCGTGGTTTGATGGGAATCGCTGCGAAACTCGCCGCCGGCGGGCACGCGTTGGTAGTTCCAAGAAGCCCCGAGATATTGGATGTTGCGGCTGGTATTGTTCACCATGCCCACGCCACCCGGGGCGATCACGTCCAGCACAATCACCGTATCCGGCTTCCGCCATGCGGTGCCTTCCGGAAGCGTCAGCGTGATTCCGCGGTTGCTTTGATACATGCTTAATTTTTGTCCCCCGTCCAGTAGAGCCGCCCCGCCGAAGACCTTGCCGTCTGCTGGCGGAGGCAATGTGAGCGTGTTGCCATCCGGAGCTTTGAGCACATGCAGGAACTCACGGCGATCGTCCCTCGACCGCGTCGCCACTCCCCAACCAAGGTCTGCCAACCGCACCACCGTGCCCCGGAATGGAGCGGGAAAGGAGGTGCTGGGACGGGTGTTTTTCACCGACTCCGCCACAGGAGCGAACAGCTTTGCGAACCCATCGAGAATCGGCCGGGCCTTCGCATCCAGCCCACCCCGGCTGCCACCGCCAGATCCGTGGGCATCGATGCTCCATTGCACACCTCCGCCCATGGAATTTGCGGCAGCCTGGATGACCGTGGTGACCAGCATGTCTTCCGGCGATTTGGCAGTCTGATTGAAAATCTGATAGATGGAGGCCTTGCGTCCTTCATGATATTCCCATTGGACCTCCTGGACTCCTTCATCCACTCCATAACTCTGATAACCTCCATTGTTATGAGTCAGAACCAGTGCGGGATTGCGTTCCTTGATGGTCCTCATCAGGCGGCGATAATCCACCACCTTGTCTTGCGTGCAATCCTGGAAATTCTCATCAATCCACAATCCGTCCAGCCGATCCCCATAACGATCCACCAGTTCAGCGAAGAGATCGTTGATCCAATCATTGTGAGGTTCCGCGACGGGTTGATAGGGATGACAATAGAAGAACGGACGAATGCCCTGCTTGTGACATTCATCCAGCACGTCCCCCAACAAATCGCGCTTCGGGGAATCCGGGCGGCCGGGGGCCCATTTGTCCATGGCTGCGCTGGGAAACAAGGGGCAGGTCCCGGAATGCCAAGCGGTGAAAACCACATACTGGGCACCCACCTCGACCAACTGATTCACATAGTTTTGCACATCAAATGAATCCGCGAGTTTATCAATGGTTTTGGCAACCGATCCATCCGCATTGGGAAAGCCCGCCGTCATTCCATAACCATTCCACACATAATGGCTGAAGATGCCATATTTCAGATCCTGCCATATCTCACGCCGGGTTGGCCCTGCTGCGGTTACATTCACCTTGCCAGCCAACGCGGCTGTCGCGTTGGGAGCTTGGCCTAGCGGTCCCCAGATTCCCGGTTTGACCCGTTCTCCATTGAGATGAAGTTCGATCGTGCGACCATCCTTCGGAGGCATCAATAAGGCGTCTCCCATCAAATGAATGCGCAATCCATCCGTGATGCGGGCGGCGGACAAATCGAGAACACCATCGTAAACCGTGATGTATCCCGAAATGCGGATTTCACCTTCCACTCTCAGGGTTCCCTGACCCTCTTTGACGAATCCACAGGCTCCGCCCGCTTCAACGACGCCACCAGCGAAGCTCACGTCCACATCCCCAGGACCATCATCGACGACAAACGCGCACACCGATGAAACTTCGCGTGGGATGCGCACGGGTTCACCAATTACCATGGGCTTTTCCGCTGTGAAGGTAAAGCCGGGTCGTGTAGGATTCGAGGTCACTCCCTCCAGGGTGGATAGATCCGCTGCTGTGACCCGACATGCGGAGGCGATGGTGAAAGAGGCGATAAGGGCAAGCAGATAGACGGGGTGATTCGGCTTCATGGAAAGATCAGGATAGCGCCCGAGGATCTCGCCGCGCTCGGACCGAACGTGACAACGATACCGCCACATTCCCATGCACTTAAGCCATCATTTCATGCACTTCACTCGTTGGTAAGGCTGTGTGGCACCGTTTCCCGGTCGCTTTCCGCCTCAATCATGGCTTTGCCAACTTGCTCTTTAAAATCTGCCATGTCGAACCGCCCGAGGAGGGCGATGACTGGATTCGCTCCATGCGTCATCCCGTCCTGAAGAAGCCGGGCAGGATTCCATTTCCAACGGCTGTCGAGGGTTTCCTCACTCCATGCGTCTGATACCGAGCGGGTTGCCCTCCTGCAGCTCCGCAGGCAGTGCGGCGTCCGGGAAACTTTGCCAGGCGATGGCGCGGCAGAAGCGATAAATCGCCATCGTGCCGACGGAAGTACTACGTCCATCCGAGGTCGAGGGGAATGGGCCGCCGTGGACCATGCTGTTGCAGACTTCCACACCGGTGGGGTAGCCATTGAAAATGAGGCGGCCGGCGCGTTGCTGAAGCACATGAACCAGAGAAGCGTGGGAAAGCAGTTCTTCATCGCTGGCATGCAGGCTGGCCGTGAGCTGGCCTTCGAGTTTTGAAAGTGCAGCTTGAGTTTCCGCCAGAGTCCCTCGCACGACCAAGGTCGCAGGGCCGAACATTTCGTGTTGAAGGTGCGGATGTTTCAGGAAATTCGCGACGCTGGTTATGAAAACAGCAGGCGCACCTTGTCCTGGGTCTGCCTCGTTGGCAGAGCGGGCGAGAGTTTCCACACCGGGGGTTTGCGAAACAATGGCGGTGGATTCCGCGAAGGATTGGCAAATGGTGGCATTGAGCATCATGCCGGGAACACCCGCCTCTACGAGCGACTTGAGTTTGCTGAGAAATGTTTCGCCTCCGGAATCCGGAAGAAACACCAGACCGGGGTTCGTGCAGAACTGGCCCACTCCAAGGGTGAGCGATCCATACAATGCCTCAGCGATCGCTTCTTCGCCACGTGCGAGCGCACCGGGAAGTATCACCACCGGGTTGATGGAACTCATTTCCGCATAAACAGGAATCGGCTGTGGACGCTTGGCGGCCACATCCATGAGTGCCGTGCCGCCCGCGCGTGAACCGGTGAAGCCGACAGCTTGCGTGACGGGATGTTTTACCACCGCCTGACCTATAGTCCGTCCACCGCCGTAGAGCGTAGAAAACACGCCTTCCGGCATTCCGGTTTCTTGGGCCGCACGGATCACAGCGGATGCGACGATTTCCGCAACGCCGCGATGCGATTGGTGGGCGATCACGATCACCGGGCATCCCGCAGCGAGGGCGGATGCCGTGTCACCACCAGCAACCGAGTAGGCGAGCGGGAAATTGCTCGCGCAGAAAACCGCAACAGGACCCAGCGGGCGGAGCATCGACCGCAAATCCACCTTCGGGATCGGCTTGCGATCCGGGTCAGCCCGTTCGATGCGCGCATCCACCCAGGACCCTTCTTCAATTTGATTGGCAAACATCCGGAGCTGGCCGGTCGTGCGTCCGGTCTCGCCCCTCAGGCGGGCTTCCGGAAGTGCGGTTTCCAATTGCCCGCGTTCCACAATATCTTCGACCACGCTCTCGAGCTCCTTGGCGATGGCGCGGAGGAAAGCGGCGCGTTGTTTTCCTGCTAGATTCGAGTAAACGGGAAATGCCGCCGCTGCGAGTTGCATGGCACGTTCCACTTCATCCGGCGTGGCCGAGATATAGGCTGGCTCGAGCGCAGTCCCGGTGCCGGGTTGCAGCGAGTGGCCGCATGCCTCGGTGCCAATAGAGCGCGAGAAACCAATGAAGGAGGTGCCTTGAAGTGAAGTGATCATGGTGTGTTGGAAGTGGTAAAATGAAAAGCCGTTCTCCTTGTTAGAGAGCGGGAGCGGTGGCGAGTGCTTTTTCGATGATGGCGGTGGCTTCCGCAAGCTCGGCGCCCACGAGTTCGAGGCGCGGCGGACGCACGCGGTTGTTGCCGAGTTTGCCGCCGGTGGCGAGGTTTTGCTGGAGTTTGATGAGTTGCACGAACTTGACCACGGTGTCCATGCGCAGCATCGGCAGCATCCAGTGATAGAGCGGCATGGCTTCCTCGATCTTGCCGGCCATGGCGAGTTCGAGCAATTTCACATTGTACGCAGGGAATGCATCGCCCACGCCGGTGATCCAGAACTTGGCACCCATGGCGAAGCCTTCGAGCGCACAATCATCCACGCCCACACCCAGCACCACGCGGTCTCCGCAAACTTCGCGGATGCCTGCAATGCGGCGCGCATCGGTGGAGGATTCTTTGACGGCGGCCACGTTCGGAAGTTCGTCGGCCAGCTCCTTGATGTGCAAGGGCAGGAAGTCGGTTTTGTAAGCCACCGGATTGTTATAAATGATGCAGGGCAGATCGGTGGCACCGATGACCGCCTTCATGTGCGCCTTCATTTCACGCCAATCGGACGAGTAAAGATAAGGAGGCAAAACCATCAGTCCGCGGCAGCCATTGTCCTTGGCGGCCTTGGCAAGATCCACGGCTTCCTTGGTGGAAAGCGCTGCGATGCCCGGGATGATGGGAGTTTCCGGAACGGCGGCCACATAGGTCTTCTGGAGCGCGACTTTCTCCTCGAAGCTGAGCGTGGCTCCTTCTCCGAGGGATCCGTGAACGACGATGGCGCTGCAACCGTTTTCGATCAACCACTTGCCGTGATCGGCCATGATGCCGTGGTCGATGCTGAGGTCTGCGTTGAACTGGGTGAGTGTGGCGGGCATGACGCCCTTCCATTGAATGCTCATGATAGGTGTGTTTTGGTTAGATGATGGTGGGGATGCCGTGGCGGAATGGATCGGATGGATTGAAAAAATACGTGGACTCGCCATTCACCCATGCACGGCCGGAGACATGCGGGATGATTTTTTCGTCAGGGAGTTCGGTGACGCGACCTTCGAAGACGGTATCAAGAATGCTCGCCTGACGCCACTTCTGGCCGGGGCGGAGTTTGCCCGCTGCATGCAGGCATGCAAGCTTGGCGCTGGTGCCGGTGCCGCAGGGAGAGCGGTCGTAGGCTTTGCCCGGGCAAAGAACGAAATTCCGGCTATCGGCCAGTGTGGGATCCCCGGGCGGGCCGAAGGATTCGATGTGATCGATCTCCATCCCGTGATCACCGGTGATGCCTTGCTCGCCGAGCTGCTTGCGGACGAGCCAGGTGAATTGGGTGAGCGCCTCCAGGTTTCCAAATTCCACCGCGGGCCCTTGGCCATCGATGAGGAAAAACCAGTTTCCGCCCCATGCGATGTCGCCATGCACGGTGCCCCAGCCCGGCACTTCCACCGGAACTTTGGCGGCTTTGCGATAACTTGGCACGTTGGTCACTTCCACCGATCCATCCTCGCGCAGTGTGGCGGCGACGATGCCCACCGGCGTCTCGATGCGGTGCGTTCCCACGCCGATTCGGCCCATGTGCGCGAGCGTCACGGTGAGGCCGATGGTGCCGTGAATGCACATGTTGAGGGTGGAGACGTTGTTGAAAAAAATCACGCCGCACACGCAGC
>JBBARN010000044.1:0-32384 GCA_040399845.1 Luteolibacter sp. | reverse complement strand
ATGCACATGTTGAGGGTGGAGACGTTGTTGAAAAAAATCACGCCGCACACGCAGCCGGGTTCGGTGCTTTCACAAAGCAGCGCACCCACCATCGCCTCATGACCGCGGGGCTCGTTGCACACCGCGCTGCGCAGCCAATCGTGATCCTGTTGGAAACGTTTTGCCTGATCCGCGATGCTGCCGCCGCCCAGATCCGGCACGCCAGCGATCACAACCCGCGTGGGTTCGCCTTCGGTGTGGGAATCGATGATGCGGAGATTGTCTTGGCTCATGGCAGGTCCTTTTTGTAACACAAGGGTCTAGGCGAATGCGCTAGCCGTCGCTTCCGAATTCGCATAAGGGAATCCCCAGCCGCATGAACCCCGCTCTTTCACTCCGGAAATCGTTCTTTGAATCCATCGGCGGCATGCTGCCCGTGGATCGCCTGTTCGATGGCGTGCCGGATATCGTTTTCTTCGTCAAGGACGCCCGCGGTCGCTACATGGCGGTCAATGACACGCTCGCCTCGCGCTGCGGACTCTCCGGCAAGGATCAGGCGATCGGCCGCACGGCGGAAGAGTTGTTTCCACCCCCGCTCGGAGACGCCTTCGCCCAGCAGGACCGCCAAATCCTCGCCGGCGGAAATGGCATCCGCGATCACCTCGAACTCCACCTCTATCCCGGCGGTCGCCGTGGCTGGTGCCTCACTTTCAAGGAACCGGTCATCGGAAAAAACGGCCAGGTCACCGGCATTTGCGGCATTTCCCGAGATCTTCACGCACCCGGCGCGGAGGATGGCGATTTCGCAGCCATGTCCGGAGCCATCGATTACATTCACCGCCATTTCGACGAACCTTTGCGTCTCCCGGCACTGGCAGAAATGGCCGGGCTTTCCGTCTATCAATTCGACCAACGCATCCGCTCCCTCTTCCACGTCACCGCCGGCCAATACCTCGTCAAAGTCCGCATCGATGCTGCCTGCAAACGCCTCACCGGCAGCCCGGATCCTATCGCCCAGATCGCCCTCGACTGCGGCTACTCGGATCAATCCGCCTTCTCCCGCCAATTCAAACAAGCCGTCGGCATCAGCCCCATGGCCTATCGGCGGAAGTTGAGTCAGGGGTGAACAAAGCACCACCAAACTCACGATTCCCTCAAACCAGCCGCTATCGGCAGTCTCGCCGCGCGGATGGCAGGAAAGAGCCCGCCGAGCAAGCCGATGCCGGTGGCGAAGAGGATGGCCTGACCTAAAAGAACGGGCGAAACCCGGAAGGCGAAAGTGACCTGACTGAAGGTTTGCCAGTTGATGGTCGAGGCGCGATAGCCATCAAACAGCAGATAGGCTGCACCCGCTCCAATCAGTCCGCCGAGAATGGAAAGCAGGATCGATTCGGTGAGCACGGAAACCACCACCGGAGCGGATCCGAAACCGAGCGCTCGCAACGTGGAAATCTCGCGTGTCCTCCCGGAGACTGCACTATACATTGTGTTGAGCGCGCCGAACAGCGCACCCAATGCCATCAGGCTGGCGATGAACACTCCGATGGTGGTGATGAACTGCGTGACCATCGTTGACTGTTCCTCATAAAATTCCGACTGCCGCTGGACCTTCACGCTGAGTTTGGGATCGGTGGTGAGGGCGTCCTTGAATTGCTGGAACGAATCCGGAGATGATAACTTCGCATACACTGCCTGGAAATTGTTCAGGCGGTTGTAGGCAGGTTGCAGCACGGCTGTGTCCGTCCAGATTTCGGACTCCGCGATACCTCCCTTGGCGGTGAAAACCCCCACGATGTCCCACACATTCTGGCCGATCTTGATCTGCTTGCCGACATCCAACCCGCCGAATGCCCGGGCAGCACCCGCACCGACGATGACCTCGTTTTTTCCTGTCTCGAATCGCCGGCCCTCGACCATCTCGATGTTGCCCCGCACCTCGAAGGCGCTCTGTTCCACGCCGCGCAGCGGGACGTTGGCATCGGTGTTGGTAGAACGCTTGGGCAAATTGATGATCACAAACAACTCAGCCGAAGCGAGCGCCCCAGTGGCAATCCGCGCGAGCCCCGGCGCGTCGCTGATGGTGCGGATCGCCTCGCGGTCGAGGCCGCTGGTCATTTCGCTATCCGCGCCGCTGCGCAAAACGATGGCCACATCCGGTGAACCCGAAACCGTCATCGCCCTGCGGAAACCTTCCGCAATCGCCAGCACCCCCACCAAAACCCCGACCACCCCCGCAATCCCGATCGCCGCCGTCAAAGCCGCCCCCTTCCGCTCCGGCAGCGAACGCAGGTTGAAGAAAGCGATGGAAACAATCTGGATGAGAGATGACATGTGTGGTGTTGCCAAACAGCATCCGCAAATCCGCCTTCCAGACAATCTCCAAATGCAATCGGGCATTCACTCTGGAGCTCAGACAAGAGAACCACTGAAACACTGAGAACCACTGATGGCACTGGGGAGTAATTGAAATGCAGCTCTCGTTGATGTGTGGACGAGTTGTTGGACCACGGATTTTAAGGATGTTCACGGATGGATTGAGACAGTTTATGCCCGGATCCTGAATCGTCTTTTCCTTCTTTATCCCAACGGGATAACAGAAGATAGCCCGGGGTCGAGGAGCGATCGCGACGACTACCCCGGGAATGCGCATCCCATGAATCCGCACCCTGAAAGGCGTGCCAGCAGGGATGATTCCCGAATGAGAGTGCCATCGGAGGTCAACCATCACCCGCCTCACCACCACTCTTGATTCGCAGCTCGCAAAATGCCAGCATCCCCGCATGAAGGACATTCTTCAATGGTGCGAGGAGATGGAGCGGGTATCATTCGCGGCGGGGGATATGCTGTTTGTGGAGGGGGAAAAGTCCGGGTTGTTGTATATCCTGATTTCAGGGAGCGTGGAGGTGATCAAGGGAGAGAGCCCGATCACGGTGATTCGCGAACCGGGTGCGGTGTTCGGGGAATTGTCCATTTTGTTGGATCAACCGCATGCGGCATCGGTGGAGGCGCTGGAGGAAACGATGTGTTTCATGACGCGTGGAGGCAGGGAATTTCTGGAGCAACATCCCAAAATCATGCTGTCAGTCGCGGAATTGCTGGCGGTGAGGCTGAAGGGGATGATCGGCTACCTCGCGGACTTGAAGGCGCAGTACGAAGACCGGAGTGATCATCTGGGAATGGTCGATGAACTCCTGATGAATCTCGCGCACCGGACGCCAAAGAAGCCGCGTTGAGATCAAACTTCGAGCGACTCGGATGACTCGATGGAGATCCAATCCGCGCGGCGTGATTTCAGATCGAGCACGATGCGGGTGGGTTCTCCGCCGGGTTGTTTGCCCGGATTGAAGATGAGGCTTTTGCCCACGCGGCAATGCCATGAACCGTCGGCATAAAATGGAGCGTTGTGGATGTGGCCGCTGAACACAAAGTCCGGCTGATATTTGTGGATCCACTCCAAGGCCACGGGATCGCCACCATCTTCCTTGCCGGTCCATGCGACCGGAGTGCCGAGCGGCGGATTGTGGTGGAGCCAGATCCAAGTGTCTTTCGGCTTGGCGGCGTCCGCGAGGAGCCGTGCCTCGGTTTTCGCGCGGGTGTCCGGGCCATCCCACCACGGGCAGACGGTGATGACGATGTTTTCACTCGCGAGAAAATCATAGTCCGGCTTGAGCGTGGAGGATTGCAGCGACTCCATCCAAAGAGCCGCGCGTTCGCCATTGGGTCGTGTGTCGCTGATGTCGTGATTGCCCGATGAGGAGAGCAGTGTGCGGTGTGAGGCGAATCGGCGGAGATATTTTTCCACCACGACTTCCTGCACATCCAAATCCACGGCCGATCCCAGATCCAGGAGATCGCCAGCCATCACGAGAAGGTCAAAATTCTCCAATTGCGCGCCCACCCAGTCGAACTGGCGGAGAGCGTAGTGGAGATCGGAGACGGCGAGGATGCGCATGATGGGGTTTGGGAAAATTGGAGCGCGAAATTCATTTCGCGAGGATTCTTTTGATGGTTTCAGGCGGAATGAATTTCGCGGTCCAGTTATGTCATCCGCTTCGTCGCAGTGCTTCCGCGATGCGGAGTTGCATCGCCTGGAATGCAGGGATGGCCCCGGCGATGATGCCGAGGGCGATGGCGAGCAGGGCCCCGGTGATGAGGCTTTTTTCCGGCAGATAAAACACCGGCAGCAAGGATGGCACCGGGTTGCCTGCGGAAATGATCAACCATGCGACACCCAATCCTCCGAAGCCGCCGAGGATGGCGATGAGGCATGACTCTAACAAAACGAGAACCAGCACCCGAAGATTGGTGAATCCGATGGCCTTGAGCACGCCGAGTTCTTCGGTGCGCTCTCGCACCGACTGCGCCATCGTGTTTCCCGCGACTAACAGAATCGTGAAAAACACCGCGCCCACCACGGCCATGACAATGGTGGCAATGTCGCCGACCTGTTGCGCAAACGCGGCGGCGAAGGCCCCTTCGGGTTCTGTCTTGGTTTCATAGGGAGAGTTCGCGAATTCCTCATCGACCTTCTTTGCAATGTCCGCTGCCTTGTCGGGATTGGCGATGCGGATGGTGAACCAGCCGACTTGTCCTTTATCCACCTGACGTGCTTCCTCGAAATAATCGTAGCGGAAATACATGCCTGTGGTGTCGGTCCCTTTTTTAGCACCGGTGAAGATGCCGACGATCTCAAACTCCCACTGCGTGGCTCCGACGGGCACGCCCCAGATGGGCGATTGCAGCGGGATGCGGTCACCGAGTTTCCACTTGAATCGATCCGCTGTGGCCTTGCCGATGATGCAACCGGTGCGTGTGGTGAGCCACGCCTGTTTTTCCGAATCGCTCAACACGAACTCGGGATACATATCCAGAAACGCCTCGGGTTCGGTAGGGATGGTGGCGAAGAAATTCTTCGGATCCTGATAGATGCCGCCGAACCAAGTGGAGTGACAAGCCGCCGCCACACCTTCCATCGAGCGGATGCGATTGGTATAACTCTGCGGCAGTGTCTGGATGAGTGAAACCTTGTGCCGCGTGATCAGGCGATCCTGACCGGCGAGGTTCACACCGGCGAGGAAGGCTTCCTTGATGGCACCGAGGAAGGCGAAGAGGATGAAGGCGATGAAGATGGAGAGAAACGTGAGCGTGGTGCGCAGTTTCTTGCGTTTCAGACCGGCGAGGATGAGGGGCAGGAATTTCATGTCACTCTACCGGGGTGCTGGAAAGCTGGCCTTTGTCGAGATGTACGGTGCGGCTCGCCTTGGCCGAGGCATGCGGATCGTGGGTGACCATGATGATGGTTTTGCCGTGCTGTTGATTGAGCGTTTGCAGCAAGGAAAGGATTTCATCGCCGGACTTGCGGTCGAGATCACCGGTGGGTTCGTCGCAGAGCAGCACAGTGGGATCGGTGACGATGGCGCGGGCGATGCCGACACGTTGTTGCTCACCGCCGGAAAGCGTGCGCGGGAAATGTTTCGCCCGATGGGAAAGGCCGACTGCTTCGAGAGCGGCGGCGACGTGTTGCTTGCGCGCGGCCTTGTTGAGGTGGGTGAGCAGCAAGGGTAGCTCAATGTTGCGCTCGGCGGTGAGGGCGGGCAGCAAGTTATAGAATTGGAACACAAAACCAATGTGCCGTGCGCGCCATGCAGCGAGCTGGCCGTCCGACAACTGGTCCACGCGGTCCGCTCCGATTTGGACAGTGCCGGATGATGGCCGATCGAGCCCACCGATGAGATTGAGTAGGGTGGATTTTCCCGATCCGGAGGGACCCATCAACGCGAGGAACTCGGCTTCTTTCACTTCCAGATTGAGCCCGGACAACACATGAATTTCCTCGGAACCACGCTTGAAATTGCGGGAAACATTGTCGATGCGGACCAGGGTTTTGTCAGAGGTGCTCATGGGGATGATGAAACAGTGACGGCAGCGCCATCGGTGAGTGTGGAAGGTGGATTGAGGATGACGGATTCGCCCTGCGAAAGTCCGGCGCTGATGGTTACTTCGCTGCCATTGGTATCGGCCACGGTCACGGCACGGCGCTCGGCTTTGCCATCGCGTGCCACCCAGGCGACGTCGCGGTTGTCGATTTTCACGATGGCATCCTTGGAAGTTGTTAGAAGGATCTTCCCGGCGGCAGGCGCGGTGCTTTCCTCTCCTTGAAATGCCACCTTCACGCCCATCTGCGGCAGGATGCGCTGGTCAAGCTGATTGAAGGAAACCCGCACTTTCACCGTGGCTTTCTGGCGGTCCGCCGTGGGGATGATCGCCAGCACCTTGCAAGGGATTTTCCAATCTGAGTATGCATCCAGCGTGGCAATCACTGGCTGGCCTTCCTTGACGCGGTTGATGAAACTTTCGCCGACATCCACCTCGATTTCGAGCGAGTCCATATCGACCAGCGAACAAATGCCGGTGCGGGTGAAACTTCCGCCTGCGGACATGGGAGATATCATTTCGCCGGGTTGCGAATCCTTGGTGGTGACCACACCGGCGAAGGGCGCGCGGATGATGGTATCGTCGAGTTGTTGTTTCCACTCATCCACCTGGCGCTCGGCGACGGTGACCTCGGCGCGCTGGCGTTCGAGTTTTGCTTTTTGGGTTTCGAATTCCGCCTCCGCCTTGTCGCGCTCCGAGCGGCTGATCGACTTGCTTTCGACGAGGCCGGCGAGGCGATTGAGTTCGATTTCGGAAAACCTCAACATCGGTTCCGTCTCCGCGAGCATCGTGCGGGAGGTGGCGAGTTGAGCCTCCGCGAGGCGCAGGCTGGCTTGCACGTTCGAGGCATCCAGGCGGGCGAGGATTTGGTCCTTTTCCACCTTCATGCCCTCCTCCACGAGAATCTCGGCGACCTTGCCGGTGACCTTGGAGGAGACGGTGGCCTCCAGCCGGGTGGTGACGTAACCGGAGGCATTGAGCAGGGTTTTTCCGCCGCTGCCACTGGTCGGAGTGCTGCGGACCTGCACGGTGGCCGTCCGCACTTCGGGCGGCTTCGGGCGTTGGAACCACCACACTCCCGCTCCGACGAGCAGGAGAATGAGGAGCCAAAGCCACCAGCGCCCACCACTGCGTGGCGGGGCTTGTGAGCGGTCGATGCGCAAGGCATCCAGGCTGGGGGATTTGGTTTCCATACGGGCAGGGGTGAAGGACTATCGCCATTTCCATGCCACTTCAAGCCCCGCCATGGACAAAGGTCGATTTGATCCTCGACCGAAATTCAGATAAAACTGGTGCACCGCGCCGATCCAGAGGAGTAATTTCCGAAGTCTTTATGCACCCGCGATTCCTTTGCCTCCTCATGATGCTGTCCCATCCCCTCCACGCCGCGATCGAGTATCCCGTCTCCCGCAAGGACGATCTCGTGGAAACGCTCCACGGCACAGCGGTGCCCGATCCTTATCGCTGGTTGGAGGACGACCAAGCGGAGGAAACGAAACAATGGGTGGCTGCGCAAAACAAGGTGACTTCCCAATATCTCGACGCCATTCCCCAACGCGGCGAAATCCGCGAACGGCTTTCCGCCTTATGGAATTTCGAACGCACGGATGCTCCCGACGAATATGGCGGGCGATGGTTTTTCAGCTATAACTCCGGTTTGCAGAACCAGGCCGTGCTCAAGGCATCCGATACGATGGATGGCGAAGGCCGTGTTTTGTTGGACCCGAATTTGCTCTCCAAGGATGGCACGGTTTCGCTCGCGGATTATGCGCCCAGCGAGGATGGGAAACTGCTTGCCTACTCGATCTCGCGCGGTGGCAGTGATTGGAATGAAATCCTCCTCCGCGATGTGGCCACGGGCGAGGACCTGACTGACCATCTCAAGTGGGTGAAGTTCAGCGGCATCTCCTGGGCGAAGGATGGCAGCGGATTCTATTATAGCCGTTATGATGCTCCCGTGGAAGGTGCCGCCCTCACGCAGAAGAATGAATTTCACAAACTCTGTTTCCACAAACTCGGCACACCGCAATCCGAGGACCGCGTGATTTACGAACGCAAGGATCATCCCAAATGGGGCTTCGGCGGATTTGTCACCGATGATGGCAAATTTCTCTGCATTCACGTCAGTGAAGGCACGGATCCGCGCAACCGCTTTTTCTATCAGGAACTTCACAAGGAAGGTGCTCCCGTGGTAGAGCTTCTCACGGCGGCGGATGCGGAATATGACTTTGTCGGAAACCAAGGTGATGTTTTCTATTTCCGCAGCAGCCTGGATGCGCCGAGGCAGAAAGTCATCGCCATCGATATCAGCAAGCCGGAACGCGAAGCATGGAAAACCATCGTTCCGGAAAGCAAGGACCTCCTGAGAAGCGTGAGCATGGTGGGTGGCAGATTGATATGCGGTTATCTCCAGGATGCGAAGAGTGCGGTGGTGGTATTTGATCTCGATGGAAAGAAAATCCGCGATGTCGAGCTTCCCGGCATCAGCAGTGCCGGTGGTTTCCAAGGCCGCGAGAAGGACGAGGAAACCTTTTACTCGTTCACCAGTTTCACCGATCCCGGAGCTATCTATCGATATGATATCTCCAGCGGCAAAAGCACTTTGTGGAAGCGCCCGAAAGTCGGCTTCGATGGCAATGCATTCGAGACGCGCCAGGTCTTCGTGCCCAGCAAGGATGGCACCAAGGTGCCGATGTTCATTACGCATCGCAAAGGCATTACGCTGGATGGCAGCCATCGGGTTCTTCTCACAGGCTACGGCGGATTCAACATCAGCCTCAGTCCCGGTTTCTCCATCTCGCGGGCCGTGTGGCTGGAGCGGGGCGGAATCCTCGCGGTGGCGAACCTGCGTGGTGGCGGCGAGTATGGCAGCGAGTGGCACCTGGCCGGCACCCGGCTCCGCAAACAGAATGTCTTCGATGATTTCATCTCCTGCGGTGAATGGTTGGTGAAGGAAAGATATACTTCCACCTCCAAACTCGCCATTCAGGGCGGCAGCAACGGCGGCCTGCTCGTGGGTGCCTGCATCACCCAGCGGCCCGACCTCTTTGGAGCCGCGCTTCCGGCCGTGGGCGTGATGGACATGCTGCGCTTCCACAAGTTCACCATCGGCTGGGCATGGGAAAAGGACTACGGCAGCGCGGAGAATCCGGAAGAGTTCAAGGCCTTGCTACGATATTCCCCGTACCACGCCCTCAAGCCCGGCACCCGTTATCCTGCCACCATGGTCACCACTGCCGATCACGACGACCGCGTGGTCCCAGCGCATAGTTTCAAATTCGCCGCCCGCCTCCAGGAATACCAAGCCAAAGATGGCCCTCCCGTCCTCATCCGCATCGACACCAGCGCCGGCCACGGAGCCGGCACCGCCCTCTCCAAAACCATCGACCGCACCGCAGACGAATGGGCGTTCCTGGAGTGTGAGATGAAATGAGCACCCGGGAGCCCCGGGAGCGCTGAGCCCCAGCTCGGCGCGGCTTCTTTCGCCTTTGAGCCCACCGTGATTCACGGCTTTCTCCGCCACCTTGCCGGTAGCCTGGCATTTGCAAGCCGGGGCGGAAAGGGAAAGTTCGCTTCAGGTGGAGTCTGGGGCGCGGGTGGCAAGTGGATACCACCGTTATAGTCACCACTCTGGATCGGGCCGACGGCGCCGACCACAAAGCCGATGCTGCCTCTCCTAAAACGGCACCTCGCCTGCCAGTTCCCGCGCTTCCTCCACTACCCGGGCCAATAACTCGATTTCGCCCCGGTCGCGGGCTTCGTTGATTGCCTGGGTGAGCATCTCATAGGTCTTGCGCTTCTCCGGGTCCTGTTCGTGGAGATCCGGATGAAACATCCGCACCAGCTTCTTCCAAGGCTGTTTGAGCCGGATCTCTTCGTCGTCGTTGAGCTCCCGTTTCCCTTCCAGCGCCGACGCAGTGGAATCGTATTCCCGATGCCACGTCGCCGCAGACACCACCGCCGAGCCCGAGCTTTCCTCTTTCGAAATCCATCTGCTGCCCGCCCTGCCCAAGGCCTGGAAAGACGGCAGCGTCAAAGGCCTGCTCGCCCTTGGAAATGTGTTCGTCGATCTCGAATAGAAGGACGGCGAGTTTACGAAATACCGCCTCACCTCACCCACACCGCGCCCGGTGAAAGTGATAATCAACGGCAAGCTGGAAACCGTGAAGTTGGAGCAAGCGTGAGAATGAAAACTCGCTCGTGAGAGCGAGATGGGTATGGGTTCCGGTGACACGCCTACCCCCGCCTTGTCACCACTGCGCCTACTTCGCCATGCCGGTTGATTGCCGCGCGGTTCCGCTGGATTTTACATCGCGATGATGCCATCACGAGGCAGTGAGTATCTGCCAGCAAGCCATCGCCGCCATTCGCCGCCAGGTGGCGAAATGCGCATGCACCATGGTTTGGCTGTGGCTGGCGCTGCCATCGCTGCTTTGCGCCGAGCCCATCCGCCTCATTCGTCCGGAAGCCACATTTCATGCGGGAGCGGCAGACGAGTTGTCATTTGTGGTCGATGGCGTGGCCGCCGGGCCGCGTGGATGGTCACCTGCGCCGAAGGTCACGGAGCCCCAGGCCCTGGTCGTCCGTTGCGAGCGGCCGGTGGAGGCCGATGAACTGGACATCGATCTGTTCTTTCTCGCGGGTCGGCCGTGGAACGCGTTGGCTGAGTTTTCCCTGTCCTTCACCACGGACGCCCAACCTTCCCTGCAGGGAAATTGGCAACCTTTGGAAATCAATCGCTTTGGGGCGGAGCTGAACAGCCTCAGGCGTACACCGGAGGGGAGACTGCGTCTGGATAACTACATTTTCCACAACGTGGGCAACCAACCGGATGATGTTTATCACCTTGCAGCGCGCTTGCCCGGCGGTCGCGCCACCGGATTCCGGCTGGATGCCTTTCCTGTCGGTTTGCCGGGTCAGGACGCCCGGGGCATGAGCTGGTGGCCACCCTATGATTTCACCCTCACCGAGTTCCGTGTCGCGGTCCATGTCCGCCAAACCACCAACATCGCCCTGCACCAGCCGGTCAGTGCCAGTCACGCGCTCTATGACATTCCCGAACTTGGCAAGTCCCAAACACCCGGCAATCTCACCGATGGTCTGCCAGCCACCATCGCCCACCCGAAAGATCCCGATCTGGGCGCGAGTTTCTATTTTGAACTCGATCTCGGCCGGGTGGCAAATCTCGACCATATCGGCCTCCGCAACCGGGGCTCCGAGGCATTCGACCGCATGAGCCGTCTGCGGGTGAAATGGTTCGACCAAGCACCGGACGGAAACTATTCCCCGGCATGGGAGGCCTTCCTCCGCGCCGACGGTAGCCACCCGGCCCCAGGAGCTGTGGAGCTGGTGAGGGCAGGGGATGGAAAAGGCAAATTCCGCGGGCGCTACCTGCGGATTTCATCGGAAAGCACGGTTCCCAATTCGCCGCAATTGGCTGAGGTTGAAGTCTATGAGACGCGCACGCCTGTGCTGGTTTCCGCATTGGCTGACGGCAGCCCGCTCGATGTCCGGGATCTGCTTGTGATCCCGCCAGCGACTCGTCGTTTGGCCTTGGAGTTGAAAATCCCTCAGGTCGGCACACCTCCCGATGATGTTTTCCGCTGGCGCATTCCCGGGGAGGTCGATGCGTGGCAAGGCTCTTCAAGAATGATCATCGAGATGGCATGCCCTCAGCCGGGCAGACACATTTTTGAGGCTCAGGCTCTGCACAGCGATGGCGAATGGGATGCGAGCCTCTATCAGCTACCGATCCTCGTCCAACAGCACTGGTGGAAAAGCGGCTGGTTCCGGTGGACGTCTGGGTTTCTGACGACCGCTCTGGCGGTCGGCATCGGCATGCTCTGGTCGCGCCGCCGCGCCGCCCGCCAACTGGCTCGCATGAAGGCGAAGAACGAGCTTGCCGAGGAACGCGCCCGCATCGCCCGCGACCTGCACGATGAGATCGGCGCCAATCTCACCCACATTTCCATCCTCAGCACGCTTGCCTCCGAAACAGCCACCGCGCCGGAAACTTCCCGCCAGCACAATGCGGAGGTGGCGAGCTGTGCTCGTGAGACGATCCAGGCGTTTGATGAAATCCTATGGTCGGTCAATCCCAAGAACGACACGCTGCCGAGCCTTTGCCACTACGTCTGCCGCCGGGCGGAGGAAATGCTTTCGCCCGCCGGTTTGACCTATCGGTTCCACCTGCAGGATCCCATGCCGGATCTGCCATTGCCCCCGAATTCCCGCCACCAACTTTTGCTCGCGGTGAAGGAAACCCTCCACAACATCCTCAAACACGCCCGGGCCCGCCACGTTCAGGTCCGCTGCGAGTTGGAGGACCACCGGCGCTTGCGCATCGGAATTCAAGACGATGGTTGCGGCTTTGATCCGTCTGCCATCCGCCCTACTCCGGGCCAGCGCCGCGGCATGGGGCTGGAGGATCTCCGCCACCGGTTGACGAGCCTGGGGGGCGAGTGCCACATTGAAAGCACGCCTGGCCAAGGAACCCGCGTCAGCTTCCTCCTGCCCCTCTGATCATGTCCTCCAAACCACCGAAAACCCAGACCTCCATCAGTGTCTCGATCGTTGAGGATAACGCCAAGCTCCTCAAGGCCCTCTCGATCCTGATCGGTTCCGCGCCGGATCTTCGCGTCCAAAGCCTCCACGCTGATGCCGAGGATGCGCTTGAAAAACTCCCGTCCGCGCCGCCAGATATCGTGCTGATGGACATTAACCTGCCCGGTATGTCGGGCATCGACTGCGTGGCGGCTCTCTCCCAACGGTTGCCGCAGGCCCGCATCGTCATGCTCACCGCTTTTGAGAACAGCGACGATATTTTCGCCTCGCTGGCCGCCGGTGCCCATGGATACCTGCTGAAAAGCACGGAGCCCGGGCAGTTGCTCGTTTCCATCCGCGAGGTCGCCGCCGGTGGTTCGCCGATGTCCAGCAGCGTGGCCCGGAAAATCGTCGAATTCTTCCGCGTCAAGCCCGCCAAGCCGGAAGCGGCGTCTCTTATTTCGCCGCGCGAGGAGGAAGTCCTCAAACTGCTCGCCGATGGCTGCCCCTACAAGGAAATCGCCGATACCCTGCAGGTTTCCATGAGCACTGTCGGCACCTACATCGAGCGCATCTACAAGAAACTCCACGTCCACAGCCGTACCGAGGCGGTCATGAAGCACTTCGGACAAGGGAACCGAAGGTAAATCGCAGGCTAGCTCGTGGGAGCGTGGAAGGATACTCCGACTTCCCAAAACCCGGGGCGTCACGACCGCGCCCACCATCTGCCCGGATTCAACTCGCCTGAACTGTCGGATGTTTCTCCGACATGACGCCGCATCGGGCCTCCCCTAGTCTGGGGGTCTATGAAAACCCCGACCCTCCTCACCGGCAGCTTCCTCGCCACCTTTTTCCTCGCGAACTTCGGACAGGCAGCAGACATCACCTGGCAAGCCCCTCAAGCCATTTCATCGGCCCTTGACGTGAACACCCAGGGCACCTTGTTCACCGCCAAATCCACCGGATATGGATACACCGTAAATGGCGTGTTTTTTAACCCTGCCGCAGCGAATTTCTCGGAGGATTTTACCCGTGGAGACGTCGGTTACATGGGGGGCCAAACCTTCATCGGCACCAACAACGCAGACGGCCAAGCTTATGCCGGGCTGATGGATATCGCGCACGCCTTCAATGGTTGGGGAAATGCAACCGCGACGATCACCTTCAGCGATTTGACAGTGGGTCAGCAATACCTCGTCCAATACTGGGTGGCGGATTATCGTAACTTTCCGAATGACCGCTTCTTGACCCTTACGGGCGGGGCCAACACATCCGGGCAGCTCAAATTCCTGGATAGCGACAACAGCAACGGTGGCATCCATGGAAGCTACGTGATCGGCACCTTCACGGCAGATGCCACATCCCAGGCGATCAATATCAATTCCAACGAGTGCACAATGATGCAAGCCGTGCAGCTGCGCACCAACTTAGCCCTCGCTGATGCGAACGGCATCTGGACAGGCGCGGATGGCAATTGGGGCGACGCCACGAAATGGGACGCCAACACCATCGCCCATGGCATCGACAAGTCCGCCACATTCGCTGGCCTCACCCCGGTGACCGTCACGGTGGATACCGGCCACCCGATCGGCGCGCTGAATTTCTCCGGTGCCAACCACACGATTGCCGCCGACGCTGGAAGTCTCAACCTGAATATCGATACCGTTTTCACCTCCCCCACCGTCACGGTGGCAGACGGCATCACCGCCACCATCGGCGCACAACTGACCGGCAACGAGGGGCTCACCAAAGCCGGCACCGGCACCTTGCTGCTCAGCGGCACCCGCAATTACACCGGCACCACCGATGTCACCGAGGGCAGGCTCCAATACCAAGGCGGCACCTACGCCTCCAGCCTCCACAACATCGCCAGCGGCGCGGTCCTCGATTTCAATGTTCCATCCGGCACCTACGACGGCGCATCCACCACCTTCACAGGTGCTGGAACCCTTCGTAAAACCGCTGCGGGAACGCTATGGTGGCCCGCGACGATTGCCACGTTCTCTCTCGATTCCGGCGCGTTGATCGATGTTCAGGGAGGAACCTTTACTGGCGGGGCCTTTGCCAATGAATCATGGGCAGGAAACCTCTCCGACCTCAACGTGGCCGCCAGTGCCACCTTCAACACCGTCGAGGCAAATGTCCGTGTCAACAAAATCACCGGCTCGGGCACCATCGCCACCGGATTCTCCGGAGCGGGTTATCAGAATCTCACCATCGGCGTGGACAATGGCACCAGCACCTTCGACGGCGTCATCACCGACTCCTCGGCTCCCGGAAATCTCCTCAAGATCGGCACGGGGACGATCACGCTCACTGGTGCCAGTACCTACACCGGCACGACCATCGTCGATGCGGGCACGCTCTCACTTGCCCAGGCATTCTTGAATGACGATGCCGCGGTGGACATCGGATTCGATGGCACTCTCCATCTGGGCTTCTCCGGCACGGATGTGGTCGGCAGCCTCAAGATAGACGGCACCGAGTTGCCCCCCGGCGTTTACAATTCCAGCCATCCATCCTACGGCTCTCATTTTACCGGAACCGGCTCACTCGAGGTTCTGGGAGTGAATGGAACATGGACCTCCCTCGTAAATGGAGACTGGGGTAATGCCGCTAACTGGAGTGGCAACAATGTCGCCAGCGGCATCGACAGCATTGCCACCTTCAGTGCCACCACAGGTGTCACGGTCAACCTCGACAGCAACCGGCCCATCGGCGGACTCGTCTTCGGCACCACGGGCTATACTCTGGCCGGTTCCAGCACCCTGACGCTCAACACGACTTCCAATGTTTCGACGATTTCGGTGGGCTCAGGTCTCGCCGCCACCATCAGTGCCAAATTGGCAAGCGTTGATGAGGTGACAAAAGCCGGTACCGGAACGCTCACGCTCTCGACGCCAAACGATTTCAGCAATGCGATCAATGTCTCGCAAGGAACCTTGGAGCTCGCGACCGACTGGACCTTCGGAAATGCCGGAACGGGAACGGCCATCGTGCCGGGACTCGTTACCGTGGAAAGCGGCGCGACGCTGCGGGCTGTCAACTCCCTTGCAAACCAGCTCAACGGACTGACCCTCAACGGCGGCACCGTGGAAGCCGTAGGCGTCGGCAATGCCGATTGGGGGAACTTCCACCTCACCGGCAATGTGACGGCCACCGGAACATCCAACCTGAATGGCGACATCGCACTCCGGGCTAGCAACGTGGATTTCTTCACCGATACGGGTGCCACCTTGAATGTGGGCGGCGTGATGCACAATGGAGCCTTCTTCGGAATTTACAGCGGTGTTCCGGCAAGTGTCAGCAAATCCGGCGATGGCACGATGGTGCTCTCTGCCGCCAACACCTACACCGGGAGCACCACAGTCGATGGCGGCACGCTCGTCCTCGCCGACAACGCCCAGTTGAAATTCGTCGTCACCGACGCACCCGCCGCCAACATGGTCACTGGCACCGGCACTGCCACCTTCAACGGCGATTTCAACATCGACACCTCCGGCGTCGCTGGCTCCAACGGCGGCATCTGGTTGCTAGTGGACCGCGCCAGCCTTAACGGCGAGTCATTCGGCTCCACCTTCAGTGTCATCGGATTCACGGATTCCAATGACGACGGGATTTGGCTCATGACCGACCCCAAAGGCAACTGGTCCTTCGACGAAGCCAGTGGCGAACTCACGCTCGATGTCGGCAGCGACTACGACGACTGGGTCACCGCCAACGGCGTCATCGGCGGTGAAACCGACGATGATGACTCCGACGGCCTCACCAACTTCGAGGAATACGCATTCGGCCTCGATCCCACTGGCGGATCGTCAGTCAACGCCATCTCCATTCCGCTGGACAAGTCCACAGGCAAGTTCCGCTACACCCGCCGTGCCACCCCGGCAGTCACCGGCCTGGCCTACACGGTCTGGACCTCTACCGATCTCTCCACCTGGAGCGAAGATGCCGGCGCTACGGCCTCACAAACCGTCACTGGAACCGCCGGAGAAGTCGAAACCGTCGAAGCCACCATCACCGGTGCCCTTCCGCTCACGCAACCCAAACTCTTCATCCAAGTCCGCGCGCAGTGAGGTCGCATCCAATCAACAATCAACGATCGTCAATCCATCTCCTCTATACCAAACCAAACACCAATGAAATATAGAACCACAATCGTAGCTTCAGCCTTTCTCGGCATGGCTGCCGTTTCCGCCAACGCGGCCAACATCATCTGGTCAACACCCCAAGCCATTTCCGCATCAACGGATGTCAGCACCCAGGGAACCTTGTTCACCGCCAAGTCCACTGGATACAACAGTTACACCGTGAACGGCGTGTTGTTTGACGCTAATGCCGCGAACATTACGGAGAGTTTTGAGCGTGGAGATGGCGGTTACATGGGTGGCCAAGCCTTCATCGGCACCGACGACACCGTAGGCCAGGCCTACGCCGGGCTGATGGATTTCGCGCATGCCTACAATGGTTGGACTGCTGCTGCCGCGACGATCACCTTCACCGGCTTGACAATCAACCAAGAGTATCTCGTCCAGTATTGGGTAGCCGATTACCGTGGCTATACCAATGACCGAGCACTGACGCTTACCGGTGGAGCCAACACCTCTGGCACGCTCAGGTTTCTGGATAGCGACAACACCTACGGCATCCACGGCAGCTATGTAATCGGCACCTTCGTGGCGGATGCCACGTCGCAGAGTATCGTTGCCAGCGCCAATGAATCCACCATGATGAATGCGGCACAGCTCCGCGCCATCCCCGAGCCCTCCGCAACATTGCTCGGCGGCCTCGGCATGCTGTGCCTCTTGCGCCGGAGAAGGTGATTCCGGTTATCAGTTATTGGTTAATGGTTATCAGGAGCGAAAGATCAGTTTGAAACAAGCCCTTCTTTCTCTCTTCCCTGATAGCCGATAACAAACAACCGATAACACGAAGCGAAGCTTTGCCTCTGGAGGGGCAATCATGAAGGGTGGGTTCCGGTATGGGTTTCCGGAGCCCGCCCATTTTTCTATCTCTGGCACCATATCTCCAATCTGCTTCGCTTTGAGATAAATCAGGATGGTTCCAGACGTAATCCATTCACCACACTTCCTATCACTTCCTCCACGCATCATGCTCTCATTGCCCATTCAATCCATGTCTGTACTTCGCCATCTGATATCCGTTGTTCCCGCTATGGTCTCCATGACAGGATTGGTGCATGCGGACCAGTCGCCCTACAAGATCACGTGGAACACCCCTTCTCTTGACTCGCTCGACTCGATGCCGCTTTCCGGGCGCTTCGGCGCGGGTGCGAATGTCTGGGTGCAGGATGGCTCGATCTGGCTCTATCTCGCCCACAATGGCGCGTATGATGAAACCGGCCGTTTGTTGAAACTCGGTTGTGTTCGCCTCACCCCGAAGTCGCTGAATCTCGGCGGCGAAGGATTCACGCAGGAACTCGATCCATCCACCGGTGCCATCACGATTCGCCAAGGCGATTTCAAGGCGAATCTCTGGTTCGCGGGAGAGACTCTGATTTACGAATCTACCGCCGAAAAAGAGTCACCGCTGGAGGTCGCGTATGGCACTTGGCGCGAGAAGACCAAGGACGGCATCCTCTACGACATGATGAACCGGCGCGACACCTTCACCGGCGATCAGGTGACTGCGTCCCCCAGTGGTTTTCTTTGGTTTCACCGCAATGATGACCATCCGGTCGATTCGGCTGCGTTTGCAAGGAGCCAAGGCGTCCGGCCGGAATCGCTGCCAGCAAAGAGCACTGAAGGACGGGTGTTCGGCGGTGCGCTTTGCGTGGACGGCGGAATGACTCCGCCGGTGGAATCCGAGGTCCGTTGGCAGTTCTGGAACGGCAAGGCGTGGACCGGAACGACACCCGCCCGAAAGCAACACCTGATATCAATCCGCCTGGAGGGCGAGGTGGGCGCTGATTCAACAAAGTGGCCCGCCGAGGCCAAGAAGTTGTTAGAAGAAGAGACCCGCGAAGCGGCAAAGGCCGATGAACTCAAACGCTGGGACGAATTCTGGAGTCGCTCCCACATCCACATCAATCTGCAATCTTCAATCAACAATCCACAATCCAAAGATCCCGGATTCCTTGTCGGCCGGAACTATCAACTCTTCCGCTACATGCAGGCCGCCAATCGCGACGGCGAGTTGCCGCTTCTGTTCAACGGCGGCATCTTCACCACCGATAACAACGGACGCATCAAGGGCAACAACAACGACGAACTGCCAACCTTCGAGGGCGAGGGCTCGACGCCCGATTTCCGCCGCTGGACCTATTGTTATTTCATGTCGCAAAACCAGCGCTGGCTCGGCTGGCCCACGCTTGCCAACGGCGACGCCGACCTGCTTTCGCCGACCACCCGTTTCTACCGCGACCGCGCAGGAATCGCAGCGGACCGTGCGAGGAATCAAGGTGCCGAGGGTGTCGCCTACACCGAATCGCTGGACATCCGTGGTCTCTGTCCGGTGATGCCTCTCCCTAACGGACTCTGCGGTGCCCCCCATCTCACCTATCACTTTTCGATGGGAGTGGAAAATGCCTGGATGAATCTCCAGGCCCACGATGTCATGGGCATTCCCCTCGACAAGGATCTCGATTGGATCATCGGCACGGTGTTGTTTTACGACAGCTTCTATCGTTCCGAGATGAAGAAGCGCACCGGCAAGGAACTCGGTGAAGATGGCAAGCTCGTGATGCATCCTGCCAATGGTCTCGAATTCGCGGGCGATGCGACCAATCCCATCGACGGCATCGCAGCCTTCCAAAGTGTCACGGATGGTTTGTTGCGGCTGAAATCGTTGCCCCCGCCGATGCGTGAACGCCTTGAAGCCATTCGCAAATCCATTCCACCGCTGCCGGTTTCACGCCGGCACGGAGTGAAGTCGCTGCTCCCCGCAAAAACATGGAATGTGGATCACAACCCCTGGGAACCCATCGAAATGTATGCCGCGTGGCCCTACCGCCTGGTCGGCGTGACTCGCCCCGACACCATCCAATTGGCGCGCGACTCTTGGGACACAGTGCCCGAAAACCGCGCTCGTGTTAGCAAGCTGGATTATTCATGGATGGCCAATGTTGCCAACATGGCCGCACTCGCATCACCCGAAAAAGCAAAAGAGCGAGCCATCTACAAGATGGCGAACACCGCCGCGCCGCAGGCACGGTTTCCTGCCTTCTTCGGCCCCGGCCACGATTGGTTGCCGGACTTCAACTGGGGCGGCGCGGGCATGACCGGCATCCAGGAAATGCTGCTTGCCCCCGAACCTGGCACCGATGGCAAACTCCACCTCTTCCCGGCCTGGCCTGCGGAATGGGATGTCGATTTCAAACTCCACGCACCCGGCAAGACGATCATCGAAGCCTCGCTCAAGGGCGGTAAACTGGCCTCGCTCAAGGTCACTCCCGCATCGCGCGAGAAAGACATCGTCAACTGGCTGGGCAAACATCCCGAATGGAAACCCTTCACGCCACGCCCCGCAATCAGCCAAGGCAAACCGATCACCGCATCCAGTCAATATACCGAACCCGGTTATGACGCGAAACTCGCCAACGACGGCGACCTGAATACCCGCTGGGCTTCCGATTTCGGCGCACGCTCCGGTTGGCTGGAGATCGACCTGGGTGCTGAAACGGAAATCGGCTCGGTGTTTGTCTCCGAAATCGAATGGAAGGAAACACGCAAGTTCACCATAGAAGTCATGCAGGCAGGAACATGGCAGGAAGTAGCCAGTGGCAGCACCATTGGAAAGGATAGGGAATTTCCGATCACGCCGGTAAAGGCGCGCCGTGTGAGACTCAAGGTCGCCGAGTCCTCGAACGCGATCAACATCAATGAATTCCAGGTCTATCCGCCTGAACCTTGATCCTCCTCGGAAACCCTCACTGGCATCTGGCAAAACATCGGCTCTCCCCACCAGGGCGACGATACCATCATCACCCTCACCGATCCCGCAGGTGCCTCCCAGCCGCGCATGTTCTACCGCGTAGCCTTGCACCCTTGAGAAGGAGCCTTGCATGGCCGGCCATCCGCGTCATGGCATGAATGCAGCGACTCCCTGCTCCCTGCTCCCTGACCTCGCCCATCGGAGCGAGATGAAATCGGACACCGGCGGATTGCCGCGCGGTTCCGCTGGATTTTGCATCATCGGGATGCCATGACGTGCGAGTGAATTTCTGCCAGCAGGCCATCCTCCGCATCTTCCGTGATGTGATGAAGAGCGCTTGTCACATGGCATCCATCTTTCTGGCTGCATCATCCTTGCTTTCCGCCGAGCCCCTCCGCTTGACGTCCGCAGAGTCCACCTATTACAGCGGGACCGAGGATGATTTCGGCAGGGTGATCGACGGCGTGGAGTATGGGCCGCAGGGCTGGTCGGTCGAGGGACGCACTTCGGATTCCCAAAGTCTGATCGTTGCATGCGCCCGGCCGGTGGAGGCTCCGGAATTGGACATCTCGCTCTTCTTCCTCGCAGGGAAACCCTTCAACCCGCTGGCCGAGTTCACCTTGTCTTTCACGACGGATCAAAAACCATCTCTTCAAGGCAAGTGGCTGCCCCTTGAAATCCTGCGTTTCAACAGCCAGGCCACCACGTTGCAACGGGTTGGCAGCACGAGACTTCGCTCCTCACCGATTCCCTACAACGTGAACGGCGGCGTGCCCGATGAGATTTACCGCCTCACCGCAATTCTGCCCGGCGGCCGCGCTACCGGTTTCCGGCTGGATGCCCACGCGGTGCCTGTTTCCGGGGACGGAAAAATCACCGGCCTGAGCTGGCAGCATCCGTTTGATTTCACACTCACCGAGTTCCGGGTCGCAGTGCATGCACGGGAAACCACCAACATCGCCCTCTACCGCCCGGTCCGCGCCAGTCATCCGCTGTATGTGAATCCCGACCGCACCCACATGCGACCGGAGGCACTCACAGACGGCCTGCCCGCCACCATCGCCCACCCGGACCGCATGCCACCCGCCAACGGGTTTTTCTTCGAGATCGATCTCGGACAAGTCATGGCTTTGGACCACATCGGCCTGCGGACCCGTGGCGATGAAAAGTTCGAACGTTTCACCCGGGTGGAGCTGAGTTTGTATGATGCGGCACCGGACGGCGGCGCCGCTCCCGCATGGCAGGGCATGGCGCGCTCGGACGGCAGCCATCCACCACCGGGCGCAGTGGAAATCCTTCGCCACGGCGATGGGAAAGGAACATTCCACGGCCGATTTCTGCGCATCTCCTCGGACAATCCGCGGGAATACTCCCCACAGTTGGCAGAAGTCGAAGTGTATCCCACCCGCACGCCGGAATTGATCGCCGCGCGCGCCGATGGAAACCCGATCCCGGTGGCCGGCGGTTTGAACATCCCGCCGGGCGTGAAGCGCCTCTCGCTGGAACTGCGCATCCCGCAAATCGGCATGCCGGCCGGTGATGCCATCCGCTGGCGCATGCCCGGCGAGGTGGATGAGTGGCAGACCTCGCGCCTGATGACCATCGATATGGCATCCCCCCTCCCCGGACACAGGATGCTCGAAGTGCAAGCGCTGCATAGCGACAACCACTGGGACGCGTCCATCGGCCAATTCCCTATCTTCAGCCGCCAGCATGTGTGGGAAAATCGTGGCTTGCAGGGCTTGTCGGTGGCGCTGGCCATGGTGGCGGCCCTGATGATTTCCCGCAAGCTGGGCCAACGCCGCACCGCTCGCCAACTGGCGGAGGCCAATACCCGGGTCGCCCTCGCCGAGGAACGCTCCCGCATCGCCCGCGACCTCCACGACGACCTCGGCGCCAACCTGGCGGAGATCGCCATGATCAGCGAACTCGCCCGCGAATCCCTGCCCGGAGGCCATCCCGCCCGGGGCCCGCTCGACAAGATCTTCGACCGCGCGGAAAGCAACGCCCGCCGCCTCGGCGAAATCGTCTGGGCCGTCAATCCCGCCAACGACACACTCGAGCATTTCACCAAATACCTCTGCAAGTTCACACAGGACTATCTGGCGGCCGCCGGTGTCCGTTGCCGCTTCCAACTTCCGGAAATCATGCCGCAGGGATCATTTTCCGCCGCCCAGCGCTACCACTTGCTGCTGGCCGCCAAGGAGGCCATCCACAATGCCGTGCGCCACGGTGCCCCTCACACCGTCATCCTGAAACTCAGCGCAGAGGCCGGACAATTCGCGGCGGAAATCTGCGACGATGGCTCAGGCTGCGATGCCGGGGCAGCCATCGTTTCACCCCGCGGTTGCAGCAACATGCGCTTGCGCATGGAAAGCACCGGCGGCAGTTTCCACATCACAAGCACCCCCGGGCAGGGAACCACCGTCACACTCACCACCCCATTCTCACCATGAAGTCCCATCCCGTCAGCATCGCCATCGTCGAGGACGATGCCGGCATGCGTTCCAGCCTTGAGGAAATCCTCGCCGGCGATGCGGAGTTGGTCTGCGTCGGTTCTTTCCCGTCCGGGGAAGACGCACTCGTTCACCTGCCCTCCTTGCGACCACGGGTGGTGCTGATGGACATCAATCTGCCCGGCATGAGCGGTGTCGAATGCGTGAACCGCCTCGCCGATCTGCTGCCGGACGCGCAGATCATCATGCTCACCGTCTATGACGACACCGACGTGATCTTCCAATCGCTCGCAGCCGGTGCCGGCGGCTATCTGCTCAAACCGGTGCGCCGGGCGCAATTGCTCGAAGCCATCCGCGACATTCTTCGCGGCGGCGCGCCGATGTCCTCGACCATTGCACGCTGCGTTGTCCAAACATTCCGCAAGCCGGTTCCAACCAGGCAGGGAGAGGATGAGATCGCCCAATTGTCGCCACGCGAAAGGGAAATCCTCGAACTCCTCGCCCAAGGCCTGCTGCTCAAGGAAATCGCCCAGCATTTCTCCGTCAGCCACGCGACCATCCAGACGCACATCGGCCGCATTTATCGAAAACTCCATGTCCACTCCCGCGCCCAAGCCGTCGCCAGATTGCAGGGGCGCTGATCCTCCCGTCCCGTGCATGACACCCCTGTCATGTGTTTGCACGACATGACAGTCAGCGGACCCTCCGCGACGCTGTGAAGGACTCTTCCACGCAAGGCCTTGTTCCTATCACCTCTATCAGAGGGACTCCGCAGGCAGCCCCATCACACCGCTCACCAACCATCGATGATCCTGAATCTCACATCCCGCGCTCTATTGGCCTTTGCCACCGCCGTATCCATTGGCTTGGCGTCCGGTTCGGCCACCGCTTCTGAAGTGGCCCCGCCGAATCTCCAATGGTGGCGCGAGGCCCGCTTCGGCATGTTCATCCACTGGGGCCCCGCCGCCATCGGAGGTAAGGAAATCAGTTGGTCGCGCGGTGCCACCGGCCCGGAGATATATGATAACTTCTACAAGCAGTTCAATCCGGTGAAGTTCAATGCCGACGAGTGGGTCGCCATCGCCAAGGCGGCCGGCATGAAATACATCGTGCTCACCGCCAAACATCACGACGGCTTCATGCTCTGGCCCAGCAAGACCCGCGACTATCACATCGGCCTCACCCCCTTCAAACGTGATGTGGTCGGTGAGCTCGCCGCCGCCGCCAAAAAAGCCGACATCCCGTTTTGCGTCTATTATTCACCCGGCGATTGGAGCGATCCGGACTGCCGCCACCCGCAAAACAACCCGAAGTATGCCGAGCGCATGCACCAGCAAATCACCGAGTTGCTCACCCACTACGGCCGCATCCCGCTGGTCTGGATCGATTTCGACGGCCAACCGAGCCCCGCCCACCCGCGTGAGACCGCCACCCTGATGCGAAAACTCCAACCAGGCGTGCTCATCACCAACCGCCTCGAAGCGATGACTCCCGATGAGTCCCACGGACGCATCGGACCTTGGGGCGACTATGTCACACCGGAACAACAGGTCGGCGGCTATGGTGACGATGTGCCTTGGGAAACCTGCATGACCATCGCCGGCCAATGGAATTGGCGGCCGAATGATCCGGTGAAATCGCTCGATCACTGCCTGCGCGTTCTCATCAGCACCGTCGGCGGAGATGGCAACCTGCTCTTCAACGTCGGCCCGAAACCCGATGGCGAAATCGAACCTGAACAAGTCGCCCGCCTCAAGGAAATGGGAGCCTGGCTGGCAAAAAACAGCGAAGCGGTCTATGGCACCCGCGGCGGGCCCTGGCATCCGACCTCTTCTTATGCCAGCACGCGCACCAAGAATGCCATTTACCTGCACGTCTTTGGCAAGCCCGGCATGCCCTTCAGTCTGCCCGCACTGCCCTCCAAGGTTGTTTCCGCAACTCTCTTGGATGGCACCCCGGTGGAATTCGGCCAGAGCGAGCTCGCCTTCACCGTAACACTCCATCCGGCGAAGATGGATCCGGTGATCTCCGTGGTGAAACTCACTCTCGAGGACAACCCGCTTTCCCTTGCTGCGATTCCGCCACTCTCCACCACCGGTTCGCTGGCCTATCGCAAGCCCGCCACCGCCTCCAGCAGTGTCGCCGCACGCTACATGCACGATCCGGCCGCCGCCTTCGATGACAACCCTCACACCTACTGGACGCCGGGCCGCGACGAGGAAGTGGCGGATTCCCTCTATGGCAAGACCTTCCACTCCGTCACCCCGGACCGCCCGCTCTGGCTGCGCGAAAGCTGGCTCGCCGTCGATTTGCAGCAACCCAAAACCGTCACCCGCATGCGCATCGGCGATGGCTGGGCTCCGGTAAAGGAATGGAAGGTGGAATACCTGAAGGACGGCACTTGGCACGAAGCGGTCAAAGGCACCACCATCGGCGAGAAACTGCTCGAAGTCACCCTGCCGCAGCCGGTCACCGCGCAAAAATTCCGCCTCTCCCTCAAAGCCGACAACCGCACCGCCATCCGCGAGTGGCAGATGTTCTGATCGGCGTCATGCAGCCCTATTCGCACTTTTCTAACAGCCAAATGAAATTCACCCCTTCGATCCTGTCGTCCATCGCCTCTGCCATCTTCCTTGGCCTGACAGCGGCCGGCACTCTCACGGCGGCACCTGCTGCGGTCGCCCCGCCGAATCTCCAATGGTGGCGCGACGCCCGCTTTGGCATGTTCATCCACTGGGGGCCGGTCTCCATCACCGGCGAAGAAATCAGTTTCTCCCGCGCCAAATCGAATCCCTACGCACCACACGGGTTCGGTGCCACGCCGGTGGAGGTTTATGACAACCTCTACAAGCAGTTCAATCCGGTGAAGTTCAATGCCGACGAATGGGTCGCCATCGCTAAATCCGCCGGCATGAAATACATCGTTCTCACCGCCAAGCACTGCGACAGCTTCCTGTTGTGGGACTCGAAGACAGATGATTATAACATCATGAACACGCCGTTCGGGCGCGATGTGGTGAAGGAACTCTCCACCGCCGCCAACAAGGCAGGCATTCCGTTCTGTGTCTATTTCTGCCCCGGCGATTGGAAGGACCCGGATTGCCGCCACCCGCAAAACAACCCGCGCTTCGTCGAGCGCATGCACGCCCAACTCACCGAACTGCTCACCAACTACGGAAAAATCCCGCTGATCTGGTTCGATTTCGATGGCCACCCATGCCCGTCCAAACCCGAGGAAACCGCCACGCTCGTGCGCAAGTTGCAGCCGGGTGTGATCCTCACCAACCGCTTGGAAGCAATGACCCCCGACGAGTCCCACGGCCGTCTTGTCAACTGGGGCGACTATGTCACACCCGAGCAATTCGTCGGAGCTTATGCCGACGACGTGCCCTGGGAAACCTGCATGACCATCGGCAACCAGTGGTCATGGCGGCCGAATGATCCCATCAAACCGCTCGACCATTGCCTGCGCGTGCTCATCAGCACCGTCGGCGGAGATGGCAATCTGCTCTTCAATGTCGGCCCGCGCGCCGATGGCGCGATCGAGCCGGAGCAAGTCGCCCGCCTCAAGGAAATGGGAGCCTGGCTTTCCAAACATGGCGAGGCCGTCTATGGCACGCGCGGTGGGCCTTGGCATCCCACGGTCTCCTACGCCAGCACCCGCACCAAGAGTGCCATCTACCTGCATGTCTTCGGCAAGCCCGCCATGCCATTCAGCCTGCCACCGCTTCCTTCCAAGGTGAAATCCGCATCCTTGTTAGACGGTACACCGGTTTCCATCGAACAAACCGACGCCGCATTTGCCATCACCCTGCCGGCGGAGAAAACAGATCCGGTGATATCCGTCGTGAAACTCACCCTCGGGGACAACCCGCTTTCCCTTGCTGCAATCCCGCCACTCTCCACCACCGGCTCGCTGGCCTATCGCAAGCCCGCCACCGCATCCAGCAGTGTCGCCGCACGCTACATGCACGATCCGGCCGCCGCATTCGATGACAACCCGCGCACCTTTTGGACGCCAGGCCGCGACGAGGAAGTGGCGGATTCCCTCTATGGCAAAACCTTCGCCGATATCAAACCCGACCGCCCGCTCTGGCTACGCGAAAGCTGGCTCGCCGTCGACTTGCAGCAACCCAAAACCGTCACCCGCATGCTCATCGGCGATGGCTGGGCGCCGGTAAAGGAATGGAAGGTGGAATACGAAAAAGACGGCACCTGGCACGAAGCGGTCAAGGGCACCACCATCGGCGAAAAATTGCTCGAAGTCACCCTGCCGCAGCCGGTCACCGCGCAAAAATTCCGCCTCTCCCTCAAAGCCGACAACCGCACCGCCATTCGCGAGTGGCAGATGTTCTGAGGGCTGGCAATGGGCAGCGGCACATGTTTGCCGATGACTACGGAGTCACACCGATTCTTCCAATCGGTGCGCAAGGGCATTGAAGGTAACATCTTGCTCGGGAGGATCATGCCCGGAAAGCAGGTTGTTTGCGAAGATCATGAGTTCTGAAGGAGCATCAGATATCTCATTGGCGATCCAGATCGCATGAGACGCCTCCCCTTCAGTGTCATGCATTTACACGACATGACAGCCCCACCCTTTTTCCGCCACTCTCCATGAGACTGCATTTCTTGAAGCATTCAGGAACAAGCTCCAGCCAACACGATTCCCTCATGAAACTCCCCAAGCATCCGCAGCTCCGCTTTGACAAGGCTGCCATCCATTGCCTGCTGGCTGCACTCGCGAGTGGCAGCCTGCTCCACGCAGTCCCCACCATCGCCGGGGGAAATGGCAGTTTTGAAACCAATACCCGTGGCACCGCTGCCTTCGGTGGCGGCTTCGGCGAAATCTGGTATCTGAATCCGGTCTCTGGAAACGCAAGCGGCTCGGACATTCCCGGCTGGACGCTCTACGCACCCGGAGGAACCTTGCCTCCTAATGCTGGCACCGCGTGGCTGATGGGAGATAATACTTACGGAGCTCCATCGGATGGAACTTTTCAAATCAACGTTGAGGGTGGTCCTGATTGGTGGCTCAGCGCCTCCTTGGAAAACCTCAACATCGGCAGCACCTACACCGTGTCATTCCAGTCCCGCAAACGGCAAAGCAACAGCAGCGGCACCTTTGATGTGTTTGTGAATACCGCCTCTCCCACCCAAGTGAGTCCGAGTCCCGCCAATACCAGCTGGGCTCCACAATCCCTGACCTTCGTCGCCGAAGCGGTCACCCACACCCTGACCATTTCCAACACGGACAACCCCGCCAACAACGGCTTCATGGTGGACCAGTTTTCCATCGCCGAGGAAACCTGGGTCGCCGGTGACGGCGTCTGGACGGCTGGTGACGGCAACTGGAACACCGCCACCAACTGGCAAGGCAACACCATCGCCCAAGGCATCGACCGATCCGCCACCTTCAACGGTGTCACACCCGTCACCGCCACAGTCGATATCAACCGCCCGATCGGTGCGCTGTTTTTCTCCGGTGCCAACCACACGCTGGCCGCAGGCTCCGGCAGCCTCACTTTGGATGGCGACACGGTCTTCGCCACTCCCACCGTCACGGTGGCCAGCGGCCTCACCGCCACCATCGCCGCCGCGCTCCAAGGCAACGAGGGCCTGCTCAAGAACGGCGCGGGTGCCCTCGTGCTCTCCGGAAACAACAGTTACTCCGGCGGGACGACGGTCAGCGTCGGAGCGCTGAAACTGGAACTCGGGCCTAAAAGTGGCAACGCTGCGCTCGGCAGCTTCTCCGTGCAGAGCGGCGCGACCCTGAATCTCGACAACACCAATACAACGGTGGGCAATTACTACCCACAAAGCTTTGTCCTATCCGGTGAGGGCACGCTGACCAAAACCAACACCGGCTCCATCGACTTCTGGAGCGGGTCCAATTTGACTGCCTTCACCGGCACCGTGGATGTCCAGGAAGGCTCACTGCGGGTCAACAACATCGGAGCGTCGGCCAACATGGGCCAGGCGACCTTGAACATCGCCGCCGGGGCCACCTTCGACGTCCGCTACAATGCCAGCCTCTCCGTGGACAAGCTCACCGGTTCGGGCATCCTCGACCAGAGTTCCAATTTCGGCGGTGGATTGGGATCCGTCACCATCGGTTCAAATGATGGATCCAGCACCTTCAACGGTGTCATCCAAAACACCAGCGGCGTCGCAATTCCTCTCACCAAGACAGGCACCGGCACCTTTACCTTGGCTGGCATCAATACGTATACCGGCAACACCACCATCGAGGACGGCACACTCGAACTCGCCGATGACGCACAACTCGCCTTTGTCGTGAGTGACTCAACTTCCAACACCATCAGCGGCAGCGGCATCGCAAGCATCAAAGGCGATTTCGCCATCAATACCGCAGCCGTCACCGGAACCAACGGCGGCATCTGGACCCTGGTCAATTTCACCAACCTCAATCCCAGCTCCGCCATCGACCCGGCCACCTTCACGCTCATCGGATTTGACGATTCCAACAACGACGGCATCTGGACCATGACCGATGCCAAGGGCGACTGGTCGTTCTCCGAGTCCACCGGTGAACTCACCCTCGACATCGGCAACGACTATGACGACTGGGCCACCACCAACAGTGTGATCGGCACCGAAACCGACGACGACGATTCCGACGGCCTCAACAACTTCGAGGAATATGCCTTCGGACTCGATCCCACTGGCGGTTCGTCAGTCAACCCGATCGTCACTCAACTCGACAAGACCACCGGCACCTTCAGTTACACCCGCCGGCTCCTGTCAAAGACCGACCTCACCTACACGGTGCGCAGTTCCACCACGCTCGCCACCAACGGTTGGACCGCTCTGGTGAAGGACACCGACTACACCGAGTCAGTCTCCGCCCCATCAGGCGACAACGAGACCGTTACCATCACACTCACTCCCGCCCCCACCGCCGCCAAGCTCTTCATCCAGGTGACAGCCCAGTGACCGTGGCGGCAGCTTTCCTTAGCCATGCCCTCATTCAATATCACGGAGTGAAAATCCAAAATCAAGCCGCTCGATCCCTACAGAAAACATACACCATCCTCTCCCCCTCAAGCAATCCCATGAAAATCAGGCCAACACATAGAATCGCCCTCGCCATCCTGCTCGGCCTTGCCAGCAGCGCGTCCGCCGCCATCACCATCGCCGGAGGAAATGGAAGTTTTGAAACCAATACCCGAGGGACTGCTGCCTTCGGTGGTTTTTACGGCCAAATCTGGTATTTGAACCCGACCACCGGAAATGCCAGCGGCGCGGACATTTCCGGTTGGACCCTTTATGCTCCTGGTGGGGGGGGCGCCAACGCTGGCACCGCATGGCTGATGGGCGACAACACCTACGGCGCGCCGTCCAATGGAACCTATCAAGTCAATGTCGAAGGTGGCCCGGACTGGTGGCTTGCCGCTCCCATCACTGGATTGACGATTGGCAACACTTATACGGTCAAATTTGATGCCCGCAAACGCGACAGTGGTGGCAGCGGCACTTTCGATGTCTTCGTTAATTCGACGATTTCATTAACGGGTGCGACAGGCGGCTTCGATGTCACAGCGTCATCCACGACGTGGGAACAAAAGAGTTTTAGCTTCGTGGCGGCCGCCGAAACCTTCTATTTAACTATCGCCAACACCGACAACCCCGGCGGCACCGGCTTCATGGTGGACAACTTCAGCGTCGTCCCCGAGCCCTCCGCCGCTCTCCTCGGCGGTCTCGGCATGCTGGCGCTGTTGCGCCGTCGTCGCGCGTAAGTGCGGCCGGTGTTTCGTTGTTTCCGGCAGCGAGCTAGACCCGGCGGCTTCCGATCATTTCGGGGGCGCTTTCCAGGCACAGATGACTTCGCTGACATTTTGCCCGCGGAAGACACCTGAGTGCGGGCTGTAGCATGTACATGCGACATGCGGATTTTCCTGAATCAGCTAGCGTCCCTGATGCGCTTCGTTTTCATTCTGCTATTTTCCGCTTCATTCGCCGCCGCTCAGGCGCTTGAGGTTAGCGGCCTCCGCTGCGAGGACCTGGTCGCTCCCATGGGTGTGGATCTGCCACAGCCCGCCCTGAGCTGGCAGATGGAACAAGCCGCTGGCCCGCGCGGACAAAAACAAACGGCCTATCAAATCCTGGTGTCATCCACCACCGCGAAACTCGCGGCAAACGATGGCGATCTTTGGGACAGTGGCCAAGTTCCCTCCGGGCAATCCTTGCGGGTCCGCTATGGGGGTGCCGCTCTCACATCCCGCCAGCGCTGCCATTGGAAAGTCCGTGTCTGGGACAAGGATGGCAATCCATCCGCATGGAGCGCGCCATCCCAATGGACAATGGGTCTGCTGAACCCTGGCGATTGGTCGGCCACATGGATCTCCCATTCCGCCAGCGGCTTCGATGGGGCCGAGTGGATCTGGTTCAATGAAGGAAATCCCGCCAGCAACGCGCCGCCCGCCACAAGGCAATTCCGCCGCACCATCACGCTGCCCACCGACCGCGCGCTGACCTCGGCCAAAGTCCGCATCACCGCCGACAATTCGTTCACTCTCACCATCAACGGCCAACAAGTGGCATCCGGCACTGAATGGACGCAGCCGGTTTCCGCCAACATCACCTCCGCCCTGCAAAGCGGGTCTAACAGCATTTCCGTCAGCGCCACCAATGGCGGCACCGGGCCCGGCCCGGCCGGTCTCATCGCACGTTTTGATTTCACCTTCGCCACCGGCGAGCCGCTGACTGTAGTGACGGATACCGAATGGCAGGCGAGCGCCAACGGCGGTTCATGGAGCCCGGCGCTATCGCTGGGCGCTTACGGCGTGGGTCCCTGGAGTTCGATGAACCGCTCTTCGTTTCCCCATCCGTGGATGCGCCGGAATTTCGAAGTGAAATCGAAACCCGAACGCGCACTGGTTTTCGTAAACACACCGGGGTTCTTCGAGTTATATCTCAATGGAAAAAAGGTGAGCGATGATGTCCTCAATCCGGCTTACTCGGATTTCACCAAACGCATGTTCGTGGTGGCCTATGATGTGACTTCTCTTTTGCAGCCCGGCACCAACTGCATCGCGCTGTGGACCGCGCCGGGTTGGTATCAATCCCGCTACGGCAATCCCTACGGCTCGCCAATCGTGCGGGCCCAGTTGGAGATCGAAACCGGCGACGGCCACCAGACCATCGGCACCGATGCAACCTGGCGCACCAAGGCAAGCTGCATCACCCAGGTCGGCAACTGGGGCTGGGCCGACATGGGCGGCGAACGCTGGAACGACGCGGAGTTCATCCCGGATTGGAACCTTGCCAGCCACGACGACAGCTCATGGAACTCCGCCCGCGAGGTGACGCCGCCAAATGTCGCGCAGGTCTGGCCCGGCATCCCCGGCAACCGCACGCTCGCTGCCATCAAGCCGGTCCGGATTTCACAGATCAACGGCAAGTGGGTCGTCGATTTCGGCACCCGCCTCACCGGCTGGATCCACCTGCGCATGAAAGGCCTGAAACCGGGCCAGCAAGTCACCATCGACTACGCCGACCTGATCGCTCCGCGCGAGTTGATGCATATGCCGGATGCGAATGGCTTCCAAACTTTCAACC
>JBBARN010000043.1:2196-46905 GCA_040399845.1 Luteolibacter sp. | reverse complement strand
TTCGCTCTGGACATCCTTTCTCCGCCGTGCCACACCTTTGACGTTGATATGGCTGAATAATATGACCCCACAACAGACAGCAAAGAGCTACGACAAGCTTGCCTCGCACTGGGACAGTGACGATTTCAATCGCACCAACGGGATTGCACAGCACAAGAGAGCCATTCGTTTTGTGTCACGGAAAGGGAATGCCATCGACATTGGTTGCGGTAGCAGCGGACGAATCATCGATTTGATGATTTCCGAGGGTTTCGACGCCGAAGGTTTAGATATTTCCCCTGAGATGATTCGAATGGCGCAGCAACGACATCCAGAGGTGGTTTTTCATCTTGCCGACATCTGTAGTTGGGACGTCCCGAAGAAGTATGATTTGATTTCGGCGTGGGACAGCATCTGGCATGCCCCACTCGCTGAACACGAAGCAATTATTAAGAAGCTTTGCGGAGGTCTGAGCCAAGGAGGTATTCTGATTTTTACAAGCGGTGGCGTTGATCAGCCAGGGGATGTGACCAATCCATTCATGGAGCAGCCATTGTATCATGCTGCCTTGGGGATTTCTCGGATCTTGGAGATCGTCTCCGCGTGCGGCTGCATTTGTCGGCACCTCGAATATGACCAGCATCCCGAACTGCACCTCTATCTAATCATTCAACGAGCCGAACAAGACGCGTCGTGACAACCCATACCAGCCGTTAAGTTTCGATGATATTCCGCAACTACAACCCAACCCCCGTGATCGACGTGCGCCGCCGCTGGTAGGGGTGCACGCGCTTTTACGTTGCCAGAAAATGAGATCCATTGCTTGTATTCTGTCGCTTGTCCTTGCGTTCCCCTGGGGCGCCTCTGGGGCGGCTGTATTTTTTACACGGTCGGAGCTGATCAGGAAGGCGGAGGTAATCGCGATCGTTACCATAGAAGAGCCAGAGGTGGCGAAGTCTGTTGGCGAGAGTGTTGATCCGTTTGCCGATACAACCAGCGCGTCAGGCAAGAACTGGATGTATGCGCAGCAGGCCAAAGTGCGCGTCGAGAAGACTCTCAAGGGCAAGATTCCTGATGAAGTTGTCATGTATGGGAAGGAGTCATTCATTTGCGCACAGTGCACGCTATCCAAGGGGCGATTTCTGGCGTTTATGACTAAGGATGGTGATCTGTGGGTTGGCGCGAACTGGCAACTCTCGCTAAGACCGATTCAAGGGGCGGACATTGAATGGTATGTCTCCGAAGAGCAGCGTTATCCGATGAAGTTTCAGAAGATGGATGACATCGTTCTACAGATTCAGGCCGCATTGAAGAAACAACAAAGCGAACAAGCCGGCGCTGGACAACCCGCTACCCGTTCCCAGTCCAAGTTTGAGTGTAGCGACAAGCCTCAACCTGAAGCGGAGGGTCGCTCCCGGTAGCGGGTGCCAGGCCTCGTCGTTCTGCCCAAATAGAGCGAAGACATGAAATGGATCCCTGCACCGACTTCGATGTTTCTTTTGCTAGTGGCCTGTCGCGAGAAATTGCCGTCGGCACCAGCTCCGGTAATCCAGCAATCTGTGTTTGAAGCGGTGATTTATGACTTGATTGCCAAGGGACCTGTCAATTCGAAGTTCGTTGGCTCAAAGGCAGTGGTGGTTTCTGAGTGGAACGATGGTGACAGTCTTTTTTACTTTGAGATTGCCATGGTGATCGGACTCATGGCTGCTGTTGGCTCCTTCGCTGGGGGAGTTGCCTGCGCTCTATCGTCGCCAAGAAGACCGTGAATTTTTGGCACTTGCACAGCGGGGCGGGAGCCATTCCATTGGGGGCGGACTTTTTCATAATGACCCTTCCCAAGCTCCTGCTCTTCCTCACGCTGCCGCTCTACGTGCTCGATCAGATCACGAAGTTCTGGACGATCCGCACCTTTTTGCCGCCTTGGGAGGCCCCGGGTGCGAACATTGCGGTGATTGAGAATGTGTTCCACTTCGTGCGCGTCCACAATCAGGGGGTGGCTTTTGGATTTGGAAACGGCACGGCCTGGGCTCCGGTCGTGTTCCTGTTCGTGCCGCTGGTTGCGCTCACCTTGATCCGTATTTTCTGGAAGAAGGGTGTTTTCAATCATCCGCTTTCGATGATCGCGGTATCGCTCTTGTTGTGTGGCATTTTTGGAAATCTGACCGATCGGCTGATTCAGGGTTTCCTGTTGGAGGCCTTCAAGGACGCGTCATTCTGGCAGCGCTTGTCTGAAGGTTATGTGGTGGATTTCCTCGCGGTGAAACTGCCGCTTTATGACAAGATTGTGCCCTCGAGTGGCGGTTGGTGGCCAGCCTTCAATGTGGCAGACTCTTGCATTTGCATTGCCGCAGTCATGCTCTTCATCGGCGGCTTGCGCGAAGAGGCGGCGAACAAGAAGGCTGCGGGTGAAAGCGCTGCCTGAGGGGGCTGTGAGGCGGACGTCGATCTGGCGTGGCCACTTTGGACCTAGGTTTCACGTTATCAAATCTTTGAGGAATGCCATGTAGGCGGGTGCCAGTTTTTCAGGAGAGAAACGTTGGGCTTCGTGTTTGGCGAGTTTGGACCCGGCGAGGAAGTGGTTTTCATCATGACATAACTCCGCCACGGCCTGCACCCATGGAAGCACCTCGTCGGGTGAGGGGAGTGTGGCGGTTCGGGTCGAGATGGAGTCGGGCAGTGGAATGACTCTTCCGGCGTTTCCAATTTGTTCGGGCAGTCCTCCCCGATCCGAGACGATGGGCACCACGCCATTCATCATTGCCTCCACCGGTGTGCGGCCGGCGGGTTCGTTCCACACTGCCGGGGCAAGCAGGATGCGGGCGGTTGACCAGATTTCCCGGACGTCCGCCACGCTGTGTGAGAAGAACAAGTTCGGATAGATGCCGAGATCCAGGCCCGCCGACTTTGCGGCGGAGAGAAAGTCCGCTGCGGTGGCGCGCCCTTCCACGATGCGCAGGGGAATGTCCGGATGGTGTTTGCCGAGGAGTTCTGCAAAACGGATCATCCACCAAAGCCCCTTGTCGGGTTGGGGATTGATGAAAGTGACAAAAACCGGATCCACCGTGGCCGCCATGATGCGCGAAGGAATCATCGGCGTGGGCAGCATGATGATGTTTTCCGCTCCGCTCCATGCGCTGCGATATCGATTGGCGAGATAGGTGGATGGGCAGAGGAAGGCGGAGACATCGTCCGGTTGATGGCCGATGTAGTGCTCGTTGTGCAGGCAGAAAACCAGTCTTGCACCGGCAGCAAAAGCTCTTGCCCGCCTCGATTGATCCGGCGGTTCGTCGCCGAAGCTGAATACGAAGTGAGGTTTGAAATCGGCCAGCCATTCATCGAAGCAACGGTCATACTCGGCACCGACGATGTGATGCCAGGAATGTTTCAGGTCCGGGTCAACGGGAATGATTTGATGCAGGACCCCCGATTCCACGAAGTTTCCCTGAGGCAAGTCGCCGCGAAACACGCCCTCGGTGCCTGTGGTGGCGAGACAGCGGACTTCGCAGGATGCCATGGCCAGCAACTCCGCAAGATGCAGCGTGGCTTGGGCCGCTCCGCTTGTGGGATCGAAGGGAGTCTGGCCGATGGCAATGAGGATGCGAAACATCCAGAGCGATATCAGGAGTTCCTGCGACGGCGCAGCAGCATCATGCCACCCGCTGCGGCCATCAGGACCGATGAGGGCTCAGGAATGGCGAGATAGGAGATATCAATCGAGTTCTGAGGTACGGTGACCGTGAGGGTATCTCCATTGAGTTTGGGCTTTGTGTCCCAGTCCGAGTGATATCCGTTTTCATGATTCACCAGCACTTCAAGCCGGACGAACCAATGGGAAGGTGAGTCGGACCCAGTCATCCATTCTTCCACGGTGAGGCCGATCTCCCCGGTGTGGGAGTAGGAACCTGCTGCGGATTCATAGCCCGAGGTGTTGGCGGAGGTAATGATGGATCCGAAGCCGCTGTTGGAAGCGTCCACCGCCCAATTGAGTGGCTCGGCACCATTCCATTTCACAAGTCCGAGGGTAAGCTTCCAGTCGTTGCTGATATAAGTGTCCCCGGGGCCGGCTGGTGTGTGGGTGAACGCATAATTCAAATCAAAAGGAGCGGAAAGGATGTCGCCGGAAAGCAGGGCACCATTAATGCTTCCACCCCATAAGAGAGCGAGGCCGTCGCCATCGGAGCGGGGGATCGTCTGGCCGTAGGAGTTGTCGTAACGGTAAAAGGCGGAGTCCGTGATGGAGTCGGTGCCATGCAGCTTGAATCCGGTGCCTTGGGTGATGCCGCCGCCTGAGGAAGGCACGGTGAGTGTGGAAACAAACCAGCCCGAGTTATCGAAAAGGCCGGAGCCGAAGAAATCGAAATTCAAGGATGCCGCAGATGCGGTGGCAGCGCAGGCGAGCGGGAGGACGGTTTTGCCGGCATTGGCGAGGGCGTTGGCTTTGGACAGGAGGGATGCAGACGAATTCATGACAGGGTGGCTGGAGCTTGAATGCGGAACGCGCTCTGTTCAACCTGAAACATCTGCGTTGTGTGCAAGAATCCGGTTGGAAAAGCAGGAGCATGACGCAGTTCCTCCATCGCACCCGGATGGAATGTTTCTCCACGATCCGCAACTGCGGGCCATTCTCTTGCCCATTGACAAGCGGATGAGCTTGGGGGATTGCTTGCCCAGTTCCCCAAATGACTTCTGCTGCGATCGATTTTGGAAACTCCGATTCACCGGAAGAATCGGAGGCGCTTTCCTTGCATGAGTCGGCGGCGATTTGTCCGCAGCGTGTAGAGGAATTCGACACATTGTGGGAAGGCTGCCGGGTTTCGGTGCGGGCTTATCTTTCGAGTCTGCTTTCGAACAAGAGCGATGTGGAGGACTGCGTGCAGGAGGTGGCCGTGATTGCCTGGAAAAAAGGTCCGGTGGCCGAGGGGCAGCGGGCATTTCTCGGGCATTGTCTGGCGGCGGCGCGACTGATCGGGCTGGCGGCTTCCAGAAAGGTGGGGAAATCGCGGGTCGAGTTTCTGCCTCCCGACGTCGCCCTGTCGTTGGCGGACGAGGTGATGCGCCAGGAGCAGGAGCAGCCTGCCATTTCCAGCAGGGTTTTCGCCTTGCGAGCCTGCATGGAGCATCTCAGCGGGGAGCAGCGGCAATTGCTCGGATATCGTTATTCCGGCGAAGGTCGCGGCAAGTTGGAGGAGGCTGCGAGAAGCCAGGGCAAGTCTCCTGATGCCATTTACAAGATGCTGGAACGGCTCCGCGCCACGCTGCGGAATTGTGTTTCCAAGCGAATGGAAAATGAAACCGATGCCACCTGACATGTATCGCCCCGACCCGGAACTGGCTGCTTGGATTGAGGCGCTGTTGGATCAGCGAATCAGCGAGGACGATGCGCGCAAGTTGGCAGACCGCTTGCGCGATGATCCGCAGGCGATGACTTATTGCGCGGAGTTGGTCCGCTTCGATGCCGCGATGCAGGACGAGCTTAGCCCGCAAAAAATCGAGTGGACCGATACGCGCCGCGTGACCATTTCCAAACGCAATGGCAGCCCGGAATTGGAGATCGAGCGCAACCAATCCATGCGCGTCGGTTCCTCAGGTGGCGGTCTGAGCGATGAGGTTGCCTCGCCGCGCAGGTCCCATACCGGGCGCTGGTTGGGTGGCTTGTTGATGGTGGCATTGGCTGCGGCTGGACTGATGTTTTGGCTGGGTAATGAAAAACCAGTGGCGTCCGAGGCGCCGACGCTGCGTTTGTGGAATGACGATTTCGAGGCCACCAATCTGACCTATCTTGCCGAGCCGACGAATCCCGCATTGGTGGATTGGCAGGATTATTTCGTGACGGAGAATGCGGTCGTTGCCGAGATCAGTCGCGTGACGAATGGCAAGGTGCTGCCCAAGTCCGGACGCAATGTGGCCCGCTTGTCGAACTTTGCCTACCTGACCCAACGCCTGCGGAAATCCGACACCAGCCCCTTGCTTGCCGAGCCTGGCCTGAAGGTGGCGGTTTCCGGATGGGCCTATGTGTTGGATGATCCATCGTCCGACGAAGATGGAGGCGAGCCGGGAAATGAACAGGACCTCTCACTCCGCGGGTCCCTGCGTTTCGTCGCCGGCGGAAGCCCGGGCATGGTGCAATATGAAGTGGCCAGCGCCGTAGTTTCCCTGAAGCAGGGAGATTGGCAGCCGTTTCGACTCGAATTCACCTTGCCGCAGGATCTCACGCTCGCTCCCAGCTATGGAGTTTCCCAAGCCAAACTGGATTTGAAAGGCAAGGAACTCACGCTCTCGCTCGATAGCCAGTGCGAGCATGGATATCAATTGTTGTTGGACGATCTCTCGATTGAGGAAGGCCGCTGAGACAGAGGCGGTGAGGGCTGTTGCCGCGTTTGGCAGCAGAGAGTGATGTTTTTCAAATCGGTGCGTCAGGTTTCCGAATCCGGAGACACTTCCAAATGAAACCCCGCACTCCTTCCGATTTGAAAATGACATCCCAAACCCAACCAACCTCGCGTGCGAACGCCGGATTCACTCTGATCGAGATGCTGGTCACCATCACGATTATCGTCGCTTTGGCAGTCGCTGCTATCGTGGGCTTCCGTTCCATGCGCCAGAGCGCCCATGCTGCCACGGCGGCCGCTTCCTTGCGTCAGAATGCTGTGGCGATTCAGAGTTTCGTGGCGGAAAAAGGCCGCTACCCCGAAGCATGGGATTTCCGTGGTGGCAGTGGCGGTGGCTCGTGGTCGTGGCAGATTCGCGAGCACCTTGGCTATCAAAGCGTCGAATCCTGGCCCGCGGATCCGCTCCTTCATCCGCGACATGGCGACAAAGGCATCGATTCCCTCAAAGGCTGGGATCGTGAAAGGCTCCATCATTTTTCCGCATCCGCTGTGTTGTTTCAGGATGTGAACGACAGCAAAAGTTTCGTCCGTTCCGCCACCGTGAACAATCCCGCCATGATCATCATGCTGGGTGATGCTCCATTGATTCGTGCGGGTCAACCAGCCAGCGGATGCAATGCGGGCTATTGGTCGCTTCGTGACAATGCGGTGAAAGGAAACCCGAACTCGCCGGTCGATCAGGCGGCGCTCAAGGCATCAGTCGAGTTTTGGGCGAAAGGCAAAGCGCAGTTCCTCTTTGCCGACGGGCACGTCGAATCCCTTGGCCCGCAGCAAGTGCTTCGCAAGCACTTCCAGATCCAACCCTGACCCTCACTTCGCAGCGGCTCGGCGATGCGCATGAGTCGCATCACCTATCTTGAAGGTTTAACTCTCGATTGCATGAACGCATATCTCCATTCCACCCGTTTCCACATGGCTGCTCTCGCCGCCTTCTGCCTCGGCGGCATTTCGCACGCCACACCTGTCTGGCTCTCTTCTCTTGATCTCGGCCAGATGACCACGGGATGGAGTGTTCCCAAAGCCGATCAAAGTGTCATCGAAAACCCGATCCGCATCGGCGGCAGCGCGTTTGAGAGAGGAGTCGGCACCCACGCCAACAGCCGCTTCCGGGTGAACCTGGCAGGCAATGCAAGCCGCTTCACCGCCCAAGTGGGACTATCCGACGAGAGTGCGGAAAAAGGCAGCGTCGAATTCATCGTTCGCGCCGATCTCAAGGAAGTCTGGCGCAGCAGGCCGATGAAAAATGGCGATGCTCCGGTGCCGATCGACATCGATCTCACAGGCGTGCAAACCCTCACCTTGATCGCAACCGATGGCGGTGATGGCAACAGCGATGATCACGCCGTATGGGCGGATGCGGCCATCGTCATGAAACCCGGTGCGCCGCAACCGGTCGCACTGCCACCGCATGACTCCATTCGCGTCGCGACCCGGAATTTTGCCATTGATTTCACCGTCGGCGATGACGGGCGTCTCTATCAGGCACCGATCGGCGGTGGAGCATTGGATCCCTCCAAGCGAGTTCACGAAGCCTATCCCCAATGGGGGGATGGATATATCTATGAACCCGCACTGCAGATCACCCATGCGGATGGCAATACCTCGACGAGCCTTCTGTTTCAGAAACACACCATTGCAAAGGAAGCGGAAGGCCGCGTGCTGCATAAAATCGAGTTGAAGGACCCGGCTTATCCTTTGGGTGTGACGCTTTGTTTCCGCGTTCATCATGAACTGGATGTTGTCGAGCAATGGAACGACATCCAGCATCAGCAAAGCGGTGAAATCAAACTGGAGCGCATGGCCTCGAGCGCGCTGAATTTATATCATTCGGATGTGAGGCTCACCCAGTTCCAAGGCGACTGGGCATTGGAAATGCAGCCATCGACGGAAGTTCTCAGCCCGGGCACCAAGGTCATCGATTCGAAAATCGGCGTGAGGGCGCATCAGTTCCGTAATCCGTCTTTTCTGTTAGGTTTCGATGGCAGCACCGATGAAAACTCCGGTCGCATCCTCGCGGGAACGCTTGCATGGTCCGGGAGCTTTCAGTTTGCATTCGACCACACCGGAACAACGCTTCGCGCCTTGTGCGGCGTCAATCCATTCGCATCCGCCTACCATCTCAAAGCCGGCAAAACCTTCGCCACCCCTGCGATGATCTGGACTTGGAGCGAAAAAGGCGCAGGCGAAATGAGCCGCAAACTGCACGCCTGGGCCCGCGACTTCGGCGTCAGGGATGGGCATGGCGAGCGCCGCATCGTGCTCAACAACTGGGAAGCCACTGGCTTTGATTTCGACTTCGACCGCATCGTCGGCCTCTATGATCCCGGCGTGGCGATCGGAGCGGAGATCTTTTTGTTGGATGATGGTTGGTTTGGAAACAAGCATCCGCGCCTGAGTGACAATGCCGGCCTCGGCGATTGGGAACCAAACCGCAGCCGCCTGCCGAATGGACTTGAGCCGCTCGCCAAGGAAGCCACCACCCGCGGCATCGACTTCGGCATCTGGATCGAACCGGAAATGGTCAATCCCAAGAGCGAATTGTTTGAGAACAAACCGGAGTGGATCATCTCGCAAAATGGCCGGGATTTGGAGCTTCAACGCAACCAGCTCGTGCTCGACATCACGCGCCCGGAGGTGTGGGACTTCCAGTGGAAAGTCATCGACGATGCGCTGGGTGTGCCGGGTGTGACCTTCTGCAAGTGGGACTGCAATCGATACCTTACCCAGGCGGGATCATCGTGGTTGTCTGCGGACCGCCAATCCCATTTGTGGATCGATTACAATCAGGAGTTATATCGTTTGATGGAGAAGACCGCGAAGGTCTATCCGGATACCACGCTCATGCTCTGCTCCGGAGGAGGAGGGCGGGTGGACTATGGCGCGTTGCGATACTTCCATGAGTTCTGGCCCAGCGATAACACCGACCCTGTGGCGCGGGTGCCGATGCAGTGGAACTATTCGTATTTCTTTCCCGCCATCGCCATGGCCAGCCATGTGACCCACATGGGCAAGCGGCCGATGCATTTCTCCTGTGCCGTTGCCATGAGCGGGCGCTTCGGCATGGATCTGGATGTGGCCAATCTTACTGCGGAGGAGTTTGCGGTCTGCAAAGGGGCGATTGAAGCCTACAAGCAGATCCGCGATGTGGTGCTGCACGGCGAGTTGTTCCGTCTGGAAAATCCCCACGCAGCCTATCGTGGCGCTTTGAATCATGTGAGCCCGGATCGGAACCGTGCGGCGTTGTTTGTCTATCAACTCAAGGACGGTCCACCCGCGCCGGTCAAACCGGAGGGACTCAATCCGGAGTTCAGATATACGGTGAAGGAACTCAACCCGGCACCCGTACGCCCTGCGATTCCCGAGGAAGGCAAGACTCTCACAGGGGCGGAGATCATGAAATCCGGGATCGTTCCATCCTGCTCCAAGGCCTTGGAAGCCACGGTCATCCTTCTTTCCCGGGAAACCGCGCAGTTATGATCTTTTCACGCCAGAGATGCGAATTTGTAATATCATTTCTCGCTTCTTTCTACATGCCTTTGCTCCCCGCATTGGGCGGGAGTGTTTCCTTGTCATCGCCCGACAAGGCGCGTGAAATTGTCATTTCGCTGAATGTTGAAGGCGCTCTCAGCTATCGGGTGAATCTTCATGGAAAACCGGTCCTGCGCGATTCGCCTCTCGGACTGAAAACCAGCACCCATGACTTCACCGGCGGTCTCAAGTTGATCAAATCCGGCGAGGTCGAGGTGCGGCGCGAGCGTTACGAACTCTTCGCAGGGATCATGACCCGGGTGGATCGTGTGTTGAATCATCGCAGTGTGGAATTCCAAAGTTCTAACGGGGCCTCCATGATCGTGGACCTCGCAGCCAGCGACGAGGGAGTGGCGTTTCGCCATCGTTTCACGAACTCCTCGGATGGCCCGACTCATATCATGGAAGAGCGAACCGGGTTTCACTTGCCGCAGGATGCTCGGGCCTGGTTGCAACCCCATCATGCCGCCGGAAAATACACACCGGCTTATGAGGATTTCTATTTCCATGTCTCCCCGGGGGATGCACCACCCCACTCGCGGGAGAAGCCGATTGGTTGGGCTTTTCCCGCGTTGTTCAGCATTCCTTCGGCAGATGCATGGATTCTGATCACCGAGGTTTCCAGCCTGGACCCTTATCCCGCATGTCATCTTGCGGCGGATTCGAAAGATTCCATCTATCGGATCGCTTTTCCGCGCAAGAATGAGCGGGACTTCGAAAATGGCGCGGACGAACCCGAGCCGCCGCATCACCGACTCCCATGGACCCTGCCATGGCGGGCGATCCTTGTGTCTGACGAAGCTTCGGAAATTGCCACTTCCACTCTGGTTACCGACCTTGCTCCAGCATCGCGTTTGAAGGATGAGTCCTGGATACAACCCGGCCGAGCCTCATGGGCCTGGTGGTCGTTTCCGGAGGGACCCTTCACGGCGGAGGTGTTTCACCGCTTCACCGATTTCTCTGCGGAACTTGGTTGGGAATATACCCTCTTCGATGCCAACTGGTGGGACCCCGGTATCGAGCCGCTGGTCCGGCAGGCCACCCAGCGCAAGGTGGGCGCGATGATGTGGACCCACGCGAGAGATTACGAAACACTGGCAAAGCGGCAGAGCAAACTCGATGAAGTCGCCGGCTATGGAGCCGTGGGCGTGAAGGCGGATTTCTGGTGCTCGGATCGACAGGAAACGATCGCCTGCATGCAGTCCCTGTTCGAGGACGCGGCCAAGCGCAAGCTCCTGGTCAATCTCCACGGCTGCACCCTCCCGCGGGGATGGCATCGCACGTGGCCGAATTTCATCACTGCCGAAGCCGTGCTGGGCGCGGAAAGTTATCTCTACGAAAGCAAATTCACCGCAAAAGCCGCAGAGCTCAATACCGTGCTGCCATTCACCCGCAATGTCGTGGGGCCGATGGACTATACGCCGTTTGCCCTGAGCCCCAAACGTTATGCACGGACCACCACGGCAGCGCATGAACTCGCCAACTCCATCATCTGCACCTCGGGCATCATCCACTATGCGGACCGACCCGAAGTCTATCAGAAACTCGCGGCGGATGTCGTCAATGTCCTCCGCGATGCCCCTGCACGCTGGGATGAAACCCGCTGCCTGATCGGCGAACCGGGTCGCCTTGCGATCTTTGCCCGGCGCTCGGGAACAAGTTGGTTCATCGCCGGCATCAGCGGCTCCGGTGAGGCTCAATCCTTCACTCTCGACCTCGCGCCCTTCGCCAACCACCCGAAGCGGACGCTCATCCACGAAGGCGATGATGCCTCGATGAATTTCCACACCAAACCCATCAATGCACCCGGCCATTGGCAACATTCGATCCCGCCGCGCGGTGGATTTGTTCTCCGTCTCGATCCCTGAAGGGCTGAGTTTCAGAAAGAGCCGAATGTTTTCCGTAAAAATTTCAGTTTCCCTGTCAGGTGGCCTGCGCTGGTGACACTTCCAATTGAAAACCTCTTCCCGACAACCCTCAACCAACCCAACCCATGAAACCCAGATATTCCAATCGTTACCTCCGCCCATCCCGGATCGCCGGTCTTTTCGTCACCGTCACCGCTCTCAGCTCATCCGCCTTCGCAGGCGATGTTTTCTGGGATGGCTCCACCGACAACAACTGGAACAATACCGACAACTGGGATGCGGGCCGCGTGCCGTCCAAGGCCTTTGATTTCGACAACGCGATCATCAACACGCTGAGCAATTTTCCTGTCATCACGGCAAACCTTTCTGCAACTCCCGCCGATATCAAGGTGGGCACCGGCGGTGGTAATACTGGGCGGGTGGATCACAGTGCCGGTTCGGCCGCAGCGGGCGATGGAAACTGGTCGGTCATCGGTGAATTCGGAGGAAACGGAACCTACAACCTTGCGGACACCAGCGCGTCCGGAGGAATTCTAACAGGTTTCGGCCTTGGAAGTGGTAATTACACGACGCAGCGTCTCTATGTCTCGCGGGAAGGCACCGGTGAGATGGCGGTGAACACATCGGGTGAAGTGAAAGTGTTCAATGACATGTATATCGGCAATGGCGGAACCGGCACACTCAAGTGGGATGCCGGCACACTGAACCGCAACGGAGATGGTGGCTGGATGGTGATTGGAAATGACGGCGGTTCGAACGATGGCAACGGCACCTTCAACATCAACGGCGGAACCATCAACGCCGCCAACGACACCATCGTCGGTCTCAACGGCGGATCGACCGGAAATCTCAATCTCACAGGCGGCACCTACAACGCGGGCGGCATGTGGGTCGGTCGCGATGGCGGCAGCGGCACTTGGACGGTTGCAGGAGCGAACACGGTGCTCAACTCAAGTGGCGAAGTTTATGTGGGCGGAAACTCCGGCAGCACCGGGACGCTCGAAATCAACTCGGGCACGGTCGCGCTCAACAACTGGGTCAACGTCGGCCGCGATGGCGGGACCGGCACCTTTGAAATGAGTGGCGGCAGCCTCTCGGTCGAGCGCGCCCTGCGCATCGGTTTCGGAACGGGCGGCAACGGCACACTTACCCTCTCCGGCGGCGCGCAAGTCAATGCGGCCACAGTCAGCGAGATCGTCGTCATCGGCGGTGACAAGGGAAGTGGCACCGCTACTGTGACCGGCACCGGCACCTTGCTGAAATCAAATGGCGAGTTTTACGTCGGCAATGATGATGACAGCTCGGGCGAACTTACTGTTAGCGGTGGAACCGTCGAGTCCGGCTCCTGGTTCGGAATCGGCCGCAATGGCGCCACCGGAACGCTAACGATCAACGGCACCGGTGTGGTCAATCAGGGAGTCTCGGATGCTGGGACCCGCATGGAGTTGACGAATTTCAACAAGGCAACCACCGCCACGCTCAATCTCGATGGTGGCACCCTCACCACCAACGGGATCATCAGTGGATCTAACGGAAATCGCCAGGTGTTCCTCAACGGGGGTGTGCTCAAGCCCCGGATCGACAATGACTTTTTCCTGGAGGGCATGAGCAGTGTCACCATCAAGGCGGGTGGTGCGCTCATCGATACCGATTCCAAAAACATCGCAATCAATCAATCGATGGTCGGACTTTCCGGCGATGGGGGCCTGAACAAGTCCGGCAATGGCACTCTCTATCTCAATGGCAGCAACACCTACAACGGAACCACCACAGTCAGTGCAGGCACACTTTCCGGCACAGGTTCGGTAAGTGGCGAGCTTGTCGTGCAAAGCACTGGAACCCTTTCACCCGGTGATGACTTCGGTGCTTTTGCGGCGGGAAACAGCACGATTGCCGGGTCTTATCTTTGTGACATCGACGGCGGCGATAGTGACCGGTTGAATGTTTCCGGACTGCTCGATCTCTCCTCTGCCACGGACTCGCTGGATTTCCTGGAATCCGGAGATGGTGCGACCCTTCCGGTTTATGTCATTGCCAGTTATACCTCACTCACCGGCACTTTTAATTCGGTGAATGATCTGCCACCCGGCTATTCGTTGAATTATGCCTATAACGGCGGCACCCAGATCGCGATCACGCGTCCGCTCACTGCTTATGAAAACTGGCTCGCCACCTATTTCCCCGGTGAAACCGATCCGGCCATCATTGGGCGCGAGGCCGATCCGGATGGTGACAGCCAATCTAACAAAGTGGAATTCGCGCTTGGTGGAAATCCGGATAACGCCGCCGACAATGCAAAGATCCATGTCCTCACGGAAGACAGCAACGACGTCGGCACTGCGAAGGAACTGCTACTGACCATCGCCGTGCGCGACGGTGCGGGCGCGGATCCGGTCTTCGCTCCGGCATCCGGCGGCAATCCCACAGCCACCCAGGACGGGGTGACTTATACCATTCAAGGTGGAGCGGATCTCACGTTCACCGGCACCGTTTCGGTCGTGGATCCGGTCACCACCGGGCTTGCCGCTGCGCCTGCCGGTTTCGAATATCGCAGCTTCAGTCTCGATGGTTCTGACGGGCTGCCCGGCAAGGGATTCATGCGAGTGGCGATCACGCCTTGAAGCGTGTGCCGCGGGTGATTCAAACTCCGGTCGCAACTCGCGTCCGGAGTTTTCGCCCTTGAATGCAGCCAATCCCACCTATCCATTCACGTCATGATCCAGAGCATTGTCGTCCTCGGCGCAGGCAGCGCGGGTCTCATCGCCGCCTTGTCGCTCAAGCGAAAGATTCCCCAACTGCGAGTCACCATTGTCCGCAGTCCTGACATCGGAGTGATCGGTGTGGGTGAAGGAACAACGCCAAATTTTCCCCGTCACATCTTCGAGTATCTCGGCATATCCCGCCGTCGATTCTATGAACTTGCCGAACCGACGTGGAAGCTGGGCATTCGTTTCCTGTGGGGCTCGCGTGGCCGCTTCGACTATACTTTCGGCAAACAGTTGGACAGCCACTGGGCGGACTTGCCAAGTCCGAATGGTTTCTATTGCGACGATGAGTTTTCCTCGGTCGATGAGCCCGCCGCCTTGATGCGCGAGGGCATGGTGTTCCATCGCCAAACCGGTGGCGCACCCGACATCAAGCCATGGCACGCCTTCCACATCGAAAACGAAAAATTCGTGGCCATGTTGGAAACCATCGCCCGCGAGGCTGGGGTGGAATTCATCGATGGGCGGGTGGATCACACGGAAGCCGTGCCGGAAGGAATCGCCGCCCTTCATCTGGAAGATGGCCGCCGGGTTGCGGCAGATTTTTTCGTGGATGCGAGTGGTTTCCGTAGTGAACTGATGGGCAAGGCACTCGGGGAGCCTTTCGAGGATTTCCGCCGCACCCTGTTTTGTGATCGCGCGGTGGTGGGCGGTTGGTCACGCGGGGACGAGCCGATCCTTCCCTATACCACTGCGGAACAAATGGACGCGGGATGGTGCTGGCAGATCGAACACGAACATCATATCAATCGGGGTTATGTCTATTCCTCGGATTTCATTTCGGATGAAGATGCGGCTTCTGAATTCAAACGCAAGAATCCCAAAACACCTGACTCGCCGCGTGTTGTAAAATTCCGCAGCGGATGTTATCGACGGATGTGGGTCGGCAATGTGGTGGCGATCGGCAATGCCGGCGGCTTCGTCGAACCTCTCGAAGCGACGGCGCTGATGATCGTCTGTTCGCATTGCAAGACGATGGTCGATTTCCTGCTCCACTGCCAACTTGAGCCCACACCCTCGATGCGCGATCTATACAATGACCTCACCCGCGCGACTTGGCATGACATCCGGGATTTCCTGGGGCTTCACTACAAACTCAACACGGCGCTGGACACGCCTTTCTGGCAGCACTGCCGAAAGGAAACCGATCTAACAGGCATTCAGGCACTGTTGGACTTTTATGAGGAGAACGGCCCCACCGGGTTTTGCCGCTACCGCATGCCCGGCAGCCAGAGTGACTTCGGGATCGAAGGATACTTCGTCATGCTGGTGGGAAACCAGGCACCGCACCGCAGGAAAATCCGTCCCACGCCGGATGAACTTGCCCGCTGGCAAGCGCACCGCGCCGCCCACATGGCGAGTGCCAAGCGTGGAATCTCCGTCAAGGAAGCCCTCCAATACGTCCGCCATCCCGGATGGAAATGGAACGAAGAGATTGCCAGGTAACTATGATTGAAAATCGAGAGCCCCCCTGTGCAAACAGGCGGTTTGATGAACACGGTTGCAATAGTTGACGGCACGTGTGGGGCGGCGTTGTCCTGCTTCCACGAAGCTTCTTTGCCTAACGGATTTCGAGTTTATTCCGCCAGCCCGGTTACGGTGATGCTGAATTGGTTGAGGCGAGCCCGATTGCCCCGCACGGAGTCCCGCACCCGCAGTTGCCAGTTGCCGTTTGCGGCGGCACCCTTGAAGGTGGCAGTGTAGTCGGTGTTGTTGAGTCTCAAACCACTGGCCCGGCTGCCTGATTTCTTGCTGACCCACTGGATGCGTCCTGATGGCGATTTCAGATAAACATCCAAGTCTCCACGGCGGGGAGTCTTGATGGCGATGGAAAACCGAAGTTGATTGACGTTCCCATTGAATCCGGAAACCTGAAGGGGAAATGTCATGTAAGTGGCTTTGCCATCCGGAATCGCAGCCGCACGGTTGTTCGAAAACGTGCGGGTGACCGGCTCAAGCCCAAGCGCCGAGTCGGACATCGATTGGGAGGAGTCGTTCAATGCATAGACCCCCGCCACCGTTGGCTCGCCGGATACCAGGATGCCGGCAAGGTAGTATTCATCGGACGTATCATCCCATACAAAGACCGGGCCGCCGCTGTTGCCTCCACCCGTGGAAACGTCTTCAAAGAGATGATAAGGCGCACGGATGGATTCGGCGGGCTGTGAAAACCAATCCGTGTTGTGTTGATAGGCATATCCTTCCTCACCAGTGTAGTCCACCATGCTCGGGTAGCCAACGATGTTTTTCCATCGATTGGACTTCAAGGCTTCCGCGCCATTGTCCCACCAACCGACGGCAGGGCCGAATCCAACTCCGTAAAGGATGGTGAAGTCATACTTGTAGGCTTGGGAGGAAGCCGTGCCATGCGCATCCACATTGTTAGAATAGGCGGAAAAATACCGGAAACCACGTGGCGAGGCACCATTCTCCTGATAGGGTGTTTCACGGCTGTGATAGGCCCGGTGAAACACATGATCCGTCGCCCAAATGCCGTCTTCATAAAACACGTGCCCACAGGAGTAAATCAATTGGGAATCGCGTGTGACCACGCCGCTGCCACGGAACCATCCGCCGTTGACCTCGCTTTGGATGTAACCGGTAGATTCATCGAAGTATCCAATCTTCGAATAGGCGACCTGCCCGTCCGCCGAGCTACAGCCCACACTGAGAATGGAGAAAAACAGGCGGAGATGGAAGTTCGCGTTCATGGCTGGATGGCAAAGCCTGCACTTCGCTAGACGCGAGGTGGCACGACAAAGGGGATGATACCTAGTGACGTGCCTCCTTGTCGAATCAAAACCCCAAACTTGGCGGGAGCGTGGTGGTCTGGGTGGGATTGATCTTGGAGTCCGCAAGGCGATCCCTAGCTTGACATGACGAAGCGGAGGTTGCCGTTCAAAGGACTCGCCGTCAGGAAACCTGCGACAATTCTTGTGACGGCCGTCACGGAAATCGTCGCGATTTCAGGGGCGGGGGAGGCGGAGGAGGAAGCGGGCCCCGGGGGCTTGCGGGAGCGGAGCTTCGCAAATGAGGTCGCCGCCTTGTTCGCGTGCGAGGCGGCGGGAGAGGGCGAGACCGAGGCCGACTCCAGGTTGGGTTTCCGCAGCCTCGCGGGCGGATTTGTGGAAGGCTCGGAAGATGCGAGACATCTCTGCGGGGGCGATGCCGGGGCCGTGATCGATGATGAGGATTTCGACTTTGTTCGATAAGTCGCGGGTTTGGATTTCCACTACGGCTGGAGTGCTGCTGGCGGCGTATTTGGCGGCGTTGTCGATGAGGTTGAAGAGGATGTGTTCGACGGCAGCGGTATCGGCGCGAACTGGGGTGGTGGAACTGGCATCCATTTCCAATTGAAGCCCTGCGGTGGCGAGGCGGGCTTCGAGGCGTTCGCGGGATGGTTCCAAGAGTTCGCCCACAGGGATCTCGCGGACGTTCGAGCGGGCGTTGCCGCGTTCGATGCGGGAGAAGGCGAGAACGTTTTCCACGAGGTGGGAAAGACGGTCGGCTTCGCGGGAAAGAACGCGCAGATAGTGGCCGCGTTTTTCGGGTTTCACGGCACCGCTTTCGAGCATGTCCGAATAAAGGCGAAAAGTGGTGAGCGGGGTGCGGAGTTCGTGGGTGACGGCGGAAACGAAGGAGGCGCGGCGTTCGCTGAGTCGCATGATGCCGCGAATGAGCAAGGTGGTGGTGATCACGGCGAGGGCCACCGCGATCCAGGCGATCCAGAGGGGCGTGCTAAGCGATGGTTTGGTTAATGGGATGAATGACGTGGGGATGACTTCATGGCGTTCGAGCTGGAAGGGAAAGGAAACCATGGTGAGCGGATCCTCAGCAGCGCGTTCACCGATGGCGGGCAGGAGTTTGGCGTTTGGCAGGAGGTCGCGGATGCCTTCGAGCAACTGGATGCGGAGTTTTTCGGAGTCGAGCCATGCGCCTTGGATGGCGATGTTGAGTTCCTTGCCATCGGCGAGCGTTTGGTAAAGCGGGCGGAGCAGGAACAACTCTCCGCCGAGCCAGACCGGGCGCATGGGGCCGGCGTCGGCGGTGGGGCTGGCGGGGCTTTGGGTGAGAGATGAATCCGAGGGTGCTGCACCAGCGAGTTGAGTGGGTTGGGATTCCGCTTTGGCCTCGGCGGGCGCGATGGGTTTCTTGGTGGGAAGCTCGACGGTTTTCTCAACCGCTTTGGCGCGCTGGGCCCGCTCGCTGACATTGCTGAAACTTTGATAGACCCCATCCTTGCGAAGCTCGTCGGATTGGTTCAGCAAGCGTTGTTGCGAGTTATAACTTTGCTCTTGGATGGCTTCCTTGGGAACCGACTGCCATGCGTTTTCGCCTTCGATGACGGCTTCGTTGAGTTGGGTCCATTCGTTACCGGGGAGTGGATTGGCAGCGAGCAGGGCGCGAAGTTTTTCCATTCGCTCCGCTATAGTTCCATGCGGGGTTTTCCGATACTCGCTGGATGTCACATCGGCGTCCTTGCGGATTTCAAAATGCAGGTGGACGTCCGGATGGGGATCGGGTGCCTGGTTTCCCTGATAGAGTTCCAAAGGCACGCGGTTCTCGCGCAGAACGATGGCCGCGCCAAGGGCATCCATGCGCCAGAGGGCTAGGCGGGTGCGTTCTTCGAGGTCTGCGCGGCTTTCGGCAGCGCTGCGTTCCTGCTGGGCTTTCTGGCGTTCGCGTTCGGCCGCCATCACGCCGCGGGTCATGGCAGTCATGGCGGCAATTACGATGGCTGCGCAAAGGACGAGGGCGCACCAGACCCATGCGATGCGGGGCTTCATGCATCACCTCCTGCGTGGAGTTGATATCCTTTGCCGCGGATGGTGGTGAGGAGGCTTTGGTTTTTATCGCCGAGTTTGCCGCGCAGGTGCATGATGTGCATGTCGATGGTGCGGGTCTCGGTGCGGGCGGGATCGAGGTTCCAAACGTTGCGCAGGATTTCCTCGCGGGTGACAATGCGGCCGTTGGAGTCGAGCAGGTATTTGAGGAGCTGGGCTTCCTTTTCTGAGAGTTCCGTGCTGGTGCCGTCGTGGAAGTCGATCCGGCTGTGGCGGAAATCGATGAGCAGGCCGGGTAGGTGGCGCTCGTCCGCGGGTGCGGCGGAGCACGGCATCCACGCGGGCGAGCAGTTCCTTCATGCTGAAGGGTTTCACCACATAATCGTCCGCGCCGTTGACGAGCCCGCGGACGCGGTCGTTTTCCTCTCCCCGGGCGGAGAGGATGATGACGGCCTGGCCGGGGCGTTTTCGCTTGAGGGCATCGAGAATCTCGAATCCCGATGGGCCGGGCATGACGAGATCGAGCAGCAGCAGGCGGTAGTTTGCCTTGAGGGCGATCTCCATGCCGGCGTGGCCGTCGGCGGCTTCGAGGGTTTGGTATCCGGCGTATTCCAGCACATCCACAATGCCCCGGCGCACGGCGGGGTCGTCTTCGATGACGAGGATGACGGGTTCGTTCATGCGGTGAGGTTTACCCTGAATATGGCCATTGAACCACAGATTTCACAGAGACCACAGATTTTGAGATCAGAGCCATTTGTGGTTAGAATTTGCCAGATTGTCCAATTGCGAAGCGCTCGGTCATTTTCCGAAGGTATATCCAACTGCGGCGGCTTGGTTGCGGGTGGTTTCCACCATCACTTCATCGAGGGTTTTCTCGCCAGCTGCGGCTTGTTTCTTTTGTTCGGCTTCGACGAAGGCGAGGCGTTCCTTGTTGAGGGCATCGATCTGGCTTTGGATTTCGGCGCGTTTTTTCGAGGCTTCATCGATGCGAGCTTTGAGTTCCTCAGGTTTGAGGTTGCGGAGTTCATCGGGGAGGGCGCTGGCATCGAGCTTGGCGGGGTCCACCTTTTGCTCACGCACGGCATCGACGAGATCCCATGAGGCGTTGTGATAGTTGGCGCTGGCTTTGGAGACGGCGCGTTGCACGGCGGATCCGGCGGCTTCGTTGGCGGTGGCGTCCTTGTCGGCCATTTGTTGTTTCTGCATGCCTTCGTTGCGGAGATTGCCGTAGCCGAGGTAGGTTTTGTTGAGTTCGATGCCGAGGTCGCTGATCTTCTTGTCCTGCGGTGCGGCGATATGGCAGACGGCGCGGTCTTGATCGATGACCATGAATTTTCCGCCCGCTATTGCGGCTCCGTCGTGCCATGATCCGGACATGCCGCTATCGCGCGGGCCGCAGTGGATGGTATTGACGATGACGCCTTTGGCATAACTCTCCTTGCATGCCTCGCGTGGATCGACCGGGCCTTGGGTGAAGGGTTCGTTGCCGGCGATGAAAATGGCTTTGTAGGTTTTGGGATCTTTGTCCCAGGTGAGATCGGTGATGGCACGCTGGATGACAGCACCGCAGTATTCCTCGCCGCCGTTGGTAGTGAGGGCCGTGATTTGTTTGCTCACCTCATCGAGATCGCGGGTGAGAGGCTGGATCTGGCGGATATAATGACTGCCGACGGGCTGGTTGTTGTTTCCGTATTCGAACAAGGCCACCTCCACAAACGGTGCCACGCCATCGCGGCGGGCATCGATGAAGGTGTTGACGACTTTCCAAAGCTGGGTCTTCGCCTGATCGATGAGGCCGTCCATGCTGCTAGAGGTATCCAAAAGCAGGGCGATCTGCACCTTGTGGTGGGCTTCGGCGGAAGGTGGATCCACCGGCGGACGGTCGCGGCGGCCTTTGGCGGACAGGGGTTGGGCGAGGGCGATTAGGCTGACGATCAGAGGCAGGGTGGTTTTCATGACACCTGCTTGTAACCCGGTCGGCGGCGGGCGTCCGTAAAGGCTCGGTAAAATCCATCAGTGGACCGATGCGAAATTCCAGCCTTGGGAGTCTTTATGAAAACCGGAACTCGCGACTTTGCAGAAGCGGCCTTGTTCAAAGGCGTGCTGGATGATTTCCACGTGGTCATCACCGATCAGGATTTCATGAAACCCCTGTGGCTCGCCCTGGAGGCGGGTGGAGCACACGGTGGGTGCCTGGGAGACGAGGGTGTTCCAGTCTCCCTTCTGGCTCTCCGAGGCAATCTGCGAGCGATGAAAATGACCGCACAAGACCAAATCGATATGTGATAACTCCAATGCTTCCATCAGGGCCGCGTGCGGTCTGACCAACGCGCGGTGGGGAATCTTCAACTCGAGCAGGGGATGATGGATGACCAGGATCCTGAAACCATGAGTGGGAGTGCCTTCGAAATGAAGGGCGATGCGGGAAAGTTGATCGTGGGAAAGCCTGCCATCCGACCAGTCCGTGTGAAAACCGAAAGGTCGTGCGCTGTTGAGGCACATGATATCGAAGAAGTGATCTTGATAGGTGGGTTCGATTTCCGGGTGGATGCGTTGTTGATAACGGCGGAAGGGGCGGAAGAAGCGATCATAGGGATGATTGAAATAGGGGATGTCATGGTTTCCCGGAATGATGATTCGCGGCGTGGGCAGTTGATGAATGAAGGTTGCGGCTGCATCCAACTCGCTGCGGCGGGCGGTCATGCTGAGATCCCCGCTCAGGACTGTTAGATCCGGGCGGAGTTCGCGTGCCGTTTCGATGAATGCGGCGGCGATGTGCGCGTCCGCTGCTCCGAAGTGGGGATCGGATAGATGGATCAGGCGCTTCATGGGGAGGGCGGGTTGTGGTTTTCCAGAAGCGCGGGATCTCCGAGGACGAGCAGGCAACGTGGGCGGATGCGGAGCCTGATGGGAAACCGCAGTTTGAGGATTTCGCCATCCAGCATGATTTTCGCATGGCGGCGTCGTTTGGCGCGCAGCGTGATTTCCGGGGTTGAGAAAACGCTCAGTTCCGGGTTGAGATCCTGGCGGCCCATCGTGTAGTCGAGCATGCCACGAAGCGCGGCGGAGGTGTGGCGATAGCGACCGATGTAAGCGGTGAGTTTTCCAGAGGTGAATTCAGTGCGGGCGGGGATGATGCCTGCGGCATTGCGGTAGCGGCCGGGGACGAAGACGGAGAACTTGGTCCTGACATTTCCGCTACCGTCCGGAGATTCCCATGACAGTCGCAACGCTCGCGCCTTGCGGAAGGCGGTGCTCACGCGGCTGATCAATCCGATGACTTTGCGCCACCATTGGCCGCGGTTTGCTTCGCGGTTTTCGAAAATCGAGGCGAACTGCGGGTAAAAACCGAAGACGGTGGAGCAAAGGCAGGTGCGGCCATTCACATCGAGAACGTCGATGGGAAATGAGGGTGACTGCGCAAGAAATCTTGCGGCCTTCGCATAGTCGAGCGGAATGCCGAGATCCCGTGCGGCGAGATTGAAGGTGCCCATCGGAAGGATGCCGAGTGCGGTGCGGGACCCCGCGATGATGCCGACGGCGGCGGATACGGAACCATCTCCACCGCCGATGATCAATACGTCAGGGCCTTGCGCGAGTGCTTCGCGGATGCGCGATTCAATCTCGCCGGGGCCGACGAGGCGGGTGGTGATTTCATGGCCCTGTGCACGGAAGGCGGATTCCACATCCTTTGCGATGGCTGCCGGATCCTGGCCCCGTTGCGAGGCCCCCGCGGCTTGGTTGATCAGGAGAATGCAGCGGTTCATGGTGTGGGCAAAGGGACGGCAAATGACAGCATGCGTCCGGCCAAGATGCGGCGGGGAAGCGATGAGTCAAAGCAATCATCCGATCCATCCTGTCGCGCGGCGGCAAGTGATCAGCGCCGATGCTGTTTTTGCGGCGAGGTGAAGGAGGAGGTGGTGGCAGAAGTGTTGGTCCCGTGCCATGGGGGCTGGGTGGCGGTAGGAATGCAGGATCGATCTGAGGGCGGAGGAGTTTGTGCCAACGGCGGTGGCAAAGGACGGGAGGCCTCGGTTGCGATCTTTTGTGATGTCCAACAAATCATCGATGATTTGGGTGATCATCACGATGCGGAAAAGAATGAAGAGATCGGTCTCCTGCCGAATCTCTTTCTCTGCCATGTCGAGCGGACGGTGGCTTGCGATGGCCCAGAGTGTGGCGAGTGAGACGAGGTTGACGTTTTCCCGGTAGGTTTTCACGGAATGGATATCCGCATCCGGACCGGGGCGTGAGCGTTCGAGGAATCGAAGGCGTTTGATATAATTACAGATGCAGTCCCGCTGAAACGTTCGCGAAAACGTCGAAATGCATTTCCGGAGGTCGGCCGGTTGGTGGGGATCGCCATCCAATCGGTCGTTGAGGTGGGCACCGAGCTCCATCGTTTCGATGACGGCCCGTTTGCGGTTGTCATCCATGGTGATGCCGCGTGAACGCAACGCAGCGCTGATGGCCATGAGGGAGAGCACGCGAAGGGGTGAGCCGGGTTTTCTTGATGCAAACCACCCTGCGTTTTGCACGAAAGATGCTGCTGCGTCTGGAAAGCCAAGCCAAGTGGCGTTCACAGGCTGGACAGGCGCACTGGCAATCGATTTTCCCATCGCGCTTTTGATAACAGACATCGATATGAAAATCAAATCATTCCACGGGTGCTGGAATATTCTGAAACGGAACCCGCGAGTCACCTCGAAGCGAGGACAAGACATATCAGGCAGCGTCTTTTTGATCCTTCGCAGCGGCTGGCTTGGCTTCCTGTTTCGGGATGTCCCACGCGGTGAGCCAATCCTGTTGGATGCGCTTGTAGCCGGCATCCAGCAAGCGTTTTTCCAGATCCGGAAAATGGGCGGCTCCGTAGAAGACGCCGAGGTTTTTCTTACCGCTTAGGACCTCACGTTGAATGACTTCCATGCAGCGCTGGTTGCGATCGCTGATGATCACGCTCTCTCCGGCGAAGGCGGCGATCTGATCATCGCCTTGGCCGAGCGTGTGGATGATTTCCAATTTCACCAGGTCGGATTTTCCTGAAAGCATGGCGGCGAGAAGTTTGGTGGGATCGGGTTGTTTGGCGGGTTCGGGAGCTTCCTTGCTTGCCTTGAGCGCGAAGCCGAGGACCGACTCGCCGCGTTCCTTCTGCATGCGGGCGAATTCCTCGTAGGTGAGATCCGCGTGCACGAAATTCGGCGCCTTGTAATTGATCGAATCCATCTGACCGGAGAGGTTGAGAAACTTCGCCACCATGTCATACATTTTGTGGAGACCTGAAAGTTCCTCCTTGGCGGGTGGCGCATCGACTGGCGCTTCCTCGGGTGCGGCGGCGAGTTTTTCCCCGCCGATCATTTCGAAGAGGACTGCATCGTAGGATTTGAAACGTTCGTCGAGATTCCGGTAGTAGGCCTTGTCCGCGATGTGGACGGCTCCGATGAGTTCCACGCTGGCGTTGTCCTTTTGGTAGCGGGTGACGGCGGTTTGGAGGCGGGCGGCGGCATCGTCCTCGTCCACACGGATGAAGTTCTCCGCCTGGGCGGCGACGGTGAGGAGGATGAGCGTGAGGGCGCTAGCGAGGCGTGTTCTGCGGGCCATGGGGAAACTATGCAGGGGAAATGCTCCGGCGCGAGAGGAAATGCGGGGACGGTTTTCCCCCTGAACTTCGATTGCCGGGGGCGGGTTTCTCGGTTATATCCGCCTCGCCGATGAATCATCCGACCCCGCTGAGCTACTGCCCGGACCTGCTCCACTACGCCCGCCGCCCGACCCGTGAAGTGAGGGTCGGAAACGTCGGCTTGGGTGGGGGAAATCCAATCCGCGTGCAATCGATGATCACCTCGGACACCCGCGACACCCCGGCGTGCGTGGCGGAGGTGCTGGGCTTGGCGGAAGTGGGTTGCGAGATCGTGCGGATCACGGCGCAGACGAAAGTTTACGCGGCGAACCTCGAAAACATCGCCCGCGAGGTGCGCGCCGCCGGTTGTCAGGTGCCCTTGGTGGCGGACATCCATTTCAAGCCCGATGCCGCGCTCGAAGCCGCGAAGTGGGTGGAAAAGGTGCGAGTCAATCCGGGAAATTATGCGGACAAGAAAAAATTCGAGATCCGCGAATACAGCGATTTGCAATACGAGGAAGAGCTTGAACGCATCCGCGAGGAGTTCACGCCGTTGGTGTTGCTTTGCAAGGATCTCGGGCGGGCGATGAGGATTGGCACCAATCATGGGTCGCTTTCCGATCGTATCATGAACCGCTATGGCGACACGCCGCTGGGGATGGTGGAGAGCGCGCTGGAATTCGCGCGGATCGCGCGGGATCATGATTATCATTCGCTGATTTTCTCGATGAAGGCGAGCAACCCGAAGGTGATGATCGAGGCTTACCGCCTGCTCGTCGCGCGGCTTGCGGCGGAAGGTCCGGATTGGAATTATCCCATCCATCTCGGTGTGACCGAGGCGGGCGATGGCGAGGATGGCCGAATCAAGAGCGCGATTGGGATAGGCTCGCTCCTGGCGGATGGCATTGGTGACACGGTGAGGGTTTCGCTGACGGAGGATTCCGTGCATGAAATCCCGGTGGCAAAGGCGCTGGTGGCTCCATTCAACAGCAGAAATCAAGATCCCATTTCATCATCTTCCTTCACTCCATCCTATGATCCCTTCTCCTACGAGAGGCGTCGTAATTCGCCGCTCACCATCATGGGGCACACGCTTGGCGGGGATCAGACGGTGCGGGTTTTCACGACTCAGGATCGCTGGAATGCGCTTGCCCACAAGATCGCCGCGATGGGGGATTTCAAGCCGGAGATCATCTTGGAAAAATCCGGCGTGGTGGAAATCGATCCCACGGATGATGCGGCGGTTTCCCGCGTGAATGCAATCGACGCAAATCAACTCATCACTGTGGCGGATTCGACGGACATGGAGGTGATTCCCGCGTTCCGTTTGCTGGCGGCCAAGGTGGATGCGCGGCATCCGATTCTATTGAAGGACACGCTTCGGCCGCCTTCGGAAAACCAGGATTTCCTGCAATCACTCCTGCCCGCCGCGCAGAACATCGGGTCCTTGTTGTGTGATGGCATCGGCGATGCGATTCTTGTTAGGGGCGAGACCGCTTCCGGGCAGTCGCTGCGCCTTGCGTATAATATCCTCCAGGCAGCCGGCACGCGGATTTTCAAAACGGATTATGTGGCATGTCCGAGTTGCGGGCGCACTTTGTTCAACCTCCAGCATACCACGCAGAAAATCCGCGAGGCCACCGGCCACTTGAAGGGTGTGCGCATTGCCGTCATGGGTTGCATCGTCAATGGACCCGGCGAAATGGCGGATGCGGATTTCGGCTACGTGGGTGGTGCTCCTAACAAGATCAACCTTTACGTTGGCAAGACCGCGGTAAAATTCAACATCCCCGAAAGCGAAGCCGTCGAGCGGCTCATCGATCTCATCCGCGAGCACGGCAAGTGGGTGGATGCGCCACAACCTGCCACTGCCGAGGCCTGATCCAATGGGCGACTCCGATACACTCACCGTGACGCGCGAGGATACCGCGCTGGATGTGCCATGGAATGTGGTGGTCTATGATGATCCCGTGAACCTGATGGGGTATGTGACTTATGTGTTGATGAAAGTTTTCGGTTACAAGGAATCCCGGGCCGCGACCCTGATGATGCAGGTCCACAAACTGGGCCGCTCCGTGGTGTGGACGGGCGAGCGGGAGAAGGCGGAGTTTTACGTCCAGCAACTCCAATCGCATCAACTCAAGACCTCTCTGGAAAAAGCCGAATGAACATTTTGCCGACATTGGAAGGGGGGCTCCGCATCGATGTGGAAAATGATGGCGATTGGCAGATTCTCAGCGCGATCACCAATGATGCGATTTCCTGCGATGAACACCTCGCCAAGCGCCTTGAACGCTTGATCACCGACGAGGACGTTGCCCCGGATTGGCGCGAATACGTCGTGCCGGATCTTGAGGAAGGCTTCAACGGGGATCTGCAGCACGTCAGCAACTCGATCGCCACCGCCCGCTACGATTGCGGCGGCGGGGCGGGGCCGCTTTGGATTGCGCCGGACGACGGCTTGCGTTGGTACAGCGCGCTCAACCAGGCCCGGCTTGCATTGGAGGAAACCTACCATTTTGGCCCGAGCGAGACGATCCATCTGGCCGGACTGCCTGTCGCCCACCGAGCCGCCTTCATCCGCTCGCAATTTTATTGTGCCGTGCAGAGCCTCCTGCTCGATCATGTGATGCGGTGAGATCACCCAGTCCCGACGGTCGGGTGGTTTGAACATTTGCGCGAAATTTCCCCCTTGGAAATGTTTTGAGGATTGCCGGATAGTCAGTATTTCCGTAAAAAGCTGCGGAGAGGCGCGGGATTTCTTGTTTTGCGCATCTGGTTCCCGTTGTTCACCCTCAAGTTTGTGTCCAAATCTCTGAAAATCATCATCGCCTGTGGCGGCACGGGCGGCCATTTGTTTCCCGGCATTGCCGTCGGCGAGGCCTTGCGGGCACGCGGGCATGAGGTGCTGCTGCTGATTTCCGAAAAGAAGGTGGATGCTGAAGCGTCCGCGAAATACGGCCATCTGAACTTCCAAAAGGTCCCCGCTGTGGCCAAGCCTCCCACACTGTCCCCGCAGATGCTGCCCTTCCTTTGGAAGACCTGGGGAACCATGGGGCTGTGCAAAAAGATCATCCGGGACTTCGGCGCGGACGCGGTGCTCGGCATGGGTGGTTTTACCTCGCTACCACCCGTTTACGCAGGCCACAAGCTCGGGTTGAAAACCTTCATCCACGATTCGAACGCCCGCCCCGGCCGCGCGAACGTGCTCACGAGCCGTTTCTGCACCCAAGTGTTCCTCGGGCTTGGAGCGGCGTCCTCATTTTTCCCCAACCGCGAAACCATCGTTACTGGCACCCCAGTCCGGCCGGAAATCGTCAAGCTGCCCTCGCGCGAGGAAGCGGCGGATCTGTTCGAGTTGGATGCCGACAAAACCACGATTCTCGTCACCGGCGGCAGCCAGGGTGCGCGGCGATTGAACGAACTGAGCGCCCAAGCAGTGGCCAAATTGCCGGCGGAAACCCAGGTCCTCCACATTGCCGGGGCACTTGACTACGAGCGGGTTTCCGAAATTTCCAAGGGGCGCGAGGGGCACAAGGTGCTTGGTTTTTGCGATCAGATGCCGTCGGCTTACGCGCTGGCGGATTTGGTCATCGCTCGATCCGGGGCCTCCAGTCTCACGGAAATCGCCATCGCCGGACACCCCTCCATCCTCGTGCCATTTCCCTTCGCTGCGGACGATCACCAGACGCGCAATGCCGAGGTCTTTGCGAACGCCGGTGCCTCCAAGCTGGTGCAGGAACGCGATCTGGATGCGGACAAACTTGCCGCCCTGGCAACTTCCATCCTCCAAGACTTGCCAACCTACAAGCGCATGGCAAAAGCCGCCCGCGCACTCGCCATCCCCGATGCCGCGGACCGGGTGTGCGCCGCCATCGAAGCCACACTCACTTCTCCATGAACGAACTCAGCCAGCGCCTTACCGATACCAGCAAGCCCTTTCAGATCCACCTCATCGGCGTCGCCGGGTCGGGCATGAGCGGGCTGGCGCTGCTCTTGCTCGGGATGGGTCACAAGGTGAGCGGGTCGGATCGCGTGACCACCGCGGAAACCGAGCGCATGCAGGGCGTGGGTCTGGTTTTCTCCTCACCCCACACGGCGGAAGCGGTCAAGGGGGCGGACTTCGTGGTTTATTCATCCGCCATCAAGCCGGAAAACCCTGCCTACGCCGCCGCCGCAGCAGCAGGCATCCCTCTCTACAAACGCGCAGAATGCCTCGGTGCCATCCTGCATACCCGCAAGGGCATCATCATCTCCGGCACCCACGGGAAAACCACCACCTCGTCCATGACCGCCCACGTCCTCCGCGAGGCCGGGCTCAAGCCGAGCCACTACGTCGGAGCGGAAATCCCCATCCTCGGAGCCAATGCCAAGTGGTCCGAGGAGGGTGAATTCATGGTCGCGGAAGGGGATGAAAGTGATGGCACGCTCGCCCTCTACCGCCCGGAGCACTCGGTCATCCTCAATATCGAGGCCGAGCATCTCGATTTCTACAAGGACCTCGATCACATCCGCGAGGTCTTCGCCACCCTGGCCGATCAGACGACCGGAAAACTCGTTTATTGTGCCGAGGATCCCGTGGCGCTGGAGTTATGTATTTCCCGCGACAATGCCGTTTCCTATGGCTGGGAGGATGCCGATTATACCGCCACCGCTGTGCGCGATCTCAAGGGCTCGTCCGCCTTCACCGTGATGAAAAAAGGCGAGCTGCTCGGTGACATCGAACTCGGCATTCCCGGAAATCACAACATCCTCAATGCCCTCGCCGCCATCGCTCTGGCGGACAGTTGCGGTGCGGAATTTCCCCTCATCGCCCGCGCGCTCTCGACCTTTGCCGGTGCCAAGCGCCGCTTTGAAACCAAATATCTCTCGGCAAACTATCGCATCGTCGATGACTACGGCCACCATCCGTCCGAACTCGCAGCCACGCTGCAAACCGCCCGCTCGCTCAAACCGCAGCGCATCGTGGTTCTCTTCCAGCCGCATCGCTACACCCGCACCCAGGCTCTTGCAGATGATTTCGGAAAGGTCCTGCAAGCCGCGGATCTGGTATTTATCACCGATGTCTATCCAGCCTCGGAAAAACCCATCGAAGGCATCTCCGGCCAGACTTTGGTGGATGCGATGAAGGTCCACGGCACCGTACCTTCCACTTATCTCCCGAATCTCTCCACCGCTCACTACGCCGTTGGAAATGCACTCCAACCCGGAGACCTTCTTATCACCCTCGGTGCAGGAAACGTGCACGAAGCTGGCACCCGCATCGCCCGCGATCTCAAGGTGATCGAGGAAATGCGCGGACTGATGCCTCCCGGTGAGATCGATGGGAAGTTATATGAACCGATGAGCAAGCATACCACCATGCTTGTCGGCGGACCGGCCCAATTCTGGATCGAGCCGCACAGTTTCTATGGCTTTGCGTTCCTCGTCGAATACTGCCGCGAGCGCGGGATTCCGGTGAGAGTTGTCGGTCGTGGATCGAATTTGCTGGTCCGCGATGGCGGCATCCGCGGCGCGGTGATCCACCCGACGGGCGGTGCGTTTTCGGAAGTCACCGTCGGCACCCGCGGCGAGATCACCGCAGGCGTTGGCGTGCGATTGAAAAAACTCGCGAGCATTGCAGGCGGCAGCAGCATCGGCGGCTTCGAGTGGATGGAAGGCATCCCCGGCAATGTCGGTGGCGCGCTGCGCATGAATGCCGGGGCGATGGGCATCGAAACTTTCGACCAAGTGGTGCGCGTCACCTTCCTCGATGAGGACGGAGTCATCCGCACCCGCGAACGTGAGGAGATCGTCGCGAGTTATCGCAACGTCGCCGAACTCCGCCGGAATTTTGCCCTCCAGGCGGTATTCAAAGGCAAGTCGGACAAGCCGGAAAACATCAAACAACGCTGGGATGAGTCCCGCGAAAAGCGCAAGGCATCCCAACCGGTGATGGCCTCCGCCGGATGCACTTTCAAGAACCCAGAATTCATTGCGGCCGGCCGCCTCATCGACTCACTCGGCCTCAAAGGCACCCAGATCGGCCACGCCGCAGTGTCCGAGGTGCACGGCAACTTCGTGGTCAACCAGGGCGGAGCCACCGCCAGCGAGATCCTTCAACTCATCGATGCCATCCAGCAAAAAGCCAAATCGGAACGCGGCGTGGATCTGGAAACGGAAATCAAAATCATCGGCGAAGACGAACCCCAGTTCTAACCAATCATACGTTCATGTTATCCAATCGAAAAATCGCAGTGCTGATGGGCGGACCGGGGTCCGAACGTGAGGTCTCGATCGCTTCCGGCAAGGCGGTGCTCAAGGCCTTGCAAGGTCTCGGGCTCGATGCGGTGGCGGTGGATGTCACCGAGGCATCCTTCCATTTGCCCGCAGGCACGGATCTCGCATTCAACGTGATCCATGGCACCTTCGGCGAGGACGGACAACTCCAGCAGCTTCTCGAAGACATGGGCGTGCCCTACACCGGCGCAGGCGTGGCCAGCAGCCGTCGCGCCTTTGACAAGAACCTCGCCAAACAAGCCTTCCTCGCTGCCGGTGTGCCCACGCCGCGTGCGGAGATTGTCGATGTTTCCAGTGGTCCCAAGCTCCCATCCTTTCCCGCTCCCTTTGTCGTGAAACCTCCTCGCGAGGGATCGAGTGTCGGCGTTTCCATCGTGCATGATCCTTCCAAGGCGGAAGCTGCCATGGCCGATGCCGCGAAGTATGGAAATGATATCCTCGTCGAGGAATTCGTCGCGGGCATGGAACTCACCGTCGCCATCATCAATGACAAGGCGATGCCCATCGTCCACATCATCCCGCCGGAAGGCGTCTATGACATGGCGAGCAAATATCCATGGCTCTCCGGCTCCCAGGGCAGCCAATACATCTGCCCAGCCGATCTCGACGAGGAAACCACACTTGCCGTGCAGCAAGCCGCCCTTGCCGCGCATCGCTCGTTGGGGATTGAAGTGTATTCGCGCGTCGATGTGTTGCTGGATTCACAAAACCGCCCCTTCGTGCTAGAGGCCAATACCATCCCCGGCATGACGGAAACCAGTCTGCTCCCCAAGGCTGCCGCTGCCGCTGGCACATCATTTCCCGAACTCTGCAAGATGATTGCCGAGTTATCATTATCCATCCGTGCCTGATCCGAGTCCACTCCGGTGATTCATCCAATGAAACGCAAAACCACCAAACACCGCCGCCACGCTCGCCAGAGCGTGCTCGAAGTGCGTGTGATGTCACCGCGCATCGCCTGGTTTGGTTTTCTCAAAGTACTCGGCCGCCTCACCCGCCTGGCTGCCGTGCTCGCGGTTGTCGCTGCCGCTGGTTGGGGCGTTTGGCGTGGTATCGAACACGCGTTCTACAAGAATCCCGACTTCCGGCTCCAGGTGCTGGATCTCAATCCGAATCCGGTCATCGATGAATTGCGCGTTGCCTCCGTCGCAGGCATCGATCTCACCGCAAACCCCAGCCTTTTCGAAATCGACGTCAGCGATATGGAGGAAAAACTCCGCGCGCTTCCCGAAGTCACTTCTGCCCGTGTCGAGCGCCATCTGCCTGGCACCTTGGTCGTGCGCGTCATTCCGCGCTCGCCGAAGGCCTGGGTCCTCTCGCCCGCCGCAGGCATCACCGACACCCGCAAGGTCGGTGCCCTGCTCGTGGACGATCAGGGATTCGCCTATCCCTGCCCGGAGCTGCAACTCGCCGATGCACAACATCTGCCGATCATCGAACTCCCCGTATCCGAGGAATTTTCCATCCGCCCTGCTTCCAAAATCAAACAACGCGAGCTCGGCCCCTGTTTCCTTCTCCTCGATTCCGCCCGCGCTGCCGATCCGGAAGCCGTGCATTGGATCGAAACCATCCGCCCGGCCAATGATTGGTCGCTGGAAATCATCACTCGCGAGGGAACTTGTGCCACCTTCGGCCTCGACGATCATGCTCGCCAGATGGCCAGCCTGCGCGCCGCTCTCGATCATGCCGGGGAAAAAGGTTATGTCATTGATACCATCAACCTGATTCCCAAATACAACATTCCCGTCACCGTTCGCAACGGCGTTCCCCCCAAGGCTGTCCCTGTTCCCGAAGTGGAGCCTGTCAAAACCAACGGGGCTGACAACCGCCGCGCCCGCGATCTTAGCAATCTGCTCAACCGCAACTGAATCACTCCGCCCATCCCATGGCTCGTCGCACGAAAATTCACGTCGGTCTCGAAATCGGCACCAGCAAGACCTGCCTCGTCGTGGGCGAGGTGAAGGCTGATAGCGCCGTCAAGATCCTCGGCATCGGCGAGACCAAAAGCGCCGGGGTCCGCAAGGGGGAAATCTTTGATTTTTCCCAAGCCCGCGCTTGTCTCAAGGATGCGCTCGCCAAGGCGGAAGACGCCAGCGACGTGGAAATCGGCAGCGTCTTCCTTGCCGTCAGCGGTGCCCACATCCAGGGCGTCAACAACCGCGGCACCTTCCGGCTCCCGGATGGCGAACCTGTCGTCGCCCCGGAACATGTCGAAGAAGCCCGGACCATCGCCCGTGAAGTCCACATCCCGTCGGAACACGTCTATTTGCACCCGATCGTTCGCAACTATTGGCTCGATGGATTGGAGCACTCGACCTCACCGGTTGGCTTGTTCGGGAAAACCGTCGAGGCGGATTTCCACGTCGTTCATGGCATCGGCACCCGCATCCAGAATAGCATCAAGCTCGTCCGGGAAATGCCGCTCGAAGTGGATGACATTGTTTTCTCGCCCATCGCCACCGCCCAAATGGCGCTCGACCGCGAGCAACGCGATGCCGGAGCCCTTGTCATCGATATTGGCGGCGGCACCACGGATTACGCACTCTACATCGGTGGTGTCATCACCGCATCCGGCTGCATCCCCGTCGGCGGAGATCACATCACCAATGACATCCACCTGGTGACCGGGCTTCCATTCTCAAAAGCCGAGCGCTTGAAAGTCACGGAAGGCGATGCCTCGGCGGATCCCGTCCGATCTGTCGGCACCGCCCGGCTCACCGACGATCGCGGCTTTGCGGAAGTGGAGGTGAACCGCGCCGTGCTCAACGAAGTGATCCGCCAACGGCTCGAGGAAACCCTGCGCCTCGTCCATCACCGCCTACCCCAGGGATCGGTCGAATCCATCGGTGCCGGCGTATTTCTCACCGGTGGCACCAGCCTCATGCGCGGTTTCAGCGAGCTTGCCTTCGACGTGTTCGGTCGGGACATCTACCGCCCCGAACTCCCGGAAATCAGTGGCATCCAAGCAAGTTTCAAGGACCCCCGTTACGCCACCTCCATCGGCTTGATCCGCTACGCGCAGATCCTCGAAACCGAGCGTGCCACGCCACCTGGGCTGCTGGGTAGAATCGGTCGCATGTTCTGGCCCTTCGGCCGCCCATAATATCAAATCACCCATCTCAAACTTTCTTTTTCCAATGATCCCATACAATCGCGATCCCCATCAGGTCATTCCTGCCTCATCCGTTAAAATCATCGGCCTCGGTGGTGCGGGTGCCAACATGCTGGAGCGCATCGCGCTGGATGGCATGGATGGAGCCGAACTGCTCGCCCTCAATACCGACATCCGCACGCTCGGATCTTGCCTGGCCAAGGAAAAAATCCAACTTGGCATCAACCTCACCAAGGGCCTTGGCGCGGGCGGCGATCCCGAACTGGGTCACTCCGCCGTGCTTGAGGCGGAGGAAACGATTCGTGCAGCGGTCAAAGGACATCGCATCGTTTTTCTTTGCACCGGCCTCGGCGGCGGCACTGGTTCCGGCGCGGCTCCCATCGTCACCCGGATTGCCCGCGAGGAAGGGGCCTTCGTGGTGGTGTTTGCCACCATGCCCTTTGCTTTTGAGGGGAGACGCCGCCGTGATCAGGCGGAGACTGCGCTCAATGAACTCGCCGTGCTCTCCAACGCGCTCGTCACCTTTGACAACAACCGCATGGGCGAACTGGTGCTCGCCAAACAAGGCATCCACGAAGCGTTCATCGCCGCGGATCACATGATCTGCGAGTCGATCAAAGCCGTCATCCGCCTCGTCATCCGCCCCGGCCTCATCAACGTCGGCCTGGACGATCTCATGAGCGCGCTCCGCACCAACCGCTCCCGCTGCCTTTTCGGCTCCGGCATGGCCAGCGGCAAGGACCGCGCTTCGAAGGCACTTCGCAATGCCCTGTCCAGCCCACTCCTTGATCAAGGTTCGCTCCTCAAGGAGGCCCAAACCGTGCTCGTCCACCTCTCCGGCGGCGAGGACCTCACACTCTTCGAAATCGAGCTCCTGATGCAGCGCTTGCAGAAGTTTGTTCCGGAAAAAGCCCACGTGCTGTTCGGAGCGGCTGTCGATCCCGCGCTTGGCGATTCCCTTTCGATCACGCTCATCAGCGCGCTTCCGGAGGATTCTCTCGCCATGGCTCCCCGCGAGTCGCTCAGCCAGGTATCCAAGGAAAGTCAGGTGCTTGATCCAAGCCAAGGCTTTACCCCCGCTCCGGCGGCCCCGCCGTCAGAGCCAAAGAGGGTGGCGGCACCTGAACCCCAAGCGGAAGTGGTCCCACAGCGACAGGCAGAGACTGAGATTCCGCCTTTGCCCGAGCCTCCCCGCGCGCCCGCACCCGAGCCGACTCCGGCAAAATCTCCGGAGCTTGCGAAACCCGCCTCGCAGGCCAATTCACTTATTTCCAAGTTCCGCAGAACCCTTGTCGGAAACGCCGCCGCAGCTGCGACGCCCAGTTTGTTTGACGATGATCGCCCGTTCGCAGAGCCGCACATGCCTGCTGCCGTCCCGCAAGCGCCTGCCCCCACTCCGATACAGGAATCCGCTCCCGCACCTGAACCCGTGGCACCCGAACCGGCTGTGGAAGAGCCTGCGATTGAGGCGCAAGCAGCCCCGCCCAGCGTCATTGCCGAATTTGTCGCGGTGAGCAAGGAGCCAGCCGAAGCGCCAAAAGATCACCCCGAGCCACCCGCACCCGAGCTTCCCACCTATGGGCCTGCCGATCCGGACCCGGAACCCATCGAGAACATGGAAGACTCGGCTGAGGATTCTGCCGCCCTTAATCTCGCCTCATCCGGATTCACTCCCATCCCCAAAAAGCGTCCACCCGGTGTCGCCCCGTGGAGCAGTGCCAAGGGTCTCAAGGAAACCACGTCGCAGCCCGATGAACTCGAGAGCGCAGCAGCCGATCTCCTGAATAAGGAGGACCCGGCCCCGGAATCTTCAGAATCCGCCACATCGGCTCCACCCGCCGCACCCGCCACTTCTTCCGAGATCCCCAAACTCAAACTCGGCATCAAAGCAGCCACTCCTCAAAGCGAACTCTCATTGGACTCTGCTCCACGTGGCCGCTTCGAAGGCGAGAACCCGAATGTCTTCGATGGCGAGGACCTCGATCTTCCTCCCTTCCTGCGGAAGAAGAAGTAAGACGGTCTCCCTTTGAGATCCCCTGCCTTCACGGCATATCCACTGCGATCGCAACCTTATAGAACCGACTCGCCCGCAGTGTGAGGTCCACGTATTCGTGGGCACCCACTGCGTCGGGACGGATGGTTTCCACCACCTGCCACTGTGGCGGAGATAGGGAGTCACTCGCCAGAATGCGATATGTCCTGCCTGGTTTCACATCGAGCGTGACCTTGGTCCGCGTGACCGACCAATGGAAACGATCACCTGCATCCATTCGATTCGTTCCAGCGTGGGCCTCTAACAAATCAACTTGGCCGTCGCCATCACAGTCCGCCGTTGGATCGATCGGTATGATTTCCGATAGACCAATCGCGGATTCAACGGAGTCGGGGAGCCCGTCATTGTCGTCATCCGGGTCCGCGTGGTTTCCAATGCCGTCGAGGTCGCTATCAAGATGCTCGTCGAGATCGAAGGGGAACGCGTCAATGTCATCGGTGAAACCATCATTATCATCATCCGGATCGGCATGATCCCCAATGCCGTCGTTGTCATTGTCAAATTGCTCGGCCGGATCGAGCGGAAAGGCATCGCCGTTGTCGGGTGTGCCGTCGTTGTCGTCATCCAAGTCGGCCTGATTTCCAATGCCATCGCCATCGCTGTCGAGTTGCTCATTGACGTCAAAGGGAAAGGCATCGCTGGCATCGGTAGCTCCATCGTTGTCATCATCTTCATCGGTAGCGTCCGGGATGCCATCGTTATCGAAGTCAATCAGGCCGTTCACATAAGGTTGTGGGTCTGTGGCATCAGGGATGAGGTCTCCATCACTATCAAGATCCTCCGCATTGAGCAAGCCGTCGCCATCGACATCGCCGCTGCCTTCGGTGGTATCAGCGATACCGTCCTGATCAAGGTCGCCATTGGAAACACGGATCCAGTCGATCTCAAAGGTCCGATCCCCCACCGTCGTCGGATCGATGCGGATCGCGCCGATGGTGTTTCCAGCCCACCCGGCATGCAACGATGGATTGAGATAGACCAGTTTCCACACATTCGCAGGCCCGGTGGGGCTGGAGACACGGCGCGATTGTGAAAAACTGCTTCCTTCGCCAGTCCTCGCCCAGAACAACTCGACGCTTCCGGAACCGGTGCTGGTTTTCATTTTCACCACGATCTGGTTGACCCGATCTCCATCAAGGCTGAATCCCGTGCGCCAGAAGTAGGGATCTCCGGACGTAGTGCTGCGGCCCTTCATCGTCCCTCCTGAAACTTCGGGAGCGGGAACTGAGGTGAATCCTGAGCGGTTGTTCCATCCATCGAAGTTGCCGTCGGTATTGAAGCCGAAGTTGAAATCCATCGGATCTACTGGGTTTCTAGTAGCAGTAAGTTCCAAGGAATCCGACAAGCCATCTCCATCATCATCCGGGTCCGCGTTGTTGCCGATTCCATCTCCATCGGTATCCGTTTGCTCCGCTGGATCGGTGGGGAAGGCGTCCGCGTTGTTGCCGATGCCATCGTTGTCTGAATCGGATTGCTCGGATGGATCCAGCGGAAATGCATCGGAAGTATCCGGTGTGCCATCGTTGTCATCATCGGAGTCCAATATGTCCGGTGTGCCATCCTGATCGGTATCGAAAGGATTGTGATATGGCTCCGGGTCCTGTGCATCCGGTATTCCGTCGCCATCGCTGTCCGTGTCTTCGAGATTGACGAGTCCGTCCTGATCGTAATCCCCGTCTCCCTCGAGACGGTCGCTGAGTGAATCGCCATCGAGATCGCCATTGGAGGCACGCATCCAGTCGATCGAGAAATTGGCACCATTCGTTCCGGTGGGATCGAAGCGAAGGGCCGTGATGGTCCGGTTTTGCCACTCTGCGTGGGAGCCCATGGGAAACGCCACCACGCGGAAGCTGTTGTTTCCCGAATACGATGCGGTCATCAACCGTGCCGATGTGTAAGATGTTCCTCCAACCCGGGTCCAATAGAACAATGGTGAAGCACTTTGTGACACTCTCATGCGGACGAGTATCCACGGCACTGAACTGCCGGCGACTTTCAGATTGTTGAGAAACATCTGGGGATCATTGTTGCTTGCGGTAGCATTGAGCGCGCCTGCGCTGACCGATTCTCCGGTGAGTCCGCTCAGGGACACCCATTCCTCGAAGTTTCCTGACATGACAAACTCGCTGGCAGGGAACGGATCCGTCGCGTCTGCAGTGCGGAACGGATCGGTGCCCGCGGCGGCCTCGGCTCCGTCTGATGTCCCATCGTTATCGGAATCCACCACCGGCATGGTGATCTGGGATGTCCATGAAAGCGTGTAGGAATGGCTTCCGGCAGTAGCCAGCGGCCGGATGTAGTAGTCGCCGTTGTTTTCCTTGTAGTAACTGGAAACGGAGCTTGCTTTCAACGCATCGAGCGACGGGCTGGAAGTCATGCCGGTGATGGAGATTCCGGGAAGTTTGCCGAAGTCCTTGAAGCGGATCAGGAAATGGTCGCCAACCGAGGCGTCGTTCATGGTGATGAACACTTTCCTGGAGGAAGGCAGGGATTCGTAATGATAGGAGTAAAGGAAATCCTGCTTCACGATGAGTGGAAGCTGGTGTTGTTCCTTGTATCCGTTGATATAATAGACTCCGGCGTTCGGCGTGTCGGGCTTGCTGCGGATCACGCTGATGTTGGGATGGTCCGCCGAAGCGATTCCGTAGGTCATGCGGCACTGGGCGAAGCGGTTGCTGCTGCGATACATGTTCGTCCAATTTACGGGACGGGTTTCCACTCCTGTGCGGAGGAATGGCTGGTTGCTGATGATGGAACTGTCCGCCACTCCGCAGAGCGAGCCGTCCACGTCATGGATCACCTGTGCCCAGATGCGAGGGTGCCCTGCGCTGTTGGCTCCCACATCGGCGGGAGGAATGATGTTGTAGTTGGTGAGCGACGAGCGCGGAATGATTGGCGGATCGAGGGTGAATCCCTCGAAGCGATGGTTCGGGCGCTTGGTGGCGGCACCGATGTTGTCAAAAAGGCGCGTGTTGGACGCATGGTAACCCACGAGATGGTTATCCTTCATCCGCCCCGCTCCATCGTAGATCGCATACATCGTGCGACTCTTGCTGGAGGGCATGATGCCGAATCCGGAATCCGCCACCATCAATGACTGTTCGCAAAGATGATAGGTGGCGAGAAAGAGATTGGTCTCATTATCGGAAAAGACATTGTTGTAATAAACGACGTTCTTTCGGGTGCCTCCGATGCCGGCATAGACGGCGACGTCGTTGGAATAAAAGGTGCAGTCGTTGAAAAAGAACGGACCATTGTTGGCCCACTCGCCGTTGATCACAAGTTCGTCATTGGCATCCACCTGATCGTTGATGTCCAAACCGTTCGCACAACTGTGCGCCACATTCCTGTCGAATTGTCCCAGTGGCTGCTTGTGAGGCTCCAGCCCTACGAAACGAGGGTGCGTGAGTGAGAGGTTGAGCGGTTTTTTGGGAAATGCGAACCAATAGCCCGTGCCATGCGTGCCGGCGGCGATGTTGTCGGTGAAAATGTTGTTGGGATTGGTGATCCAGAAACTGGCAGGCGAGCGGTTTTGGACGGCGTTGAAGAAATTGTCAGTTTGCAGGATCTCTTCACCGGCGGCGGGACGCATGGATGAGAGAACAACATTGCGAGTGATCACATTGAAGCGCTCCGATCCATCCTCAAGGAAGATTCCATGCCCCAGGTGATCATGGCAGAAATTGTTATCCACCAAAGTGGACTCCGTGCCGTGGATGGTGATGGCACGATTGAACGAACGGCGCACGACGTTATCTTTGAAGTATTGTCCTGCTCCATCTTCCGCACACATGTGCCAATGCATCGGATACCTGCCGACGATTCCTTTCTGGCCCATGCGGAAAAGTTCCACTCCCTGAATGAAGGCCTTGCCCGATGTGGCGCAACAGGCAGTGCCGCCATTCATCACCATGATGTGTCCGCCGAAACCTGCGGTTTCCGATGCTGCATCCCCTTCGATGCGGATGTTGCGGCTCAACAAGCCCACTTCCGCGCGCAAATCGGCGGTCCATGATTTGCCATCGGTGCCCCGGGTTTTCGTGCGCGTGTTTCCACAATGGAAAAATGCCAGCGGCTGGGTGAAGGAGACGGTGTTTCCATTGACCGCCGTGATCGTGCGGGTCTCGGCTTCGGTCCATGAGAGACGGCTCGATGTCACAAGGATGGTATCTCCCACTGCCCAATCCACAGGGGTGGCCAAGGTCATCGATGTGGCACCGGGGTTGGCATGGGCACCCAGCTTGGTCCACTCGACACGGTCACGGCCGTGGATGTTGAGCGCGCCGCCATTGTGCACTCCCAGGATCTTGGCCCCCATGGAAGCCATGGTGATTTCGGTCGGAAGCCCTTTGAGAGTGAGCGTGAAATTCTGTGTGAAACGGTCATTCGCCGCACCCACTCGGAATTCGGATCCGGCACCCTGCACGAGCAGGGAATCACAGAGCAGCGTGCGATGGGATCGTTGCACTTCCAGTAAACCCGAAACCACGATAGCTCCGCACTCGACATCGGAATCCAGCACGACCGAGAGCCCCGCCGGAATGGAAACGGCATCCTCTGCTGCCGGAAGCGTGCCTCCCCAAGTGGCGGGCGATGACCAATTTCCCGACGCTACGGCGACGAGGTCCGCTCCCCGGATCGGGGACGCGGCCATGAGAACAAGCAGTATGGGAAGGGTTCCTCGCATGGGAAAACTGGGTTTTGACCCTTTCAGGTAACCCATCGGTTGATGCTTTCACCCCACCAAGTCAAGACCGTGATTACGGGGAGGGGGATGGCTGCTATTCTCTTCCGGCTCAATGGAAATCGTGCGAACGTGCTGCGTGTTGCGGATCGGTATGCGGCAAGGGCTCGATGTGGGTGACGAAGACGGTGGGTTGATCCGCCTCGGTTCGTTGCAGAACGCCGCTCGCCAGCAGGAAGGGCTCCGTGACGATGAGCAGGCGGAAGCGGTGGAAGGTTTCCTTGTTGATGAACAGGTTGGAAATGCCCGATTCGTCCTCCAGCGAAATGAAACAATGCCCCTTCGCCGTCCCCGGGCGCTGGCGGCAGATCGCGAGCCCCGCCACGGCGATGGGCACGCCGTGGGGCAGGTTCTGCAACTGGGTGGAGCGCAAAATGTCGCGGTTGCCGTGTTGCTCACGCCAGATCGTCATGGGATGCGGCCCGGTGGTGGCTCCTTGGGTGGCGAAGTCCGCGGACAATCGTTCGCCCGCTGTCATCATCGGCAGGATGTCGGCCGCATCCTCGCGGCGCGTCGGGATGAGGTCATCAAACAAAGGCAATTCCACCTGCCACATCATCTGCCGCCGGTGGGAGGATTTCTCCAATCCATTCAAGGCACCGGCCTGCGCCAGGATGCGTTTCTCTTTCGCATTCGGCCTCGCCCTCCGCATGAAGTCGTCCAGATTGGCATAACTCTGAATTTCGCGTTCCCTCACCATGCGATCGATGGTTTCCGCCGACAATCCCTTGATGTGATGAAAACCCAGTCGCAGAGTGTGATCATCCTTCACCTCGGTGAGAGCATTGCTTTCCACGCAACACACCGGCCGGATGCGGATGCCATGCCGCCTCGCATCCTGAATGAGCGTGTTGACGGAATAAAAACCCATCGGCTGGTGGTTGATGAGTCCTGCATAAAACTCCGCCGGATGATGCACCTTCAACCAACAACTCGCATAAGCAATCAGCGCGAAAGATATAGCATGACTCTCGGGAAATCCATACAAGGCAAATGAACCGATCGAATCCACCACCTTGCGCTGCACCTCCGGGGCGATGCCGCGTGCGGTCATGCGTTCCGCGAGTTTGGCCGTCACCCGGGTCATGCGTTCGTCATTGCGCTTGAAGGACATGGCCCGTCGCAAGTCATCCGCCTCCGCACCCGTGAATCCCGCCAAAGCCATCGCCATGCGCAGCACCTGTTCCTGGAACAAAGGCACGCCGAGCGTGCGCTTGAGGATCGGTTCGCAATCGGGATGAATATAATCCAACGCCGCCCGCCCATTGCGGCGGTTGAGATAGGGATGCACCAGATCGCCGACGATGGGTCCTGGCCGGATGATGGCCACCTCGATGGCGAGATCATAAAACTCCCGCGGCCGCATGATCGGCAGCGTGGCCATCTGCGCGCGGCTTTCCACTTGGAAGGTGCCGATGGTGTCCGCACGACATAACAAATCAAACACCGCCGGATCATCCTTCGGAATGGTGGCCAGATCCACCGGGGCACCGCGTTTCGTCCTGATTTCCAACGCATGCTCCATCGCCGCAAGCATGCCGAGACCTAACAGATCGATCTTCACAATGCCCATATCCTCACAATCATCCTTGTCCCACTGCACCACCGTGCGCCCCGGCATAGTGGCAGGTTGCAGCGGCACCACCGCATCCAGCCCGTGATCGCAGATGATCATGCCGCCCGAGTGCTGGCCAAGATGGCGCGGCAGGCCGAGCACGGAATCATATAAATGAAACAAGGTCGGCAAACGCGGATGCGACGGCGGCAGGATGCTGGAAACGCGGTCCTCGAATTCCTCGCGCCGCTCACGCACCGGATCACGCGGCTCCGGATCCGTTCGGTGCTCTTCCGGCCCGTGAAAATGCGAGGGGCTGTTGGAAAACCGTTCCGCCACGGATGGCGGGAAACCCAGCACCTTGCTCATCTCGCGGAAGGCCGACTTGGATCGATAGGTGATCACGTTGGCAGTCATCGCGGCATTGCGCGGACCATATTTCCGGAACACATATTGAATCACCTCCTCACGCCGCGGACCGGATGGGAAATCGATATCAATATCTGGCCAGCTCTGGCGGTTTTCACTCAGGAATCGCTCGAAAAGCAGCCCGCTCTTCACCGGATCCACCGCCGTGATTCCAAGCGCATAACACACCGCGGAGTTTGCCGCCGAGCCACGTCCTTGGCAAAGGATGCCACGGCTGCGAGCAAACAGGATGAGGTCATGCACGATCAGGAAATAACCGGGAAATCCCAAGCTCCCGATCATCGCCAGTTCGTGATCGATTTGTTGCCGGGTCGCCGCATCAATGGGCGCCGTGCCATGGCGTGCGGCCATGCCTTGATAGGTCAAGTCCCGCAACAAGGCGGACTGTGCCTCAAGGGAAAGCGCGTGGCCATTTTCATCGGGGAAATCAGGAAAACGGTAATCGAGATTCTGCAGGGTGAACTCGATGCGTTGGGAAAGGATGATGCTATTTCTAACAGCCTCCGGCACATCGGCGAACAAGGTGGCCATTTCCTGCGGAGATTTGAGATGGCGCTCGCCATTCGGCGCAAGCAGGCTGCCTGCCTGGTCGAGCGGCACGTGATGGCGCAGGCAGGCAAAAGCATCACCCAGCCGGCGGTCGCCACGCGTGGCGAACAAGGGCGCATTGCTCGCCAGCAAGGGCAGCCGCAGATGCGCGGCCAGATCGATCAAATGACGATTCAGCCTGCCATCATCGCGCAGCCGGTGGCGGGTGAGTTCGATATAAACATTTTCCCTGCCAAAAAGAGATATCATCTTCTCCGCCGCTGCCAGCGCCCCCTTGCGGTCATCGCGCAACAAGAATCTACACAGCGGACCCTCGCGATCGCCAGTCAAGGCAATCAGATCTCCCGGATGGCTGGCGATGCTTTGTTTTGCATCGGTGGTTTCACCCAATAAATGCATATCTGTCAGATGCCGGCTCATGCTGCGGTAACCCTCGCGCGTGGCACACAATACGGGAAACGCAGACCCATCCGCCAACTCCAGCATGCAGCCCACCAGCGCACGGATGCCGCATTCCTTCGCCGCATGATGCGCCCGAGCGGATCCCTGGAAGCCCTTGCGATCCGTGATGGCAATCGATTCATAACCCAGAGCCGCCGCCTGACGGATCAGCACCTCCGGCTGGCTCGCCCCTTCCAGAAACGAAAACGCCGAACGTGCATGAAGTTCGCTGAAAATGACAGGTCGGGATTTCATGAGTTATGCATAAATGCCATCAAGCTCCCAATGATCCGGCGGACGCAACACCAGCCGCAGCAGATGGCGAGATTCCAGTTGAATGTCCCATTCGAGACGATTCCACGAAGCCTGCATGTCCCACCACGATCCCGAAAAAGGAAAGGGCCCGCGGCAATCGATCACCTTCCCGGGAAATGGTCCATTCAACAACTCGACAGGGTGGGGGAGGCTGCCGCGGATTTCATGACTCACCGCAATCGCACGCGCCGGGCGGTAACGATGCAGCGGAAAAGGACAAGCCGGCTTTGCAGCAGCACCCGTGACCACCGGCGGCATGTCGGCGGCGGCCACCATCCGGAATGCATCCGGCGCATGCG
>JBBARN010000043.1:0-2096 GCA_040399845.1 Luteolibacter sp. | reverse complement strand
ACCACCGGCGGCATGTCGGCGGCGGCCACCATCCGGAATGCATCCGGCGCATGCGATGCCAGCGGCACCGGATAACCGATCCGACCGGGACCGAGCAGCGCTTCGAGCTTGGCCAAAGTTTCCGCCCAGCGCGCAGGCTCCGGCAGTTGTCGGCCATACCATTCGCGCTGCGCCGCCGTGGCAAAGGTCGTCTCCGCATCCAGTTCCACCGCACACACCGCATCATCGAGTTGCAGCGAGTCCAACCAGATCTGCAAAGGCGCGAGCATGCCTTCCACCGTGTGTTGCGGCTCCGGCAGGCGGATGCGCCGCGGCACGCTGCCGCCATGTTCCAATACCAATCTCAACTCCAGCGTGGCCACCGCCAGATGCCGCGATGCCAGACGGCCGCTGAGCGTGTGAAGCATCCGCTTGAGTTGGAAAACCAGGAAATCCAAATCCTCGATCACATCTTCCAGATCCACTCGCTGCGCCAGCGATTCCGGCGGCCGATGCAGCCGCAACAAGCGGCAGGACTTTGCATGCAGGATGTCATGCCAGCCCCCCGCCTCCGGTCCCAAGCGGTCGGTGAGGGCCTGCCGTGGCAGTTTCATGAACTCTCCCAAACTCTTCAATCCCCACAGATCTAACAGACGCAACGCCTGCGATTTCCCCGCCAGCGTGTGCAGCAATCCCAGCGGCAAGGGCGCAAGATCCGCCGGGCTGATCCGCCGACCACAGGTCTGCCGACACCGCGCCGCCAGCGCCGCCAAATCCGGAGTCGCCGCCAAAGCATGCCATAACTCCACACCACTTAACTCCATCGATGCAAAACCCTCTCCCAAGTCCCCGCGACGACCGGATAGATCCAGCGTGAGCGTATCGCCCGCCGTGATTTCCAAATCCGGAGTGAGCGATTCCCCCATCGCCACCAAATCCGCGAGCAAGTCCGCCTCCGCCGCAGGCTCCCGCAACAGCACCCGCAAATCCGGACAACGCACCAAGGCGCGGTTGAGCTTCCAACCCGCCGCAATCCCCGCAAAACGCGCGGCCGGATTCACCGCATGAATCGGCAGTTTGCCTTTTCCCCCCTCGTCATCCACTGCCGACACCGCCAGCACCGCACACGGCATTTCCGCCCACTCCGGCCGATGCCTCAAAAGGGCGGCGGCAGAAAAATCCGGAATATGAAGCGCAGCAAACATGATATAAAAATTTACATTCATCCCTCAACCCAAACAGAAAGAGGATGAACCACGGAATACTCGGAATACTCGGAAGGGAGAGAGTCAGGCATGGCAGCATGCATTCGAGATAAAAGATTCGTAAGATTCGTCAGATTCGTGGTTCCCATATCTTCTCTCACCCTCAGTTCACCCGCCGCAAACGCTCGGTCACCACCTCCAGCCGACCTAACAGATCCGCCGCCGGACGATCAAAATCCTCCAGCGAAAAATCCGCCGATAACTGCCACCTCCGCGCCGCACACGGCACCATCGCCGCCGAGGACAGCACGACCAGCCGCGTGCCATTGCCCTCCACCGCCTGTTTCAGGCGCCACCAGGCCGATGCGGGAAACGCCGACAGTTCCCGCCGCGGCAGGCCCGTCGCATCGATCAGCAGAAACGGCGCATTGCCATCCCGCGCCAGCAGGTCCGCCGCCCGGAACATCTCCGCCACCGCTCGGCAACGCACCCACAGCAGCCGCGAACACGCCGCCGCATCGAACGAGGCCGGATCAAATCCGTCCGCCCCATCGATCCATACCAAGTGCGGCGAATCGGACATCCTCGCCGCCGGTCCTTCCGCCGATTCCGCCAACATCTCCGCCACCCACAAGCCCAGACCCGAGACCGGCCCCTCCGAAACCACCTCCGAAATCGCCCCCACCGGAAAACTCCCCGCCGCCAGCAAACGCGGCCGTTCCCCCGCCTCTTCCCCGAAGCCCACAGCCCTCCCCGCCAAGTCCGTTTTCCCAGTATCCACCGAGTTTCCAGCCTCCGCCGCCCCCCCCAGCACCACCGCCGACCCATGCGCCCGCGGAAATTTCTCCCGCAACTGCCGCCGCAGGGAATCCAAGGTCTCAATGTTCGCCGTCGCCATCACAGCCCCACCCT
>JBBARN010000042.1:0-47615 GCA_040399845.1 Luteolibacter sp. | reverse complement strand
TGAGCGTGACATCATCCTCATGTCTGTCTGCTACGGCCGCGATCCTAACGGCCGTATCCTGATGAACTTCGGCCCGATCAATCAACGCGGCGGCGAAAAACGCCTCAACGTCATTTTCAGCCGCGCCCGCCAGCACATGGTCCTGCTCAGCAGCCTGCGCCACAGCGACATCACCAACGACTACAACGATGTAGCCAACGCGCTGAAAAACTTCCTCCACTACGCCGAGAGCCTCTCGCGTGGTGATGTGGCGCTGGCCCGCCAAGTGCTCGACGGACTCAACCCGCTCAAGCGCCAGGTCTTGAGCCTCGAACAAAGCTCAGCTTCCCTCGCCAAACAAATTGCCACTGCCATGCAGGCCCGCGGCTGGGATGCCGACACACACATCGGCCAAAGCCGCTTCCGCTGCGATGTCGCCGTGCGCTCCCAAGGAGCCCCGCAGCATCAAGTCGGCATCCTGCTCGATGTTACCGGCCAAACCGGCGTGCTGGAGCGTTTCCACACCCAGCCCAGCATCCTCAAAGCCTTCGGCTGGCAGGTGCTTGTCATCCTCGCCAAAGATTGGTGGCATGATCCATCGGCGGTCATCGAGCGCATCGAGCGCCTGTTGAAAAATGCGGTGGAAGAAGAAGTGACTGAATTGACCGAGTTGACGCCATTGATTGAGTCAACAGAGTCAACAGCACCCGCCTCCCACACCACCCTCCGCCGCTTCGAGTTCACCGAAGGCGGCTCCAAGAAGTTCTGGGAGATTGGCCAAACTGGCTGCGACATGAGCATTCGCTACGGTCGCATCGGCACCAACGGACAAACCCGAACCAAAACCTTCCCCGACGAAGCCCGCACCGCCCGTGAGGTGCAAAAGCTCATCGCTGAAAAAATGAAGAAAGGATATCTCGAATCCACTTAACTTCCCGCGCCCGATCTAACAATTTCGGTCACCACCACAGAATCCAAGATGCTCATTCCTCACTATTGGGCGGAATCCCGTCTTCGAACCAAATCTTCTGCTAAGCAAGTCACGGTCAAGCGCTGGGGCTGGTCCGTCATCAGTCAGGACGACGCGCAGGCCATGGCGGATCGCCGGGGGTAGGAGTCGATGCGCCGGATCCTCAACGGCAAAAGCCTCCGCCGTCGCGAAGTGAAAGATTCGTATGGAACTCAGGAATGAGTCCCGATCCATGAGGAGGTCGTTTCCCGTCATGGCAAGATCGCCATCATCCGCAACAGTCATGGCTCGCGCTGTCTCAACCCGTCAGGGTTTCCTTACTCGATAGAAGGCGCTGGGTTGTGGCGGAGCTCCATCCGTATATGTTACCGTACCGTTCGCAGCGGCTTGGACGGTGGTCAGGGGAGTCCAATCGGTGAGATCGGTAGATCGTTGGATTTCATAGCTGCTCCCCGGGATTCCCTGGAAAACGATGGCCATTTCCCCACTTGGCAAGGGGGTGAGTACCGGGCTGTTACTGCCCTGACCGCCGCTTCCTGGCGGAATTCCCACGTTGACCGAAATCGTTCCCTGGACGGTGGAGTTATGGATATCGCCAATGGTGATGGTAAAGCGATCCCATCCGGAAAAGGCGTTGGGCGGCATGTAGTGAATCGAATCGGTCTGGAGCTCGACGGTGCCCCCCTGGTCGCTGTTCGGGCTTGCTACGGTGATGATCATGGCATCGCCTTCCGGATCGTTCGCTGCTGCGAACAGATGGCTCAGGGATAGGATGGCCTTGGTCTCAAATGAAGTGGAGACGCTGTAACCGCTAAAGGTGGGCGCATCATTCTCGCCACTCACTGTCACGGCTACCGTTGCAGTCGCCACTCCGCCGTGTTCATCCCTCATGGTGTAAGTGAAACTGTCACTTCCATTGAACTCGGGATGAGGCGTATAGTTCACCCTTTTTCCATCACCAGCCAGAGCGGTGATCCCATGACTTGCGTTGCCGATTTCTATAAGTGCCAATTCCTCGAATCCATCGGCCTCACTGCTGTCGTTGGCGAGGACGTTCAATGAAACCAAGCCTCCGTTTTCGACCGCCGCCATGACATCGGGGCGTGCGATGGGCGGGTTTTCCTCCAATCGTGCATTTCCTGAAATCGTATCCACCGCCACGTGGAAGGTGGTGGGTGGACTGGTGACGAATACGCCATCAGCCTTTACGGTCGTCTCGAAGGTGAGTTTGTAGTTTCCCGGTGCGGTGAAATACCATCCCGGATGGGCGTGGGATCCGGTGAGACCCCAGAAGGTGTCCGAGACGTTGCCGCCGGAAGCCGCATCGGTGGGTGAGTTCAGGCCGTCAAAGGTATCGAAGGCGACGTCTGCGCCATCCAAGGCCGCGAAATGCCCGGGACCGGAAAATCCGACCAGTCTGGTGGCGACCCACTCGGCATTGGAGGGCGCGCGCGGGTCGCCGACCGGTGTGTAGGCTTCGACGCCCGAGGTGCTTTCGTTGGCGATTCCTAGATAGAGTTTGTTGCCGTTTCCGCTCGTCGGCCCATACCAAACATCCGCTCCAGCGGGAACGCCGAGGATGTCCAAGGATGAAGCTGCATTTCGCGGCTGTTTCGTGGTGGGATCGAAGAAAAGGATTCCTTCGTCGGCATCAAGAACGCTCGGACTGAAGGTGCCGCTTTGCACCGAACCGCCGACCACTGCGTCCGTGCGGATGGTCTGCGACCACTGACCGTTGATATAGTCAAAATCCAAATCGATGTGTTGCGCGGCTGTCGCCGAATCCACCACGATATAACCGCCGATTTTGACATATCCGATTCCGCTGAATTGATAGCCGTTGAAGACATCGCCTGATGATACAGTGACCGAATAGGTAAAGGTATCGGTGCCATTGTGGGTCGGATTCGGAGTATAACGGAGAAACTTGCCGCCCGGGGCAATGGATAGCGTGCCGTTGGCCGGACTGGAGACACTGGTGATATGGAAGCTGTGACCGGCGATGGGGAGGACATCGTTGGTGAGCACGTCGAAGGTGCTGGTGGTTCCGGGAATGCCGAGCAAGTTGTTATCGGCCACGGCCCTGGGATTCACGCGGACATTGATGCTCTGCGATGCCGGAGCATCGGAACCGGTGAAACCCAGCGTGACATTGGACAATCCATAGCGCCCGGCGCTTGTGCTGAGGTCGGCAGGTCGGATTCGCAGTGTGCGTGCGGTGCCCCCGGTGGCGGGTTGGGTGCGCAGGTCGCTGGTGGAGCCTGTGCCAGGTGCATTGAAGAGAGTGGTGTTGCTGCGGGTCACGATTGTGCCCCACGCAGAGTTGGTGATGGCATAATTGAGCGTGAACGATTCGTCAGCTGTGAGGACGACATCCGCCGGAACCGGATTGGGAATGGCAATTGCCGTGCCCGCGGCCACCGGCCCCACCGAAAGCACGATGTTCCGCACCGCCACTGCGCCATCGGGATCCGTGACAAGCAGAGTCACCGGAGCCGAGCCGGCAAGCCCCGGCGCTGGCGTGAGGGAGATCGTGCGGCTGCTGCCGCTGCCACCGAGAATGATGCCGCTTTGCGGGAGAAGCACCGGATTGTTGGTTGTGGCGACGACGGAGAGGTTCCCGGCTGCGGCTTCCGGGTCGGAAATGCTGAAAGCGATGTCGGGTGTCGAAGTCCCGATGGCGGTGGTTGGGACCGCGAAGGTTCCGATCACGGGCGCATCGTTGATGGTAAATACCGTCACGTCATGGCCTGCGACCTGAGGCCCTGTGAGCGACAAACTGAAAGTCTCTGCATTCTCGACCACCGCCGTGGTTTCATTGCTGATTTGAACCGAGATGACCTTTTCGGTTTCCCCTGCGGCGAACACCAAACTGCCACTGGTAGCCATGTAGTCGCTTGCCGAACTCGCCGTGCCGTCGGCAGTCTCGTAGTTGACCGACAAGGTCCAACTGCTGCCGCCACTCCGGAGGACCTTGACCGAATGATAAGCTGCCTGTTCGTTGACGGTAACTGCGGCGGATTCCAAGCTAACTGAGCCTATCGACTGAGCATGGCCCATGCAGGCCGTCGCAGACAACAAGCACGCCGTGAAGAGAGACAGGGATCGCATTAGTTCAGGTGAAGTGGAGCGGTCGTTTTTGAATATTGGAATGATTGAGCCCGGAACCAAAACAGGGCAGGGGCCGCCTCGTGGACGGTCCCTGCCCGGAGTGATCAGCGGCGGCGGCGCAAGAGCGCGATCGTTCCGAATGCGCCAAGTAGTGCGGACGACGGTTCCGGAACCACGCTGAAGTTGTAGGTGGCGGTCGCGGACTTGAACCCGTCGGTAACATGTGTGCCTGAGATTTCAAAAGTGAGGTTGTAAACTCCTTGCTCGGTGAAACCCCATCCGAAGTGTGCGTGATCGCCTTGGGTCAGATCCAAGGAAAACACATCTGTTCCGCTGATGCCGTCATGGGTGCTCATGAAAAAGTTCGGAGTTCCGCTGTCTTGCCAGAGCGAGAACTTCCCACCTGCGAGGATGCCACTTCCGGCAGCTCCGGTGAGGGCCATTGAAATCGGGCCTGTCCAATCAGCCGGGTTGAGTTCTTCGGCTCCGATGCCGACGAAGGGGTGTCCAGGAGTTTCGGTTTGTGTCAGCGTCCAAAAGCTTTGTCCGGATCCGACACCCACTGGGTCCCAAGCGAGACCAGCGTTGCGGGTCGTCGTCAGGAAGGTTTGCACGGTCAATTCACCGGGGCCATACTCCGTGTCGGCACCGAGTGGGGCTCCATCGACGATAGTCCCCTCATGGGCATGGCTATGGGGTTCGAGTTCACCAGCAGCATAGCCGATGCCGATGAAATCGACGTGCCCCGAGGTGAGGGTGGCCGCAGCGGCGAATCCGGTGGTGAGAGAAAGCCCGATCAGGGCAGCGAGGGATCTTCTTTTCATGGTTCTTGGTTGGAATGGTTGAGGTGTGGAGACGCGAGAAACGTCGTGGACGGAACTGGATCAATAACGCACAAAATATGCAAGAGTAGTCGTTAAAAAAATGCATTATCTTTGTCTTTGCATCTTGCAAGCGCATGCTGATGTGTTCAGATTCGGCCCGTGACGGCAGGCATTCTCCACGAAAGGCTTCAGCGCGAACGAGGTTTCACTCTCGTCGAAATGCTGATCGTGATTGTTCTGGTCGTCGGGTTGGCGGTGCTCGGAATTTTCGGAATGAAGAATGCGCTCATTTCTTCGAAACAGGCGGCGAGTTCCTCCAATCTTCGCAACATCGGTTTGGCCTTGCAGCTGTATGCCGACGACAACTCGGGAAGGTATCCTGAAACGACCCATACCGCAGGCCTTGGCAGCGCTTGGATTTACACCCTGGAGCGCTACATGGGAAAATTCGATGAAGTGCGGATCTGCCCGGCTGACCCGCGGGGTAAGGAGAGATTGTCTGCCAAGGGCAGCAGTTATATTCTCAACAGTTATGTTTTTGTCCCGCGCACCGGTCCCTTCGGCAAAGTGATCGGACCCCAGATCAACCGACCTGCCGCCATTCCCCATCCGGAGCGCACCAAGCTCGTGTTCATCTGCTCGGATCGGACCGGGGTGGGCCCAGGCAATGATCACACTCATTCGAATCTTTGGCTTTCCTGGGCGTCGCTCTGTGCGGATATCGCGCCGGATCGATTTGGAGGAAATGGCAAGGATCGCTCCAAAGGGAGATCCTTGTATTTGAATGCCGACTGCAGTGTCGAAACGATGGCTGCAGCGGAAGTGAAACGAAAAACCGAAAGCGGCATCAACATCGCGTTGCCGCCCGGAGTGGAAGGACTGCAATGAAACGAACGCTGGCTATCATACTGTTTCTCGCGGCTGGAGCGGACGCAACACCGCGGGCGCTCCGCGAGCACATTGACCTGCATTGGACCTACGATCCGGGGGATGGTTGGTCCTGCCTTGCCAAAACCGAAGTTGAAGGAGAAGACGCCTTTGAAGAGTTGGAAGACGTGTATTTGCCCATTGATGACATACCGGTGGAACAGGGCGGACAACGCAACATCCAACCAGAAGACGGAATCTATTCCTTCACCGGAGTCGCGCCTGGTGAACCCATTTGGATTGCCTCCCAAATCCAGCAACCGGGGTTTTGCTGGCCTGGATTCAATAGCTATCAGGCCACGGAGACCTTTGGGTCCTATCTCGAAGTGGATGCCCGACTGTCCGAGGATGACCGGAGCTTGGAACTTCCATGGATCAGAATCACGCTCCAAGGCGTCTCCTATCAAGGGAGCGGCGCTGGGAAATTTTCGCTTTGGCAGGAAAACTCGTCTGGAACTCCCGCAGTTTGGTGTTCGACCAGTGAGAACTCGAATCCGGATTCCTATCTCTTTGTCGCCGGTAGCCACAATCATCTCAACTGGGGATTCGGATCGCCTGGCCTTTATCGCATCCGTTTGAGTGCATCCGCCTACCTTGGACCCGGGCAGACCAATCCAACGGGCTCCAGCAATACCTACACGGTGACTTTCGCTGTGGGATCCCTCGCCCAATGGCAGGCGGAACATTTCACGGCGGCGGAGCTGGATGATGGATTGGTTTCAGGTGCCGATGCGGATCCCGATCGCGATGGGATGAAAAATCTAACCGAGTTTGCCTTCGGATTCCATCCCAAGAACGGCATGCGGAACCCGGTGGCGCAAGGATTGGGCTTGCCGGTGTTTTCGATTGTCCGACAAGGGGGTGTCTTTCGCGAAACAATCACCTACCCGCGGAGAAGGGCAGGGGAGCAGTTTGCTCCTTTGAGTTATGTTTCACAATTCAGCGTGAATCCCACGCTCGGGTGGAGCACTTCGAATGTAGTGGAGGCAACGGAGAATTTTACCGGAGATGCGGCTGCATTGAATGAAGTTTGGGAAAAAGTCACCGCCAGCCGCCCGGTTGGAACAGTGATCCCTCCGAGAGGCTTTGCGCGGGTGAAACTGGAAGAATAAAGCCCTCCTCAGAATCTCCGGGTGAGCGAGATCCGGAATGTGCGGGGCTCTGCCGGGTGCAGATGCACATCGTCCACACCTGCCAGCGGTTCTCCGGGAAGGCGGGAAGTATAGTAGTATTCGATGTCATTGTCATCGCGGCCCAGGATGTTCAGACAATCCACGGCAACTTCCCAATCATTCTTGCGATAGCCGATGCGACCGTTGAGTTGCCAGCTCTGGCGGGAGTCCACACTTCCGTCCTCAATGAGCGGACGCGGACTGAAGTAGCGGGAGCGCAGGCTTCCGAAAAATCCTTCCTCGCGCCCGATGGTAATGCCGGTATCGAGCGTCAATGGCACGGAGCCCGGGATTTCATCATCCGGTCCCACATCGAGCAGGCGGCCTTCGCTCAGGGTGATTTCGTTGTCGAGCATCAGCCAATCGTTGGGCCTCCAGTAGGTGGACCATTCGACCCCGAAGCGTTCGGTGGCAGGGCCGGGCTCCGAAGTTCCGGCATCGCCAACATATAACAATTCGGAATCGCTGTGCAGATAGAACAAGGCCAGCGTGCTGACCACATCCGTGAGGCTTTCGTTGCGCACGCCGAGTTCGAATCCATAGGTTTCCACCAATGGATCGACCTTGTCCGTTGGCTGGCCATTCGCCGGATCGATGGTGATGGTGGTGCCGCGGGCATCATTGCTGTGGAATCCCATGCCGGCGTTGGCATACAACTCGGTATCCGACCACGGCCCGAAGATGAGGCTGAGCTTGGGTGAAACGATGGCATCCGTTTCATCGCCGGAGTTGGCGGGATTGTCGCTCTCCACATCGAAGTAGAAGGCATCCGCCCGCAGACCGGGCTGCACGCGGAACCAATCATTCACCTGCCAGTTGGCTGTGGTATAAACGCCGGCCGTGCTCTCAAACACATCGTCCACCCGCACCGCACTGTTGCGGATGGTGTTGGTGGTGTTGTAGAGGCCGATGCCGTCGAGGATGTCATGGCGGGTTTGGAATCCGATCGTGAGTTTGTCCTTCTCACCGAAATCCCATTCCCTCCGCACCTCGCCGCCGAAGAACCAGCGTCCGTCCTGTTGTTCGAACTGATCACCATTGATGGGATCATTGAGAAAATAGGTGAAGTTGGAAAACAGATCGAGTTCATACTTCCCGACATAGAAGTCCACATGCAGCTTGCCATCGGAAAGATCTCGGTCCCAAGCACCCATCAGGCTGTAGCGGCTGGATTCGCCGCGCACGCTGTTGTCGATGTTGCCCAAACGGTCGATCCCGCCGCTGTCGATGAGACGTTTGGGAATCTGATCGGTGGAATCCCAGTCACCATCATATCCCATCGCGGTGAGGCTGAAGGTGTCATTGCCGGATTGTTTGAAATACTTCAGAAAGCCGTTGATGCGTTGGGAGTTTCCTTCGCGGATCCACGGTCCATCATAGTAATTGTATTCCAGTGCATAGGTGAGGCCGGACTTGTCCGTGGAAGGAGCGAGCGACTTCGATCCGGGAGTGGGGGCGGACAAATCAATCGTGTCCGCGAGAAGACCACGATAGTAATTGTCCTCGCCAATTCCAATGCTGGCAATGCCCTGTGGCAGCATGTCAAAGAAACGGAACTTGGCCGCACCCGCTGTGCTGAGATCGCCAAGTTGGCCGTAAAACGGGCCTTTCCAGTAATCGAGAGTTTCGACCATCTCCGGGATGATCGGATTGAGGTCGGCATAACCTTGGCCATGCGCGTGGGTGACGAAGTTGAGTGGCTGTCCGTCCATCGAAACCGAGAAATCGGTGCCGTGATCCAGGTTGAAGCCCCGTACGAAGTATTGGTTCGCCTTGCCGTCGCCCGAGTGCTGGGTGATGACCACGCCGGGGACCGCTTCGAGGATTTCGCCGCGTCGCAGATAGGGGCGATCCATCAGTTCTTCGGAGTTGGCTTGGCCTTTGGAGGCGCTCGGCGCTTCGCCGATCAGGCTTTCCGCTTTGCCGGTGACGATGAGTGCCTCGAGTTCCCGAGTTTGGGAATCGGATGGGGAAACGTCCTCCTGACCTGTTGAAATCATGGGCAAGCAGATGGTGAACAAGACGGGGAGTTGCGAGTGTTTCATTGGGTTGATGGAAAGTCTTTGGATTCGATCAGAATCTTCCAAGAAACGAAGCCAGTATTTGGGAACTTTCGGACAATTTAGCGTGATTGGGCCCACCTCTACTTTGTCGGTGCCCGTTCGAGGAAAGCAGCCCTGATCACCCTTGCAACGACATCACAAACCCATATTTCACAACCAAAACACCCCGGACGATGTCTCAAAACACATCATCGGATCTGCCGCTCTCCTTGTGTGCTTCGTCAGGGATTTCTCCCGATTCTTCCAGGCTCGTAGTGATCGCAACATGGCCGAAATCGAAATTGGATCGCACTCCCGCAGCCGCCTGAACCGAAATGATCCGATTGGTGTAGTATTAACCATCAATCATGGGCAGTGAAAAGTTTCGCCTGACTCCGGTTGCTTCCAATAGACTGAAGTCATTGATTCATCGTGACATGATGGAGAGGGTCTCGGGTCCAAAGGGTGCTCAAGGGATTCCAAACACCCATGCATCCTGTTCCGTCCGGATAGCTGCTTTTTCCAATACGTCATCAACAGGAATTTCCCAAACGTTTCAGCAGGCCCCAGGCGCGGGCCGGTTGTGGGCTCTTGACAGCGTCGCTCGGTGGGGGACATTCCTTGCCTGTTGAAACGCTCGCACATCATCCCGCCGGTAGCCGCATTGTTGGTGGTGACATGTTGGAATCTTTCCCGTTGGAGGGCGGTTTCCGTGGAAGCCTCGGAAACCGAGGTGCTGCGCGGAAAGATTCGGGCCGCAGGTGGTGGCATGATGCAGGACGGTGAGGGAGGCGAGGGCCATCAAGGGGCTGCATCCAAGCCGCAAAAGAATGGAACCTCGCAATCCGGCAGCCACGTTACGGATGACTGGACTCGAATTGCCGAGCGGCTTCTGGCGATGCAGAACTCGGACGGGATTTCCGATCTGCGGGAGGCTTTGGAAATCCAACAGAAGATCTCAACCATGAGCCGGGACGAAATCATTGCTGCGCTCGATGAAATTTCCGGGCTCGACTTGAAATCCGAAGCCCGAGCCCTCCTCGAGGAAACCCTGGTGGGGCCCTTGGTAGAGCTGGATCCTGAATATGCGCTCAAGACTTTTGTCAGTCGAATCCCCAGAGACGATGATGGTATTGGCTGGCAGTTGTCGGCCGCGCTTGAGATGTGGGCAGGGAAAGACGTTCAATCCGCGTCCGCGTGGTTCGACCAACAGATTGCCGCTGGCTTGTTTGATAGCAAGACCCTGGATGGACGGAGTCAGACCAGGATCGAGTTCGAGGCAGCGATGACCGGAGCGCTTCTGACCCAAAATCCCCAACGGGCGGGAAGGCGCATTTCTGAGCTTCCCGAGGACCAACGGCGGGAGGCCTTGGAGCAGATCGATTTCACCGGGCTGTCCCCATCCGCCCAAGCAGCGTATGCATCGTTGGTGCGGCAGCTGGTGCCGGAAGACGAGCGGGCGGGGTCTTTCTCCCACGTGATTTCCCAATTGGTCCCTGAGGGAGGCTACGAAAAAGTGGCGGGATTTCTCGATCAGATCCGGGCGACTCCGGACGAACGCGAGGTTTCTGCAAAAGAAGCGGCAAATGCGAGAATCGGTGAAATTTCCGGGGATCGTATCGTTACCCGTGAGGATGTGGATGCGATGCGGAAATGGCTTGAGCAACAGGCTCCCGGTTCGGCGGATACGGTCACGGGCGAGGCCCTTGCCAATGCCGCGCAGGAAGGTGGTGAGTTCGGATTTGACGATGCTTCGAAGTTGGCCCTCGATTATCACAAAAGCACAGGCAACGATGAGGTGTTGGTGGCGTTTCTGGAGAGTTATGCCGCCCGCTCCAATCTGGATGAAGCCCTACCGCTCGCAGAAAACATCAAGGATCCGAATGTCCGCGAGAAGGTGCTGGCTCGGTTGAAATGATGATTTCCAACGCAACCATCATGAAACGGTCCATTTATCTAACAGCTTTGATCCTCGGAGTCGGGATTCTCCCGGCGGTGATTCAGGAAGCAAGGTTGTCATCCCTGCGTGAAGAACACCGGAAACTCCGTGATGAGGCGGTCTCATTGGGAATCCAGGGTGTTTCCGCTGAGTCGGATGACGGTGAGCGCTCGACCAAACGCTTGCGCGCGGACCAGGAAAAACACGCCGATCGGGTGGGTTCGTCGTTGATCGGATTCGCCAGGGAGTTGGAAGCCATGCAGGACGGTGGGATGTCTGCGGATTCGGAGTTTCAGGAGCGGGCGATGAAGGTGATGGTTGAATTGTCCGAGCTGGACTCGAAGCAACTTGAGCGCGTGATCAACCGCTTGAAACAGGAAGAGGGAATTTCCGGAAAGAGCCGCGGGGAAATCATTTCCTACGCCATCATGGCCGTCGCGGATCGCAAGCCGGAGGCGGCGGTTTCCCTTTATGTCGCAACCGCGGATCTGTTAGATAAAAGCATGGGTTCCCATGTCATCACATCCGCGCTTGGCCGGTGGGCTGCGGCAAGTCCGCAGGAGGCGATGGATTGGCTGGCGGAGAACGAATCGAAACATCCGGGCGTGATCGACGAAGATGCACGGCGGAGTGTTTTGTCCGGAGTGGCGGCGAATGATCCGGTGCTGGCCTTCGATCTTTTGGATGATGTTGGTCTTGAAAACCGCCACATGGCGATACATGCGATTTTGGTCACCGGTAGCAATGATCCCCAACAACGCACCAGCATGCTCGAAGCCTTGAGGGGGTATTTGAACAGCATGCCGGACTTGGTGCAACGGGAGGAGACCGGAGCCAAGGCGCTGGAACTGTTGGCCAGATCCATCGATCACGAAGGATTCGAGCCGCTGACAGAGTGGATGAATACCTCGAAACTAACCGCTTTGGAAAAACAACAGTTTGCAGGTGGACTCACGTATTTCACGACCAAAGAAGATACGGGAAAGTGGGTGGAGTGGATGGATCAAAACTTGTCCCCCGAGGAGGTAGGTGGGCCGGTAAAGGACTTGGTGTCCGAATGGACGGACCAGGACTATCAGGCGGCCGGCAAGTGGCTGGGCACGCTCACGGAAGGCCCTGCACGTGCGGCAGCGGTGGAGGCGTATGCCGGTGCCGTGGCGTCTTACGATCCGCAGGTGGCGGCACAATGGGCGCTGACCTTGCCTCCGGGCCCGGCGCAACAGACCACTTTGCAGGCGGTTCATGAAAACTGGCCTACAAGCGATCCGGATGGAGCGGCGGAGTTTGCCCGGCAACATGGCATCGAGTGAATCGGTGGCGAACCGATATCAGGGACGTCCGAAAGCGGCCCTTGGGTCAGATTGATAGAAATGGCAAGTCGCCGCTTGAGTTGGCCGTGACGGATCGGATGGGCTTGGCGGTGTGTGGCGACTCCGCCTGATCGAGGCGTTTTTGTTTTGCCAACTCCGCCGCCGCCGCAAGGCTTCCCGTGATGGCAATCGCGCTGCGCAATTCCTCTTGGTTGACCTTGAAGGCGCTGGCAATCGCTTCTTCGATCAAAACGTCGTCCAGTCCGAGTTGAAGGCTTCCGGAGAGAAGCTTGATCAGGGTTTCTCCCTCCGCGGGATGAAGGGTGGCGAGCCTTGAGGAAAGCCCTTGGATGCGAGCGATACTTGGTTTGGAAGCGCGAAAGGCGTCGATGAAAGCGCTTGTTTCCACGAGATCGAGCACATCCGGGTGGAGGGTGATTTCCTGTAGAAACTGCCTCGCCGTGCGGATGGAATCGCGGGTTGCCTGTTGGATTTCCCGGAAACGTTCGTCCCTGCCGCCCGGAATACCAATGAGCGCATGGCGGAGGGCGGCTCGGTCCAGTCGGGATGAGTGTTTTTCGCCAACCGGAGTGGTGATTTCCCCGGAGAGCCATTGCACGGCAATTCTGACTTCGGTTTCACCGGGCAGTCCGGCGAGGTAGGACGAGACAAAACCGGCTTTCGCCACGCGGCTGCCAGTTTCCGCAACGAGTTTGCAAAGGTCGCTGAAATCGGCAAGCTGGCAAACAACACGCTTGTGCCACTGGCCGCGGGTCGGTTGATGCCGCGCCTGGTTGCGTTGGATGGGTAACTCCATCTGATCTCCGCCAGCTGCGGACCAGGCATTGATGTTTTTCGTCCTCAGCTCGGCGGCAAACTCGCGCTCGAACCCATGGACTGTGAGGACTCGCTTGGGTCTTACCCGCTGGATGCATTCCATGAGTCCGGGGTGGTCGGCGTGATCGGAAAAGGGAATCATCGCATCGACCCGGTAGCGGAACTTGGCTCCAGGTTGCATCGCCCAGCCGCTGAGCATGGCCGTGCGCTTGGATTTGAGCCCCTTGAACAATTCCGTGCGGATGGCATTCGGCGGGGCGATGATGGCATGTCCCAGAGGGGCGTGTCCGTCGAATTCCAAAGGCTCCGGCAATCCCGGAACACCGGCCTGACGACAGGAATGGGTCATTGCCGCCACGGTGGGATGCTGGAGGACAGGGATATTGTGTTCCTCCAACAAAGCGATCGCCTCCTGCGCCTTGCCAAGAGAGTAGGCGAGCAGAATGGGCGTGGCTCCATCTGCGAAGGCGTCGCCCACGAACCTCATCACCTCGGCTTCCACCTCCATCGCGTTGGGAAATTCATAGCCCGGAAGCCCGAATGTGGTTTCAAGGATCAAGGTATCCGCGGTCAGGAAACTGACGGGTTCGGCAGTCCGGCTCCGGCGGGTCTTGAAGTCGCCCGTGTATAGCAGCGTGGCGTTGTCTGCGAGTCGGGTGATGTGCAACATGGCGGACCCTGCAATGTGCCCGGCGGGTAGAAGTCGCAGGCGGAATCCACCGCGAACCAACGGGACGTGGAAGGCGACGGGATCCAGGCGGCTTTCCGCAATCCGGAAGCGGTCCCTCAGCAAAAGAGCAGTGACGGGTGAGCAGATCGCGGATTCATGACGTGCGAAATGATCGGCGTGGGCATGGGAAACGAAGGCACAGGCCTTGGCGTCCCGTGGGTCAAGCCATAGGTCGGGTTCCGGCAGGTAAAGGCCGCGATGGTATCGAACTTCGATCACGTTTGCTGGCAATGTCTATCCCTCTGGGGGCGGCTCGCCAAGGCAAACCGGAGCCGAATCAAGGGGGAGACAAGTTGTCCCAACACTGGCACTTTGTATGGAAAACAAAAAAGCGGCTCTGCATGCGCAGAGCCGCTTTTTGAAATGTGTGACTTCGGGAATCAGAACGGAATGTCGTCGTCTTCCTGGAAATCGTCCACGGGGGCCGCTGAAGCTCCCTGTTGGGGGCGCTGCTGCGGAGGACGGGCGGCTTGCTGGGGACGCTCGGAATAATTTCCGCCGCCCTGTGGCGAGCCACCAGCGCCGCCACCTTTGGTGCCGAGGAGCTGTAGGCCTTCGCCCACGACTTTCAGTTTGCTGCGCTTTTGGCCGGTGGCCTTGTCGTCCCAAGTATCAAGGTTGAGGCGGCCTTCGATGTAAACCGGGCTGCCTTTCGTGAGATACTGCTGGGCGATTTCCGCTTGGCGGGCCCATAGGGTGACATCGACGAAGGTGGTTTCCTCCTGCTTCTGATTCTGCTCGTTGTACCAGATCCGGTTGATCGCCAATCCAAGTTCGGCAACGGCCTTGCCGCTGGGGGTGAACCGCAATTCCGGGTCCCTCGTGAGGTTCCCGATGAGCATGACTTTATTGAGATTGGCCATAGCAGTGGAGAGTTTTTGGGTTTCTGGACAACGAACGCAAGATTAAAAGCTGTTCTTTCGAACAATCTTCAATCAGGCGAGGCGTTGGAAATGCTGCAGATGGACGTGGCCGTTGAGGCGAAGGCGGCTCTGGATCTTCACAACAATGTCGGCAGCGCCTTGGAAGGTGTAGTTGACGTAGTGACCAGCCTCAAGGTGGCGCGCATTGTAGGCGAACTGGCGGCGGCCGAGCTGGGTGATCTTTTCAAGCTTGGCGCCTTCGGCTTCGAGTTCCTTGGAAACGGCGGTGACGAGTTCGTCAACGGTGCCATCGAGGGATTTGGTATTAAGGACGATCAGGCCCTGGTATTTGCGGCTCATCGGGGTGAGTTGGAGTGGATTGAATACGTTGGTGATAGCGGTTCGCCGCGACGGCGATGCCTTGGGAACGCGCAAGCTGCACGGCATCCAGAGCCGTGGCAAGCGTGTTTTCAAGCTGTGGCCGTTCGTCGGGCGAAAATTTTCCAAGAACGTGGCCCACCATGTTTCCCGGTTGGCTGCTTCCGATCCCGATTTTGAGGCGTGGAAAGCCATCGGTGCCGAGATGTTCGATCGTGGATTTGATGCCATTGTGCCCGCCAGCCGAGCCCTTTTCGCGGAATCGCAGGGTGCCGAGAGGCAGGGCGGCGTCGTCATAAATCACCAGGATCTGCTCCGGGAGCCACTTGTGAAACGCCATCACCTGCCGGATTGCCCGGCCACTGAGGTTCATGAAAGTCTGGGGCTTGAGCAGCAGGGTTCCCCCATCCGGCAGCTTGGCGAGGTGGCATTGAAACTTGGGCGATGACTGGAAGGCCACTCCGGCTGCACTGGCCAGACGATCCAGCACCATGAAACCCACATTGTGCCGGGTGTCTTCATACTGCCGTCCGGGATTGCCGAGGCCGATGATGAGGGAAAAGGACATGGAAGATTACTTGGAAGCGAGGAATTTGAAGGGCGAATGCGCCACCGAGCTGGATCCTATTGAAATTCGGTGGCGAGTCCATCGTGATCCATTTCAAAGAAAAAACCACCCCGCGTGATGCCCTCAAGGTGGGTTCCGATTTCATTCTCCCGCGTGGGCTTGCTTCGGGGGGAGGCCTCGGTGTTCCCGGGAAAAGATGGATGCGTTTTTCCTTTGCATCCTTTGCAAGAATTCCACCGGTGCTGCCGTAACCCAAAAATGGCAGTGGATGACCTACCCAATACCCGATCCCGGCGCCCTTGGGCGATCACGTTTTTCTCGTTGCTGGCGATTGCCGGCCTGATTTCGATGCCCATTCTGGCTGGCAAGCCGGGTGAGGTGGAGATGCCGGATTTGGTCCGCTTTCTCGGCCATTTCCATCCGGTGGTGCTGCATCTTCCCATCGGGGTGTTCATACTGATCCTGGTGCAGGAGTTGCTGGCTATTTTTGTTCGCCGTGGCCGATCAGCGGATTCGAGTTCTTTGTTTCCGATGTTTTTCGGGGCGGCCAGTTCGATCGTTGCGGTGATCGCGGGTTTTTTGCTCTATCACGGTCACGGTGATGACTACGCCGGGAGCGAGCTGGCGGAGCGTCACTTGTGGGGGGGCTTGGTGTTTGCTGTGGCGGCTGTTTTCACCTTCATCATCAAGGCTTGGACCGTGTCCTCGGCGGGCAATCCGGCATGGTATCGATTGCTGCTGTTCGGCAGTGTCGGCATTATGGGTTTCGCGAGTCACGACGGGGCGTCGCTCACCCATGGCAGCGGATATCTGACGATGTATGCGCCGGAGCCCATCCGCAAGTTCCTCGGGGAAAAGCCAAAAGAGGATTCCGACAAGAAGCCCAAAGCAGGCGAGGCCGCTCCAGTGAAGTCTCCAGACCAGTTGGTGGTCTACACCGATGTGGTGGCTCCGATCCTGGAGCGCCGCTGTGTGCAATGCCACAAGGAGGGCAAATCCAAGGGGAAATACCGGATGGATACCTACGAACTGCTCGTCAAGGGCGGCAAGGAAGGTCCCGGATTGGAACCGGGGAATTCCGCTGAAAGCAATATCCTCGTCCGCATCAATCTGCCTGAAGACGATGACGAACACATGCCGCCGGAGGGCAAGCCGGATATCGAAGAGCCCGAGTTGGTGGTTCTCAAGTGGTGGATCGACCAAGGCGCGGACCCTGCGAAGAAAGTCTCTGACTTCCAGGTGCCAGCGGACGTCCAGGCCGCCATGGCCAAGCTGGCGGCGCTTCCACCCGCTGCAGCGGGCGGCGCGGAAGGTGACGCTGCGGCGGAACCGGCGCATGCTGCGGCCAAGGGACCGGATGAGAAACTCAAGGCAAGTGTTGCCAATCTCACCAAGGAGTTTCCGGGAGCAATTTCCTTCGAGTCGCAGGGATCGGACGCGCTGACCTTCACCGCCGTTTCCCTGCGCGGGAAGCTCGATGATGAAGCATTCGGCAAACTGGGGGGCGTTTTGCCTCATTTTTCGACTGTGGACCTCTCCGCCACCAAGATTACGGATAAATCGGTGCAAGCGCTGGAATCCGCAAAACAACTGCGCATGGTTCGCCTCTCGGAAACGGGAGTCACCGATGCCTCGATCGATACGTTGGTGAAATTGCAGTCCCTTGAATCCGTGAATTTCTACGGCACCAAGGTAACGGATGCCGGCGTCATGAAACTCAGCACCTTGCCGAATCTGAAGCGCTTGTATCTCTGGCAGACTCCGGTGACTCCTGAAGGCATCAAGGCCCTGAAGGAAAAAATGCCCAAGGTGGAAGTCGTTACCGGAAGCTGAAACCATGGGGGCAGCCCCCAACGAGATCATGAAAAAAGCGGCTCGATCCATGGATCGGGCCGCTTTGTTTTCGATATCCTTCGTTTATCGATGACACCATCAATGAGTCATCGGGCTTTCGCCGGATGCATCTCCGAGGTGGGAAAGATTGGCCGGGAGGAAGCGCTTGAAGCGGGTCTTGTCGATCGACTTCATGTAGGCTTCTTCGGGCGAAATCATGCCTTCGCGAAGTTTCGACCAGATCGACTCGTCCATGAACTGCATGCCATCGTTTTTACCGCCGGTGATGACGTCGTAGAGTTTCTGGGTGGCACCTTCGCGAATGATGGCGGAAACGGCAGGCGTGGCGAACATGATTTCGTGCACGGCAGTCCGGCCGGGCTTGTCCACGCGCTTGCAAAGGAGCTGGGCGACCACGCCGCGCAGCGATGCTGCAAGCATGGTGCGGACTTGGGATTGTTGGTCGGATGGGAACACGTCGATGATCCGGTCCACCGTCTTGCGGGCATTGTTGGTGTGCAGGGTGCCAAAGACGAGGAGTCCGGTTTCCGCCGCGGTGAGGGCGAGGGAGATGGTTTCCAGGTCGCGCATCTCGCCGACGAGAACGATGTCCGAATCCTCACGAAGCGCGGCGCGCAGACCATCTGCGAAGGATGGCGTCTGAATGGGCACTTCGCGTTGGGTGATGATGGAGTTCTTGTTGCGATGCACGAACTCGATGGGCTCCTCAACGGTGATGATGTGGCGGTTGAAATTGATATTGATGTAATCGAGCAGTGCGGCGAGCGTGGTGGATTTGCCCGAGCCGGTAGGACCGGTGACCAGCACGAGCCCGGAACGCATGTGGCCGAACTCCTTGACGACATTCGGCACGCCGAGGGATTCCAGTGAGGCGATTTCCGTTGGGATGAGCCGGAACACGGCACCGAGACCGTTTTGTTGCTTGAGATAATTGCAACGGAAACGGGAATCCTCGTCCATTTCATAGGCAAAGTCGAGATCGCCGATGTCGAGATAACGCTGGAATGCTTGCGGATCGCAAATTTCGGACAGCAGGGACTTGAAGTCCTCGCCGGACAGGACGTCCTTGTCCGGGATAGGTGTAACTGCTCCGTGGACGCGGATTTTGGGAGGCTGACCTTCGGACAAATGAAGGTCCGAGCCCTTGTGGGCGATGAGGTAGCGGAAGAGTTCGTCGATGCGGGCCATGTCTGGAGGCGGTAAGTGGCGGAAGCGGGTTTGGCGAAGGTGGGTGGCTTGGCTGGAAGTCAGGATTCAAAGAACGCCTTCATCTGGTTCTTGTCATCCGCCCGGAAGAGCGCTTCCTCGCGTGAAATGATGCCTTCGACGTAGAGGCGACGGAGGGATTCATCCATGGTGATCATGCCGACGTTTTTACCGGTCTGCATGACGCCCGGGAGCATGAAGGTCTTGCCCTCACGGATACAGTTGGCAACGGCGGGGGTGTTGACGAGGAGTTCCAGGGCAAGCACCCGGCCCGAGCCATCCGCGCGGGGGACGAGCTGTTGGGACAGCACGCCGCGAAGTGACTCGGAAACCATGATTCGGATCTGGTCGCGCTGATCGGTCGGGAACACATCGAGCACCCGGTCCAGCGTGCGGGGAGCATTGCCGGTGTGGAGGGTGCCGAGCACCAAGTGACCTGTTTCCGCCGCGGTGAGGGCGAGCTGGATGGTTTCAAGGTCGCGCATTTCCCCGACCATGATGACATCCGGATCTTCCCGCAGGGCTCCACGGAGGGCTTTGGCGAAGGACTCGGTGTGGGTGTGGACCTCGCGTTGGTTGACGTGGCAGCCCTTGGATTCGAACACGTATTCGATGGGATCTTCGAGAGTCAGGATATGGTCTTCACGGTCGCGGTTGATGAAGTCGACCAACGCGGCAAGGGTGGTTGACTTCCCGGATCCCACCGAGCCGGTGACGAGCACGAGGCCGTTCTGGTAGCGGGTGAGGGGAAGAATGTGTTCAAGAGGCAGACCAATGTCCTCGAGGGTTTTGATTTGCGTGTTGATGATCCGGAAGACCATGTCGTAACCCAGCCGCTGTTTGACGACGGAGGCCCGGTAGCGGCCATTGGCTGCGGAGTATGCGAAATCGATATCGCCCTTGACCTGAAGACGCTCCCATTCGGCGGGGCCGAGGAAGGACTTCGCAAGCCGCTCGGTGTCCTGCGGTGTCAGGACCTGGTGATCGTCCCAAATGGGTGAGAGTTTTCCAAAGCGCCGCCAAGCAGGCGGATAAGAGGTAGGAAGATGAATGTCGGAACAATCATACTCGCGGCCTAGTTGGAGGTATTGATCGACGTGGTCCAGAACCTGGTGAGTGGACATGAGGCGGGTTTAGAAGGAATTGGAGTTGGAGGCAGGTTTGTGACGCATCTGGCCGGGAAAAGGAATGGAGGAATTTCCGGAGACCACTTGCTTCACTTGGTTGGCGAGCCAGACCTTCAACAACGGGCGGGCGGCGGTCAAGGTGAGACCCAGCACGGTGGCAGGAAATCCACGACGTTTTTTGACAGGGGCGGGTCGGCTTCGGAACAAAAAGCTGGCAGCGAGGCCGGAGACGAGCGAACCAGCCATCCATTTGCTGGGATTTTCCCGGAGGGAATCCCTCAACCGGGAAGGCAGGTCCAGTTTTTGCCTGAGGTGGGTGGCTTCGTTTTCGAGAAACCTCCGGGAACGCTCACTCAGGTCGATCAATCGTTGGATTTCCTGGTTTTCTGGAAGTTTTCGATCCATTCGCGGTCTTTTTGGAATTCAGCTCGGGTGTGGGTAAACGAGGGCTTTGCAGGTGCTTTGGCGGCTCGGGACAATAGGGCTGCGGCCACAAGGTGGAGGCCTGCCACGGCCATGGCAATCCAGAACCAAGACCACGAGGTGGCAGCGGCAAGCGCGGCAATCCCACCTGCAAGGAGGAGCGCCCAAGCGAAGAAGATGCAGATCACGATGCCGATGAGGTAAGCCAATCTGCCAGCAGCGGCTCTCGCGGCTTCTTTGGACTCGATTTGGATGATCGAGATCCGCGAGGCAATCAGTGTCAGCAGGGCCTCGCGCCAGTCCGATGGCGGGGAGCCAGGGGATGGAGTGGTGTTTCCTGCGAACTCGGTGCGTGCCGACGTGGAACCTGCGCTGGCGCTTGTTTGGTTTTCCGGATCTTGGTTCATGAAACGGCGTTTTTGGATACCCGAAGGATGATTGAAAACTTCGGGGCCATGATCATTGTGTGAGGCACTGCTTTGTTGCCGGCGAAGCACCGCGAGAGGCTGCGAGGACAGCTCTAAACATCAGCGGCGGACAATCAAACCGATCAGGAAGCCGAGTCCCAATGCGCTGACGACGCATTTGGTGGGATTCTGGCGGATGTAGTCCTCTGCGGTGACTTGGAGCTCCTTGGCTTTGACGCGGGTGTCCTGCCACTGTTCCGTGGCAGTTTCCTTGATGTGCGCGGCCTTGTCGGTAGCGACGGATTTGAGAGCGGCTGCCTTTTCGGTAGCGGTTTCGCGGAACTGCTGAGCGGACTCGAAAGCCCGCTCCTTCAGCTCGCTGGCTTTGCTTTCCGCAGTGTGCACAAACTCACGCGCCTTTTCGCCCGCGGCGGACCGAAGGTCGTTGGCGGCTTGGGCGATGGAAGGGGAAGGGGTGAAACCGGCTTCCGGATCAAGGCTGTTGGTGGAGGAAAATGAATTGGACATGGCGGATGGTGGTTTGAGGCAAACCTGCATGGGCTGCCTTGGGAGGAATTATTGACACCGCTGGGGCCGGGGTGCAAGGGATCACTTTGTAAAAGCACTCAATCGCGTTCGCCAACGACCGTCGCTTTGGGAGTGGGGGCCAACAGGGCTGCTTGTTCCGGGCTGGGAGTGGTGAACATGACATTTTCCCACTTGGTGTCCTTGAGCGGGCCCGTGCCACGAAATTGAAACATTCCGTAAAAGGGACGGAGTGGCAGGGTAATGAGGCCCAACAATCCTTTGGCATTCATTCGCATGATCATGTCGAGTTCCCGGTTCTTGAGATCCACACTTCCTTCTCCAAGAAATGTCAGGGACTTGGTTGCGGTTTGGAAATCATGGGTTTCCAGAATCCCTTCTTTGATGCTGAAATTGCAGAAGGCGTCCTTGGCCCGTTCGAATCCCGCCCGTCGATCGCTGAGTACTCCACTGATGACCGGGCTTAAGGGGCCGAACATCGGAACTGAAAACAATTCGGTGCGTTCCAAGGCAAACAAACCTGCGCCATTCATCGATTCTACCTTGCCGTCCGTGATGTCGAACTCCAGTCGCCCCGTGACGGTGCCGCCGCCTTTTATATTGAAACCGTAGGTCGATGCAAGGGCGGGGATGGAAAGTTGGGTCCACGACGTTTCTCCTTCGAGTCGCCCTTTGCCATTGAACTCGAAATTGGCCACGACCGGGCCGTCGAAGGCCCGGGTTTTGAGATTCTGGATCAACACCCGCTCTCCCCGGATGCCGACCTTGCCGGAGGGTTCGAGGAGTGTGATGTTTTCACCGAGAAACACATAATCAGCGGCGGTTTCCGAGGTGAAATCGATGTCCAGACTGGTTCGCCTTTGGGGTGTGACGTCCACGATGCCGGAACCTTTCAGTTGGGGCGGCTTGTGGAAGCGATAAGCTTCAAGACCGTCTGCCACTTTCGGGGCGAAAAGACGAACCAGCGGGGCCGCCCAGAAGGTCCCGGTGACATCATCCACCTCGACGGTTTTTGAGGCGGCATCAAAGCGGATTCTGCCGATTTTTGCGGTCCCGGTGGAAGGGCCGTCGAAGGCTTTGCGCATCAGATAGTCCTGATAGTTGAAGACGACGGTTCCATCGTGGAAGTCGAGTTCATGATGGCTCAGCGAGAATTGGCAATTGGCTGCATGGATCGGCACGCCGCGATAGTTGACATGTTTGACGCTGCCGGAACCGGTGTAGGCCCATGAGTGACGATCAGTGGCGTCGAAACCACCTTCCAGGGAGACGCGGACTTCGGCTCCTTCCCGGTCGGTAAAATCACCGATCACTTTTTCGAGGGGTTGCCCGATGAAGAACGGTTTGAAGACTTGCTCGGGAAACGTGGAATTCAAGCCAAGCCTGACGAGTGGCCACTGGATCATGGCCTTGCCCTTTGCCTGACCATCCGAGCGTGAGAGCAACACATTCCGCAAGAAGAGATCGCCTTCACGCCAGGAGAAGAGGGATTCCACCGCATTGAAATGGACGCCTTTGATCAGGACGGATTCACAGCGGGCCTTGCCTGTCATGTGAACCTTGGGGATGTTTTTCTCGCCGATTTGGAATTCTCCCTCGGCGGCAATCGATTGGCCACCGCCAAAGACGATGTGCTGGAGCGGTGGAAGATCGAGCCACGCCTTGAGCAACTGGGGAAGTTCCAGTTCGGAGCGGATTTCGAAGCGCCCCTCGCGATCGCTGATGTCGTAGTCAATTCGGCCTTCGAGACTGCCGCGGGAGTCGGTGGCTTTGAGGGACGTGATGGTGAGGATATCACCGAAAATCTCCGCTTCGGCGGCGACGCTATCGAGCATGTGGTCATTCTTTTCCAAGCTTTTGGCCTTGAGCGCGAACTTTGCGGAAAGGGAGGTGCTGTCATTGGCATTGCCCTCCAGAAAGACGACGATGGAGGGTGGTTGATCGTCGTCGAAGTGCCACTTTCGCAGTTCGTGGATGACCTTGGCCAGAAACTCACGTCGTTGCCCGCGTTGTTTGGCGGTGTTGTCGGATTCTCCCTCTTGTTGATAGCCGATGAGGCGGGCGTTGAGGGTGACATCGATACCTGCGATGCTGCCGCTGCCATTCCGAATCTCAAAGCGTCGATTGCCAGGCATGAGCAGGGTGCCATTGGCGCGGGTGACCTTCAGGGAGTCCGAAGTGGGGTCCTGCGGGTCCACGGGGAGGAGGAGGCCCGCGTTTTTGAGTTCCACTTTGGTGATTTCGATTTTTCCGCGGGCGAGCTTGGTTTTGTCGAAGCCAAGAAGAACCCGTTCGAGCCGGGAAATTTCATGGGCCGACGAAGCATCGGAGAATACCCGGACATCCGAAGCGACCACGCCTCGCAAGGGAAGATAGCTGAGGCCGCCAATTTTGACGTGCACGCCTTGTTTGCCGATTTCATTCTCGATGGCCACTCGCCATGGCTCGGGCAGGCCGGTGCGATTGGCCCACCAGAGCAGCCCCATCGCGCCGACAAGTGCCAGCGTGATCGCCAGAAATACCAGGGATCGGAAGGCGCGGCTGATGTGGTGAAAATCCATGGAGGCTCTCGCGGACTTTAGGGAGTGGAAATCGGAAAAGCAACCCGAGGAACAGCAGCAGCCGCTGGGTTGTTTTGGCGGGCTCAGGGAATCAAGCCCGCTTCGCGGAAGGAATAGTAGGGCGTCCGGCCGGGGAAAGGGCGCCCGATGATGACGTGGTCAAGAAACTGCAACTGCATGAGATTGGCGGCATCCACCAGCCTGCGGGTGATGATTTCATCCGCGCGGCTTGGGCTGGGATCTCCGGAGGGATGGTTGTGGATGAGAACGAAACCATGCCCGCCGCGAGTGATCACAGGCTTGAGGATCTCGCGTGGATGGGCGGTGGACTCGCTTGCGGTGCCGATGGATGCCACCGTGGTGCCCATGTGACGGAGGCGGGCATCCAAGACGGCCACCACCACTTGCTCTTGCGAAAGGTGCCGCATTTGCGGGCCGAAAAACTCGTGGATCAACTCTGGTGTGTCCAGCGGGGTCTGCTTGAGTTGCTCACGTGCAACGCGGGTGCCGAGTTCGAAAGCGGCTGCCAGCTTGGAGGCTTTTGCCAGGCCCAGCCCATGTTCTTTGGCGAGTTCGGAAACCGGCAGACCACCGAGGGCTCCCATCGAGCCGTATTTGCGGATCAGGGCTCTGCCGATATCGATGGCACTGCGCCCTTTGGTGCCGGTGGAAATGAAAAGTGCCATCAATTCCGAATTGTCGAGGGCTGACGGGCCTAATTTGGCGAGCTTTTCCCGCGGTCGTTCGTCGTTGGGCATGTCCATGATGCGCGGACTTTCAGGGTGTTCCGCGGAGCTCCCGTAAGGGCCGACATTGCTGCAATCCGTCAGGCGTGTGATCATGTGAACATGTGTTCAAAATATCGCATCTCCTGCAAGCTGGATTTTCGGAGTATGGCTAATTTTTCATTTCAGGGCAGTTTTTCCGGATTCCTGCTGGCGACGAAACGGGTGGCGGCTAGCATGTTGGCATGTGGGTGCTGTTCTATGATGGCGAGTGCGGATTCTGTTCCCGATCGGTTCGAATGATCGCCCGCATCAGCCGTCACGCCCCGTTGGAATTCGCCTCCTTGCAGGGGCGTTTGGCGGAATTGCATGGTTTTGCGCATTTCGCACAGGAAGGTGGAGGCAGCATGGTCTTGCTGCGGGAAAGCGACGGGAAGTCGTTCACCGGGAGCGACGCATTGATCACGCTCTGCAGTGTGTTGGGTGGCTTCTGGCGCTTGTTTCAAGTGGCGGCACTGATTCCCAAACCGATCCGCGATGGTGGCTATCGGTGGTTTGCGAGGAATCGTTATCGCTGGATGGGCCGGGCGGATGCCTGCACCTTGCCGGATGCGCATCTGGCGAGACGTTTGCGCGATTGAGCGGCCGATTTCCACTCGGCGCAATCACGTCTTGAAATGCGGGAACTGCCGTGCATCCTCGCCGCCCGCCCATGGCAGGACCCACTTTCCAAGCTCTTCCCGGTTTCCGCGACTTCATTCCCCGTGAATGCGCGGTCCGCAATTATTTGTTCGAGACCTGGCGCTCGGTGGCCCGGCGTTGCGGCTATGTCGAATACGAGTCGCCGATTCTCGAAGACACGGGCCTCTATCTGAAAAAATCAGGCGGTGAGCTATCCTCCCAATTGTTCCGCTTCGAAGATCAGGGCGGTCGCGACGTCACGCTGCGGCCTGAGGTGACTGCCTCGTTGGCCCGCCTCGTGGCCGAGCACCAGCGTCATTTCCCGAAGCCGCTCAAGTGGTTTGAAATCGGACAATGTTTCCGCTACGAAAAACCCCAGAAGGGCAGGGGACGGGAGTTTCATCAGTTCAATGTGGACATCCTCGGCGAGGGCGGACCTGCGGCCGATGCGGAGTTGATCGCACTCGCCATCGAGACGATGCTCGCATTCGGCTTTGTCGAAGGGGACTTCGTAGTGCGCGCATCGGATCGCAATGCCTGGATCGACTTTGCTTCGCGCAATGGAGTCGCCGACGAAGCGATGGCGGATTTCCTCAACATCGTTGACAAGATCGAACGCGAGAAACCGGAAGTTCTTGAGCAGAAACTCTCCGCCTTCTCCCTCACGACCGCCCAAGTCCTCGAGTTCATTGCGGATCCGGCCAATGCCTCTCCCGCTTATCTTGCGATCCGCGAGGATCTAACAGCACGCGGCTTTGGTGCCTTCATTGAACTCGATCTCTCGATCGTTCGCGGACTTGCTTATTACACGGGCGTCGTGTTCGAGGTATTCGATTCCCGGAAATCCATGCGCGCCGTCGCTGGCGGGGGGCGTTACGATACTCTCATTTCCACCATTTCCGATGGGGCTGTCGATCTCCCTGCGACCGGATTTGCGATGGGCGACTATGTCATTCGCAACCTCATCGAGGAAACTCCACACGCTGCGATGCAGATGGAAGTGTGGCTTCAGCGCAATGCGGCAAATTGTGATATCTATGTCGTCATCGCAGATGAAACGAAACGTGCCGAGTCGCTCAAACTCGTCACCGATCTCCGCCGCGCGGGCATCTCGACGGACCTTCCGCTCAACGCCGCCAAGGTGGGCAAACAATTCCAAAGCGCCGAACGCTCAGGTGCCCGCTTCGCCCTTGTAGTTGGCGCGGAGTATCCGGAACTCAAACTCAAAATCCTCAACTCCCGCACCGAGGAAACCGGCAACGCCGATTCCGCCGTCGAATGGCTCACGGAGCGGCTCTCTCAGCCCGACGGACCGTTGCTCGCTTGAAGACCCAAGACTTCATGACGCAAGATTCACGAGAATTCACGAGAAGAGAATTTGCGACTTTCACCGATTACAATTCATCCACTTTCAAATCAACCCATCCACCCATAAGATCGCGACTTCTTCCTCTTGCCTCTTGAAGTCTTGTGTCTTGCGTCTCCATCCCTTTCCCACTTTTCCAAAATGCGCACCCATCATTGCAACGAACTCCGCGAGTCCCATATCGGCCAAACCGTCACGCTCATCGGCTGGGTGAATTCCGCCCGTGACCAGGGTGGGGTGATTTTCATCGATCTCCGCGACCGCGAGGGTGTGACCCAGTGCGTGTTCCGTTCCGAAATTTCCGAAGAGGCCGCCGAGCTTTCGCATAAACTCCGCGTCGAGGATGTCGTGCAAATCACCGGAACAGTCGAAGCCCGCTTGAAGACCGATGAGGTGGACACCACCAACGACAAGCTGGAAACCGGCCGGATTGAAATCGTCGCTGCCCAGCTCACCATCGTCAACAAGGCGGATGTGCTTCCTTTCCAACTCGACAAGGAGCTTTCCAACGAAGACCTGCGGATGAAATACCGCTATCTTGACCTGCGCCGCGCGCGCATGAGCAAGAACATCCGCCAGCGCAGCAAGATCACTTCTGCGGCACGCCGCTATCTGGATGAATCCGGTTTCTTTGAAATTGAAACACCCATCCTCTCCAACCCAACGCCGGAAGGTGCGCGCGACTTCCTCGTGCCATCCCGCCTCAACCCGGGTCGCTTCTATGCCTTGCCCCAGGCACCGCAGCAATACAAGCAGCTGATGATGGTGGCCGGTCTGGAGAAATATTATCAAATCGCCCGCTGCTTCCGGGATGAGGACCTGCGTGCGGACCGCCAGCCGGAGTTCACGCAGATCGACCTCGAAGCCAGCTTCATCAACCAGGAAGATATCATTACCTTGGTCGAAGGTTTGCTGGGTTCCATGTTCAAGGCCGGTCTTGATATCGAAATTCCGAAGACTTTCCCGCGCATGACTTATGCCGATGCGATGGACATCTATGGATCCGACAAACCGGACACGCGTTTTGACATGAAGATCACCGATCTTGCGGATGTCTTTGCCAAGACCGAGTTCAAGATCTTCCGCGGCATCCTCGATGGCGGCGGTGTGGTGCGTGCCATCAATGCCAAGGGCTTCGCTGGTATCACAACCGGCCAGATGAACCGCCTCAACGAGATCGCCGTCCAGGCAGGACTTCCCGTGAAGAACCTTGCCTTCATCAAACTTGAAAACGGTGAATACAAGAGCCCGCTCTGGAAGGTCTTCAATGATGAGGAAAAAGCCGGTGTCATCTCCAAGCTCGATCTCGCGGAAGGAGATATCGTCTTCTTCGCCGCAGGTTCGCGTGAAAGCGTTTCCACCATCCTCGGCCGCGTCCGCTCCGAATGCGCGGTGATGATGGAAATCCTCAAGGATTCCACGGCCTTCAATTTCCTCTGGGTCGTCGATTTCCCGCTACTCGCCCTCGACGAGGAAACCGGCCACTGGGGCGCGGTCCACCATCCTTTCACCCGTCCGCATCCGGACGATGTGGCGAAACTCGAAGCTGGCGATTACGCCAACGTCCGCGCCGTGGCCTACGACGTGGTCCTCAACGGCTACGAACTCGGCGGCGGCTCGATCCGGATTCATGAAAAGGATTTGCAGGCGAAGATGTTCGACGTGCTCGGCGTGGGTCCGGAGGAACAGCAAATCAAGTTCGGCCACATCCTCGATGCCTTCCGCTTCGGGGCACCTCCACACGGCGGCCTCGCCCTCGGTCTGGACCGTATCGCCATGTTGGTGGCGGGCGAAGACAGCATCCGCGAGGTGATTGCCTTCCCGAAAAACAACAAGGGCGCGGACCTCATGTCGCACAGCCCCTGCCAGATCGAGCACAAGCTTCTTCGCGAAGTCTATGTGCAATCCACCTGGAAAGACCCCAAACTGGCGCAGGAAAAAGCCAGCTCCTGAACTTCAGGCCATCCGCCCGGTTTTCATGAAGCCTGCCCCGTTTTGGGCGCAGGTTTCACGAAGGGCAGCACCAGCAGGAAAAGGGCACCCAGCGCGGCGTCTAACAGGAAGATGTGCAGATAGGTGAATCCCCATCCGCCTTCTGCCAGTGGCGTCACGGCTTTGCCCTGCCACCAATAGCTGTAAATCGTCACGACATTCAGTAAGGCCATGCAGGCCGTGAAATGGGTGGCCGCGATGCGTGGTTCCACGATGTCCATGTAGAACGCCGTGCGGATACCATACATCAATCCGTTGAACACGGAATACACCACCGAGGCGATCCACCACGAAAGAATGAGAGCCTCATGCCGTGGCCATGTCCCGCTCGGTGAAGCGCCCGCCGGCATTGTCCAACCGGCATCATGCAATCGCCATCCCATCCATAAGGTCGGTAGCAAGGTGCCTAACGAAAATATCGCTAGGGTGGTCTTCCGTCCGAATCGATCCGATAAAAACCCGCCCGTCATGCAGCAGACGGTAAACACCAAGGATGACACCAATCCCATGGTCGCGATTTCCTTATCCGTCATCCCCAAGGTGGGAGTGAGCACGGTGGAAACCGTGAGACTCAAGGCCATCCCGCCGAAAGGGATCACCGCAAGCACCAGGCCGAGAAACCCACGGCGGGTGAGAAAGAAGACACGGAGCACAACGCCAAGATAAGCGGCAATGCGTTTCACCGCATGCTTTGCTCCCAGGTGATGCACGTTGGCTGCCGCGTTCTCGTCAGATTGCAGTTCCGGCACCTTTTTTTCGAAAATCATCAGCACCACCATCGTCATGACTGCCATCAGGAGCAGCGGCGCGATCATGGATGCCAGACTGAAGCCCAGCACTCCTTTGAGAAAGAGCACGCCGGATCCTCCCAGCGCGGCTCCCATTTGGGCACCGGCAAACATCAAGCCATTGGCAAGTCCCCGCTCGGACTCATCCAGCGTGGTGCAAGCCAGCGCATCAATCGCCACATCCTGACTCGCAGCAAAGATGTTATGGGCCAGCAAGACCGTGGAAAACAGCGCCAGTCCCGTGAAGATCTTGGTGCCGTCCGCAGCCGTCGAGGCGGTGGGAAACAATAACATCGCGGAAATCAAGGTGAGCAGCATGCCCACTTGTGCGAACACGATCCATTGTTTCCTCCGCCCGAATTGTTTGAGGTGAAGATTGTCCACCAGCGGTCCCAGCAACCATTTCCAAGTCCAAGGCAGCATGATGGTGGCTGCAAAAGTCCCGATGGCCGCGCCGTTCATGCCCATGCGCTTGAACTCGAGCGCCACTGCTGTGCCGGTAAATCCCTGAGGCAGGCCTTCGCTCAGATAGAGGAAGAAAAATCCTGTGAGACGGCCACGGCGGGTGCTGAGAAGATTGGGCAGGGAAGGCATCGGCAAACGGAATTCAAATCAACGGACCATGGGACGTGAAGCACCATTTATGCCCGCCCTGCGGAAATCGCAGGAGCTTCCGCAAGCTCACAAACCACCCCGTGCCGGACTCTCGAAGGCACCCGGGTCCGGGGCCTTGCCCTGGTAGCCGCTTGCCGATTCCACGCCGGTGTCAATCCATGGGTGGCCCGGAGCCAGATGCAGGAAGCCGATCTCCGGCAGATCCCCCTTGGAGTTTCTCGGAGCCGTTAGAAACGACTCGTCTAGAGTGACGAAATGGTGGTCGCGCGGCTTGGCATCCAGCAGGAACGTGTTTCCTTCCACTCGGCAAGCGGCGAGATCCAGGTTGCGGAAATCCTTGGTGGTCCCGTAAGAGAGGTTGTTCAGGATGGTGTGGTCCCGCCCGGGGATGTCCGCCGTGCCTTCGGAATTGCGCCCGAGGAAATTGAAGTTCACGCCATTCCGGAATGCGCTGTTGTGGATCCAATCGATACCGCCCGGATGATGATTGGCATAAAATCCGGAGCTGCGGTTGCGAACCGCCAGGCAGCGGACCACCCGGTGACGCGGGATCGGATCCGGATATCTCGTTTGCGGCTCGATGCCGTAACCGCCCACCTTGAATCCGTTGCCATCTCCCAATGATTTGAATTCAGCCGAGTAACCATTGTGGAATGCCCAGCAATCGATGAACTCCACAGTGTCGCCAGAGCTGATGCAGTCAAATCCATCATCGCTGTTGAGCCAGGCCCTGCAGCCTTTGAATACATTTCCTCCGCCACGTCGCGGGACATGGGCTCCGAACCCGTCGGTATTGCCTCCCCGCCCGTTTTCCGAAGTGAAGTCGTGGTTGCGATAGGCATCACAGTTCAGCACCAGGTTGTTGGAGCCGCGGGTGATGAACAAACCAATGGCCTGCCCATCGTGCATGGCGAGATGTTCATAGATGTTGTGATTGCCGTAGTTTTCAAAACAGATCGATTGCGTGTGGCCGGTATGGGTGACCTGCACGCCGATCACATCGATGCCCCGGATATGGACCCACGAGCCCGTCACCCGAAAGGCGCTGATGCGTAGGCCCGCGGGTTTGACTTGGGAGCAATCAAACACCGGTCGCTCACCCGGCCAGGCGAAGTAGCGGATCGGTTTGTCCTGTTTTCCACTTTTATCGAGCAGCGTGATTGAGGCCAGGAAGGAATCGCGTTTGGCGATGTCGGATTCCTTCAGCCGATAGATGCCGCCACGAATGTAAACCGTGTCGCCCGGTTCTGCTGCCTTCTGCGCACGCTGGATCGTGGCAAACGGAGCCTCGCGGGTGCCCGCATGGCTGTCATCTCCATCCGGAGCCACACAAAACAATGCCGCGTGGCCCAGCGAGGCCGAAAGCATCAACGCCATGCCTGCAACCATCGTGCGGAGGAAGATCGGGCATCGGAAGCGAAACAAGGGAGCTCTCATCGGTTGCCTCATCATGACATGAATCCGGCGCCCTGTCTCTCATACCCGTTCGGGTTAATCGGTTGGTGGACCCGCAAGTTTAACTGGGTTTCAGCGTCCCGATTTCGAGTTATAATGACCAACGGTTTCCCTTGCCCCAACCCGGTAGGTGAATCCACAATTCGCCCATGAAATTCGGCATCGTTGGATCGGGCATGATCGCAAAACTCCAGGCCAAGGCAATCGAGGTGATGGATGGAGGCAGTTTGCACTCGGTTTACAATCATCGCGTCGCCGGTGCGCAACAGCTTGCATCGGAATACAAAGTGGCCGCTTACGATGACCTTGATGCGTTCCTCGCCGATCCGGAGTTGGAGATTGTCACCGTTTGCACCCCATCCGGAGCTCACTTCGATCCCGCGCTTGCTGCCCTGAGAGCGGGCAAACACGTGGTCGTGGAAAAACCCCTCGAGGTGACCACGGCCAAGGTGGATCAATTGATCTCGGAAGCCGATGGCCGCGGGCTCACCTTGGCTTCCATTCTCAACCGTCGATTCAATCCCGGAATGGATGCCTTCCGCCGGGCGGTAGAGCAGGGGAGATTCGGCAAATTGTGTTCCGCCTCCTGTTATGTGAAGTGGTTCCGGGATCAGGCCTATTATGACTCCGCCCCATGGCGTGGCACCTGGGCTTTTGATGGTGGCGGCGTATTGATGAATCAGGGGATTCACGCCATCGATTCCCTGCTCGTGCTGGCGGGGCCTGTCGTTTCGGTGCAGGCCAATACCGCGTGCCTGGCTCACGAAGGCATCGAAGTGGAAGACACGGCCGTGGCCATCCTTGAATTTGAAAACGGGGCGCGCGGCGTGATCGAGGGAAGCACTGCTACCTGGTCAAAGGACGGCCATCCCGCGCGGATCCAACTTGCCGGCACCGATGGCTCGGCTTTCCTGGCGGATGAATCATTCGAAGTGTGGGATTTTCGAACCGCTTTGCCCGAGGACGAAACTGTCTTCAGCACCCTCATGAAGGGCGCCAATCCCGGACTCGGTGCCAACAACCCGTCCGCGATCAGCTATCAACAACATCAACGCAACCTCGAGGAAATCGTCCAAGCCATCCGAAGGAATCGCGAGCCGTCTACTTCCGCCCGCAATGCCCGTCCCGCCATTGCCTTGATCGAAGCCATTTATGAAAGCGCTCGCAACCAAGGCCAGAGGATCTTGCTCTGAAAATCATCGCGAGGTGAGGATCTGTTTGGGGATTCCTACAGCACTGAGTTCTCAGGCTTTTAGCGAATGGGTCGGCCGGGATTTCAATTCCGAAGCGTAAGTGTTCAGGCAAAGCATTCAGTTATTCGGAAGCATGGGAAGGTTCCTGCGCGTGAGTGGTCAGCCAGGATGCAATTCTCTGATAGATCGGATAGGTTGTCACGGACAGCCAGGGCGTTCCATTCGAGCCCGTCAAACGCTCGATCCGGATGCCATGCTTTTCAGGCTGATCAAGAAACTCGCGATGATAGTCGATCAGGAGCCTCCGTGGTGGAGTTCCAATTTCCGCCCCCGCCCACCTCACGACAAGCCAAGGTGCTGAGAGCGAAATCAAGACGCACCCTGACAACCATATCTTCCACCGCCTCACGACGTTGAGATCCGTGCACGCCAGAAGGCGAGTTCGGTAAAGTTGCGCGACCGCAGTGCAGCAAGGCAGGCAAGCGGTGGAATCTCGGGAAGATGGGCGAGGCTCCACGCATAAGCTGCATACTCCAAGGCTTCCGCAGAATCTCCGGTACGCAGGCAGGCGGCGGCTGCGATGGTGTGTTGGCAGGCTGTTGCGTGGGCATCGGCGGATTTAGTGAGATCACAGCCGCAGCGCGGGCAATGGGGGGCCTCCACACAATGTGGATCGGCCTTTTTGCAAACCGGGCAACGCAGGAGGTTGGTGGAAAACAGGGATGGCATGGGAGCGGTCTCAGTCTTCAAGATAAAAGAGCAGATCGGCCAGACTGTCGATTGTCGCTTGGAGACCCTGCAGATCCTGGGAGGCGATTCCATGGCGCATTTTTTCCAACAACGCATGAATCTCGGCGGAATCATCAGGAGTCAAGTTCTTGGCCAGCAGGTTTTCAGCTCTCTGGCGAAGTTGTTTGGCCATTTGAAGAAGCTCGCCGGAATCAGGTTCAACCGCGCTTGTCGGGGTGATGTGAGCGTCAACATAGGGTGACTCGTCCATGCTGAAATCCTCTTCCTCACCGGTCTCATCCTCATCGTCTTCGGCCTCATTGGCACCGATCAGGAGATCGGAGATGCGCTGGCGTGAGGCTTCCAAATCCACGGGAGCGGCGACGTCATGGGTGTCGAGGGTGACGGTCTTACTGAGTCCGGTGTTTTTCTCGGTGGCGGTGACCTGAAGCATGCCGCTGAGGTCGAGTCCGAACGTGATGACGATGGGGGAGTTTTCGCTGGCTTTCGGGTCCAGTCCCTCACAGAGGAACTTGCCTACGAGTTGGTTGAGTCCCGGTTCGCGATGTTCTCCTTGGTAAGCGGTCACCTCCACCGCATCCTGCCCGGGATAAATGGTGAAGAAAACCTCGGACTTGGTCACTGGTAGCGGGCTGTTGCGGGGAATGAGCGGCACACAGACGAGCTCGGGCGGGCCATACAATCCGGTGTCTTCAAAGGTGCTGGTGCTGAAGGTGTGCGGAGTGATGTCCACGAGGATGGAGTCGGTCTTGTGGCCGGAGAGATTCGCTCCCTGCAAGGCAGCACCCATGGCCACAATGAGGTCGGGATTGATTTCCCAGCGTGGTTCGATCCGCAAACGTTCGCGGAGACGTTGCTGGACGAGCGGGGTGCGGGTCGATCCACCAACCATCATGATTTTGTCAATCTGCGAGGCGGAAAGTCCTGCGTCGTTGAGTGCCTGGCCGACACAGTTGATGGTTTTTGAAATCAGGGATTCGATGAGGCTTTCATAGACTTGGCGCTCGATTTCCAGATCCAGGTGGATATCACCCGATAGGTATTCTTCCCGGACCTGAGTGAAGGGCGCATCGGACAGGCGGCGTTTTGCGGATTCAAGAGCGAACTTGAGACGGCGGGACGTGGCAGGATCTGCGGAGAGATCTTTGCCATACAGGGATTGGAAGCATTCAATGACGTGCTGGACAAGCAGTTCGTCGAAATCATCGCCTCCAAGCTGAGTGTCGCCGTGGCTGGATTTGACCTCGACGATTCCGCCTTCGGAAACGACGACTGACACGTCGAAGGTGCCCCCCCCGAGGTCATAGACGAGCAGTTTCTCATCCTTGGACTGACCGGCACCGTAGGCAAGAGCTGCGGCGGTGGGTTCGTTGAGAATGCGTTTGACGTCGAACCCGGCGAGTTCACCGGCGGTGCGGGTCGCAAGGCGCTGGCGTTCATTGAAAAACGCGGGCACGGTGATCACAGCTTCGGTGAGTTTGCAGCCGAGAGCTTCTTCCGCACCCCGCTTGAGTTCGCCAAGAATGAGGGCTGAGATTTCTTCCGGGCTGTATTCCTTGGAGCCAAGTGGCAGTCGGATTTCTTCGCCCATGTGACGTTTTACGGAGAATATGGTGGCATCCCGTGCGGCGATGGCTTGATTGCGTGCCGGGGTGCCAACGATGGGCCGTCCGCTGGGATCGAGCCCCACACAGGAAGGTATGGAGGGACTTCCCTGGATATCGATGACGCGGATCGCACCGTCGATAAAGACGGCGATGGAGCTATTGGTGGTGCCAAGGTCAATGCCTACGATGGGAGATTTCATCAGGTGGACGTTAGGTAGGAAGGGTAGAGTGGAGCGGGCTGTCGGAAGCCGGTGAAGGCACGGCGATCACTACCTGGGCCGCCCGCAAAACCCGGGAGCCAAGAAGCCATCCGGGTGTGATTTCCTCAATCACCGTATGGGGAGTGGCGCCAGAAGACAGGCGAGCCTCGATGACCGCCATGCGGGTGGGATCAAGTGGCTTGCCAAGCGCTTGGATGCGCTGGAAGCCCTGTTCCTTGAGAAAGGTTTGGAGGTGGGAAAGGGTGATATCGAGGGCGGAACCCTGGTTTTTCCACGCAGTTTTCCACGCAGTGTCATTTCCGAAAAAACCAAGCCGCACAGTTGGCATCTGGGCTTGGGCTTGGGCGAGACGCGTGAGGCGATCGTGAAAATCGACGAGAAATGCGGCGATGGGACCCGGAACCGATTCGGGTGGGGCTTGGTTTTCCAAGAGCGAGCGCTCTCTCTCTCTCATTCGTTTGAGGTCGTCCTGAAAGCCGCTGAGAACCGTGTTCCATTGAGCAAAGGCTTCGTTGGTGCGGCGGTTGGATTTCCGGTTTTCGAGCGCGAGGGAAGAAAGATCCCCGAAGACAGCGGCGAGATCGGGAGGGTCATTGGGCTCTTCTTCACCACTCAGCTCCCCGGGGATACCGTCCAGTGTATCGAGCCAGGATTCGAGATCCTCGCGGAAGGATTGTTTCCAGTCGGCAATAGCCGCTTGCCCAGCGTCGAAGCGGTGATGGACGGAGAAATTGGCAGAATCTTCAGAATCAGGAGAATGGGTCATGCTTGGCGCAGGGTGGTGCAATGGCGGATGAACGAGCGGAGCTCATTCCAAGGGCGGGCGCTGTGGGGGCGGGTTTGTTCCCGCTCGATGAGCAGAGCGATGGGGGACTCCGGCGGGGTCTCGCGTTCGAAGAACCACCAACGGCACCGGGCATCGATGTCCTTGATGCTTTGATAGGCGGCCTGGACACGCCCAAAACCGACCGGATCGGTATCCGGCGAGTGGCGGCGGAGTTGCGAGAGATAAGCACGCCGGATCGCCTCGTCATCGGCATCGTCCGAGACATCGAGAATGAGATAGGGGTTCATGAACGGTGGGGTGAAATGATGAGTGCAATGATGGGCAAAGTGCCGGGATCCTTACCTGATGCGCTTCCCGGGTGGATCCAGAGGTGGCTGCATTGGCGACGGGAGATCGAGATAGGAACCGCCTGGGCCGTTTTCACCAAGGATTTTGGCGATTGCGGCAAGCAAATTAGAGGTGGACTTTGATTTTCCGGATCGATTACCGGGGGGGGCAAGAGGAGTCGTGAAGTCCTCGTCATCCCCACCATACTCATCATCTGGATGAGGGTTATAGTCGAGATCCAGTTTGTAGGATTGTCTCCGGTCCCGACCGAATCGTGCGTAGGAGGCACGCTGTTTGTCCCGCTCAATCAACATGAACAGGCGCTGGTCGTCTGGATTTCTCGATTCCCGGAGTTCAATGGCAATTTCATTCTGATCGTATTGGGCCGGATGCGAAAACCAGGGGAATCCGTAACTCCCGCAAATATAAAGAAGGACGGGGTCGGTAGGATGACTGGCAAACCACTTTTTAAGCACAGATGATGCAAGTCCCAGATCGGGTAATCTGCTGCTTAGAATTTTTATGAGAAGCGTGTTGAGATCCTTTCGATCAACAACGAATTCGAGTAGCAGGCTTTGGTGCCAAGTGAACAGTTGCCGACCAATATTGTTTGCAAACTCGTATGGATCGCCTTCTTCGGTGGTTTCAACTTCGTCGATGATGGCAAGGAAATCCGCCAGAGACTGGGGAGTCGGTCGAGATGGAAACATCTTCTCCAGAATGCCATCCATGAATTTCAGTTTGTATTTCGCGATGCCAATGCGGCAGGCGGTTTCCAGGAGAAAGGGATTTGGCGACAGTGGCAACGTCTCGGCAGCCAGGGCAAACAATTTTGACTCATCGCCATAACGGGCCTCAAGAATGATCTGGCGGACGCGAAGTCGCCACAAGGTGAATTCTGACAGGGATTGATTGGTATAGGCAAGGGACTCGATGAGTGCCCAGTTGACTTTGGAGGGTTGCCGTTTCTTGTAGGATTCCTCTGCCATGCCGAGGCGTGCCCGCAGGATGCCGCAGGCGATGCGCGGGTCAACGGAATCGAGTTTTGCAGCATCTTCAAAGTTCCGGAGAGCCTTGGTGTAGGAACCACGCCCCACACAGCAGTCGCCATTTCGGATGAGGGCTTCTTTTTCCTTAGGGAAGCGCTTGGCCAGGTCGTCAACGAAGCGGTGGTAGGACGATCTGTCCTTTCCCATGGCCAGCAGATCGCACTGAGTGAGCCATGCGTGGAGGTGTCCCGGATCACGGTTGATGGCCATTTCCAAGGCTTTTTTCGCAGTTGGGGGACTGCACAGGTCCTCTGGGTCCTGTTTGACAGCGGCGATGTAATTCTCGCCAAGCCGGGTGAAGATCCGGGACTGCATCGCGGGGCTGATAGGAGTCGCGCGGCAAATGTTGTCGAGATTGACCAGTGCCGTCTGGAAATGACTGTGGGAACAGGATGAAAATTCGGCCAAATCGACGGCGAAAAATGCCTGGTCCACGACGGCCCTTGAGACGAAGCGGGATTTGATAGAGGTGTAGACGATAACCTTTTCTTTGTAGGGGGAGAGGTCCCCTATCCCGTAGCGAATAAACTCGGTCGCAAGGAATCGCGATAGTTCCGCCTTGAAGCTTGAGGCTCCCCAGCACAGGAGTCCAGGAATCTGATTGGTAAGAACGGTAAATGCCTTGGTTCGTTCTTGTTTGCGCCAGAGGGGCTCGGCTTGCATGAGCGGTTCGGCCAAGGCTGGGTGACCTGCCCAGGCGCAAAGCGCATGGATCGTGCGAGGGGTGGGCTTCGGATGCGGCACTTTCCCGCAGAGGGTGAGCAAAGCCGCAAGTGAAGCCTGTAGCATTGAGTTTTCCGGCACTCTGCGGAAACAATCCGCTGCCCGGGAATGATCGCCTGATTCCAGCGCGGTCATGCCTTTGAAGAAAATCACCCAGTGACTGAATGGCGATGAGCGGGGGATGGTGCGAAGTAGGGGAGTCGTCTGATCGGTGACCGAAGTGCTGTAGCCAAGTTCAAGAGCCCTTAGAATTGCCTTGGCCTCCGGGTGGTCGGTATGATCAGGAGAATCGGCACCCAAAATGATTTCGTCTGCCGCGCGGATCTGTTCCTTGAGATCCGTGGAAGTCGCCAAGCGCCGGGCGGCCAGTGGAACCATGGCCGACCAAGCGTCGCCACTTGATTTCTTTTCGGAAGCTTTGAAATCAAGATCAAGGGATGCCGGGGCAATCGTTTTCAGATAGGCGAGGACTTGATTTGCCTCACTGACGAGGCCCTTCGACATCATTTCACGGGCAAGCCCGAGGTTTGCCTCAATGAGTAGTGGTAAAGCGTGTGAAGGTTGGGATTTGCTCAGGGACTTGAAAGCATCCCGCGCCTTGCGGAATTTTCCATTGCGCAGAAACTCCAGCCCGGATTGTTCGAGGGCGAGTTCGGCGGGTTTCAATGGCACCTCTTGCATGTCCGGAAATCTGGAATTCTCCCCAGCGCCTGCAAGTGAAAAGATGAAAGCGGGTCAAATGACACAAGATGTCCGGCTCATTTTCCGATGATATGAACCCCCTTCTTGTTTCCGGCTGCGAATTCCAAGGTTCCGTCGCCATTCAAGTCCACGGCCAGAACCTGACAGCCGACTCCTGAGTTGGTGTCGATCACTTCCGGCTGCCACTCGGTGGTTTTCGATCCTTTCCGATTGTAAAACACCACTGCCAAGGCGGGATCTTCCGCGCCGGGATCCTTGCCATTGTGGGCGTAGTAGCGTTTTCCGGTGATGAAATCCATGCGTCCGTCCTTGTCGAAGTCCCCGCACTCCAGGGCATGAAGTTGGCTGAACTGAAGACCGCCGACTCCGGTCTTTGCTGGATCTTCTGGGAGGATTTCGTGGCGGATAAACGTGACCGTGTTGCCGTCCTTTTGATTCTCGAACCATGCTAGGCCATAGCCATGACCATCCATGCTGGTAACCATGTCATTATCGCCATCGGCATCCGCATCGAAGACGAGCATCTGGGCGCCTCCGCGGCCAGCGAAGGGTTCCTTGTGCCACGTCCACATTTTTCCGGCTTGCAGAGCTTCGGCGGGATGTTCGAACCAGCCGTCTTTTTCGATGATGTCCAGCTTTCCATCTCCATTCAAATCACCGACTCCCAAACCATGAACGTAGGGGGTGTTGGAACGTTTGTCGGAGATGGCGATGAAGGTCCATGGTCGCGTCACATCCGACCAGTCGATCTCCGCATATCCGAAACAACCGCCCTGCATACAGATGAGCTCCTTTTTTCCATCGGCATCGAGGTCGATCCACAAAGGGCTCTCGGTCGCCGCCTGGGTCATCACCCGATGCGCAGGCCATGAAGTTTCATTGCCCGGATTGAGATAAAGCGTCAAATCCTTGCCGGGGTGGCTGGCCATCAGAATGTCGTTCTTGCCGTCGCCATTGAGATCATCCACCCAGCTGAGAAAGGAATCTTCCTGATAGACTTTCACCGGCATGGCCCGCCCGGGGCGGTAGGCTCGGGCCTCTTTGAACTCGGGGCCCTTGAACCAGAATGCTCCGGCCACGAGATCCTTCTTGCCGTCCCCATCGATATCACCGGCGGAAAGCCCTTCGGTGAGGAAATCGGTGGTTAGAACCCGTTTTTTCCATGGCACACCGGCTGGTGGTTGGGCAAGTGCCACGACCATGGCAATGGCGAAGAGACCGGTGGGGAAGAGCAGGGCTTGGGTTTTCATCGTGCCCCTAACGTGAAATTTCCGTGCCACCTTTCGTCAAGCACGGGATGACGCCTCGCGGTGGCGCTTGAAGATGGCCAGTGTCCGTTCGCGTTCGGTCTTGTGATCGACACAGGGCAGGGGATAGCCAGGTGCCAGGGGTCGGCCATCTTTCGGTGGTTCCACCAATCGGCTGGGGTGCACTTTGGCGAGTTCCGGCACCCAACGTTGGATATAAGTTCCGGCGGCATCGTAGCGTGCGGATTGCGACCACGGGTTTTGAATCCGAAAGTAGGGAGCCGCATCCGCTCCGGTGCCAGCCGACCACTGCCAGCCACCGTTGTTAGAGGCAATCTCGCCGTCCACCAGATGTTGCATGAAATGGGATTCGCCCAGTTTCCAATCGATATGCAGATCCTTGGTGAGAAACATCGCCGTGATCATCCGCACGCGATTGTGCATGAAGCCGGTGGCAAGCAGTTCCCGCATTCCAGCATCCACAATGGGGAACCCGGTGCGTCCTTCTTTCCATGCCTCGAACAAGGTGCCGGGTTGATCCCATGGCAAGCCGCGCCAATCGGCATTGAACTCCTCATCCAGAACATTCGGATAGAAATGAAGGATGGCGAAATAGAATTCACGCCACGCGAGTTCCTTGATAAAGATATCAATACCGGCCCGCCCCGCCGGATCGGCCGTGGCGCGTGCCTTCATGGCCTCTGCATAGACGGTGCGGATGGAGATGAGACCGAAGCGCAGATCCTGTGAAATCCTCGACGTGCCATCAAGCGCCGGGAAATCCCTCTTGGCGGCGTAATGCTGGATTTTTCCAGCAACTGCTTTTTTCAAGCGATCCCGTGCCGGGCGTTCCCCCGGTTCCGGCAGTTTGGCATCGGTCGGGAGCAAGCCCCAGTCTGCCAAGGATGGAAGAGGCAACGAAGCGATGTTGGCTGGGGTTTGCAGCGGCTTTGGTTTGCCGAGTGGTGCCGCCTTGGGCAGAGCCAGCCAATTGCGGCTGTATGGTGTGTAAACCCGATAGGGCGAGCCTCCCTGGGTGAGCACCTCATCCGGGCCGTGCATGGCCGCATTCGCATGAGGCTTGAATTCGATGCCTAGTTCCGTGCAAAGCGCCTGCACCCGCATTTCCACGGCCTTGCCGAATGGGTCAGGATCCTGATTGAAATAAACCGCCAAGGCCCCGCTTTCCAGAACGAGCTGGCGGAGTGCCTCAACCGCATCTCCTTCGCGGATGATCAAACGGCCGCCCAGAGTTTCCAGATTCTTCGCCAGCGAGCCAAGCGACCCGCAAAGAAATTGCTGACGTGTGGCTCCCGTCCACGCATGCCGGGATTTCCAAACGCTGCGAATGTAAACCGGAATCACCGGCAGCCCGGCGGACGCCGCATTCAACAAGGACGGATTGTCTGCAATCCGCAGATCACGACGAAACCAATGAATGACAGAACGGTGAGCCGCAGGCATGCATGATCCCACCTTGCCCGGGGACCTCCGACAAGCGGGAATCCCCGGAATTCCGGATTAGACGGCATCGGCGAGAACCTTCTCGACCTTCTTGATGGTTGTCGGTTTCAGCTTTCCATCGACCCGCTTGGCTCCATCTAGGATCACTTTGACGTCCTCTAGTGCCTTCTCCGCTGCTGCTAGCGACTTTTTCCCGCTGCCAAATTTTTTGTCCGGAAAATAACGGGTGAACGTCGTTCCCGCCCGGCTCAGCGAGAGTCTCCAGCCTTCAAATGCAGCGGTTTCATAGTCGAACCTGGTCAGATTTTTCTTCGATTTCATGATTGGTTTGGGGTTGATTTGCTGGAAACCGTTAGATCTGGAGGGGGATACGATCTAGCGATTTTTTCCTATAACGTCCCGAAATGTCGATTTTTTCACTTCATTTCCGGAAAAAAATGCTTTGCATCCCGAGGCTGCCCGACATTTAGTCCTGCCCCGCGGGCATTCCAATGCACGCCGTAGGTCCTCCGATACCGCTCGATTTGAGTGGATTCCGCCCGCAGGAGGGTAACCCGGCATACAAATACCACACATGTCAGCAGTCAAACTCGCTCGTTTCGAGCTCCCGAACCGCCTCGTTCGCAACGAGGAAACCGCCACCGATACCTACGCCCAATTCATCGCCGAGCCTTTCGAGCGTGGATACGGCCACACCATCGGTAACTCCCTTCGCCGGGTTCTCCTCTCCTCGCTTGAAGGAGCCTCCATCACCTCCGTCCGCATCGCCGGCGTTCAGCACGAATTCTCCAGCCTTCCCGGCGTGGTCGAAGATGTCACCGACATCGTGCTCAACCTCAAAAAGGTGAAGTTCAATCACAACGATAAAGACCCCCGCATTCTCACCATCAAGGTGGAGAAAGAAGGCGTGATCACCGCTGGCGATATCACCGGCGACCATATCTACGACGTGGTCAACAAGGACCAGGTCATCTGCACCCTCGACAAGAAGGTGAAGTTCGATTGCGAATTCGAAGTCCGCGTCGGCCGTGGTTTCTCCACCGGCGATGAGAACAAGCGCAAGGACCAACCGATCGGCGTTATTGCCATCGACTCGATCTTCTCGCCCGTCACCCGCGTCAAGTATTCCGTGGAAACCACCCGGGTCGGTCAAATGACCGATTTCGACAAGCTGGTTCTCGACATCTGGACCGACGGCCGCATCACCCCGCAGGATGCGCTGCTCCAAGCTTCAGCGATTCTCCGCCATCACCTCGACGTCTTCGTCAACTACGACGAAAACGCCGTGGACTTCGAAGAGGCACCTGCCGAATCGAGCGAGGAAAACGCAGCACTCAAGAAACTCCTCAACATGTCCGTCAACGAGATCGAACTCTCGGTGCGCGCGGCAAACTGCTTGAACAACGCCAACATCACCACCGTGGGCCAGCTCGCGATGAAGTCGGAAGCGGAAATGCTCAAGTATCGCAACTTCGGCAAGAAGTCGCTCAACGAGATCAAGGACAAGCTCGTCGAGCTCGGCCTCGGCCTTGGCATGTCCTTCGAGCCCTCGCTGCTCTCCGGACCGAGCGCCGCCTCGCGCGGACCGCGCCTCGGTGCGGAAGATGAAGCTCCGGTCGGTCTCGCCGATCTGATCGCACAAAACCTCGACGATTAATCGACGATTCACCCACCAACCTTCAGAACATTTAGAAAAAGCACCCGATGAGACATCGCAGCAAAACCGCAAAACTCAAACGCACCGCCTCGCACCGCAAGGCCCTGCTTTCCAACCTCGCATGCAGCCTGATTGAACACGGCCGCATCAAGACCACCCTCGGCAAGGCAAAGGCCCTGCGCCCGGTGGCGGAGAAACTGGTCACCCTCGCGAAGCGCGACGACCTTCACTCCCGCCGTTTGGCCATCGCTTACCTTCACCAGAAGGAAACCGTCAAGAAGCTGTTCTCCGAAGTGGCTCCCGCTTCCAAGGACCGCCAAGGTGGCTACTGCCGCATCACCAAGCTCGGTGCCCGCATGACCGACTCCGCACAGATGGCCATCATCGAGTGGGTCGATCGCAGCACGGAGAAGGAAGAAGCCGCCACTGCCGAAACTCCTGCTTCCGAAGCAGTCGTGGAAGTGGCAGCCGAAGCGAAGCCCGCCAAAAAGGCCGCCAAGAAGAAGGCTGAAAACTCCGACGAGGCCGCTGAATAAGCCAAACCGGCCGATCACTCGGCCAATCCGAAATTCCCAAGCCGTCCGTGCCCCGTGCGCGGACGGCTTTTTCTTTCCTGCTTCCCCATTTCTCACCATCATCCGCTCATGAACGATTCCATTTCCTCCCTCACCGAACGCATTCAGGCCTTTGTCGATGCGCGGGACTGGCGTCAGTTCCACAATCCCAAAGACCTCTCCGTGGCGATCGCCGCAGAGGCTGGCGAACTCATGCAGCACTTTGTCTGGCAGCAGGAAGCGCAGATCGAGGATCGGGTCCGCAGGAACCGCGATGAAATCGCCTCCGAAATCGCCGATGTCGGGATTCTGCTCTTCGAACTCGCCGATAACCTCGGATTCAAACTCGGTGATGTGATGGCCGCAAAAATGGCGAACAATGAACAACGCTATCCCGTGGACAAGGCCAAGGGTAACAATCTCAAGTATTCCGAATTCTGATTACCCCGCTTGCAAGGTGCCCGCAGCCCGGGCCTTGCGGCCATAGACGCGCTCAAAAATCGGCGTCGCCATCAGGGTGGTGACGATGGCCATGATCACTAGGATGGAAAACAAGGCCTCGCCAATGATGCCTTGCTGGAGCCCGATGTTGATGATGATGAGTTCCATCAGGCCCCGCGCATTCATCAGGGTGCCGACGGCAAGAGCAGTGGCGTTGTCCTCGCCGTTCAAGCGCGCTGCCGCCCAGCAGGCGACTCCCTTGCCCAGGACGGAAGCCACCAGAATGGCCGCTCCCACCAGCAGCAACATCGGATCGCTCACCAGCACTTCGAGTTTGGTATTGAGCCCGGAAAAGGTGAAGAACATGGGCAGCAGGAAAACCACGGCGAAAGGTTCGATTTTCCGGCGGATGTCATCGGCGAATATCCCGCGTGGCATGGCGATTCCGAGGATGAATCCACCGAAAACCGCGTGCACCCCGATGATGTCCGCATACCATGCGGCGAGGCAGAACAAAGCGAGCACCAGCGCCATCATGGCATGCGACACGCCGCCTTCCGCCTCCGCCCGACGGCCGAATCCAGCGAGCCACTTGCGGCCAACGCTCAGGGCCACGATCCCATAAAGCGCCGCTCCTCCGATGGCGACGGTCTCCGCGCCAATTTTCAACGGGCCGAGATTCAGAGGCTGGGAGGCTCCGAAGGTTGCCAGCACGATGGCCAAAACGCACCACGCGGCGGCATCGTCGATGGCTCCCGCCGCCAGCGCGAGGGTGCCCAAGGGGGTGCCGGAGAGCCCCCGCTCGGAAATGATGCGCGCCAACATCGGGAACGCAGTGATCGCAATGGCCGCTCCCAGAAACAAGGCTCCCTCGAAATACCTCACCTTGGGCGTGAAAATCCCCGGCACATGCTGCAGCCACAACACGAGCAAGGCACCCAGAGCGAAGGGCACCGCCATCCCTGCGATCGAGACGCAGGCCGCGCTTTTCGCTCGTGCTTTGAAATGTCCGGTATTGAACTCCAGCCCCACCAGAAACATGTAGAGCCCCACCCCCAGTTGGGCCCCTGTGTAGAGGATGCCTCGGGATTCCTTGGTGAAAATCAACTCTGCCGATCCCGGCCACAGCCACCCCAGCAGGGAGGGTCCCAGCAACACGCCGGCGATCATCTCCCCAACCACTTGCGGTTGGCCGATGCGTTTTGCCAACATTCCAACCAGTCGGCAGGCGATCAGAATGACTGCCATTTGCAGGAAAAAGGCGGCGGAAAGTGCATGCATCGCGCGGATGACTAGCCACTTTGATTGGTGGTGCAATCTAATTTCAGCTTCCATCCCGGCTCCGGGCGGCCAAGCTCGCCCCTGATGCGCCGCACCGGAACCGTTCACACCCGCCACCAATCGCTGGAGATCTGGAAATCCGAGCTCGCCACCGAGTTCCGCGTGGAGGGTGCGGTGCACGCCTGGCATCACCAACGCCGATTTCTCACCGGCCTCGCCTGGGACATGATCGCCGCCTCCGCCCTGCTCGCGGAAAAGCACCCGCCGCGCTCCGTCCTGATGCTCGGTCTTGCGGGGGGAACGGCTTTCCGAATCCTCCGCCACCTGCTCCCGGATTGCCGGCTCACCGCGATCGATATCGATCCGGAAATCATCGATCTCGCCCGCGCACACATGCACCTCGATGAACTTGGCGTCGAGGTGATTATCGGCGATGCCTACGCTTGGCTGGCCAAGAACAAACGCCGCTTCGATGTGGTCATCGATGACATCTACCTCGCGGGAAAAACCGACGTGTTTCGCCCCCGTGCCTGGGATGCCGGACTGATGGGGTATCTCACCCGTGCCGTCGCTCCGGGCGGCGTGCTCGCTGTCAATCTCGTCACCGGTCCCGGCCACCGCTCGATGCAGTCGCTCACCCGCAAGGTGCTGCGGGAATCGTTTGCCACGGTCCGCAGCCTGAAGTCGCCCGATGCCATGAACGAAGTGCTCGTCGCCGGCCCTGTGGTCGCCTCCAAGCGCCGCCTCTCCGCCTTCACCGATGCCTTTCCCGAATGGCGCGATCGCATTTACTGGCAACGCATCGATCTTCAACGGGTGTCCTGAGAACCCAGCATGCCCGATCCTCTCCAAGGCTACTACGAAACTCTTGCCTATCCGGCAATGAGCCACCCTCCATCGGATCCGGCCCTATCCGCGGCTTCCGCCCGCTTGCGTGGCCACCGCCCTCCTCATCCCGCCCACGCCACCATCCTTGAAATCGGTTGCGGATCGGGCCTGAACCTGATCCCGCTCGCCATCCGCTGGCCCAAGAGCCGCTTCGTCGGAATCGACCTCTCCCGCACCGCAATCGCCGAAGCACAGAGTTTGGCGCATGAAGCGAAAGTTTCAAACATTCGTTTCATTCAGGCGGATCTCCGGGAGTTTCAGGTCGCTGCTGGTGCGGTTGATTTCATCATCGCCCACGGATTCCTGTCGTGGGTGCCCGACGATGCAAAGGCGGCCCTGTTCGCTTTTTGCCGCGATGCCCTATCACCGCAAGGACTCGCCACCATCAGTTTCAATGTCGAATCCGGCTGGCGGAATCGCTTGCCCGTCATCCAAAAAGCCCAGGCCATCCTCCAGGCTGGAGCAGGGGATTTGATGGCAGCTCTCGCAATCCTCCGATCCGTCACAGAAGCTTCATCACCGGAAACCGCCATCATCGACGACATGATCCAGAAGGGGCCGGCGATCCTGCCTTTCGATGATTTTGCCCCCATCAACGATCCTTGGTCATTGGCGCATGTCGTGGAGCTTGCTGAAAACGGTCGTTTGAAATGGGTGGGTGAAAGTGACTACGTGGAGAACTTCCGTGGTTCACCGGAAGGAACTTTACAAGCTCAGATCGCTGCTGATGAAAAGACGGGGAAAACCTTCCGTTCTTCAATATTTGTAAAAGAATCGGCGGAAGTATCTGACAATGAAATTCTAAAGAATATTGCAAGAGTGTCCGTTCGGCTGCTGGAATCCTCATCAAATGATCGATTGAAGCGATTGTTTGACTTGTGCGTGGGCGATGCTTCATCAGCGGGGTCTTGCCTGCCCATCGAGCAGCTTTGTTCACAATCTGGTTCCCCGCTCGCAATGAGCGAGTTGAAACAGTTGTTTGAATCAGGCGATTTAATTCCCCGAATTGAGTCGGTTTCGATTGCTCCCCATCCGCCCGAGTATCCTTGCTTGGGGGCATTTCGACTGGCTTGTGCGAGGAGGCATTTGCCGTTGGTGGATGTCTGGCATCGTGCCTGTGCGTTTCCAGATACTCATTACCCGGTGCTGGAGGTGATGGACGGCGCCCGGGATCTGGGAGAGCTTTCCGCTGTTGCAGAACAGCAATGCCCTGAATTGGCCTTCGTCCCTTGGATCCGGCATCTCGCGGCTCGGGGCATGTTCGAAGAAAGTGGCAGGTAGGGCGGCACCGCCGGGGCCGCAGGCGAAAGAGGTGAGAACGTGGGGAC
>JBBARN010000041.1:0-48508 GCA_040399845.1 Luteolibacter sp. | reverse complement strand
CGGGCGCGACATGAACAACAATGGCTCGACTCTGGACCCGGTGGACATCGTGACCACGCAATCATGGGATGCCAATTCGCGACTCACCTCGCAGAGCGATCCCAACGGCAACCTCACCAGCTATGGTTATGACGCACTCAATCGCTTGACCCAGACCACCGCCGCCGATGGCACTGCCCACTCGGCGACCTATGATGTTCACGGCAACGTCGTTTCCTCCACCGATGCAAACGGCACGGTGACGACCTGCAACTATGATTTGAACAACCGTCAGCTGCAAAAAAACATCGTCCCGGCAGTCGGAGTCGCGACCACTACCAGCTTGGAAACCTTCGCATACGACGGCTTAGGCCGGGTCACCCAAGCGAACAACAACGCCTCCACCACTTCCTTCACTTATGATTCCCTCGGGCGCACCCTCACCGAGACCCAGAACGGCCTGACCGTGACCAGCACCTACGATGCGGCGGGCAACCGCCTGACAGTCGCCTATCCCGGCGGGCGCACCCTCGGCTATGCCTACGACGCCGCGAATCTGCCCACCACCGTTTCCCTCCTGGCCAGCAGTGACGGCGAAGCTCCCGGCGTGTTGAGCACCAACCATTACATCGGCGGCCAGCTCGAGCGGGTGGACAACCGCAACAACACCCGCACCAGTTATTCCTACAACGGGGTCGCGGGCACTGCCAATCCGCTTGGAGATTCCGGCTGGGGTCAGGTCAGCCGCGTGCAAACCGTCAATTCCACCAGCGGCGCGGCGATCGACGACACGACTTACCGTTACGATGCCGCGCAGAACATGACCGGAAAAATGTCCAGTTTCCCCGGCAAGGTGACCGCAAAAGTTTATCAATACGATGCCGCAGACCGACTGGTGAACACTGTGGTGACCACCAATGGAGCCCAGACCGCCAACATCACCTACACCCTGGACAAAGCGGGCAACCGCCTGAACGTCACCGGCGACAATCATCCCGGCGTTTACACCCTGAACAACACCCTGCCCGAGCCGGCGGACTTCCAGGTGAATCAATACACCACCACACCCGTCGGCAATTTCAGTTATGACAAAAACGGGAATCGCACGGCGGAAACATCGGGAGCCACCACACTGCGAACCTTCAGTTACGATTATGCCAACCGCCTCGTGGCGATCAATAGTGGCTCAACCGGCGCCCCCATCGCCGTCTATGGCTACGACGCTCTGGGCAGACGCATCCTGAAGGGCACGCAATCTGGCGGCACTTTCAACACCACCCGCTATGTTTATGATGGTGACGAGGTGATTGAAGAACGGGACGGCGGCGGCAACGTCACGGCATCCTTCACCCACGGCGGAGTCTGTGGTCACTACACCCAAGTTATCTGGGCCGACAGCTACCGGACAGGCTGCCGCATCGTCACAACGAGGCGCAATGGTACGAACTACTGGCCAGCCACCGACGGCGACGGCAGCACGGTAGCCTTAACCTTGGATAACGGCACCGTGGCCGAGCGCTACGACTACGCCGACTACGGCGAACCGGCCTTTTTCGATGGATCGGGTAACGCCATCTCCGGCAGCGCAGTGGGGAATCCGTATCTGTTTGGTGGCATGCAGTATGACGGGGAAGCCGGCCTTTATGCAAGTTCGAGTGGGATGCCATCCCGGAGAAACAAGGGGCTCTATCACTCCGATCAAATTCTTAATGGTGATCAGCTCTATCAAAGCGATATTGATCCTCGCACTGGCACAACCCTCCAGCGAGACTTGGGTGGTCCAGCGGGTCGCCTATCGACTTTAATCGCTCTCACGAACAAACCGGCAGCTCCAAAATGATAAACATTGATTCTGTGGGCGAATGATTTTGAGAAAGTCCATTGAAGCGAGGCTGGATGTCCCACAAGATCGGGCAAAAACCGATGATCATTTCCCCGCCTTCGGTCCTCCCCAACGGTTCCTCCAAGTGTCTCCCGCAAGGGCAAAATCCATTGTGGCAAACAATGAAAGGGCAAAGGAAATCAGATCGAGATTCAACTTTTGATGTTTCCAATCACTCTAAGGAACGATTAAACCAACGTCATGAAACGCAGGAACTTTCTGAAAATCACCTTGCCGCTGGCCCTCGCGGGAAAAGCCACCGCTGCGCCCGCCGCCGAACCGGAGCTCACCTTCGGGCTCATCGCCGATCCGCAATACGCCGATGCCGAACCGAAGTGGGGGCGCTATTATCGGAACTCGCTCGCGAAGCTGGAAGTGGCGATCGCCGACCTGAACGGCCGCCCACTGGAATTCGTGGCCACGCTCGGCGATCTCATCGACCGCGATTTCGCGAGCTTCGCCTCCGTGATGCCAATCTACACGAAACTCAAATCACCTCATTTCCCGATCTGCGGAAACCACGATTTTGAAGTTGCCGATGCGGACAAGGGAAAGGTTCTCGGCGCGATGGGCCTGGAAAAGCCCTACTATTCGATCGTCAGGAAATCCTGGCGCTTCCTTTTTCTCGACGGCACCGACGTCGCCGTCTGGCGTTATCCTGCCGAGGATTCGCGCACGGCGGCGGCGAAAGTGATGTTGGAAAGGCTCACCGCCGAAGGATTGCCCCACGCGAAGGATTACAACGCCGGAATCGGCAAAGGGCAGATGGGATGGATGGCCGCAGAGCTGGAGGCTGCGCAGACCGCCGGGCAGCGGGTGATCATTTTCTGCCACTATCCTCTGATCCCCGCCGGGAATCCGCTCAATCTTTGGAACGCCGAGGAGTTGCTCGCCCTCATCGCAAAGCACAAACACGTCGTCGCCTACATAAACGGTCATGACCACGCGGGGAACTACGGCATGCATCGTAATTGCCATTATGTGAACCTCAAGGGCATGGTCGAAACCGAGAAGGAAACCGCCTATTCGGTCGTGAAATGCTTCTCCGACAGGCTGGAAATCGAGGGCTATGGGCTGGAACCGGATCGAGAATTGGGAAAAGCATAAAATCACCATCTTCCGCAAGGGTGGATTCAAGCGGCCAGCGCCTCCTGGTCCTGGCAAACATGATAAAAGGTCCGTCCGTCCCTTTGTCTTTATCATTTTCCAGAGAAATTGAGTGCGCGGCCCCCAAAGACTCGCTTTTCAACGGGTGGGGCTCAGGAACTGTTCGATTTGAGCCAGCTCGCCATCGGGCAGGCTCTGCACCCACCGGTTCGCAGACGCTGGATGGAATCTTTGCCAACAAGCCGCCACGTTCTTCATGATGGTCAGTCGCATTTCGCCCAGCGGCAGATCTTCCTGGGCCCACCGGCTGGCCGATGCCGGGTCCTCCAATGCCAGTGAAACGCCAAATTGGACGATTGCACGTTCCCGCCTGTCGTCGAATTTGCTCCACTTTTCGGTGATTGCTTTCTCGTGAATCAGATAGTGGGTGATTCCGTCCGCGCGCAGCCCTGCAAGAGCGCTCGAATCACCGCGAACATGCTCTCCGCGCGAAGAATCAAACATGACGCATCTCAACGCGACAAAGTGCTTCTGATCATTGGGGAGGGCGGTAAATCCCTGCCGCAGTTCTTTGGAAGTCAGTGCATTCCACTCCATAGCTTGTTTCGCCTCTCCGTCAGACATTCCCCGCTCACTGGCAAACATCGCCAACCATTGCTGCGCGGTCAGGTTCACCGGTGCGGCGCGCCGCGGGAGTATGATACGGGTGGTCTCGGCAATCGTATTTTTTGCCATAACAATCTCCCTTGGATCGGATAGATCCGCCAAACACTCCATGGCAATCCATTGGTTCCTTGTCGCGAGGCGGGCGAAGCCGTCACCCAACAACTTGCGTCTGTCGGTTTCCCGCAAATCATCACGCTTTAGAAGTCGGACCGCCCGTTCAGGGTCCCGATTGATGAGCGAGCTCATTCCAAGATCCGAAAGCTTGCTGGCGAGGGTATCCGACAAACCATACGAGGCGAGATCCACATCCAGCCAGAACGCCGGGTCAGCGTCCTTCGTCAGGAAAACAGCGTGGTCAGATAACGCGGCAGTGTTCAGCCAGTTTTTGGGTAGAATGGCTGCGTGCTCAAGCGCCCTTGCGGCGAAAGCAGGATCGGAGAGGGATTTCAAAAAGCGGTCGATCCCACCGGGTTCGAGTTTCATTCGCTCGATCTCCGCTGGGAAGTCCCCGCCAATCGAAGGTCCGTGCAGCGAGCACAGCGCCAGAATCCGGAGTGGTTCCGGCCATTTCTCCGCTTCCTTTACCACATCCTCACGATGATTCCGGGAAATGGCGCCGAAAACGGCAACAAGCCATGACGGTGAGGGCTCCCCCAATCTGGCGTGAATGATCGGCACCTGTGATAGGGCAAACAGCGGCTTCCGCCGGGCAACCGCATCGAAACAAACAGGCGAGAGCCGTTTCATTTCTTCCCGGTCCCCCATTTGCAAGAGCCATCCAACCGCAGCTTCAGGATCGCGGCCGGACCAAACCCAAATCACACGAGTCAACTCTTCTGGACATACCCGCTGACACCAACTCGCCATGCCCTTGGGGTCTTCCTCAAGGAAACGCTCCATTAAGATGCGCTCAAACACCATTCCTTCAAGTTTGTCCACGTAAGGATACCATGGTCGATCCAGCCAATCGCTTATCTCTGAAGTGGAGATGCCGCGCGCCAGATGAACTGTGGCCCTCATCCTTTCCTCTTGGGATCGCGCGGCTTTCAGTGGCATCAGTGCCTTTTGAACCGACATCGGGACAGTCGATGCCGCATTCGCACCGGTTCGAGATAGCGGACCGCCACCCACAAGGTAGCCGCCAAGCATGCCGAAAGCAGCAGCCATTATCGGAAGGATGAAACGGGAAAATCTAGCCATATTCATCGTTTGCTGTCCTCCAGTTCGTAGTTAATGATTCTTCGAACTGGGTCAGTGATTTCAGATGTTTCCAACCATTTCTCAAGCGACTCCCGGTCGCCCCTCGCCCATCCCCTTGCAACCTCCCGGATGCGCGACTGGGAATCCTGCTCATTCGCAATCGACCTCGCCCACCCGAGTGCCTTTGGGAATTCGCCGCGGTGCGCATAAGTCCACGCCAGCAGGCCCGCGCCGCCATCACGCACCGCGCCAGGCGGATGGTTTTCCAGCCATGTCCTAAAACCTTCGAGATCTTGCTCCGACCAGATATCTGCAAGAGAAGCAATCGATCCATTCCAAGAACTCCCCATTTTGTTAGTTCGTTTCGCATCCACCGCCAGGGCGATGGCGAGAGTCCGTTCAGCATCGATTTTCAAAAGAGCACCAGCGAACTTTTCAACACCCGGTATCACAAAAAACTCTGTCCCAAAACCACGAGGGTTGGCCACCCGATCAGGGAGCCTCAAGGCATCGGGACAAACGTTGAGCATTTCATCAAACAGGGCGAAAGCCTTCTCCGACTCGCCCACAAAATGAAGATTCCCAATCGCCGCCAACCACTCCGCAGCGACTCTCGGCGACTCCATCCGACGGGCCATCGAAAGCGCTTCATCCTGTTTCGAATTCAGGCAATGATAGAATAGAGCCCGCTCCATTGTCCGCCGGATTCGACCATGGGGTTGGGCCTCCGCGAGACTTTTGAGGCTCGCTGGTTTCTTGTCTGCCAGAACCTCCACGAATAATTCCAACGCGGGATCTTCCGCCCCGTCGGCAGGTTTTGCTTTAATCCATTCGAATGCCGCCTGCGTATCCTCCAGAATCCATTCCGGAGTGAGGTCCCGGCGTTCATTGCCCGCTTGGGGTATTTGGACGGCGTCCAAGGATGAGAGCTCACGCCCCCGGAGGCGGTGCCGCTCGAGCCGACGCACTACTACGGGTGTGGCGATCTCAGGCCTCATTTCGAGAACCTTCAATGCCATATCCGGGTGAAATTCACATAGCGCCAGCATCGCAGCCATCATGTTTCTATCAGGAAGTTTCCCGATCTCAGCGACGACGGATTCCGGCTCGCTCATGGCCCGCACCCAGGTCAGGTGCCCCAGCGGGTCACTACCTGCTGCTCGCTTTGCCGCTGTGGGGTCCAGTTCAAGCCAGCGAGCGAATATCAGATTTGCCTGCCATGGTTCGGGTAGAGCCCGCTCGTTCCATGCAGACCAAAGTTTGCGAATCTCGTCGGAGGACGCACTCAATAGCCACAGCGGAAGTTTCTCATTCAATTCGGATCCTTTGGCTTTCAGCAAGTCCTCAACGCTATCGTCGCAACGGGTTGACTCCACGATCGCAGCGAGCACCGAGGGTTCCGCTGTCGTCCCTGATATGGATTCGTCCCCCGGGCCCCGAAGCCAGAATCCGATGCCCCCACCTGCGAGGCAGGACATTCCTATCAGCAAGATTCGTTTTCCGTCCATTCAACCTCTTCGAGTGTGTCTGAAAGAGATCATTGCTTTCCTCCCAATGCAAGATCTCTGGAGACGCGCCGTTGTATTTTACTCTATCCCCCGGCCTTCACCTCTGATAAGTCGAATCATGTCACGATTTAGCTCTCTTGTGCTCATTCTCATCCTATTGACAGGCCACGCTGGTGCCTTTGATGAAAAGGCCTCCGCTGCGAAAGACTTACTGATTGCGGCAATTCAGGCGGAAGACGAGGCCAAGGCTCTTCCCGGCTCTTCATCGGGCAGAAGCGGCACCGCCTACATTCGTAGTCTTGATCAGGCCTTCCGCCAAGGATCCCGGCAGGAGATGGAATATCCACTCGGCCAAATTGCGGATAGCTATAGGTCGCCAAAAGTTCAAGCTGCCATCAGCGACTTGCAGAATAGTTTGACGGCTTACGCTCAACAGGCTGAAAAAAGCGAGATTGCTGCCCTCCAAACCCTGAAAGCGGAAGCCACGGAGCTTTTGAAAAAAGCTGAAAAACCAGCCGAACTCGATGCACTGATCAACAAACTGAGCGAGGTGACCGGCAAATCTTCCGGCCGTCGGAGCCAGGAACTCTCCGCCGTTTATGAGGAGGTGATCCAAGCCAAGAAATACGTCAGACAGTGGCAGGACTATCTTCAGGCCCGCATCAATAGCCGATCCAAAGCCAATGAACTTCTTCGCAATCTCGCCGCTTCGGACGGCTACCAACCCATCCCCCGCTCGCGGTTGATCGCGTTGATTGACGCGGACACTGAACCGACCGCCGGAGGAGATATGGGAATTGGGGAAGTCGTGGAACTCGATCAACTTGCACCGGCCTTACGGAAGTTTCGGTTGAACCAATCGCGCCGTGTGTCAGGTGAGTATAATCAGAGGGATACGGAAACTGAAACCATGGTGCGGTCCCTCACCCAAATCGACTCGCTCTATCAGAGTCACAAAGCCGGATTACCCGTCAGCCCCGCGTCTGTCATCGGTTATGTCGACACTGCACTATCCAGCAACGATGAACTTTCCGCCCGCCTGAGAGCAAAGCTCCTTGCGATGATTCTCCCGCGCGCGGTCGGTGCGCCCGAGCAAACCGCAGCCAAACCCGACGAGAAACCCATGGACCTCATCGAACGAATCATCCGCGAGGCCAGCGAGTGCGAAGACCTTCCCGCCTGCATCCGGGCGCTGGAGGTCCGCCATTCGCTCGCACCCACAACCCGGCTCAATGAGGCTCCTCCCGTCCCGCTGGTGCGGTGCCGCAGCGGATTGGCTCAAGAGACGGCTGGCCAGATTTTGCAAGCAGTCGTCTCCTATCAAAGCACCCTCGCGGCAGGCTGCGATCCGACTTTGGCAAAGCTGATCGGCAAACGTCTTGATGCTATCCAAAAAGCCCATCCTGACGAATACAAGCAGGCAGTGGAGAAACTCCCTCTGCTGCAGAATTAGCATATCACCAAGTATCTAACAGAGCATTGCAACTCGGCTTTTCTGGGGTCCGCAGATTGTGCGGATCATAGCCATCGGTGGCCAGTTCCATTTGTCGCAGAACATCCGGGTTCTGCGGGATGGACAGGTGTCTTTGCCGTTACTGGTGTTACTGTCCGCTAACAAAAAAACGACGGTCCGATGGGACCGTCGTTTTTGATTGGAACTGTTTTGAACCGTGGATTCCCGATCAGTTGCGGAACTTGCGTTTGAAGGTGATCGCAGCGGCGGAGCGGGAGATGACGCCTTGGAGATAGGCGACTTCTTCGGAATCCATGTTGTGATCGATATTGGCGAGTTTTTCCTCGGCGCGCTTGATGGCGGCTTCGGCGGTTTGCTCGTCGATTTCAGCCTCGCCGAGGGCCATGTCGGTGAGGACGACGACCTTGGATTGGGTGATTTCGGCAAAGCCGGAACCGATGGCCAGAGTGACGACCTGACCATTGTGGAGGTATCGCAACTCACCGGGCTTGAGTGCGGTGACGAGGCCCGAGTGCATGGGCAGGACACCCATTTCACCATCTTCTCCCGGAAGATAGACGTTTTCCACGGCGTCCGAGAAGACCTTCTTCTCGGGGGTGACGATATCGAGTTGGAGAGGCATGGCGTCTTTGGAATTTGGAATTTGAAATTTGAGATTTCAAATCATCAGTCGCGGGCGACGGAGTCGATGCCGCCCTTCATGTAGAAGTTGCCTTCGGGGACGTTGTCGAGCTTGCCATCGAGGATCTCGGCGAAGCCTTTGACGGTTTCCTCGATCGAGCAGAGCACGCCGGAGACGTTGGTGAAGACTTCCGCCACGTGGAAGGGCTGGGTGAGGAAACGCTGGATTTTCCGGGCGCGGAAGACGGTCATTTTGTCTTCGTCGGAAAGCTCGTCCATACCGAGAATGGCGATGATGTCCTGGAGGTCCTTGTAGCGTTGGAGCACTTGCTGGACACCACGGGCGACGCGGTAGTGTTCCTCGCCGACGATTTCCGGGGCGAGTGCCTTGGAGGTGGAGGCGAGGGGATCGACGGCCGGGAAGAGCGCTTGCTCGGCGAGCGAACGCTCAAGAACGACGGTGGCGTCAAGGTGAGCGAAGGTGTTGGCAGGAGCGGGGTCCGTCAAGTCGTCCGCAGGCACGTAAACGGCCTGGATGGAGGTGATGGAGCCTTTGTTGGTGGAGGTGATCCGCTCCTGGAGACCGGCCATTTCCTCGGAGAGGGTGGGCTGGTAACCCACAGCGGAGGGCGTCCGGCCGAGGAGGGCGGACACTTCGGATCCGGCTTGGGAGAAACGGAAGATGTTGTCCACGAAGAGAAGCACGTCCTGATTGTCCTCATCGCGGAAGTGCTCGGCCATGGTGAGGGCGGAGAGGGCGACGCGGAGACGGGCACCGGGAGGCTCGTTCATCTGGCCGTAGCAAAGGGCCACCTTGGAGCCTTCGGTGAGCACTGGGTTGCCCTCGGCATTGAGTTTCACGTGGCCTTTTTCGTCCTTCTCGGTGGCGATAACGCCAGACTCGATCATTTCCCAGTAGAGGTCGTTTCCTTCACGGGTCCGCTCACCCACGCCGGCGAAGACGGAGAAACCACCGTGCGCCTTGGCGATGTTGTTGATGAGCTCCATGATGACCACTGTCTTGCCAACGCCAGCACCCCCGAACATGCCGCCTTTGCCACCCTTGAGCAGCGGGCAGATGAGGTCGATGACCTTGATGCCCGTGACGAGCACTTCCGTGTTGGCCGATTGCTCGGTGAGCTTGGGAGCGGGGCGGTGGATGGGAGAGCGGAGGTTCGCATCGGCGAGCGGCACGTTTTCGTCCACGAGATCGCCGGTGACGTTGAAGATGCGGCCGAGGATCTGCTTGCCGACGGGCACGGCGATGGGCTTGCCGGTATCGGTGAGGACCATGCCGCGCTTAAGACCATCGGTAGTGGACATGGCCACCGCACGGAGCCAGCCGTCGCCAAGGTGCTGCTGCACTTCGAGCACGAGCTTGGTGTCCACGCCGTTGAGGACGTATTGGATCTCCAACGCGTTGTAAATTTCAGGCAGCTTGCTGGCCTTGGAGAAGTCGGCATCAATGACGGCGCCGATGATCTGGACGATGGTTCCTTGGTTGCTCATGGGAGATGGATGGGAAGTGAGGTGTAGTTCTAAAAATCAATAATGGTAGCGGCAGGCGACGATCACGATGGCATCGGTCTCTCGGAAATAGACCAACCTGTGTTCCTGGTCGATGCGCCTGGACCAGTAACCGGAAAAATTTCCTTTGAGCGGTTCGGGCTTGCCGATTCCGACGAACGGCGAGCGTTGGATGTCTTTGATGAGGTCATTGATCTTTCGTAGGATTTTCTTATCGGTTGTCTGCCAGTAGCAGTAATCTTCCCAAGCGGAGTTGAGAAAAATCACTTTCATGGATCGACCAATTGCCTTTCCATCATGCATACTCCATTTTTGTGATCGCTGATTGCAGAGAGGAGTCGCTTTGCGTTTTCGGGAGAGCTGAGGAGGTAAGCGGTTTCGTCGAGGCCCTGATAGTCCTCCAAAGAGATCACTACCGCTGAATGTCCATTCTCACGTTCGATGACGATCGGAACGTGATTTTCCCAAACCTGTTCGACAAGCGAACCGAGATCCCGCTGTGCTGCGCTTTCGGTGACGGTTTTCATGGTTTGGAATTGAGTGGATGAGGAGCGGCGGACAACCGATTATTCCATGGCCTTCATGGCGGTGGTGATTTCGAGGAGCTCGGCGGTGATGGCGCCTTGGCGAAGCTTGTTGTATTCGAGGGTGAGTTCCTTGATGAACTTCTTGGCGTTGTCCGTAGCGGCCTTCATGGCGACCATGCGGGCGGAGTGCTCGGAGGCGCGGGACTCGACGTGGGCTTGGAAGACCTCGTAGTTGACGTAGAGCGGAAGGATGGCGCTGAGGACTTCGGCCGGGCCGGGCTCGAAGGTGAAATCGCGGACCGGATCATTCTTGTGCGCATCGACCGAGAATCCGGCTCCGATGGTTTCGAAAGCCTGCTCTTCGCCCGGGCGGTGGCCATGGATGGGAAGCAGGGTGACCACTTGCGGTTCCTGGCGCAGGGTATTCACAAAGCTGGTGAAGGCGATGGAGACCTTGTCGTAATTTCCTTCCAGAAACTGGTGGGTGAGGAACTTGGCGATGGGGCGCGTTTGCGAGAAGGGAACGGGGTCCTTGACGGTGAAATCCGCGATGACTTTTTTCCCGAGCTTTTCGCACATCACGCGCAGCTTGCGGCCGACGGTGACGAAGTGGGCATCCGGAGAAACTTCCGCGCGGATGATCTTGGCGAGGTTGGTATTGAGCGGTCCGCAAAGGCCCTTGTCGGTGGAGATCACCAGCACGAGTTCGCGACTGCCCGCGCGGTTTTCCAGCAGCGGGTGGGATTCCTCGCTGAAGTTCTTGCGGATGTCGAAGAGGACCTGGGTGAGGTGGGCGGCGTATTCACGGCCGGCCAGCGCCTGGTCCTGTGCCTTCTTCATCTTGGCCGCAGCCACGAGCTGCATCGCGCGGGTGATTTGCGCGGTGTTTTTGACGGACTTGATGCGCCGGCGGATGTCGCGGAGGTTGGCCATTTGAGCTTGGAGCTAGGAGCTTTGAGCGGGGATTCAGATCACTTCCAGGACTTCTTGAAGTCCTCGATGCCTTGTTTGACGGAGTCCACCATGGCGGCGTCTTTTTTGAGGTCCGGCTTTTCGTTGCGGATCTTGTCGAGCAGCTCGGACTTGCGGGTGCTGAAGAATTCACCGAGAGCGGCTTGGAAGCGCTTGACGTCGGAGACTGCGACATCGTCGAAGTATCCGTTCTGCATGGCGAAGAGATAGACGGACTCCATCTCCATGCCGAGCGGGCTGTATTGGTTTTGCTTGAAGAGCTCCACGATGCGGGCGCCGCGGTCGAGTTTCTTCTTGGTGGAGGCGTCGAGGTCCGAGCCGAACTGGGCGAAGGCCTGGAGTTCGCGGTACTGGGCGAGGTCGAGCTTGGTGGTGCCGGCAACGGATTTGATCGTCTTGGTTTGGCAAGCGGAACCCACGCGGGACACCGAGAGACCCACCGAGATGGCGGGGCGGATGCCTTGGTAGAAAAGGTCGGTTTCCAGGTAGATCTGGCCGTCGGTGATGGAAATCACGTTGGTCGGGATGTAGGCAGAAACGTCGCCAGCCTGGGTCTCGATGATCGGCAGAGCGGTGAGCGAACCGCCACCGGCATTTTCCGAAAGACGGGCCGAGCGCTCAAGGAGGCGGCTGTGGAGGTAGAACACGTCACCCGGATACGCTTCGCGGCCGGAGGGGCGGCGCAGAATGAGGGAAACCTGGCGGTAGGCGACAGCGTGCTTGGAAAGGTCATCGAACACGATGAGGCAGTCCTTGCCCTGATCCATGAAGTATTCGGCAATGGCGCAACCGGCATAGGGTGCGAGGTATTGCATGGCGGCCGCATCGGAGGCGGAGGCGGAAACGATGGTGGTGTATTCCATGGCTCCGGCATCTTCGAGGATCTTGTTGATCCGGGCGACGTTGGAGAGCTTTTGGCCGATGGCGACGTAGATACAATAGAGCGGCTTGTGGTTCTGCAGCTTGCCTTGCTCGGCGGCCTTGTTTTGCTGGGCCTGGGAAATGATGGTATCGACGGCGATGGTGGTCTTGCCGGTGGCACGGTCACCAATGATCAGCTCGCGCTGGCCGCGGCCGACGGGGATCATCGCATCGATGGACATGATGCCGGTCTGCACGGGGACGGAAACCGACTTCCGCTTGATGATGCCGGGGGCGATTTTTTCCATCGGATAATTTGCAGCGGCGACGATCTCGCCCTTGCCATCGATGGGTTGTCCGAGCGCGTTGACGACCCGGCCGAGAACGGCCTCGCCCACAGGGACGGAGAGGAGTTTTCCGGTGGTCTTGCACTGGGCACCTTCGGTCACGGCGGCGTAGTCACCGAGGAGCACGACACCGACTTCGCTTTCCTCAAGGTTGAGCGCCATGCCGGTCACGCCATTGCCGAAATCGATCATTTCGTTGAGCATGACGTCGGAGAGACCTTCGACCTTGGCCACGCCGTCACCGACTTGGCGGACAGTGCCGACATTGGATTTTTCGACGGACGAAGTGATTCCGGCGATTTGTTGTTCGAGTTCCTGAAGGATGCTGCTCATGGGGAAAGGTGGCTGGTGGTCAGTGTTCGGTATTCAGCTGGAAAATCGGTATTTCAGAATCAGAATGCGCTGGCGAGGCGGGTGAGGCGGCCTTGGACGGAGCCGTCGAAAACATCGTTTCCGACGCGGATCCGGAGTCCGCCGAGGAGGGAAGGGTTGATTTGGTATTGGACGGCGAGGTCCGTACCATACTGGCTGGCAAGTCCGGCGACGACGCGCTGGCGGCTGGCTTCATCGAGCTCCACGGCGCTTTCGACAGTCACCTTGCGGCGCTCGAGGTCAAGGCGGGTGAGGCGCTGCAGGGCACCGAGGATGCCGGCGTAGTCGCGTGGTTTGGCTTCCACCAGACGTGCGATCACCGTGCGCAGCTTGTTTTCATCCAAGCGCCCATCCGTTTGGCAAAGCCCGAACAGGCGGCGGGCGGAGGCTGCGGCGGTTTTGGAGATTTTCATGAGTCGGGTGAAATGGGGACTGGAACGAGATCAGGCTTCCACTTTGGCGAGCGTCTCTTCGTTGATGCGCTGTTGGTCGTCGCTGGTGAGCACCTTGCCGGTGACTTGGGCGGTGGTGGCGGCGACGAGGCGGCCGAATTCGCGCTTGAGCTCGCTACTGAGGCGGTCGCGGTCTGCCTTGGCGGCAGCTTCGGCCTTGGCGAGGATGTTTTGAGCCTGGGCGATTGCCTCTTGGGCTTTCTGCTCGCTGAAGGCGTGGGCACCTTCCTTGGCTTCGTTGATAAGACGGACGGCTTCGTCGTTGGCCTTGGCGATGGCGGCAGCGGTGGTCTTCTCGGACTCGGCGAGCTGCTTTTCGATGCGCTTCAGTTTTTCCTCACCCTCGGCGATGCGCGTCTTGCGCTGATCGAGCATTTCCTGGATGGGGCCGAAGGCGAATTTCTTGAGAAGGAGAGCAAACACCAGGAAGCCGATGACCTGGGAGAAGAGCAATTGACCGTGGAGGCCGAATTGTTTCTTGAGGTTTTCACCCACTGCGGCGAGTTCGGCGGTGACGCTACCGGCCTCTGCGAGAAAGGAGATCAGTTCCATGTTGGTGTCAGTCTGAAAGTGTTGCGCTTGAAATTGGACGGAAGGAAAAGGATGCCCGGGGAAGAAGGGGATGCCGACTTCCCCGGGCTCTGGCAAGGATTACTTGCCGAGGAGGATGGTGATGATGAGGGCACCTTCCGCAAGAGCGGAAATCAGAAGGGATTGCACGAGCACTTTGCCCGATGCACCCGGATTGCGGCCGACGGCTTCGCAGGCTTTGAGGCCGATGAGACCGAGGGCGACAGTGGCACCGAGAGCGGCACCGGCGATGGCGATGTTTCCAGTCATTTTAGCAGGATGTGTTGGTTGGTATTTGGTATCGATTTGGAGCCCCCCACAGTCTTTGCCATGGTCCAGGATCCAAAATGGGTCAGTGGCTGTGCTCGCCCTCTTCCTCGTGTGTGCACATAAGGGAGGTGAAAACGGCCGTCAGAAGGGTGAAAACAAGAGCCTGGATCGCACCGACCATCAGCTCAAGGAAGTAGAATGGTAAAGCCGCCAGCCAGCCGAACCACTTGCCACCCATGAACAGCATGAGCTCGAGCAGGCTTTCACCGGCGTAGATGTTTCCGTAAAGACGGAAGGTGAGGGTCAGCGGGCGGATCATGATGGAGACCACTTCGAGGAAACCCACGAGGAAGAAAATCGCCACCAGCATGGCCTTGATGAAGCCCTTGCCCTCGCCGTGATAGATGAAAATGTGCGAAAGGAATCCGCCGGGGCCGTTTGCCTTTACCGACCAGTAAATCCACATGCCGAAGAACACGAGCGCAAGGCCGAGCGTGGTGTTGAGGTCCGCATTCGCGCCGCGCAACCAGGGGATGAACTCGTGTTTGTGACCGGCCGCGTCCACCATGTAGTGGCCGATGGTGCCGATGCCTGGGAACAAGCCCATCCAGTTTGCACTGATGATGAAAATGAAAATGGAGCCGAAAAACCAGAAGGTCTCACGTGCTAGTTTTTCCCCCATGATGGTGGCGAGGAAGTCCTGGAGGCCCTCCACGATCGTTTCGAAAAGATTCTGCAAACCGGAAGGCACCAAGCTGATGCGGCGGGTGGCGAGCTGTGCTACCAGGATCACGATGGCTGCGATAATCCACATCGCCACCATCGAGTTGGTGATCTTGAAAAACCCCAGATCCACCACGACCGGCGCATTGAACGGCAGCTTGTGAGGACCGTCCCCCGCGGCGTGGAGGGCAGGTAGGGCTCCAACGAGCCAGAGGGCAAGAGTGGTGGGAAGAATCCGCATTTTTGGTTGCTCGGTTTCGGACGGGCGCGGCGTCTTTAAGGAGCCTCGCAGTTCTGGGCAAGTTTTTACTTTAAAAATACTTTGATCGATCTCGGATATTTCATTCCGGCCGCTTCAAACGTTCCATTTTCGGCACGATTCCCTAGGGTCAAACGGCGCCCCGATTCTTGTAAAATGCAACTTCTGCGGCTCTTTCCAGCAGCAGATGCCCACCTGCTAGGCCCGCAACTGCCAGAATCCGGAATCCACAAGCCACCGCCTGATCCACCATCTCTTCCGCAGGCAGGCACAGCCGCCCTCCCACTTCCCGCAGTTGGAACCGGACACCGCCGCAACCGTGGAATCCCCGATAAACCACCTCCGTGCATACCAGGCGGTCCGCGGTCCGGAAATCGAACAGGAAATCGTAGTCCTTTCCTTCGTGCGTCAGCGCCCGCCGCAGCCCTTCGGCAAGGACAGCCCCTTCCAAGGGCGGCCTCAGAACGACGAAAGCATCCACCGCCAGAGTCTCGGTCACATGCCGGATTCTCACCCCATCCTTTTTTGCCTCAAGAAACCAAGGCCCTTCGCCATCCAATTTGCAGCCAAGGTCCGCGAGATCATCGTGATTCCCCATAAACAATGCCGCATGCGGCCAGAAGCCCGGCAGAAACAGGTTGCTCAACGCATCGTCGTGACGTGTCACAAACACATCCCCCGGCCGCAGCATCCCCAGCACCTCCTCCAACAAGTCCGTCGTCACCCGCTTCGGAGCCCCCCGCGGTTTCACCCCAGGCTGCCGCAATTCTGCCACCGCCCGCCCGGATGCCTCGAACAAGCCAAACATCACCTTTTTCCAAGCCGAACGATTCCGCCTCAAAAACGAAAACCACCGATAGGCCACCAACCGTTTCAAGGCATCCAGCTGCCGCCTCTCGATCCACGGTTCCTCCGTCCGCAGCAAGTCCACGACCGGGCCGACCGCCGGGTGCCCGGCCAAGGCTTGGATTTCCTCCCGGTTGGCGAGGTAAAAATCTGCCGCGCTCAGGAAGCGCCGGAGGTTCACGGGGGCCGAAACCGCCTTGTAGATCGTCGTAAAACTCTTCCGCGGCACCCCGGCGCGGGGATCCTCCTCGTCCAACTTTTTCCAAACCACCGGGCGCTCAGCCGCGAGTTGCACCAAAAACCGATCCACCCGCATCAGCACGCAGGCCGCTGCAAAGGCCGCTGTAAAAAACGGTAGCCGCCCTTTCCACTCCTCATCGTGCCACCCCGAACGCTCCGCCAACATGGCCAAAGTCTCCCCCAAGGCCGCTCGCAAGCCCAGATATTGAGAATACCGGAGGCGCACCAGCACCTCTTCATCCGGCAGAAAATACCCCCTTGCCTGCGCTGCCTCCAAGGCCTCCAACTCCACCGCGAGGTCCCCCCGGGCGGGCATGGCGTGCGCCGCAGCCAGCACCGCCGCCGCTCCACGCTCAAGCCAGTTTTGAATCATCCCGGAATCCAATCGCACGCTTGTCGCAGGATGCCAGCACGACGTCAATCCCCCAACCCACGCCAGCCGCCATCCCCGATTCTAACAGGAATTTACCTGCCCGCAAAATCCATCCAGGAACCCAAAAAAGCTCCTCTCGAACTACTGCAAATTAAGTAGGTGAAGCAGTCATTCAGAAAAATTCCCCTAGATTTCCAAGGCTTTTCTCTTGCCAACCCCGCGCCCCGCCCGCACAAACTCGCGTTGCCATGAACAAAGCTGAACTCATTGATACCATCCAGGCCGCCCTCGGCAGAGACGCCACCAAGCGCGCCGCCGACGAAGCACTCGAAGCCGTCCTCTCTTCTATCATCACCGGTGTGAAAAAGGACGGAAAAGTCCAAATCATCGGTTTTGGGACCTTCGAGGTGAAGAAGCGCGCCGCACGCCTCGGCCGCAACCCCAAGACTGGAGAATCCATGAAGATCGACGCCTCCAAGTCCGTCGGCTTCAAGCCATCTTCCGTTCTCAAGAGCTCGATCTGATCCCTACCCGATCTCTTTTACCTCGACACCACCCGACCCTTCACGGAACCCCGGCCTCCCTCCAAGGCCGGGGTTTTTGCGTGTTTGAAAAACACTCACCGTTCCCCGTGGACACCATTCCGGAAAACCAAGGTATTTCCCCCGGCTTCTGTGGACAGGATCGATTTTCTTTCATAAACCCGCGCCGCCCGCCCAAGTTCCAAGCCTCCTGCCGCCCATGAAACCAAGAATCACCCTCGCCGAAACCACCCTCCCGGATGGCGGCGTCCTTTCCTTCCAAGAACACGATGGCCGCAAGTCGCTGCTCATCCATGGCCAGCAAATCTGCGGACCCGCCACCCGCGCCGCAGAGGAGGAACTTGCCAGGCTCGCCTGCGCTCCCTTTCGCCCCGCCCGCCAGCCCAAGCTCTTCCTCGTCGGCCTCGGCCTTGGCCACACTCTCGCCTCCGTCTGCGCCGAGCTGAAACAAAAACGCGGCACCTTCATCGTCGCCGAACCGCTCGCCGCCATTCCCGAGTGGCACCGCGCCCATCTGCCGGAAAGCCCGCTCCTCACCGACGATCGCGTGGTGTTGGAAAACGACTGCAGCCCGCCCGCCCTCACCCGCCATGCCGGGATGCTGCATGCCATCCTGCTCCATCTCGATGCCTCACCCACCGGCCCGCGCAACCGCCCCTGGGTGGACGACCGCCGCTGGCTGAGCGCCTCCTTCGAAGCCCTGCAAGCCGGCGGACTGCTGGCCATCGCCGGCTCCCGCTACGCCCCCAGCCTGACACGCAACCTCCAGCGCTCCGGTTTCGAAGTCGCGGAATTCACGGTTCCCGCTGCGCCGGGTGCCAAGAAACCCCGCTTTCTCCCGATCTGGCTTGCCCGCAAGGGACGTGCCGCGGATGGTTGATGGACCTCAATTCTCATGAAAACTCCACCCGATCATAAAGCTCGGCAAGTGGCAGGCTGGCATCGATTTCCGGCAAGGGGATGATCGCGTCGAGGCCCGAGTGTTCCTCACTTGCGAAGCCTCCCTCGGGCTTGCGACGGTGGACGACGACGGCCGGGGTTTCCGATTCGGCGAAGATCGCCACCTTGAGGGATGGGATGCTGAGATAGGCGTCGCGTTTTTCGCCCAAATCCGTGCGTCGTGTGGAATCGCTGAGAACTTCTACAACCTCCGCCACTGGTTGCCGTCCTGGGCGAGGAGGTCATCGGCCTCCTTGGGTCCCCATGAGCCGGCCACGAACTCGGCCATGGGTGGTGGGGTGGCGGATTGGTGCCAGGCGTGTTCGATGTGATCGATGAATTTCCAGGCTTCCTCCACTTCGTCGCGGCGGGCGAAGAGGGTGGCGTCTCCGGCGATGGCGTCCAACAAAAGCCGCTCGTAGGCTTCCGGCGAGGTTTTGCCGAAACTGGTCGAGTAGTGGAAATCCATTTTCACCGGTTCCAGGCGCAGGTTGTTGCCGGGGATTTTGGAAACCATGCGCAGCGAGATGCCTTCGTCCGGCTGGATGCGGATGACGAGCACGTTGCCACCTGGAATGCCGCTGCAAGGGGTGTTGAAAAGCACGCAGGGAGCATCCTTGAAGTGGATGGAAATTTCCGTGGATTTCTTCGGCAGGCGTTTGCCCATGCGGATGTAAAAAGGCACGCCGCTCCAGCGCCAGGTATCGATGAGCAGGCGGACAGCCACGTAGGCTTCGGTTTCCGAACGGGGATTGACGCGGTCTTCATCGCGGTAACCGGGGACCGGATTGCCATCGATGTGGCCGGCGGTGTATTGGGCGCGGACGACGTTGGCGGCGACCTTTTCCGGTGTGTCCCACTGGCGCAGCGAGCGGATGACTTTGACTTTTTCATCGCGCACGCCATCGGCTGTCAGATCCGTGGGTGGCTCCATCGCAACGAGGCTGAGGAGTTGCAACAAATGGTTCTGCACCATGTCGCGCAGGGCTCCGGCGGTGTCATAATAGCCGCCGCGGCCGCCTTCCATGCCGAGGTTCTCGGAGCAGGTGAGTTGGACGTGGCTGATGTATTTGCTGTTCCAGAGTGGCTCGAAAATGGCGTTGGCAAAGCGCAGGACCATGAGGTTCTGCGCGGTTTCCTTGCCGAGGTAGTGATCGATCCGATAGGTGTCCTTTTCCTCGAAAGTCGCGTTGACCACCTCGTTGAGATGGCGGGCGGTGGCGAGGTCGGTGCCAAAGGGTTTTTCCACAATCACGCGGGCCCAGCAGCCATCGGCAGCCTTGTTGAGGCCGGCATTCTTGAGATTGACGAGGATTTCATCGAAGAACTCGGGCGAGGAGGCGATGTAAAACAAACGGTTGCCCTTGCCCCCGCGTGCGGCGTCGATGGCATCGATGCGCTCGGCGAGTTTGCGATAGCCTTCCGCATCGGTGAACTCGGATTGATGATAACTCACCGTTTCGATGAAGGGATTCCAAACGCGCTCATCCAGCCCGGAGCGGGAAACCTTGCGATTGATCTCGGCGAGGCCGCTGCGGAATTCCTCATCGGACTTCTCGCGACGGGCGAAACCAATGATTTTCACCCCGGTGGGCAGTTCGCCGTCCACGGCCAGGTTGTAGAGGGCCGGGATGAGCTTGCGGTGCGTGAGGTCGCCGGTGGCACCGAAGATGACCACCGTGCAAGGCTCCGCCAGCGAACGGGCGACAAGATCTTCGCGGAAGGGATTGCTCATGAAGTGCCTCAATTCTCAGCCGTCCCAGCCCCGGAGGCAAAGCCAAATCAAAGCAGGCGGAGGAATCCGATTCATGGGTGGGGTGTGGGCGATTCAAAATGCGCAAATTCGCCTCTCGAAATTTGCCCGAATCGTTGCGGCCCATGGGGCGGCGTCACCAAGGTAACAAAGAAGCTTCGTGAGTTTCCGGGGTTTGACGTTTGGGTTGGCGTCCGGTAGAGATTTCCGCGCACTGCCCATGATCCGCGAAATCGTCCAATACGGCCACCCTGTCCTCCGTCAACGCTGCCGTCCCGTCGAGGTGGTGGACGAAACCATCACCGAGCTCGTCGCCGACATGTTGGACACGATGGTGGATGCCAATGGCGTGGGCCTCGCAGCTCCCCAGGTGGGCGAGGATCTCCGCCTCGCGGTGATCGATGTTTCCCATGATCCCGAGTGCATCACCTTCCTGAAAGTGAATGGTGAGGACGCGGACTTGGAATCCATCATGCCGCTGATTTTTATCAATCCCGAGCTGCAATTCAGCCAGGAAAAGGAATCCGGCATGGAAGGCTGCCTAAGCATCAAGGGCATCCGCGCGGAAGTGCGGCGGCCGCTGGCGGTGAAGGCGACCTTGCCGCAACTCGATGGCACCGTGCTGGAAATCGAAACCGACGGCCTGCTCGCCCGCGCCTTGCAGCATGAGATCGATCACCTCAACGGTGTGCTTTTTGTCGATCGGCTCGCCGCTGTGGCCAAGGTCTCGATGAAAAACCGGCTCAAGCGCCTGTTGGATCAAAACGGGCACGCCTGAGATCCGATATCATCCGTCTCCGCCGGGCGCAGATTCAGGGATGGGGAAAATTTCAATGAATCCCTCTGACCTTGAGGAATGGGATCAATTCATCCACCCCGAAGTCTGCGAGCACCTCGCCGTGCCAATCCATGGTCGGGGCTTTGCTTTGACCGGACAAATCGACCATTTCCTTCATGGCGGATGGATTTCCGGAAACGATGACCGTTTTGACCGCGATTTTTTTGCGCTTCAGGTAATCGACCACCTCGTCGCACCATGGGCAGCCGGGTTTGATATAAAGAATGGGCAGGTCCATTGGGGAAGGATGGGGTGGTTTGAGGTCGGGGCAAGGAGGGATTTGCCGTTTCTCACTTCCAGCCGCCACCGAGGGCACGGTAGGCTTGGACGACCGAGAGCAGGCGGTCGCGGCGGGCGTCCACGAGTTCGAGTTCCGAGTTGAAGAGGCTGCGTTCGGCGTCGAGCACTTCAAGGTAACTGGAGGCACCACCTTGGAATCGGTCGCTGGCGACGGTGGACACCTTGCGATTCGATTCCACGAGGCGGCCGAGTTCGGTGGCGATCTGGCCGGTTTTCAAGTGGGCATTGAGGGCATCCGCCGCTTCGCGAAATGCCTGTTTGGCGGCGCGGTCGTGATTGGCCATGGCTTCACCAGCCTGGGCGCGGGCCGCATCGACGCGGGACTTGCCGCGGCCGGCATCAAAGATGGGGCCTGCGAGGCGCGGGCCGATCGAGTAGGCACCGGATTTCCCTTCGAGCAGATTGCCGAGGTCGGCACTGACCAAGCCACCATTGCCGGTGAGCGAGAGTGTTGGCAGGCGCAGCGCTTCGGCGACGCCGATCTGGGCGACGGCAGCCTGGTAGGCTTGATCGGCGGCAGCGAGGTCCGGGCGGCGTTGCAATAGGCTGGATGGCAGCCCGCCCTTGATGGTGAGCGAGGAATCGAGCTGATCCAAGCTTCCCCCGCGGGCCACACTGCCGGGGTATTCGCCGAGCAGGGCGCGGATTTGGTTTTCCTTGGCGGCGATCGCTTGCTCGGTGACGGGAATGGCGGTGAGCGCCTGGCCGAGCAGGGCCTCTGCTTGGCCGACTTCGAGATCGGAGCTCACGCCACCGTCGCGGCGGGCAGTGACGAGTTCGAGTGAAGCGCGGCGGCTTTCAGCGGTGCGTTTGGAAATGGCCAGGCGTTCATCGAGATTTTTCAGCTCAATGTAAGCGGCGGCGACAGAGGCCACGAGACTCGTTTGCACGGCGTCACGCTGGTATTCGGCCGCCAGCAAGTTGGCGCGGGCGGCTTCATTGCTGCGGCGGATGCCACCCCAGAGGTCGATTTCCCAACTGAGCAGGGCGGTGAGGTCGTAGGACTCCGAGGACCGGCCGCCACCTGGCGGGACTTGGCCGGCATTGGGCGAACCGTAATTTGCCGTGCCGCCGGTACTGCCATTCACGCTTGGGAACCAATCGGCGCGGGCTGCATTGGCTTGGGCACGCGCCAATTCGATCCGGTAAGTGGCAGCAGTCAGGTCCGGATTGTTTGCCAGGGCACGCTCAATGAGAGAGCGCAGAGTGGAGTCCGTGAAAACCTTGCGCCATGATTTCTCGCCGAAGGATTTCCCATGCGGGGCGCTGTCTCCACGGATCGAGGAAGGCACCTGCGTCTCCGGCGATCCTGGCTGCGGGCCGAGAACGCAGGAACTCAGGAACATCATACCGGGAAGAATATACAACGGGCGCATGGGAATCAGGATTCGGAAAATGAATGGGGAAGGTTTTAGCAACTCACCCGCAACCGCAGCTGGAATAGCAAAAACCGCAGGGAATGAGCGAGAATGTTTTTTGAAAATGGTCGCTCCTTCACCGCTTGCGATTTCATGGCATGGCTTCCAGATGAGGTTGCTGGCTGCAGCGACCAATCCGTTATTTTTTTCTGAAAAATGGCTCCAGTGCCTGAGCCAGTGCGGCATCAATGCGAGCGGCGCGGTTGCCATCTGAGACACCCCTCACCACATCGCCAACGGCAAGATTCCTGAACACCAGTTCGTTGGTCCGGGCATCGATCACATCCACCACGATTCCGGCGCGTTGGAAATAATCCGGGCGGGTGTTTTCCACCGCGCCACGGATATGGGCGGCATCGGCGATTCCGTGGGCATCCCTGCCATAGCCGAAGTAATCGTCATAACGGGCCGTCATGCCAGGCTCCTGATACATCACAAGGTAAGCAATGGTGAGGTCCGCATCATTTTTGCCGTAGGCCAGCCCATTCGCCCGGAAGCGGTTGGCGAGTGATTTTTGGATCATCCCATGGACTTGGATTTCGGTCGGATCGGTGACCGACTGGCGGCTCGGGTCTCTCTTCACCAAGCGGGCGGACGTGTAGCCCTTGCTGGTGCCCTTGGGCATGTCGATACTCGGCGCGCAGGACGGCGAGATCAGGCCTGCGACGGCGAACAACAGGATACCGGCATTTTTGATTTTCAGGAGTGCATTCATTGGTTCAGTAGCTGGGAGTTTGTATGTTTTTGGAGAATGGTGGCAACCGTTTGATCCGCCTCGATCGGACCATAGTCATGCTCGAACCCACTGCGGCGCAGGGCTTCGCGGACGCTGCTGCGCGCTTCGGCAATGCGGAACTCGATGCCCCTCGCCATAAGCGTCTCGCGGAGATCCGTGATGAACTCCGTCCCGGCCATGTCAATGATGGGCACCGTTCCGACATAATAAATGGCGAGTTTGATCTCATCGCTGCGTTTCCCCAACAACTCGAAAAAGTGGTCGTGCACATGCTCGGTATTGAAATACAACAGACCGCCATCACTGCGGAAAATGAAAACACCCGGAATGATCTGATTGTTTGGGTGGCGGATGCGATCCGCAAAATACTCGGTGCCGGGCACGCGCCCAAGTTCGGTGGTATGCGGATGCATGGCGCGCCGGAGCAGCAGTATGAGTGAGAGCACCGCCCCGATGAGCACCCCCATCAGTAGGCCGGACCCGAGCACACCGAAAAGCGCCGCGATGGCAACCGCGAATTCACCCTTGCTGAAATGCCACATGCGGATGAGCGCGGATCCATTGAAAAGCCCGGCAACCGCCACCAGAACAATGGCGGCCAACAATGGCTGCGGGAGATAGCGCAGGGTGCCGGATAAAAACAGGATGACGATCAGGATCAGAAGTGAGGCAAAAAATCCGGAAAGCGGGGTCCGGGCTCCGCTGGATTCATTGACCAGTGATTGGGACATGCCACCACTGGTTGGAAATCCTTGCCCGAGTCCGGCAGCCAGATTGGCACCGGCCAGGGCGATGAATTCCTGATTGCTGTCGAGGCGGTAAGCATGTTTGCGGGCAAACATCCGGCCAATGGCGGCGGTTTCCACGGCGCCCAGGAGGAAACAAGCCATCGCCAACGGCAGCAGATCATTCAAGTCCGCGCGGCTCAATCCCCCGAAGCCGAAGCCCGGCAGCCCTTGAGGGACGGCTCCCAGCATCTTGACGCCGAGCTTGGCGAGGTCGATGTTGGCACCGATCAGAAGCCCGAAAACGACCACCACCAGCGCACCCGGGATGCGCGGCAGAAACCGTTTGCCAAGCAGCAGCACTACCAAGGCGACGCTCCCCATGAGGACAGACGTCGGATTGGCTTCGCCCGCATGGCGGAGAAAGTGGCCGGACTTCTCCCAGAAATCGCCGTGCCCACCCTTCAGGCCGCAGAGTTTCGGCAGTTGTGAGCTGGCGAGATAGAGGGCGACACCACATTTGAAACCCACCATCACGGACTCCGAGATGAAGTTCACGATGGTTCCCGCACGGAAGATTGCGGCAAGCAGCGCCATGACCGCCACCATGACCGCCGTGGCAGATGCCAGTGCCGCGTAGCGGGAAGGATCCCCGCCCGCGAGGGGTGCAAGAGTGGACCCGACGAGCAATGAAATGGCCGAAGTGACCGTGACGGTGGTTTGGCGGGAGCTGGTGAAAATCCAGAATACGAGCCCCGAGAACAAACAGGCATACAATCCCGCTTCGGGTGGGAGCCCGGCGAGTGAGGCATCTCCGATTCCAGCCGGAATCAAATAGGCCGCCAGTGTGATGCCCGCCAAGGCGTCTCCCCGCAGCCATGCAGGCTGATAGCTTCGCAGCCATCCGACGGCAGGAAGGAGGCCTGTCAGGCGAGACTGGAGGCGGAACGACATGAAATTCAGATGATCTTCAGCAATTAAGATCGATGGCCCGTTGCGGGTGATCCCGGAGCTTTGCGGCCGGGGCAGTGCCCATGGAAGCGGCAAGAGCAAGCGCGAAGGTGGATGCAAAAATGGTGGCCTCAGGGTGCTTCATCGGACTTCTTTTCGAGTTTCTCCCTTGCGGCGGAGAGCATCGCCAGCTTGGCCTCCGAAACTTTCGGGTATTCCAAGCCCATGTCCTGGATGGCGGTGGTGACGACGTCCGCGACGATGGCGCGAGCGACATATTTGCGGTCTGCCGGAATCACATACCAGGGTGCCCGCTTGGTGCTGGTGGCGGTGAGGGCATCTTCGAACGCGCTGCGATATTCTTTCCAATGCTCTCGCTCCGCCAGATCCGCATCGGAGAATTTCCAGTGCTTCTCGGGATTGGTCAGACGCTCCAGGAATCGGCGTTTTTGTTCGTCCTTGGAAACGTGAAGGAAGAACTTGAGCACCAGCGTGCCATTGCGTGAGAGGTGCTTCTCGAAGTTGTTGATGTCTTCATAACGCTTCTCCCAGAAACTCTTGTCTGGCTTGGATGGAGCTCCGGGGCCGAGCCATTCGGGATGCACTTTCACCACGAGCACATCTTCATAATAAGAACGGTTGAAAATACCAATCCGGCCACGCTCCGGCAGGGACTTCATGTATCTCCAGAGGAAATTGTGATCGAGTTCCTCGGCGGATGGTTTTTTAAAACTGTAAACTTGGCACCCTTGGGGATTCACTCCCGACATCACGTGCCGAATGGTGCCATCCTTGCCAGCCGCATCCATGGCTTGGAAAATCAACAGCACGGAGTGGGTATCACTTGCGTAGAGCAGTTCCTGGGCAGCCGCGAGTTGTTTGCGGCTTTCCTCGAGAATCTCGGCAGCACGTTCCTTGATGAAGTCCTTGCCGAGCGCCCTCGCTTCGTCGGTCTCCGTCCAGTCCGTGTGGTAGGCCTTGAGATCGACATCGCTGCCAGGTTTCACGAGAAATTGGTTGAGAAGTTTCGGCTGGATCATGGGGTTTTGAAAAGTTGGTTTTCCCGGAAATGGTGATGAATTGCCGTGCAAACAGGATGCACAATCCGGTTTCCTATCAGATCGGAGGCAGGGACGCTATCGGACCAAGGTCTCATGTTCCCTGACCACAGGAAGCACGACCACAAACTCCGCTCCGGCGGACGGGGAATTTCCCGCGACGATCCGACCGTGGTGGGATTCGGCGATGCGACGGCAAACGGCCAGGCCGATGCCGAGGCCATCGGCGCGGGTGGTGTGAAAGGGCTCGAAAATCCGATCAAGGTGCTCGGCGGGAATTCCACTTCCGGAGTCTCTCACCCAGAGTTCCACCTCATGGCCATTGCATCGAGTGCTGACGAGGATCCGCCGCTTTTCGGTGGGAATTCCCTCCATGGAATGCGCTGCGTTGGTGAGGAGATTGACGAGGACTTGTTGCATCTCCTCCCGCGCCAGTTGCATTCGCGGCAGTTCCGGTGCCAGATCCAGCTGGCAGTCGATGCCCTCTCGCGCCAGCAGGCCTTGCAGGAACGAGCGGGTTTCGAGAATCAATTCATTCAAACAACAAGGTTCCCTGGGGATGGGGCTGCCAGAAAGCATTTTCCTCAAATTGCGGATGATTTCAGCCGCCCGCTTATTATCGCGGATGATATCATCGAGGATACCGATGATTTCGGCAGTTTCGAAATTGTCCTGTTGAATGAACCGGCGTGCCGCCTGGGCGTTGCTCAAGATGGTGGTGAGCGGTTGGTTGATCTCGTGGGCAAGGGCGGCGGCGATTTCTCCGAGCATCGAAGCACGCGAAAACCGTTGGATCTCATCCCTCAATTGGTTGCTTTGTTCCTCGGCGCATCGATTGCGGATGATCTGACCGAAGATCAGGGCCACGAGTCGCAAACTGTCCAGCTCATCCGGCGTCCACTCGCGCTCGGCCTGCGTGGTCGCAAACGCCAGGGCTCCAAACACTTTGCCATCGGCGACCAGTGGGAAGGTAGCATTGGATTTGGTGCCATGGATTCGCAAAGTGGCCGCATCCTCGGCCGCTTCGGGTGGAAGATCCGACAGCTTGGAGAAATGGAATGGGGTGCCGCTCCTGACCATGCCTTCCGCCCATGGCAGGTTACCCGCCGTGACGAAGTTGCGCCGCAGCGGCAGAGATCCCTCCCGCTGCCAATAATGGGACAAGCCCATCTCGCGGTTCTCTCCGGTGGTGAGCCAAAGGGTGGACCGATCCAGTCCCAGAGTCTCGCAAATCAGCTGCTGCGTGGACTCGATGGTATCATTCATGCCAGTGGAGTCACCAATGACAAATCGAGAGCCAATATCGACCAGCAGACGTTGCAGACCAAGCGCGGAAGCAAGCTCCTTGTCCACATGACAAGAATGACAAGAATCCATGCGATCAGGAATCACGGCCGGCTTCATGCTTCGTGTGAGTGGGTCGGATGGAGGGATTCGAATTCTCCGGCAAGTTGAAGCATCCGGATCAATTCAGGCACCGAGGTGGTGTGTGTCTTCCGCATCATGCGGCCGCGATGGATCTTGACCGTTTTTTCCGCGATGCCCAATTCGGCGGCAATCTGTTTGTTGAGCATGCCGGTGATGACATGTTTCATCACATCGAGCTCCCGCGGAGTGAGGGAGGCAAGCATGGCCTGCGAAGCCGCCTGTTGGGCATTGGTTTTGCCCAGACTGCGGGCCCGTTGGATGGCCTTGTGGATGGCCGAAAGCAACATTTCATCATCCACGGGCTTGGTCAGGAAATCGACTGCTCCTGCCTTCATGCCCCGGGCACACATCGGCACATCGCCGTGACCGGTGAGGAAAACGATTTGTTCGCAGCGGCCGCGAAGCGCCTCCTGCAATCCGAAACCATCCACACCCGGCATGTGCACATCGAGCACGAGACAAACCGGTCCTGCATGCTCTTTTCTTGTCAGATACTCGGCAGCCGAAGCATAGGTCTCCACACGGATCCGCGCAGAACGCAAGAGCCGGGCCAGGCAACGGCGCACCCCCTCATCGTCATCGACAACGCAAACCAGAGCATCCGGTTCGTCCAGGGTGCCGTCAGCAGTCAATGAATGGGATTCGAAGATCACAGGAGCCGGGAAATTGTTTAGCCGTTAGGTGCATTTCCGCCTTTTCCCCCATGCAAGTCAAGCCCGCCCGTATCATTGCTAGGACCATGGTCTTATGGACGCAAGTGATAGTTCATGATTGATTGGAACAGCTAGATCCATCCATCCCGAAAGAGTTATGAAATCCCTGATGATCATTGCAACCGCCGCCCTGACTGCGATGGGCTCAAGCCTTGGTGAGGACGCGGCGGAGAAGTCCGCTCATGCAGCCGTGGCCGCCAACGATCGCGCTTACGAAGCCGCCTACGCCCGGGGTGACATCAAGGCGCTGGCGGATTTTTTCACGGATGATGTCGTTTACACGGATGAATTGGGAAATACCCACAAGGGAAAATCGGAAATTGAATCTTCCCTTGCTGCTGCCTTCGCGGCCAACCCAGGGGCCAAGCTGGCGATCACTCTGGAAGAGGTTCGCGTTCTGAGCCCGGATGTTGTGGTGGAGAATGGCTCCACCACTGTGGTTGCGAAGGATGGAGAAGCCGCTTCTGCGCTGTTTACCGCCATTCATGTAAAAAAGGACGCCCAATGGAAGATCAGTCAACTCGTCGAAACCCCTGCCCCGGCGATCACTCCATCACAACGGTTGTCCGAACTGACCTGGTTGATCGGCGATTGGAGTGAATCCGACAAGGAGGCGGGAGTCACGATCAACAGTCGAATCCAATGGGCCCGGGGCGGCTCTTTCATCACCCGCAACGTGACCGTCAAAAGAAACGATGTGCCCTTGCTCGAAGGCTGGCAAATCATCGGGTGGGATCCGGTTGAAGAGTCCATCCGCTCGTGGACTTTCGATGGCGAAGGCGGATTTTCCGGCGGCCTCTGGACCCGTGATGGCAAACGCTGGTTGGTGCGGGAGACCGGCTACACCGCAGATGGCGGCCGGATAAGCTCGGATGCCACCATTACCAAATCTGGAGATGATCGCTTTTACTGGGAAGCTGGCAACCGCGCTCTCAACGGAGAACCACAACCCGCCATCGAGCGGATCGCAATCAGCCGTGTGAAAGGAAAATAAAGTCATGCACTCACGAACTGCATTTTTCCCTGTCATCCTTACGATTCTGGCCATCCTGATCCAGTCCACCCCTCTCGCGGAGGCACGGGGCGGACGAGGAGGGGGCGGAGCGCGGGGCGGCGGTGGTGCCAGAAGTGGCGGAAGTTTTTCCCGGTCGAGTGGCTCTTCATCCCGTTCCAGCAGCTACTCTCGTTCCTCTGGCGGATCTTCCTCGCGGTCGTCCTACACACCATCCCGTTCCAGCGTTTCACGACCTTCAAGCGGAATCAGTTCCAGCTCACGGCCCACCAGCCGCCCATCCACCGGCAGCGTGTCCCGCCCCTCAAGCGCGGCAGGTTCGCGCCCCTCGCAGCTTCCGGCATCCTCCGCATCACGCCCCAGTGCGGGACGACTCCCATCCAGCCCAACACGCCCACCTTCCAAGGACCTTCCTTCCGGCATGCAGCGCACGGGTTTGGGAAATAGCGCCTCTCAATTGCCCTCCGGCGTGCGCCCTGGCGCGGGCAATGCCACCCGTCCCGGCATGGATCGGCCAGGATCAGGAACGGGAACTCGCCCGGGCGCGGATCGCCCCGGAAATGGGCCAGCAAATCGTCCCGGCATCGACCGACCGGGCTCCGGCGCGGAGAATCGCCCCGGAGCGGATCGTCCAGCCCGCGGAGACGTGGGAAATTTCCTCGGTATCGGTGGAGCAGGTGGCATCGGTGGAGCAGGTGGCATCGGTGGAGCAGGTGGCATCGGAGGAGCAGGTGGCATCGGAGGAGCGGGTGGTATTGGCGATCGTGGCGGCATCGGCGATCGTGGCGGCATCGGCGATCGTGGAGATCGTCCAGTCCAGCGCCCGGAACAACGCGGCGATTGGAGTGAACGTTCGCAGAATCGGAATGAAAATTGGAATCAGCGCGTGGACAATCGTCACGAGTCATGGAACCAGCGACAACAAAACGGCCAACAACGCCGTGATGATTTCCGCGCAAACCAGGACAACCGCTGGAACGAACTGGAAAGTGCCAGAAATGATCGCCAAAACTGGCGTGATCAGAACCGTGAAGACTGGCAACAGCATCGCAGTGACATGTGGGACTACCGCTTCGACCGGGCCGATCAGGTTTGGGACAATGCCCGCGACTATTATGATGATTGTTTTGACGACCGCTGGTGGGGACACTGCGGTTGGGGACCTGGCTACGGCTGGGTAGGCACCTATCCCCCAAATCCTTGGTGGTGGTGGCGGCCTGTGACTTGGGCGGCCCTTACGGGTTTTGTCTATGCGGTCACTCCACCTCCGCCGGTATATATCGACTACGGCACCACGGTCGTTCATGAAAAGGAAGTCGTTTATGTGGACAACAAGCCCATTCCAGCAGCCCAATACAATGAGCCCGTGAAAAAGCTTGCCGCAGAAGTCGAGCAACCACCCCCACCCCTGCCGCCCACCGAAGAGGAAAAACCCTCCGAATGGATGCCCTTGGGTGTCTTCGCTCTGGCGCAGGAGGAAAAGGGCGATCCGGTCATGTTTTTCCAAATCTCCGTGAACCGCGAGGGCATCATCAGTGGTGCCTATGAAAGTGTGCTCAGTGGCGATCAGCAAGCCATCGCCGGAAAGGTCGATAAAGAGACTCAGAACGTGGCATGGCGGTTGGGCAAAAACGTCGAGACGGTCTATGCCACCAGCCTCGCCAACCTCACTCAGGATGTCAGCACCGTTGCGATTCACTTCGGCAAGGATCAAGTGCAGAACTGGCTCCTCGTGCGCATGCCGGAACCGCCGCCAGCAGATGCGCCACCCAAGGCCCCGGAACTCAATCGGACACCACCGCCCGTGACTCCCATCCCGGTCAAAACCGTCCAGTGACCCTGGATCGCCGTCGAAGCCCTGGAATCGAAACCATCACCATCACTCCTACATCCATCACCATGAGCACCCATGACGATTGGCCGGACAGCGCGGCGGAAAACCGCCGCCAAATGGTCCGCAAAACCATCCGGCCGGTCACTGCCGCCGAACTTCACGCGCTCGGACAGAGTCGCTTCCCCGTCGCCACGGACCCTTGGTGCGAGCGTTATCATGAATTTCTCCATCAGCATCCATCCGCGAAATATTATCTCGCAGAGATTCCGGATGGGGCGGAGATCATCTATTGTCAGGACACCCAGCAGGGCATTTGGTTTCTGCCGGGCATGGGCATGGGAGTCATCCAGCCCAAGGGTCTCCAGATGATCGCGGAAATCGTCGATTCCCTCTGAGAGCGGTTTCACTGCTTGCCGACGGGCGCATCGCTTCGCTCGGCATATTTGACAAACTCTTCAAGCCTTGCCACCACCGAGGCATAGGATGAGATGGCTTGAAATTGCGTGATCACCAATGAAAACGCTCCCAACAAGGTGGCAAATGCCATCGCCGATTGACCAATCACGCCGAACTCCACTTCCCTGGAAATGAACATCGGCGCGACCACCAGCACGGGGATCAGTTGGATGAGATAGTTGTAACCACTGGTAAAAAATCCCAAATTGCGGTTCACCCCGATGATGCGCTTCAGATTGCATACCAGTTGATCGATCCGACCGTTGATGCGATCCTTCAACATTTCCTCCCCCGTCCCTTGGCTGCCGATCCCGTCGCGAAGCTTGATGAGCTCGGAGCGAAAATCGGCTTCGAAGTCGGATTGTTGATAGTTCAGTCGGATCAAGGGCCGCCCAAGCCAGATGGTCAGCGCGGACCCGGCCAGCGCATAAAACAATGCGATCAGAAAAAGCATCGGGCTGATCGTCCATAGGACACCCGAGAACGAAAACACCGTGAGTATCGCATTGAGCATCATCAACACAAACGAAAGGGTGGAGGTCGTGAGTTGTCGCACGTCCTCGGTCATCCGCTGGTCTGGATTGCTCAATGATTCCTCGCCTTCCTGCGCCAGATAGAGCCTTCGCTCAATGTAGATCGAGGTGGTTCTGCGTGTCAGCCAATCCCGCCATAGAAGCCCGAGCCGTTCTTCGGTGAAGCGGAACCACACTCCAATGAGCGTCGATCCTCCGAAAACTGCCAGATAGAGCCATGCGAAACGGATGAAATCATCATGGTTCCTGCTCTCGATGGCAGACATGAAATAACGGCCTACATAACTGTTCGCCACATTCATGGTATTGATCCCCACCATCAGGCACAACAAGGTGGCGAGCATCCAACGCGCTTTTCCACCCACCGGAGAGCGGAGAAAATTGGCGATCGCGCCCATCAAACGACGGAGGACTCCAGGCGGCATTTTGACCTTGGGCGGTTTCACGAGGGGCTCCTATTCACGGTCAGCAGCTTTGTGGAAACGGGACTGCAGGTGGCTGACCACGGAGAACAACACACCGGTGCTCCATCCGAACATGAGAATACCCGTCACTGCCTCCACCGCCCCGAGAATGCGCCAATTGCCCTCGGGGGTTACATCGCCATAACCGACCGTCGAATAACTGGTGGCAGAGTAGTAAAATGCGGTGGCGAAGTCCGGCAAGCATCCACATGCAACATAACAGGCTGCCCACACCAGAATCTGCAGCAAATGAAGCAGCAACAGGCCATAGACGACGCGAATCAGGATCCAGAACATCATCGGCAGACTGAAATGATGCCTGCCATGCGGCGAAGTGTGCCCCAGCCAACGCAATCCGAGAACCATGCCAGCCCCGTGAATCACAACACATGCGGAGACCAACAGGAAAAGAATCGATAAGAGCGACAACATCGTTGGGCATGGGGAAGGTCCGGGCGCTCTTGGCGCACGGTTTGGACTCGGGAAACTGAGGTTTTCCCCATTCTGCCCAGCGCGGAAGAAGCCTCAAGCGGATTCCATGATGACGGGGGTGGGACCAAGGTCGTAGTTGACACCCCGGGCATCATTTCCTATCACCTCTGCCACATTCCAGAGCATCAAAACGTAGCATGTATGTGGTCTGGGTGGATCAGATCGTCCGTTCTCTGCCACCATTTTCCATTCCCGTTGCTACCAAGCGAGCCTCCACCGAACCTTGCCTCCATTCCATTTGAAAACGAAATCACGAACCTCAATGAGTGAAGCCCGGCGGAGAGCCAGCCTCCGGTTTTCCTTCGCCTTGCTGCCGGTCCTCGCACTGGCCTCCTGCAAGAAGCCGGAAGCAGTCGTGTTGCCGCCACCCGTGGTGGAAGTGATGGACATCACCAGCACGGAGGTTCCGCTCACTGCCACCCTCATCGGCCAGCTCGATTCGCCGCAAAACGTCGAGGTGCGGGCGCGGGTCGAGGCGTTTGTCGAGAAAATGCTCTTCACCGAAGGTGTGGAGGTCAAACAGGGCGATGTCTTGTTCGAGCTGGATCGCAAGCCCTTCCTTGAAAAACTCGCCGCCGCCAATGGTGCGCTGGCAGAGGCCAATGCGGCACTCAACAAATATGAAAAGGACGTCGCCCGTTATTCGGATCTTTATTCGAAACGCGCCATCCCCAAGCAGGACCTCGACAACGCGGAAGCCTCGGTGGAAGTCGGTAGGGCAAACATCGAGTCTGCCAAGGCACGCGTCGAGTCCGCGCAAATCGATCTCGGTTATTGCGAGGTGAAAGCACCCATCACCGGGTTGATTGGCGCCAAACAGGTATCCATCGGCGAACTCGTCGGCAAAGGCGAGCCCACGCTTCTGGCCACGATGTCCACGCTCGATCCGATCTGGTTTTATTGCAACGTCAGCGAGGTCGAATACATCAAGGCGGAGCAACGCAGCCGCACCATCGGCAAGGATGTGGCATCGCTGCCCGTTCATTTGATCCTCTCGGATGGCAAGGAACACCAAGACATGGGTCGCTTCGTTTTCATCGATCGCGCCGTGGATGTGAAAACCGGCACCTTGCGCGTAAGAGCGGAGTTTCCCAACAAGGAAAAGCTCCTGCGCCCCGGCATGTTTGCACGCGCCCGGGTGGACCTGGGCACCCGCAAAGACTGCGTGGTCATCCCGCAGCGCGCGGTGGTTGAGCTTCAAGGGAAAAGCTTCGTGTGGATCGTATCGAAAGAAAACACCACCAGCCAGCGACCGATCATCGTAGCGGAACAGGTGGGCTCCGGTTTCCTGGTTTCCGAAGGCCTCAAGCCCGGCGAACGCATCGTGCTGGAAGGCATCCAAAAAGCCCGCGAGGGCGCTCCCGTCACTGCTCTCACCGCCGCCCAACTTGCGGCCATGCACGCCGCCCAAGCCGCCGCTGCCAAACCTGAAAAACACTGAACGATCATGGCCGAATTCTTCATCCGCCGGCCGATCGTGGCGATGGTCATTTCGATCGTCACCTGCATCGTGGGCCTGATTTCACTCTCACGACTGCCGATTTCGGAATACCCGAACGTCAGCCCCACGCTGATCCAAGTCACCTCCACTTACCGCGGCGCGGCGGCGGAGGCGGTGATGGAATCCGTGGCCACGCCGATCGAGTCCAAGGTCAATGGCGTTGACAAGCTGCTCTACATGCAGTCCTACAATGCGAACGATGGCAAGATGACGCTCAACGTCACCTTCGATGTCGGCACGGATGTGGACATCATGCAGGTGAACACGCAGAACCGCGTGGGTCAGGCGGAAGCCCAACTGCCGGATGCGGTGAAGCGCGAGGGCGTCATCACCAACCGCTCCAGCCCCGACATCCTCTTGGCCATCGGCCTCTCTTCACCAAAGGGGACTTACGACAGTGTGTTTCTGGGAAACTATGCGGACATCAATCTCATGGACCAGATCAAGCGGGTGCGTGGGGTGGGTGATGTGAAAAACTTCACGGCGCAGGATTACTCGATGCGCATCTGGCTGGACCCGGAAAAGCTCGCCTCGCTTGGCATCACGCCCACCGATGTTTCCAATGCCATCAAGGAGCAGAACGCCCAGTCGCCCGCCGGCCGCATCGGTGCGGAGCCTGCACCTCCGGGGCAGGAAAGCCAATTCAACGTGCGGGCCCAAGGTCTGCTCAAGGATCCGAAAGAGTTCGAGGAAATCATCGTCCGCGCCAGTGCGGATGGCCAACAGGTGAAGATCAAGGACGTCGCCCGCGTGGAAATGGGTGCGCAGACTTATGATATCCGCGCCCGCCTCGACAAAGCACCCGCCGGGGCGCTGGGAGTCTATCTCGCACCCGGTGCCAATGCCTTGCAAACGGCGGACAACGTCAAAAAAATCCTTGAGGAAGCAAAACTGCGGTTTCCCCCGGATATGGACTACAGCATCACGCTGGACTCCACGCTGCCCATCAAGGCGTCGATGGAATCCATCGTGCACACCTTGTTCGAGGCCATCATTCTGGTGCTGGTTGTTGTCTATATCTTCCTGCAGAGCTTCCGCGCGACGATCATCCCGATGCTCACCGTGCCGGTATCCCTGTTAGGGGTTTTCATCGCATTCCCGCTGCTGGGTTTCAGTGTCAACACGCTCACCATGTTCGGTCTCGTGCTCGCCATCGGCATTGTCGTCGATGATGCCATCGTGGTGGTGGAAGCCGTGCAGCATCACATCGAGCACGGGCTCTCACCGGTCGATGCCACACGCAAGGCAATGAAGGAAGTGTCCGGGCCGGTAGTGGCCATCGCGCTCATTCTTTGTGCCGTGTTCGTCCCTGTCGCCTTCATGGGCGGTGTGACCGGTCGCCTCTATCAACAATTCGCCATCACCATTGCAGTATCGGTGATTTTCTCTGCGATCAACGCGCTTACACTCAGCCCGGCACTCTCCGCTCTCCTGCTCCGCAAGCCCACTCCCGGCCGTGGTCCGGTGGCTTGGTTTTTCAAGAAGTTCAATGCGTTCTTCGATTGGATTATCGAGCGTTATGGCAGGATCGTTGGCGGCCTGACGCGCAAGGCGACGTTTTCCATGCTGCTGCTCGTCATCGTCTGCGGCGGCATTTGGGGGCTCGGGAAGATCGTTCCCGGTGGCTTCATTCCGGATGAGGACAAGGGCTATCTCTTTGTAGCTGTCGAGTTGCCGGAGGGCTCCTCCTTGCAGCGCTCGGATGAAGTGCTCAAGCAGGTGGAGGAAATCGTCAACAGCACACCTGGCGTGCGGTCCGCCCTTGCGCTCAGCGGTATGAACATCCTGAACAATCTCAACGTTCCCAATGCCGCGTTGATGTTCATCGGTTTGGAGGATTGGGAGGAACGCAAAGACCCATCACTCCACGCCAAGGCCATCGCCGCGCAATGGAACAAGAAGTTTTTCACCATCCCCGGTGCCCGCGTGTTTGCATTCGGTCCTCCGCCACTACCCGGATATGGCAACGTTTCCGGATTCACCATGCAGCTTCAAGACCGCTCTGGTGGCAGCGTCGAGCAACTTGCCACCATGGTCGCCCAGGTGCAGGCGGCTGCGGCCAAGCGCCCGGAGATCGGCCGTGTGAGCACCACGTTCAATCCCGCCACGCCACAGGTGAAGGTGGAGATGGATCGCGAGAAAGCCCGCACGCTTGGTGTGCCGGTGGACAGCGTGTTCCAGACCCTGCAAGCCTATCTCAGCGGGATGTATGTGAATGATTTCGTGAAATTCGGCCGCGTTTACAAAGTCTTCCTGCAAGCCGAACCTGAATACACCAACACGCCGGATGATATCGGAAAGTTCTATGTCCGCAACAATGAGGGCGGCATGGTTCCTCTCAGCACCTTGGTAAAAGTCAGCAAGATGTCCGGCCCCAATTTTGCCACGCGTTTCAATCTTTATCTATCCGCCGAAATGATGGGAGCACCCGCACCCGGATACAGCTCGGCTCAGGCCCTCAAGGCGATGGAGGAAGTGATGGCGGGCATGCCGTCCAATGTGGGCTACGAATGGTCCGGCCTCACGCTCCAGGAAAAGAAATCCGAAGGCCAGGCAGGTTTGATTTTCGGCATGGCCGTCATCTTCGTCTTCCTGCTGCTCGCCGCCCAATATGAAAGCTGGTCGCTGCCCTTCGCCGTGTTGCTTTCGGTTCCCACTGTGATTCTCGGCACCATGGTGGGGCTGCTGCTCCGCAATTTCGAGATGAATGTCTATGCCCAGGTGGGACTCGTCATGCTCATTGGCCTCGCGGCCAAGAATGCCATCCTCATCGTCGAGTTCGCGAAGATGAAACGCGACGAAGGCATCCCCACGCTGGAAGCCGCGCTCGAAGGAGCCAAGCTCCGCCTGCGGCCGATTCTCATGACTTCCTTCGCCTTCATCCTCGGTTGCGTCCCGCTCATGCTCGCCACCGGCTCCGGCGCGGCCTCCCGCAGCACGATGGGCACCGGCGTCGTCTTCGGCATGACCATTTCCACCCTGATCGGGCTCTTCCTGATCCCGGTTTGTTATGTGTTCGTGCAGAAGTTCACCGATCGCAGCAACGCGAAGAAGGCTGCAGCTGCGGAAATCTAATCAATCGGCAGGTTCGCCCAGCGATCGTGGGGCGATGCGCCAGATCGATGCATCGTGTTGACTGAACGGAACCTTGTTCAGAATACCCAAGAATGAACCACTGAAAGAACTGATGTTTTACTCACTCTTCGGCAATTCATCGGCTCGTTTCGTCGATGAGGATTTGTAGTCCAAACCAAGGGCTTCCGGGACCTATTGGATTGTTCGAGCCCAGTGCGGTTTTTCCGAGCTCTTGGAGTAGGTCGATCCCATCACTTCAAAAAATCGACAATCTGAAATCATCAATCGTCAATCGATTCCGTTCGGAAACATCACAATCCCGAACGGCCACTTCCCTGCTTGCTACTCGCTGGCGGCGTTTCTGATTCCGACCGCAGCTTCAAGAGCTTTGACTCGCTCCATGAGTTTCGGAAGCCGACGGACGTTGGCTCGAAGCTTCATTTCTTCACGAAATGGTTTGGCTGGGCGACCTGCGTAGATTTCGCCGCCAGGAATGTCAGTGGTAGCACCGCTGCGGGCGGTGAGCGTTGCCTTGTCACCCACGAAGATATGTCCCACAGTGCCAACTTGGCCTGCGAGGGTGACGTAGTTGCCAAGGCGGGTGCTGCCGGAAATGCCACATAGAGCGACGATTAGGCAGTGTTTGCCAGTGACGACGTTGTGGCCGATTTGAACGAGATTGTCGATCTTGGTGCCTTCTCCGATCACGGTTTTGCCGAAGCGGGCACGGTCGATGCAGGTATTGGCTCCGACTTCCACATCGTCGCCAATTTCCACAATGCCAACCTGGTCGATCTTGACGTGGCGTCCCTCTGAAAACTCATAGCCATAACCATCCGATCCGACGACCGCACCGGGTTGCAGGATTACCCGATCGCCAAGCACGCATCGTTCGCGAACAGTGGAATTTGCCATGATGTGGCAGTTTTTGCCCAAGGTGGCATCGGAACCGATGACACAATTGGGGCCGATTTCGCAGCCATCGCCCACGACTGCTCCGGCCATGACCACAGCGCCGGGATGAACGCAGGTCTTCGAAGGATCCAGCTTGGCCGCGGGATCGACGAATGCGCGTGGATGAATTCCCGGGACAAACGCCCGGTTTATGGCGGCGAAGTGGCGAACCACAACCGAGAATGCCAATGTGGGATTGTCCACGGCAACGAGAGCCGTGGACGGCGGACCGGTGTTGACGCCTCGTGGCACGAGGACGACGGCGGCCTTGGTTTCGAGGAACTGATTGTAGTATTTTTCGTTGCCGAGGAAACTCACATCGTGAGGGCCAGCCGCGTCGAGCGAAGCCATTCCAGTGAGTGCCTGAGACGAAGCGAGCTCGCCCCGGACGATGTCACCATCGACCCACTGGGCGAGCTCTGAAAGCGTGAGGGCGATTGCCAACTCGGGAAAATGCGAGGTTGAAAGTCGGACCAAGGCTCACTCGGTGGGAGCAGCAGGAGCTTCGCCAGCGGCCGGGATCTCCGGCTTGGGTTCGCCTTCGACCGGAAGGGAGTCCGCAGGAGCGTCCTTGTTCAGATCCTTGAGGAGGCCAGCGGTGATGTCGGTGGCATCCTTGGTGTAGAGAAGGAACGGAACTTGCGAGGTGCTGAGGCCGGATTTGTCGAAAACATAATCGTAGTTATCCACCTTGGCCTGTTCTTCAACGAGCTTGCGGATTTCCTCGAGGATCCCCTTCATGCGCTGCACCATTTTTTCGTTGAGCGCCTGATTCCGGCGTTGCAGGAACTCGCGGCGCTCACGGTCGAGTGCAATGCCTTCCTGTTGCTGCATCTGCCAATCCTTGAAGAGCGTTTGCTTCTTGGAATCGTTGATCGCAGGATCTTCGAGTTGCTTGCGGAGTTTGCCGAGATTTTCCTCAAGAGTGCGGATGCGAGCGAGGCGCTCGTTGTTGTCCTTCTGAATGCGGGCGCGCTCGACGTTGATTTGCTTTTGTGCCTCGTTGGTGCGGTAATACTGTTTGAACAGCTCCTGCATGTCCACCGTGGCGATGTTGAGTTTGCCTTCTTGTGCGGCGGCGAAAGAGATCAGAGATGCCGCGAAAGCGGTGGCGAGGAAACGACGGATAAGTGTCATTGGATGGTCGATTGGGGTTGGGAAAGCGGTTTTCGAGAGCAACGATGCATCGAAATGCGCGCCCCGTCAACGCTCATCCTGACGCAATCCGGAGGGTGGTTGTGGAAAGGGCAATCAATGAGGAGGTCGGAAATTGGGGTTTTGACAAGAAATGGCTTTACAAGGTGCCTTGGCTGGGTAGCTTTCGCGCCCCCGGTCAGCGTGCCTGATGGGTTCACACTCACCATTTCCAGTCATGAAAGTTCTTTCTTCCCTCGCCTCCGCCAAGCGCCGTCACGCTGATTGCCAGATCGTGAAACGCAAGGGCACGGTTTACGTGATCTGCAAGTCGAACCCCAAGTTCAAAGCGCGCCAAGGTGCGACCGCAGGCACCCGGCTCTCCAAGAAGGGCCTCTGATCGTACCCGGTTCCGGGATCGATTCATTCCAATTCACCAAGTGATGAGCGGCCTACGGGCCGCTCTTTTTTTGCGTGGCGGGGTGTTGATGACTTCGGTTCGGAGGAATGGACGGGAGCTATGGTGATGATTCGGCGGCGAGGAATTCCAGCACGCGGCCTGCGGCCATCATGCCAAATGCGGCGGTGACATGGGTGGCAGTGCCGAGGCCCGAGGTGCAGTTGAGCCGTTGATTGCCCAAGTCCGGTCGGTTGAGGGAGGCGCTTCCATCGCACTGCGCGAACCACTGCGGCTCGTCGGAGAACACGGCTTCGATTCCGAAAGGTGGAGGCTCCTGGCGCTGCGGGATTTTTGGAAAACCATGATCATTTCTCAGCCGTTTGCGCAATTGCAAGAGCAGGGGGTCCTTGCCGGAATAGGCGAGATCCCGCACTTTGATGCGGGTGGGGTCGCGGCGTCCGCCTGCTCCGCCGCAGGTGACAGTAAAGATATTGCGGCGGTGGCACTCCGCGAGAAGGAGGGCTTTGTGGTTGGTGGTATCGATGGCATCGATCACAGCATCGAACCCTTGATCGAGAATCTCCGCCGCGGACTTTTCAGTAAAAAACTTCGGGATAACCACAATTTCTGCCGTCGGGTGGATGGCGCGGGCGCGTTCTGCCATGGCTTCGGTTTTCTGCCGCCCGATTTGTCCGTCCATGGCGTGGAGTTGGCGGTTCACGTTGGTGACACAGATTTCATCGAGGTCCACCAGGGTGAGATGGCCGATGCCGGAGCGAGAGAGGGCTTCCACCGCCCAGGAACCGACGCCGCCGACGCCGATGACTGCGACGCGGGCGATGAGGAAACGGTCCAGCGCTGCCTGGCCATAAAGCCGGGCAATGCCGCCAAAGCGATGGGAGATGGAGTCTTGCACGGGCGGAAAATGAGGTGGCGGGGAAATGGAGTCACGACCGAATCCAGAGCGGCGTGGGTGATTTCCGACTTGGGCGGATCGTGCAACTTGTGCGCTGTGTGCCCGGTAAAATGCTGAGATTTCGATTGGCATGCACGGCGAGGATCATTCATAGTAAATACAGAAACCAAAATCCCCCGCATTATGGACTCTCCCACCGCTACTCTCATTGGCATTCTTCAAGACCGCGTCCAATCCCTGCGCGATGCGGGTGATCTCGATGAAGCGCTCCACGCTGCAAATGCCGCGGTGGAGAAATCCCAGCAAAGCCTGGGGCCGAATCTCGACAGTATTGATGCTTTTGCGTCCACCTTGGAAATCAGGGGAGACATCCATCGGGAGCTTGGGAATTTCGATCTAGCCCGCGAGGACTATCGCCAAGCAATTGATCAGTTGGATACCCGGCCGGATCGCCATGACCAGATCGGTCGGCTGCACGCAAGTCTTGGTGCGGCTTACGATGGATTGCAACGCCAGGACAAGGCAGGGGAACATTGGCACACGGCCATTGAATTTTTCGAACGCCACGAGCCGCCGCTCTTGCTGGATATTGCGGCGATGGCGAACAATCTCGGATTTCTCTATAAGGCAGCGGGTAATCTTGATTCCGCGGAAACGCAATTCCTGCGCGCCTTGGAAATTTCACACTCGCAATTTGGGCAGGAGAACGAGCAGACGGCGACGGTTTCCAGTAATCTTGGCGCACTTTATCAAGCTGCAGGATTTCATGAACAGGCACGTGAGATGCACATGATTGCCTTGGAAGCGCGCCGCGCTTTGCTGGGTGAAGAGCATCCCGATACGGCGCAATCCCACAACAATCTGGCGCTCGCACTGCTCAGCACCGGAGACCGTTCGTGGGCGCGCCGCCATTACGAGCGGGCGCTGGCCAATTTCGAGGCCTTGGGCTCGGATTACTTCGCGGATTTGGAGGCCGTGGCATCCAATTACTGCAACTTCCTGCGCGAGGAGGGCGAAGTTCAGCTTGCTGAGGTCATTGCAGGCCGCGTGAATGATGTCATCGGCACGGTTCCTGCCGCCTGATTTCGGTTTCAGTCCACCTGCGCTACCGCCATCGCGGCGATGCCTTCCTTGCGGCCGACAAAGCCCATCGTTTCATTGGTGGTGGCCTTGATGCCCACACGCTCCGGTGGAATGCCAAGGGCGCGGCCGATCTTCTGCCGCATCGCCTCCCGATGCGGCAGCACCTTGGGAGCCTCCGCGATAAGGGTGGAATCGACGTTGATGATGGTGAGATGATGTGTGGCGGCGAGTTCCCTGCACTTTTCAAGGATCTTCAGTGAGACGATGTCTTTGCAAGCAGGATCCCCCGGCGGGAAATAATAACCAATGTCCGGCAGCCCCATGGCCCCTAACACGGCATCCGCGATGGCATGGCACAGCACATCGGCATCGGAATGCCCTTCCAATCCGTGGGTATGGGGAATGGTCACCCCGCCAAGGACGAGCGGGCGGTTTTCCGCAAAACGGTGAACGTCGTAGCCGATGCCGGTCATATTGAAATTCTAAATTTTAAGCACTAAACCCCAAACGGAGATGCATATTCCATCTCTTCCTCTTCCGTTTCAAATTTCATGCTTGGGATTTCATCCTTCAATCACAGGATTTCCTCGATGGGGATCTTGCTGTTGGTGGCGATGATCGACCAGGCGTCAGGATGGCCGGGGACGGGAGTCAGTTCGACTTTGCCACCTGCGGTTTCGACGAGCAACTGGCCGGCGGCGATATCCCAGAGGGAGATTCTGGACTCGATGTAGCCATCGATGCGGCCGCTGGCGATGTAGGCCATGCCGAGGGCGGCGGAGCCCATCATCCGCATTTTGCGGGCTTTGACGGAGGCTTTGCGGAAACGTTCGATGCCGGTGCGCAGCGATTCGTCATCTTTGCCGCATCCAATGTAGAGGATGGATTGTTCCAGCGTGTCACGCTTGCTGGTGGAAATCTCCACACCATTGAGATAGGCGGGCGAGCCTTTCTCCACGGTCCAGGTTTCGCCGACCATGGGATCGTGGATGACACCAGCGACGATCTCGCCATCGACGCGAAGAGCGATGGATACGCAGAAATGCGGGATGCCATAGAAGAAGTTCACCGTGCCATCGATGGGGTCGACGATCCACTGGCGGTTGGATTCCTGGTTTCCCGCAAGGCCTTCCTCACCGTAGAGAGCATCGCCAGGACGGGCATCCAACAGGATTTGGGTGATGAGTTCCTGCGACTCCTTGTCGAGGGCGAGCTTGATGTCGTGATGGGTGGCTTCGTCCACGGTGGCATCGAGGCCGAAGTTTTGTTTGAGGAATTTGCCTGCGGTGAGAGCGGCTTCGGTGGCGAGTTGGAGGTCGGTCATGATGGATAACGTGAAAGAAACAAGACTGGAAGACGCAAGACTCAAGACTGGAAGAGAAGAAGGGATGTCCACCCGGCTCTTCTCTTGTGTCTTGGGTCTTCAAGTCTTGCGTCTTGTATGAATCTCAAGAATGGCTTGAACCAGTTGGTGGGCGAGGTCGTGTTTGGTGGTGAGTGGCAGGGATTCGGTATGATCGGGGTAGACGAGCAGGACTTCGTTGTGATCCGAGTCGAAGCCGATACCGGGTTTGGAAACATCATTGGCGATGATCAGGTCGCAGCCCTTGCGGGAAAGCTTGGAGCGCGCGTTGGTTTCGAGATTTTCGGTTTCTGCCGCAAATCCAACGAGGGTTCCCTGATAACCGAAAACGGAGCGGGCGGAACCGAGGATGTCCTTTGTCTTGAGCAGTTCGAGAGTGAGGGAGTCTCCAGATTTTTTGATTTTCTCGGGAGCAACCACGGCGGGGGTGTAGTCGGCGACGGCGGCGGCGAAAATCGCGATTTCCATTTTGCCGATGTAGTTGGAAACCGCCTCCTGCATGTCCGCTGCGGTCTCGACGGGCAGGAAATCCACACCTTCCGGGATATCGAGTGCCGTGGGCCCGGAAATCAGCAAAATCTGATGGCCTGCGTGCGCAAAAGCAGAGGCTAGCTCGTATCCCATCTTGCCGGACGACCGATTCGTCAGGAACCGCACGGGATCGAGCGGTTCCCGCGTGGGGCCTGCGGTGACGAGGATATTCACGGAGGCCACTCTGGCTGATGCAAGCCATGAGGCAAGCGCGAAGAAAAAGCCGTCTTCAACGGCATTTTTTTGAACCGGATGGGTGCCTCAAGCGGATTCAAGAACCGGAACACATTTTTTGGAGTAAAGGCCATATCGCGGGTGGTTTCTTTTCCTCTGGGTGGGAGGTGACCGAAGAGGATGGTGATGAAATTGGCGGCCTTGATCAGACCGGGAAGACCATGGCGGAAGATCAGAATCGCCACCGCAATTTCCATAACTCGCCGAAGATACCTGAAACTCACGGAAAATGATCGGACAGCCGATTGGCCTCCATTGCCACGATAGGCGGCAACCTGCTTGTTCAGTAACAAAACCTCATCCAGCAAGCTTTCATCGTCGATGATGGCATCGAGATGAAGACGGAGTTGGCGGAGTCCATCATACAAATGTGCCTATTTCTCAGCTGCGGGCATTGGCGCGGAACCGATCACTTTGCGGATGGCGTCCAAGGCCACTTGGATGGAAAGAGTTGGCAGACGGGACATGCAGAAAGCTGGGCCGCACTGGATGCTCTGCCAATATCCAAGCCCATAAAACCGCTCTCATCTCTTCTCTTGAATCTTGCGTCTTCCAGTCTTGAGTCATCTCCAAACTCAATGATTGAAAATGAATTCCTTGGAATTCAGCAAAGCCCAGAAGATGTCTTCCAGCGCCTCGCGATGGCCTTTGGGTTCGGGGGGGATGGTGGCAAGGAGCTTTTCGAGTTCCATGTCGGTGGGCTCGCGGCTGAGGGTGGTGAGATAGAGGTGGCGGATGATGTCCTTGGGCTCTTTCTTTTCGATGAGCATGGTTTCCACCAGCTTGCCTTGGCGGATGCGTTGCTGGGTGGTGTCGCCGTTGAGCAGGTGGAGGGCTTGGGAGAGGTTGGGTTCCATTTTCACCTCGCAGGAGCAAACGGTGGCGCGGGTGGCACGGCCGAAGGTGGTGAGGAAATAGTTGGTTGTATTGCCATCGGCGATCTGCACGGCGCGGGCACCGATCGGCAGGCCTTTGAATTTGTTGGGGGTGGCGGTGACACGGGAGATGCAATCCAGCAAAACCTCCGCCCTCACGCGGCGCACCATGGCGTGGGAGAAATTACGCGTGTCATTGATGTTGGTTTCGTTAGTGTGGGTCGAGAGTTGATAGGCGCGTGAGTTGCATATATCGCGGACGACCTTTTTGAAATCATAGTTATAGGAAACGAATTTCTCCGCCAGCGCATCCATCAATTCCGGGTTGGAAGGTGGATTGGAAACGCGCATGTCATCCACCGGATCCACGATGCCGATCCCGAGGAAGTGGGCCCACACGATGTTGACGACGTTTTTGGCGAACCATGGATTGTCTGAAGATGCGAGCCACGCGGCGAGGGCTTCGCGGCGGGTTTGGTTTTTGATTTCCGGCCGCGGGCCGCCGAGGAATTTGGGCACCATGTTCTGCTTGGTGACAGGGTGCTGCGTCTCGCCACCTTCATCGAAGACGATGCGCTCGCGGGGATCTTCCGCGGGTTTGCGTTTCACTTGGGCGAAGAACGAGACGAAGCTATAGTAATCGTCCATCGTCCAGCGGTCGAAGGGATGGTTGTGGCATTGGGCACACTGGATGCGGGTGCCCATGAAGATCTGGGCGGTGTTTTCCGTGAGTTTGAGCACATCCTGCTCGATCTGGAAATAGTTGGTGGCAGGGCTGGAGAAGGTGCCGCCCTTGGCGGAGAGCACCTGGCGGATGAGTTCGTTGAACGGCACGTTGCCGGCAATGCGCTCGCGCAGCCATTGATAGTAGTTGAGTGCCGCCTTGTAGGAAACCTGTTGCGGCCCGTTGTCGAAGGTGCGGATCTGCAGCAGTTCCGCCCATTTCATGACCCACATCTCGGTGAATTCCTTGCGTTCGAGCAATTCATCGATGAGTGCGGCACGCTTCTCCGGCCGCGTGTCTGTTAGAAAGCGCTGACGTTCTTCAACCGTGGGTGGAAGGCCCACCACATCGAGGAAGACGCGCCGCAGGAAAACTTCGTCCGAGGAAAGTTCCGCTGGGATGATGCGGAGTTTGTTGAGTTTTTCGTGAACCAGTTTGTCGATATAATTGAACTCCGGAACTTGGGGGCGCTGATATTTCGAATCCTTGGGAACGACGATGGCTTGCGAGCCTTCGGTATAAGTGTGGAAGCGAGCGAGCAGGAAGGATTCCCCGCGGTTTTTCGAGGCGGCAAGGCCTTCGTTTTTGGTGATGGAAACGGAGTTGTCGTTGGAGGTGGAGAAAATGGAAAGCGGGGTGACATCGCGATCGCTGCCATCCGAGTAGGTGGCGCGCACGGTGAAGGGGATGCGCACGTCCTCGCCGGTCATGACGACCTGTTTTGGCCGCACCTCGATGCCGGTGGGTTGGGCGATGTTTTCCTCATCGTATTTCGCGCCATCGCGGATCCATGCTACGAGGGTCTTGTAGGACGGGCTGTCCGGCTTGATGAGCTTGCCGCCGGTGTGTGGGACGCTGCCGAGGGCTTTGGTAATGAGCAGCGATTCTTCCGGGATGGCATTGTTGATCCGCCGTCCGGCCATCTCGGTGGTGAGGCGGAAGTGGTCGCCCTTGGGGTCGAAGCCGAACAAGGAGAGATGGAAACCATCTTGCCCCCGGGCGGAGCCGTGGCATGCGCCGGTATTGCATCCGGAGGCGGTGAGCACGGGCATGACGTCCAATTGAAAGGACACGGGTCGTGGTTTCTCCGCATCCTTCACCGTCACGGGGATCTCGGTGCTGAGGCCGCGATACTCGATCTTGAGCGTGGTGCTGCCATCCTTCTTGGGAGTGAGGGTAGTGGCGTCGAGCAGGGCCAACGAAGGATCGACGAGGCTGACCTTGGCCTGGCGGGTGACGTCGTGGGTGGATTCATCCTTCATCCGCACGATGACGATGGCGCGGTGAAAATCTGCTGCACTCTCCAAGTGGATTTCCTTGGGAAATGCCTCGATGGCCACAATTTCCGGGTCCGGCGGCGCATTCCAGCGTGGCAGTGCGGTTTTGGCTTTGGGGGAAAGCACTTCTCCTTCCGGCCACGGAGCGCCGGCTTGGATCCACGCGCTGAGCGTTTCCACCTCCGCTGCGCTGAGTGGGCCGCCATGTTTTTTGGGAGGCATGCGGTCCGCATCGTCGGCGGGGAGTTTCACGCGGATGAGGATTTCCGAGCCTGCGGGATCGCCGGGCTTCAGCGAGGTGCCGGATTCTCCTCCGGTGACCATCGCCTCGCGGGTGGTCATGATGAGATCGGCCTTGGCCTTTTCCTGCGTGTGGCATTCCACGCAGTTGCGCTCCAGAATGTCGCGCACGTCATCGAATGCCGGGGCAACCGCCTCGCCTGGAGCGATTCCCGGCAATCCCAGCATCATGATCCAAACAAGGCGCATCCCAGCCCATACGCGGGCCATCCATGCTCCTTTGCAAATCGGCGGAATATTCTGATCCTCCAATACAAATTTGAGGCACCCCAATGGACGCAATCCATTGACGCAAAATGATTTGGGCATTGAATCGGACGACCATGGGAAGGACTGGGACCGTCGAGGGATTCGCACAATGGATGGAGTTGGGCAAATTGCCGGGGCCTTGTGTCGGGCAGCGGTAGCTTGGACGCGGCGAACATCATCAAGCCCGCGCTGACCCACGGCGCGATCCGCAAACACTGCCAGCAGACCATCGAGAAAGACGGTGCGCCGAAAACGGTTCCAAGCGGTGAAGATCGATGATCCGAATGCGAATGAGGATCGCAAGGAGCACCGCTACTGGAGCATTGTGGAAAACCGTCGCGTCATGGGCGGGCGCATATCGGTGAACTCAACGGCAATCAGGAGGCGTCATGGCGCAGAACCGTAGAACTCTTCGGCCGGGATTCATCCAAACTGCAGCAAGCGTCTCTGTTTCCCAAGACGCACTTGCCCGAAACCCATGATTCAGCCAGCTCCCAAAATGGCATTCCCGCGCTCTTCGACCACCTCACCGAGCGTTGGCGTATCCTCTTTGATGCGAAATTCGAAGTCCTTCTCTACGATCTAACAAACACCTATTTCGAGAGCGACCCAACCGAAGATCCCGCCGACATGCGTCACTTCGGCTACAACCGGGACAAGCGCAGCGACTGCGTGCAAGTCGTCATCCTCCTTCGCCAAGGCTACGGCGGGACAGGTCGCGCTCATCGTCACCCCCGAAGGTTTCCCCATCGCCCCCTCCAGTCCGCGAAGTCGGGTTAGGCTGGCGCTGCAAAGAGCGGATGACTCTGAAATACCTGCTTGTGAATCAATCATTTTTCAAGTCATGTTTCTTGCAAATACTATCAATGACAGGGCGATTGGCTGGCTAGGGGCATTGGAGGGGGGCAGTTTGCGTGAGGAGGT
>JBBARN010000040.1:0-48971 GCA_040399845.1 Luteolibacter sp. | reverse complement strand
CCGGGAAGCGCCATTGCTCGCGGGTGGCGTTGGCACCGTGGTCCTGTGGATCGGCGGCGAAGCGCCAGGTGCCGGAGAGGTCGATGGCGGTGGTGGCGGGAGTGTTTGTCTTCAAGGCAGGTTCCGGTTTGGCAGTGACGGTTTGGGATTTTGCTGCGGTGAGCTTCCGCCAATCGGCGAGGAGCCGATCGCTGTCGGGCTTAGCTTCCGAATCGAGGTAAAGTGTGAGTCTGTCCTTGGTTTCGGCACCATTGACTTGGAGGGCGCCGAGCTTGAGGTGCCATGAGGGTTTGTTGAGGTGGGTAAGTTCCACTTCGAAGCTGCCGTCCTCACGGATGGCGGAGCAGAAGGTCATGGCACCATGATCGGTGCGGGCATCGGTGGGCCAGGCGGTGGCGATGAGCGCGCAAACGGGGATGTCCGAGAGAACCCGGCCGCTGATGCGGATCTTGCCGGGGGTGGATCGGACATCGGTGAGATCGATGCTGGCGGCGGCGGGCTGCCAGCGTGCCTTGTCCGAGCGGGTGACCATGGGATGGGCGGCGAAGCGGAGGGCGGTGGCGAGAGCGAGATAGGCAGGGTTTTTCCCGCCCCAGAGGTCTTCGCGGTAATGAAGGTTTCCGCCACCCATGAGCGAGACTCCCGCTGCTTCGCCCGGGCTGCCGTTGTCGTGGGGGAAGCCGAGGCCGTGACCAAGTTCGTGGGCGATGCCACCGAGATACCAAGTGTTGAATTCCGCGACGCTGAGTTCCTTCCGCTCGTAGTAATGTTCCTTGAAGATGAAGGGTTGATCGGTGGCGGTGAGCAGTTCGGGATCCAGCTTCTCGCAATCGGCGGCGTGACAAAGTCCGCGGCGGTGGTCGCTCCATCCGGCACCATAGTAGGGCGCATGGAAGACATGAAGATCGCCTTCTTTCCCGCAGAGACCGTGGAGGATGAGCACGTGTTCGCGGTCGGGCCTGATGGTTTCTGTTAGAGCGGCCTTGACCTCGTTCCAGATGGCATCACCGGACTGGTGGTTGTATTGGGTGGCGGGGTGCTGGCCGCGGACTTCGTGGATGATGGTGGAGCCATCGCGGAGTTCGAGCGGGAGTCCCGGGGTTTCGACCGAGAAGCGGGCGGCCATTTCCTCGCGGTAGAAACGGCTGACATCCTTCATGATGCGGTCCACGCGGGTGCGGTGATTGGCCAGCGGGGCCTGATCGGCGGCATGGAAGTAAACGACCCGGAGCAGGGCTCCATTGTCCGGTTGGCTTTGATGGAACGCGGCGATGCGGGCGCGGGCCGCTTCCATGACCGGATGGGTATCACCGGCATGAACGAGGGGAGCGGCGGCTAGGGCGAGTGCCGTGCCGGATCGAAGAAGGTGGGTGAGGAGGCGAGTCTGCATGAGCGAAGAGGGACTTTTCATTTCAAACGGTAAGTTTCACCGGGCTCAAGGGTAAGGGGGGTACCTTGATTTCGGTAGCGGACCTTGGTTTCGCGGCCGGTGGTGCTTTGGATGCTGGCGGAGGTCATTTCGCCGGATTTCCATGTGATGGATACGCGGAAACCGCCCCGGGTTTTGAGGCCGGTGACGGATCCATCGGGCCAGTCTTTGGGCAGGGCGGGCAGGAGTTCGATTTCGCCAGCGTGGGACTGGACGAGCATTTCGGCGACGCCGGCGCAGCCGCCGAAGTTGGCGTCGATCTGGAAAGGCGGGCAGGAGCCGAAGAGGTTGGGGAGCGAGCCGCTGCCGTTGCCGGCGGGGCGGAGGAGGAGTTTGAAAAGCTTCATGGCGCGGTCCCCATCGCCGAGGCGGGCCCACTTGTTCATGCGCCAAGCGAGGGCCCAGCCGGTGCTGTCATCGCCGCGGGCGTCTAACAGCTTGCGGCAGGCATCGGCCAGTTCGGGGGTGCTGCGGCGGGTGATCTCGTAGCCGGGGTGGAGGCCGTAAAGGGGAGAGGTGTGGCGGTGGGTGGGCTCGGGTTCGGGATAGGGTTCCAGCCATTCCTGGAGCTGACCATCGGGGCCGATGAGATTGGGCGCGAGACGTTTCCGTTTCTCTAACAACTCTGTGCCGAGTTCCGCATCGAGGCCGAGGATGCTGGCGGCGTTGGCGGTGTTTCCGAAGAGTTCACGGAGAAGCTGCATGTCCACGGTGGGGCCGAGGCAGACGTGGGCGACTTTTCCGTTCGGGAGGGTGAAGCGGTTTTCCGGGGAGTTCGAGGGGCCGGTGACGAGCCAGCGGTTTTTGGGTTCCTCGATGAGGTTGTCGAGATAGAAGAGGCAGGATTCTTTGAGAATGGGATAAACGCGGCGGAGGTGCTCCTTGTCGCCGGTGAAGAGGTAGTGTTCCCAAAGGTGCTGGCAGAGCCAGGCGGAACCGCTGACGGTGGCACCCCAGGAGGCGGACTCGCCGGGGGAGGTGAAGCCCCAGGGGGTGGTAAAGACGTGGGCGATCCAGCCACGGGAGTTGTAATATGCGCGGGCGGTTTTGCGCCCGGGCTCGACGAGGGAGGCGATGAGCTTGTGGAGGGGCTCGTGGAGTTCAGACAGATCGCAGATTTCCGCAGGCCAGTAGTTCATCTGGACGTTGATATCGAGGTGCCAATCGCCATTCCACGGGGTCTGGATTTCCTCGGCCCAGATGCCTTGGAGGTTCGGTGGGAGGCCGCCGGGTCGGGAGGAGCTGATGAGGAGGTGGCGGCCGAAGTTGAAATACAGGGCAGCTAGTGATGGGTCCGGCGCACCTTTGGCGAAGGCTTCGAGGCGGCGATCAGTGGGGAGCTGGCTGTTGGGTGTTTCGGGGAGAGTGAGTTTCACGCGGTCGAACCACTTGGCGTGATCGGCGCGCTGGGCGGCGGCGATTTCCGTGAAGGGCTTGGCCGCTGCCTTGTCGAGATCGTTGAGGGTGGCAGCGAGTGGATCGGAGAGATTGCGGCCTGCGAAGCCGCGGTAGTCGGTGGCGGCTGTTAGATAAATTGTGGCTTCATCGGCATTCTCGATGTGGATCTGGTTGCCATCGGCGCGGACGGTGCCGCCGCGGGTGATGGCACGGAGGCGTGCGGCGTAGGTGACTCCCTTGCCGCCGTGGCCATCGTTGAGTGTGCCGGTGATGAGGAGGTCCGAGTTTCCGCTGACGGTGGTGGTGAAGCGTTCGGGGCGGTCGAGGGCGATGGTGAAGGTGAGGCCGCCCGGTTTGGTGGTGGTGAGGCGCGAGGCGAAGACTTCATCGGGCGCGGAGACGAGATGCTCGCGGGTCCAGGTGGCTCCGTCTTTCTGATAGGTGAGGCGGGCCTGGCCGGTGGCGAGGTCGAGTTCGCGACGGTAGCCGGTGGTTTCCCCGGGGGTGGGTGCGAAACGGAGGTGGAGGTTGCCGAGGACCTGATAACAACCGAAGGGGGCGTTGGCAGCCTTGGCGAATGCGGAGCCCTGGCCCTTGCAGGTGAAGTTCTGGTTCACGAGTTCCTCGGCCTCGTCGTTTCTCCCTTCGAGGAGAAGCCTGCGGATTTCCGGCAGAGACTTGTGCGCGTCCGGCCGGTCGGCATCCTCCACGGAGCCCGACCAGATCGAGCTTTCATTGAGGACGATGCGTTCGGTTTCCACACCACCGATGACCATGGCCCCGATGCGACCGTTGCCGAGTGGTAGGGAGGAATGGAAGGAGGTGGCGGGTTTATCGAACCAAAGGGAGGTGTCGGGGGTGGCGTGGAGCCCTGGGGCGCTAAGCAGAACGAGAGCTGCGGTGTGGAGGATGAGCTTCATCGAAGAATTGGGAATGTCTGAACTATACGCTGCGGAAATTGAAGTCGAATTCATTCATTCGGGTGAACGAGCGGGCATTCGATGCCCGCAGCTGTCATTTTTTGGGCATTCCGTTTGACATGGGAACGACGGTTGCTCAGGGGATTGGCAGATGAAGGGCTTGGGACGATGCATTCTGGTGATTTATATCTCCTTGGCGAGCTGCTTTGGAGAGTCACCCATCAACAGTATCCGGACGGTTCGTGAACTGTCGCGATCGGCAGCCCTGAAATCTCCGCCGATCGAGATGGAGGCGACAGTGCTCTATTCGGATTCTGCGAGAAATGAGGCGATGATTGATGACGGAACGGCATCCTGTTACATGCGGATGACCAAAGGGTTGCCCGTTCTGGCTCCGGGTGATCGGATATCCCTCCAAGGCAACGTTTGGCAGTTCGGCCTGTTTCCCCATATCGAAAGCCGCGCATGCAAAGTGATAGGACGAGTCGCATTGCCTGATCCTTACAGGCCCCGGGTCGACGAGTTGTTTCTGCCCGAGTTGGATTCGGACTGGGTGGAAATACCCGCAGTAGTGATCGGGGTGGATCAGGGTGGGTTCGGCTATCCTTTGGTTGTGGAGGTTTTCGGTCACGAAGTGCGGGCGATATTGCCGATGGTGCCGGACGCTGACAGGCTGGCTGCCGGGCTGATGCAGCGGAAGGTGCGCATGACGGGTGTGGCAGCGACGATATTCAACAATGAAATGCAGATGGCAGGGCGCCATTTCTTCGTCCCATCGTTCGATCATTTGGTTCCCCTCACGGATGTCATTGAACCGGCGAATGCTCCATTGACCACGACTTTACGGCTGCTGACTGGAAATGCTGGGCAGGAGACACTGGTGAAACTGGAAGGAGTGGTAACCCAGGAGAATGAGAATGGTTTTTACCTGCGGGACGAAGCTGGAAGTGCCTATGTGAGGACATCCTTGATGGGGAGTTTTCCAAGAGGGAGCAAGGTGGCGGCAGTAGGATTTGGTCATATGAATCCATATCGGCCAATTCTGCGAGCAGCTTCAGTGATAAAGACGGGGACTATGCCTCCTCCAGAGCCGAAGTGGTTTAGTGATGCGAGATCGAATGTGTCCGCAGCGCATGACGAATTGGTTCATCTGCATGCAGAATTCATTGGTCTTCGCAAGGGCAAGAACGAGGATTTGCTCTGGTGCAGGCTCGGAGTCGATTTTTTCGAGGCGATCGTTGCACCTCGCGAAAACCAGATTCTAACGGAATTGGTGCCCGGGGATATGTTGGAACTCACAGGGATCTGCAAACTGACCACTAGTCTTCCAATGCCGAGGGCGGAGTGGGTGGATGGGTTTCGTTTGGAACTCGCCGAATCAGGCGGGATTCGCGTGCTTCGCAAAGCGCCCTGGTGGACCCAGCGGCGGCTGATGACGGCACTGGGCGTGACGGGTGTGGCATGCGTGATCACGATGGCAGGTGTCATCCTTTTGCGAAGACAGGTGGCGGCACAGTTGAAGGTAATCGGTGACAAACTGAGCGTGGAGGCGGTGCACACCGAACGTGACCGGATGGCGAGGGAGTTGCATGATACACTCGAGCAGCAGTTGGCAGGTGTATCGCTTCAAATCGACGGTATCGCGAGAGCAGCCAATGGAAACAAGGAGGCACTGGAGTCACGAGTGGCGCTTGCCCGCCGCATGATCCGCCACACACGGGCTGAGGCGAGAAGATCGGTGTGGGATCTGCGTTCCCGAATTCTGGAAAAGGAGGGGCTTGTCGCAGCCTTGCGTGAATTGGCCTTGGGGGTCAGTGCCGCAAGTGGTGCTCCCTCAGTCGAATTGGAGGTTTCGGGCGAACTTCCGACGCTTCCCCAGGGAACGGACTTTCATATGCTTCGCTTCGCGCAGGAGGCAGTAGGAAATGCGGTCAAGCATGCCGATGCGCGGCTTGTGCGGATGGAACTCACATCAAGCCCGGAGAAAGTTGAATTGAGCATCAAGGATGATGGCAAGGGATTCGACGTTGATGCCAGAATGAATGACCCGTTCCACTTTGGTGTAATCGGCATGCACCAGCGTGCCGAGCGGATAGGCGCGACGATCCACATTGCCTCATTTCCAGGCAAAGGATGTTGCGTAACACTTTCACTGCCGACCATTGCCGAAAACATATCTTTATGAATCCAAAACGCCCCCTGAGAATACTTGTAGTGGACGATCATGTAATGGTCCGCATCGGAATTGTGACCTTGCTGTCCGATGAGCCGGATTTCGAGGTTGTCGGTCAGGCACGGACGGGGGCGGAAGCGGAAAGCATGTATTTGAGTTTGAAGCCGGATGTCACATTGATGGATGGGGTGCTGCCTGATCTACATGGAACCGAGGTGATGCGGCGAATCCTTGCGCAGGACCCACATGCGGCCATCATTGTGATTTCAATCAATGAGACTGAAGAGGATGTGCATCTTGCCATGGGCGCGGGTGCCCGCGGTTATGTCCCCAAGTCTTACGATCAGGATGTGATCATCGATGCCATCCACGCAGTTGGGCGTGGCGGGACCTTCCTTCCGCCTGAGATTGCGGCGAAGTTGAGCAACAGGACCCTCTCGGTGCATCTGAGCCACCGGGAGATAGAGGTTCTGGGGCTCATTGCCGATGGGAAAGCCAATAAGGAAATTGCGGGCCTGCTCGGTCTTTCCGAGAATACGGTGAAGACCCACATCGCGAGGATACTTGCCAAACTTGACGCGCCGGATCGCACGCGGGCTGTGACCATGGCGATTCAGCGTGGTCTGATCAAGTTATGATGAACTGCTTCGCGTATTTCCCGGATTCATGATATGTTGAAACGGTTGGTTGCGGGTGTTCAGAGGTCACCGGCAATGCCGGCGCGGAAGAAGGCGCGCGGGTGGGTGTCGGTGGCGATGTCGAGCGTCCACGATGTGGAGGTGCGGGTTTCATCGACTGAGTTGTCGAGGGAATCCGCAGCCGGGAACCAAGTGCCGAGAGTGAAGGAATAGTGGAGGGTCGCCCCCGTTTCCGTGACGGCGGGATCGAGCGGCAGGACGTAGCGGACGAACTCGCGGCCGGTGATGTCAACCAGGGTGGTGGCGGGGGCTGCGTTGGGGACCTTGGGCAGGGTTCCCATGAAATACTCGAGGCCGGTGGGCAGGCCGTCGTTGTCGAAGTCGTCCGCAGGATCGGCGTCGGGCGATGTGACGCTGCCGAAGTGGAGGATCTGCCATTGCTGGAAGCCGGTGAGCGAAGCTGAAGTTAGACGGACATTGTCGAAATCGAGCACCGTGCCCGTGCCGCCCGCTTTGCCGATGCGGATGGCGAGGGCCTTGCTGCCGGTTTCCGAGGCATCCGTGGTGAAGGAAATGCTGGTGTCGGTGAAACTGCCCGCGGAGTCGGATCCCTTGATGGTGTCGAGGTTGGCTTTGCTGAGGGTGGAGGAGGCTACCGGGAGGCCGTCGGCGAGGATTTCCAGCGTGGCGTTTCCGAACGAAGCGGAGCTGTCCCGCACGCCGATGGCTACGGTGAGCGTGACGAGATGTTGGGGGAGAATCCTCGCGCGTGTGCTGTGGAGGAAATGGTTGCCTGCCGTTCCGCCGCTGAGGGTGGCGACGTGGCGGCCGCTCATTCCGGGCAAGACGCCGCCATTGATCGAATCCACCGCAGCGGCATAGGTGCCAGTGCCCGGGTTGAGCAGGCCATTGCTGCCGTTCGCGGCGGTGGAACCGGCTGAGGAAAGAATCCGCCAAGCAATGACGGAAGGCGAGTCGAGGTCCGAGGTGTTCACGATGGCCGCGGCTCCGTCCGCCAGCGGCGAGAGCCCGGTTATAGAAGGCGTGCGGTTTTCCTCAAAATCGGCATTACGCGGGGTGGCGGAGGTGGTTTCCGTGAGGATGGAGAACCACTGCGCCGCGTGGTCGGCAAGTCCGGCGGCATTGAAGTGAACGCCGTCCGAGAGCTTTCCGCCCGAGACATCTTCAAGGTGGAACGCGTCGGTCGTGGGGCCGAAGAACACGGCGGGATCGGCATGGATGGCGGCGCGCTGGCCTGCGGTGACCTTTTCCTCTTGGGAAAGATGGGTGTCCGGATGAAACGAGGCTTCCGAGATATACCATGGGATCGTCCATCCGGCATCGCTTCTCGATTGAGAGATGATCGATGCGAGGTGCGAGGCGTGGGTGGCGGCGTCCACATTGGCGATGGAGTCGGACTCTCCCTGATGCCACAGCACGGCGCGAAAGCCGGCTGCGGGGAAAGACTGGATGGCGGTCCGGAGACGGGTGTTGTAGTTCGAGGTGCCGGGCAGCCATTGAGAGGCCTGGGTGGAACCGACGCCGACTGCGACGAAACCAATGGGAATGTCCAACTCCGCCGCAAGCAGGTCGCCGAGGCGCGACCAAGCCGAACCGCCAACGCCATCTGCCAGCGGTTGGGGATCCTGGGCCAACTGCCAGGCGGGGCCCGCCAGCGAGCTGCGGGTGATCACCCGGTCGTCCGTCGGCGTGTAGGCCGGGCTTCCGTAGTTCGCGGAATTCGACTGGCCAGCGGTGACGAAGATATCCCCGACGCCGAATTTCTCGACCACCGTCGCAGATCCGGGCACGCCGGATACGACGGGCCTCGCTTCGAGCTGATACCAGCCCCCCGCCGGCACACCTGTTAGATCGCCCGAAAAGGTGCCACCTGAGAGAGTGGAATCGATCACCTGCCAGGCGGTGGTCGTTCCGGAATTCGCACCGGCCATCACCACCGCGCGGGCCTCGACCGTGTCGGTGCTGGTGCCACAGGTTCCGCTGAGCATAACGACTCCGGTGTTTGCCCCGGAGCGCTGGACGATGTGGCGGGATGGCGGGAAACTGATCGTCAGCGGGGTAGGCCCGGCGACGGTGGGAGTTCCGATCACATCAATCTCGCGGACGACCGTCCCCTCGAACTGCCCCGGCCCTGGAGGCACGCCATCCGGGCCTACAGGATTCAGAAAGGTGAAACGGATGGCATCGACGCCGCTGGCGATCCTCCCGGAGGTATGGGTGATCTCGACCTTGCTCTCGTAAGCCGCGCCATCGGCATCGGGGAAGGGCTTGTAGGAAACCACTGCAAGTGCCGTGAAGCCGGGATCGTTCACCGTGCTGACTTCGATGGCATAAGTCTTGTTCGCATGGACCTGCGAGACGGTGGCCCAACCCATCAATGAAGTGATGTTGGAGATATCATATCCCGAGGAATTGACAGTTGTATCAAGAGTAAAGGTCGCGATGGCAGGGAAGTGCGCACCCGTTTGGAAGAATGTATTGTGAGCCAGAGTGTTCGAATAGTTTCCATCATGGATACCCGTGCCGGGAAATGCTGCGTTGGAGGGGGAAATGGCAGCCGAGGCGAGCGTGGATTGTCCGCTGTTGATGAGATCGGTGGACGAGGCGCTGGCTGCGTAGTTAAGTGCTGCGATACTGCTGACGCCGGCGACGACCAGCGGAGGATCGTTCGCCGTCACGCTCACACTGTCGAGGAATACGCCGTTGTCCAGGCCCGCCGTCCAGGATGCCTGGCGGAATGTCAGGGTTGCGGTGGTGCTGGTGTCCGGGACAAAGGAAAACGTGAAGGGCCGCCACGCTGAGTCCGGAGCTGATGTCCGGGCGAGATCGCCGGTAGCGCTCCCGGCGGCGAGGCCGATGACGGCTGAAACCTGCGCACCGGTGGCTCGTGCCCGGGAGAAATAGGTCACCGTGTGGGTCTTTCCGGCGACGACGTTGAAGGTCTGGGAGACTCCCTGGAGCGTGGTTTGCCCGCTGCCGGAAGTCAGGTTGACAAAGCGCGATCCGTCATGCGACGGCTGGTTGGCGACGGCACCCCAGTACCAGTAGAACTCTCCCCAACCCGAACCATGGATGACGTCCCAGTGATCGAGCGAGCCGGCACCTGCGGGCAAGCCGGGACTGGTCACAAGCACGTCGTTTGGGAACCCGAAAGTCTCGTTCGGCGCGTAGCCGGACGAGTTCTCGAAGCTGCCGTTCTGGATGAGATTGCCCTGGGCGAAGGCAATCATTGGCAGGAAAAACACGCAGAATGGCAATGGCAGGGGATTTCGCATGGCTTGCAAATGGATGGCTTCTTTCCCGTCGCCATCGCTTCTCGAGGGGGCAGGAAAAAATGATGATTGGCCACTGAGCGGAGGTTCTGATAACCGAGTCGAGTAAATCCATCTTGCGTCACCCAAATGAGCGACAATCGGGCTGTCGTTTCCTGACGAAGGAAATGAGAGATTCTTCCCATGTCGATTTCACTTCCATCCGATCCCTTCCAAATCCGCATTCGAAGGGATGCGCTGGTTGTGGCGATCATGGCCGTGTCCTGCCTGGTCTTACCGCTTGCCGTCGCGGGTGATTCCGCACCGTTGGATTTTCATATTGATCCAGGCTCGGGGGACGATGCGAATGACGGCCTCAGTCCGGCGACTGCTTGGAAAAGTGCGAATGCGTTGTCCAGGCGTGCGCTGAGCGGAGGAAGCCGGGTGCTTTTCCGCGCGGGATCCGTCCATGCCGGAACTGTCTCCCTTTCGCCGCGAGGGAACGCGGGCAAACCGGTGGTGGTGGGAAGATATGGGAATGGTCCGGCACCGGTCATCGACGGTCGCGGTGCTACTTCCGCAATGATGATATCCGATCCCGATCACCTGGTGGTCGAGGATCTGGAAATCACCAATCGCTCGCCACAGCCCGGTGCGAGAAACGGCATCGTTGTGAGTGCCAACGATGGCACCAGCGCGCAAAACATCGTGTTGAGAAGGCTCCATGTCCATCATGTGTCCGGACATGATGAACGGAACGGAGGTTGTGGAATTCTGTTAGGTTCCGGGCGATCCAGTTCCGGAAGTGCAAGTCGCTATGAGGACCTGCGAATCGAAGACTGTCTGCTTCACGATCTGCCATTCAACGGCATTCTTGTCAGTGGGTGGGAAACCCGTGGCCGTAACCAGCAGGGTGAACTTCAAGACCCGAGCACGGGCATCGTGATCCGAGGGAACCTGCTTCATGACATCGCGGGGGACGCCATTTGCATCATCACCACGCGCGGTGCCATCATCGAACACAACGAAGTCTATCGTTCGAGCCTAGGACAAGTGCGCGGAGAGAGGGAGTCACCTTCGGCCGGTATCTGGCCTCACAGCAGCGATGGCACGATCATGCGTTTCAACCGCGTGGAAGGGCTTCGCGGCGGGAAGGACGGTCAGGCCTTCGATGTGGATTTCGATTGTCGGAATACGTTGATCGAAAACAACTTCACGCGCGACAACGGCACCGGGTTTCTATTGGTTTGCTCGGGGGGGGGAGATGGCCGAAAGTATGAGACGATGCAAGTGGTCGTCAGGAACAATCTCTGTTGGAACGAATGCGCGGAACCCCCTGGTGCGCTGTTCACTTTTATCAGCCGTGTGCGAGGAATCCATGTGGAAAACAATGCCTTTGTTTTCGAGCAGGAAGGTGAGCGTCGTTTCCTCAGGCTGGGGAACTGGCTCGATCCGAGTTGGCCCGCAGATATCACTTTCTCCCGCAATCTGATCATCTCCGCAGGGAGTCTATACAATGAGAATGGCCCTGTGACGAGTATTCGGTTCGAAGGCAATCTGGAGGTGGGCGACCTCCGGTTCGGCACCGCGCCTGATGATCGCAATCCAGCCCAAGCGGAGCTGATCGGCGCATTGGGAAAATCCTTTACAGCGACAGTGACGGAGAACCCATGGATCAAGGACTTGGGTTTCAAGCCATTCGATCCCATGCTCGCTGGCTTGCCGCCGGGCAGCCGCCTCCTGGCGAATGCCAGAGAGGCGAGACGCGCCCCCACGGGCATTATGGAGTAAAGATAACAACTTTCGTTTGCAAACCATCCCATCACCCGCATCCGAGGAACATCCCACCATGCCCGATCATCCACAACCCACCGTCGCGCTTCTGATAGAAACTTCGCGTGCCTACGGCAGGGGGCTTTGCGCGGGCGTTGCGGAATTCGCAAGGAACCACGGCGGATGGAACTTCGTCATGCAGGAGCGCGACCTGCGGATCGGGATCCCGGAATGGTTGCGCGACTGGAAGGGTGATGGAATCCTGTGTCGGGTTTCGGATCCCGAACTCGCCGAGCTGCTTTTGCAATCGCCCTGTCCGGTCGTGGACCTCTACGGTGGCTTCAGGCATCCCGACATTCCGTTTCTGGACACTGATGCTTCAGCCGTGGCGAGGATGGCTGCGCGGTTTTTTCTCGATGCTGCTTTTGATCGCTTTGCATTTTGCGGGTTTCCGGGACTGTGGTTTTCCGACGAGCGATGCAATGCCTATGTGGATCATTTGACCGAGTTGGGCTTTTCCTGCGAAGTCTATCATCCACCGGACGGCTGGGACTCTGTCGATGTGGCAAGTCGGGAATCGCTCCATCCGGCTGGTTCCAGGCATTTAGAGGAGTGGGTCGCCTCATTGCCGGACCAGACCGCGATCCTAGCCTGCAACGATGTCCGTGCGCAGCAGCTTCTCACGGTCGCCGCGCGGATCGGGCGCAGGATACCGGAGGAACTCGCTGTCATGGGAGTAGATGATGACGAATTGATCTGCGAACTTACCAACCCACGTTTGACCAGCATCCGGCCGGACACCCGTTCGCTGGGCTATCATGCCGCGCAGTGGTTGGAGACACTCATGCGCGGGAAATCTCTGCCAGCGAGGCAACTCCTACTGCCTCCAGTCCGGGTCAACGAGCGGGCATCCACCGATGTGATTGCCAGTGCGGATCCGGTTTTCATCCGTGCGATTCGCTACATCCGCGCCCACGCAGGTTCGGCAACGACCGTTTGTTCGGTGGTGGTTGCCGCCGGTTGCTCGCGCAGTTCGCTTGAGTTCAAATTCAACAGGATTCTGGGCCGCAGCATCCGGGACGAGATCATCCGCGTCCGAATCCGGCGCTCCTGCGTGCTGCTGGCGGAAACCCATCTCACCTTGGATCAGATATCCTCAGCGTGCGGATTTGCAACAGCATCCCATTTCTCCCGGATCTTCAAAGGACTGATGGAAATGACGCCTGGCGACTACCGGATTGTACGTCTTCGTGGTCAGGCACCTTTGCTCGCAGTGTGTTGATGCCGGTATCCTCTTGGTTACTCCGCGCTTTCTGTTAGATATGCGGTTTTGAAGCGAGGGGCTGAATCATTTGCAAGCATGCACATGCGATTGCGGCGTTCACCCGAATGAACCACACGCGAAAAAGCAACATTCGCAGCCTTGGCAGGGTGATTGCTAAATAGATGAGTGGCCGGGCGACCATGGCCACCTGCTTAACTGAATCCAATCCCCATCATGAAATTCAAAACGATTCTCATCTCCGCCTCTTGGCTTGCCATTCATTCCAGCAAGGCGCTTTACGGAGCGTCGCTTGTATGGAACAACAGTGCGTCGACAGGAAACTGGAACTCATCGGATGCCAACTGGACTTCTTCCATTTGGAACAACTCCACTCCCGACGACGCCGTGTTTGAAAACAGGAGTGAAACCATCACTCTGACAGAGCCGATCACTGCCGGCGCGATCACTGTGAGCAACGGCGGCCAGGTATCCGGCCCCCACACCCTTCTATTCACCGGATCGAGCATGTCAGCTACAGGCATCACCTTCAACGGGGCTGGGCTGGGAGGTTCGGTGGATTCGATCTTCGCGCCAAACGCCAATCCGGCGTTCAACCAGATCCTGAGGCTGGACAGCGTGAATGTGACCGTTGTCGGCAACTTCCTGTTCTCCCGCGGCACCCTTGAGATTTCCGGGACATCCGCAGTGACTGTCACCGGTGGGATCGGAGTGGTTCCCGGCGGAGCTTGGCAGAATCTGACGCTTCGCAGTCCCGCCACCCTTACGACGAGCACGGGAGTGGATCTCAGAACGGTGGGATCCTATATCTCGTTGAGGGGGACTCTGACCACGCCATTCCTGTGGGGGAATGCTACTACATTCAGTGGAGGCACTCAGGTTTTCATCAATGGCGGGACGCTGATCCCGACAGGAAACGAGCCGAGTTTCCTTCGCGTCTCGAGGGATTCCGATGGCGCTGCCGATTCCGGAGCGGTGATTCTGGGAGGCGCAGGCGTCACGTTCAACACCGCCGGTTTCGACATCGGAGTTTCCTCTGCCATGTCGAGTCCCATCGGTGCTGGCGGAATTACCAAAAACGGGGCGGGCTCTCTCACGCTGAACGCTGTAAACACCTATAACGGAAACACCACCGTCACTGGCGGGAGCCTCACAGTATCCAACACCGCAAGCCTGCGGTCCTTTGTCAACGCCGGCTCCGCGAATCTCATTGGGGGAAGCGGTGCGATTCTGCTCAATGGAGGCCTCGCCATCGACACGACCTTTGCCTCGATAAGCGACGGACGAAGCTGGTTGCTCGTCGATGTCGCCAATCTAACCGAAACCTACGGCGCAGGATTCAATGTGCCGGGCTACACGGAAAGCAGTCCCGGTATATGGACACGTATGCAAGGTGCCAATACCTGGACCTTCACCGAAGCGACAGGAACCCTCGTGCTTGATATCAATCCGAATGTTTCGACATTTGTCTTGCAGACCCGCGGGCCCGGTCCGGCGGGAAATGTCCAGAGTGTGTGGACCACCAATGGAGTCAGTGAATTGCCAACGGCTGGCAACAACCGTCTCAATGCTTGGGGAATCATTGGCGCGAACGACCGCGTTCTCATGTCATTCGACCTTTCCGCGATCTCCGCGGCCGCCGGGGGCAGCGATGTGGTGGTCCGCAATGCAAGAGTGGAAGCGGTGAGATCATCCTGGGCCACCGGATGGGCAAGCACATCGCTGCACACCGCCGTTCCCTTCGACCCGCTAAACACGACATGGAACTCCAGTGTGGCCGTGCAGGAAAACTACATCGGCGATATCGGTGGACCCGGTGCCTTTACCATGACATGGGACAGCCGTTTCCCAGGCACCGACCCCTGGAACTCGGATTTCGACAATCTCGTGCCCGACGTGCAGGGAGACCTTGATAACAACCGGACGGCTGATTATCTGCTGCGCGTGAATCCAGGCAATGAGTGGTCGGCGGTTCTCGGAGTGGATATCTTGCGCCTGGTGGTGGATGTAGAATACGTCTCTCCGTTCCGCACATGGATGGAGGAGTATCCTTCCATTCCACTAGGTCTCCGCGGACCCGGTGATGATCCGGATGGCGATGGTGTGCTCAACCTAACAGAGTTTGCTTTCAAGGGGAATCCATCCAGTGGGAACGACAATGGACTATCCTCAGTCCTGTTACAAGACATGACTGCTCCTGCTGGCAACGAACTCACTTTGGTGATCGCCACCCGGGATGGTGCGACTTTCGTCCCAGGTGCAGCGGGCGTCCAAATCGCCACAATCTCTGCGGATCAGCTTACTTATATCATCGAAGGTTCTACGGATCTGGTTTTCCCGTCGGCGGATGTCAGTCACGTTTTGGTTTCCGATACCGCGCCAGGGCTGCCCGATCTGACGGGCACTGCATGGGAATACCATACCTTCCGCCTGGATGCTTCCGAAGGACTTCCTGGCAAAGGTTTCCTCCGTGCGAAGGTTACCAGTCCGTAAGACCTTTACCCTGAAAACCGAAATACATTTGAACAGGAGGTAACAGAGGTAACAGAGCTTCAATCATTTGTATCTGAAATCGAAGCCGTTTCTCTCCACCTTTTGAAAGAATTGCAGCGCGTTCGTAACTCATTCATTCTCTGTTTCATCTGTTTCCTCATGTTGGATCCATTTTCCTTTCCAGGTTTACTGGCAAGTGCTGCGTTCAATTCGCATCAGTTGCCACGAAGCGAAGCCGTAGGAAAATTTTTCCTTGTCCAGAGAGGATTCCGGCCCGGACGCGGTCCGCACTCTGTTCGAGGATTTCAAACGAGCCGTCGTCGTCCCTCCATTCCTCGAGATCGGCGGATGATTGAACCTGCCATACGCCGAGGGCTTCCCGGTTGACGCGCCAGGTGACTGTTCCAGCTTCGATGTCCTGCCATGGGATTGACGCGTCAGGCACGAGTGGATTCGAACCCCTGGAATATTCTAACAGCGCCGATGCACCATCGCCGTCATCATCCGATCCCGGCAATACGTTTTCACCAAACCATAACTGTGCCCACTCTTGATAGGTCCTTCTGACCACCACCTGGGTTGCTGCCGATGCGCTCCATCCGTCTTCTTCAGCATGGGCGGTAATCGTTTGCGAGGATTGCGGCGTGAGGGTGGCACTGGTTTCGCTGCCGAGGCCATGGGACCAAGAAAGATTCATGGGCGGGCCATGAATCGAATCGAGGTGGAAACGGTCGTTGCCCACGTTCACATCCGGCCAGAGGATCGGCAGTCCGGTGGTTCCGGAAATGTTGAGGACCAGGCCGCTGGCGGCATGAAGGATGCGGTGTTTTCCGAATGCATCCGGCTCAATCCTCCATTCCTGTGCAGGTCCACCAGCCTCAGCGGGAATCAAGGGTGTGCCTTGCACATGCAAGCCGTTCGGTGGCGCGAGGCAGCGGCCAGTGGAAACCGAGCGGATCCAGCAATTTCTGCCCGTTTCCGGAAACATCCAGATGCGTCCGCCACCGGGCTCGACCAATTCCCATGTTTCCCCGGAATCACCGGTCGGCAGTTTCATCAATGCAGTGGCGGCACTGGTGGCGATCACCGAATCGCGATCCGCCGGCACGATGCGGAAACGCCAGGGCTGTCCGTCATCCCGCAGTGCAGCGCTGAGAGTAATGGGTTCGCCGGGTCGGGTGAAAACCATATCCGGTAGACCTTCGATGACGGGTGTGCCGCCTCCCACGCGGACCGGAACGATGAGGGCGGACGAGGTTTCGCCGGTCCTTGCCGTGACTTTCACACGGCGTGGCACGCTTGCCGGAAACGATGCTTGGGGCAGGGTGCCAAGGGCATCCGACCACTCGAATTGCGCCGCCGCCGGAACCTCGGAAACCTCAATTGCCTCTCCTCCCGCGCCCACGGCGCTGGCATCGGGCGCGAGCATCCGGCCGGTTGCTGCGTGGGTGATCCGCAGTCGGTCCGCGCCTTCGGGATGCACGTCCCACATTGCGCTGCCGGTATTCTCAGAGCTCGTTATCACTGGCGCGGAAAGTTCGCCGGTATCGGTGATATGGAGAAAATGCCCGTCGCTCGCACGGCGGATGTGATAGCGTCCGGCGCGGAGTTTTCCGACAGGTTCGCGGTCCGCCGGTTCGAATACCCACTGGGCAGCTGGATCAGGCGAGGGGATCTGATAGATGCCGTCCTCCCAAGTGGCCTTTGCAGTGAGTTGCACGTTTGCTCCCGCGTTTGCAGGCGATTCATTTCCCTCCACTGCCACCCGCAAGCGCCAGAGCCCCGAGCGGGTTCTTCCAACCAGGGTGGTGACTGAGAGCGGGGCGAGGGTGAAACTTCCGGTCACTGCTTGTTGCCGCTGCAGGCTCCGGCCACGGTCCGTCACCCATGGTTCCCACTCGCGGATGGGCAGCCCACCGACCGCTCCCGGCAGCCCTGCGACCAGCGCGCCTGTTCCGAAATTCGCGGCGACGATCGCCACCTCGCGCCCGTCCGGCGAGAGCCAGGTGGAACTCATCAAGCCGCCGGTATCGCCGAAATTTCCACCGCCGATCTGCCGCCAGCCGGGTCGGACGAAGCGGCTGAACTGGCCGAGGATCCAATACACCTTGGATTCATATAACTCCGTATTGACCGCCTGTGTGCCGTCGTTGTTGGTATAAATCAATCCGTCCTTGTAGTCATGTGGAGAAAGCGCCAGCCACCAGCTCCAGCCGACCGCCTTCGCATCTGTTAGGTCTTTATGGATGACCCGGAAAACATGCTGCGCGGGTTCCATTTGGAGATCGCGCAAAGGCCCGTAGCCGCCGAGGATGCAATACTCGGTCTGTACTAAGCCCACACCATCTTGCGCGGCGTTTTGTGCGGCCAGCGTCCGCAGGTTGCTGTTGAGGACGTCCACCCAATCGCTGCCGTAGGAATGATAGGCCGCCACCGGATCGATTTTCCCAAGCACATCCGGATGGCTGGTGAGGTCCTTCAAATACTCGCGGTATTTGCCATAGCCGAGCGAGTTGTTGCCACCATTCCATGCGCTGCCGTCGTGCATTTGGTGGAAGGCGTCGTCGAGTATCGAGTTCACCACGCCGTGCTCGCCTAACAGAATTTTGCAATCAGCATCCAGCCCCTCCGTCACCAGTCGCTGGTGCAGTGCGGTCACCAGCGGGCGCGCGTCCCCGGCGCGGTAGCGGCAGCCTTCCTGTGAGCCGTCTTCCCAAGGCCACTCGGGCTCGTTGAGGGGACTCACGTGGGAAAAAGTGACTCCTTCATGGTCACGGAAATGGAGGATCACATCCAACAGATAGTCTGCGTAAGCACCCGCCTGTGCCGGATCGAGATTGCTGCCGCCCACTCCGGGCGAGCAAAAGGCGCGCCCGTTTTTCGTCAGCCACCACGGTGGGGAAATGGATGCCAGGGTGAATTTTTCCAAACCTAGATCGCGCGCGCGCCGCAGAAACCATTGCTGGCCCTCGCGCCTCGTCCAGTCAAATGGTTGTCCGGGGCCATCCTTGAGCACCTGTGGAAACCTCCAATGCCATGGCGGCTGGGTCTGGTTGCCTGTGCCATTGTCCCCACCGCCGAAGTCGAAACGCAGATTGCTCAGCCCGATCCCGTCGCCCGCGGAAACCAGACGCAACGCGAGCTTTTCCCGCGCCTCTTCCGGCCAATCCTCGGTGGGATCGATCGACCACAACATCGATGCACCGAAATGGTAGATGACCTGTCCTTGAACCGCCGGGTTCGCCTCCAAAATGACATCGGGAGCCACCACTCCCGCTTCAAAGCCCCAGACCCGTACGAACGCAATCTGAGGTCCCGGCACCGATGGATCTGTTGCAGTCACCCTCAAGGTCCTGCCCGCAGAGGCGGCCGGATTGGCGAAGCGGTAGGATACCGTCGCATTGCTCGTCCAGGGCTGCACCACGGTCCAAACGCCGATTGCCGGATTGAAACTCCCAGCGTCTCCAAGCGGATCGGCCGCGAAACCGCCGATGCGGATCACCGCGCGGGTCCATTTCACATCCAGACGATCCAGCCCGCTGCTTGCGGAAAACTCCAGATCGAGCCACTCGTCGGCAGGTTCGAGCCCATTAGCATCATCGAGCGCCAAGGGATTCATCCCACCCGCCACGCCGAAATAGTCTGGCCCTACTCCGAAACCCGCACTTGGGATCAACTTCAGACTCCCGTCCGAACTGACAGCCGTGGCACCACCCTGCGCGAGATCGGATGGACCAAGGTTTGCACCTGCCAAGGGGAGACAGGTGGCTCCCAGCCAAAGGAAGCAAACACACGGAAAATGGGAGATCTGCACTGCCGGACTCTAACCAACAGATCTGTGCCAGTCGATTCAACCCTGCGTTTCTGTCATATCAGACAACGTGTCTGGCAAATCAGGCCATTGCGGACTGGGCTGACTTCTAGAAGCATGGGCCTGTTAAAAGTGGGTGGTGGGTTTCTCCGCCTGCTTCTCCAACTTAAAAAATCCAACCTTCATGAAAACAGGCACCATCGTTCTTCTTCTCGTCACTTCCTCGCTGATCCCCGTTGGCGCAGCAACCAGCCTCGTGGTGAATCCCGCCACCAATCGCAACGACTTCACCGGCATTGTCGGATTTAGATTCACCTCCGCCAATGCTTCCACCGTGATCAACTACCTCGGGTTTGTCGATCAAGGCGGCAATGGTTTGAACGCCAACCACTCCGTGGGGCTTTATCTCTGGGATGGAAGCAATTACGCCCTCCAGCGGAGCGCCACCGTGAGCGCAGGCACAGGGGATGCCCTGCACAACGGCTACCGCTGGATTTCGATCCCTTCCATCACCCTCTCCAACACCGGCGTCACCTTCTGGGTGGTTGCCGCAACGGTGGTCAATATCGACGGCGATGCATGGGGCGACGAAGCTCTCTCCGGGGTCACCGGTTCCATGGGCACGCTCGATCCGGCCATTGGCGAGATCAACCTCGCTCCGGGCGCTGCAGGTTACTACGACGTCGGAGCCATCACCCTCGGTTCGCCCAATCTTACCTTTGGCGGGCCTCAGGGTTTCTACAGTTTCTACAATGCCGCCAATCTCGCGACCGCAATCCCGGAAGCCTCATCAGCGGTTCTCGGCTGTCTCGGTCTGCTGCCTCTCCTCCGTCGCAGACGCTGAATGACGTTTGAATTCAACCAAAACAACCCAATGAAAACTCCGACCTATTCCATACTCACTCTGCTGCTTGCCTCTACGGCGGTTTGCAGTGCCCTTGATTTCGTAACCGCCAACCTTGCTCCAACCGCGACTCCGGTCTCTGGTTGGGGAGGCATTGTAGGCACCCGCTTCGGAGTGGAAGCCAATGACATCCCCGCCGGGGCACGAGTCAAGGTCACTCATCTTGGATTTTACGCTGGAACCAGTGGTCAATTCCCGGGCTCGAATGCAGTCGATGTTCAACACAACGTGACCCTCAGTGGCCCTCAGAACTACAACAACCGCCGTGGCGACTTCTCTTCACTGCCTGTCGCTTCAGCTGTGATTCCGGTGGGAAATCCAGTGGATGCCAACGGTTGGTCATGGGTCCAATTGCCAAGCCCGGTGGTCCTTCAAGGTGGGCAGTACTATGTTGTGGCGGTCGATAACCTCACCAATTCCGATCCCTATTTCGACCCCGATAAGGGTCCAGGTGGGAGTGCAAGCATCCTTGCTCCGGGTAGCATCTTCCGGAACGGCTTGGGCGGCGGTGATGATGGATACATGTCGGGTCGTTACGGACTCGCGAATGGCTGGGAGGCATACTACAGCACTGGCTATCTTGGTGCCAGTTTCCAATACACGCTCGATACCGCTCCTGTCATTTCAACTGACATTGCTACCAGCACCTTGCTCGTTGAGGGTGGAAATGCAAACTTGTCAGTGGCCCTCAATCCGGCGGGTTATCCAGACGCACCGACCTATCTTTGGGAGCATGATCCGTTGCCTCTTGATGATGTATGGGTGACCGTAGGTACGGATCCTTCCTACTTCATCGGACCTGCGACTGCGGCCGATGCCGGACGTTACCGTGTGACCGTTACCAACTCCGCCGGGTCTGATCAAAGCATCGGAACCGTGATCGTTGACCCTGACACGGATGGTGATGGACTTGGCAATTCGGTGGAAACCAACACTGGTGTTTTTGTTTCCGCCAGTAACACCGGCACCAATCCGGCTGTCTCCGATTCCGATGTTGACGGGCTGAGTGACGGCGAGGAAGTGTTGACCTTCAATACCAATCCCACCCTAGCAGATACGGACACTGATGGATTGAACGACGGCAACGAGGTGGATGTTCACTTCACCAATCCACTGCTGGCAGACTCTGACACTGATGGTCTTCTGGACGGTGCGGAAATCAATACACACACCACCAACCCACTTGTAGCCGATACTGATCTGGATGGCTTCTGGGACGGTTATGAAATCACCAACGGCTCACTTCCAACGAATGCAGCAAGCCCGGGTGGCCCCAATCCCACGGCGATTGGAGTAAGCTTCAACAACGCCAATGGAGAAATAACTGACTACGGGCTTTCCTCCATCATGTATGCCGGAGCTCCTTCAGTCCGGCAGAAGAATTGGAACCGGACGGTTCCGTTGGAGTATGGTTTGAATGCGACCGAGGCGTCGGTTGCCAGCCCGAGTCCGGGACAACTCGTCGATAGTGCGGGCAATCCCACGACGATGACGATGAGTTTCACTGCCGTCGGTGCGTGGAGCGACGACAATGAAGATCAGACGACCTATGGAAGGCTTTTCGGCCCCTTCATTTACGCTGAAGCCGCCACCCCCGATGTGACCATCAATCTCGGGAACATCCCTTATGCCACTTATGATGTCTATGTTTACATGGGTGCTGCGGCGAATGGATTTACGGGCACGGTGAGCAGCGGATCCACCACATACTCCTACACCACCGCATCCAACGCAACCAGTGGAGGAGCGCTCGGCGTCAATGTTTACACCGAAACGACAGCCCCCACCGGCTTTCCTCTGGCGAACTACTGTGTCTTCCGCAACGTGAGCGGTTCGACATTCTCCTTCAAACACACCCGCGGCAACATTAACGCCGGTATCTTCGGGTTCCAGGTCGTGGAAAGCACCGCGACTCCCTACCAGTCGTGGGCGCTGTCCAAAGGCTTGGACCCGAATACCGATGGTGCTCCGGGATTCGACAAGGAGAATGATGGTGCTACCAATCTTCTCGAATATGCATTCTTCACCGATCCCAACAGCGGCACTTCCCTGCCCGTATTCCCGCCGGCAACCGGAGGTGGCAACCTGAGCCTGACTTACAACCGTGCAAAGGCTGCTTCAGACGTTTCCTATACTGCCCAATGGTCCGAGAACCTGGTCGATTGGTTTACCAGCGGCCTCACGGATGTTCCGACAGGCAATCAAACCGCAGATACGGTTGAACGGGTGATCACCATCAGCCAGGATGCGGATCCGAAAAAATTCCTGCGGGTTTTCGTCTCGATCCCCCCCCCTTGATAAGGTTTTTGATTGTGTTGATGCAGGTCCCGGATGTTCATTGCGTCCGGGACCTGAACTTGCGGGGTAAGAGTTGTCTTTATCGGTTCAAGCGATGTTTGTTCATTTCGTGATTGTCGGTATCTGGCAATGCATCGTCCAACTGGAAATGCTGGCAAACGTTACGGTTTCGGTTTTGGATAGCACCGTTACCCAGTGCGAGCATGCTTGCATTTGAATATCCGACAAGGGACATGAATAGACCAATGAAGACCCAAAGCAATGAATCCGAGACCGCAGTCCGATGCAGAAAGAGCAATGAGTTCATCCAATGTGAAAGCTCCATCCGCCGCACATCTATTCTGATGACAAAACAGTTTCTGTGCGGACTTGTCTTCTGCCTGCTCTCATTCCTCCAGATTTCTTTGTGCGCAGCCCCCTCGCATTGGATCGGTCCCGAGACATCTAATCTGAACCAATGGACGCGGTTCCATCGTTCGTTTCAGTTGAAGGACGTTCCTGCCACCGCGAAGGCTCGGATCGCCGTGGATTCGAAATATTGGTTATGGGTCAATGGAAAACCCGTCGTCAGGGAAGGAGGACTCAAAAGAGGCCCAAACCCAAGTGCAAGTTATTGTGATGAGATGGACTTGGCGTCAGCCCTGAAACCTGGAACGAACTCTTTGGCGGTCCTGGTCTGGCATTTCGGCCAGCATGGGTTTTCACATAACTCTTCGGGTGTCTCCGGACTTTGCTTTTCACTCGATCTTCCGGGTGAAGACCTTGTCAGCGACGGGAATTGGAAAATGTCACCTCATCCTGCGATCCGCACTTCGCCGGACACGCCTCCCAACCGGAGGCTTCCGGAGTCGAGCCTGCTTTCCGATGCAAGGCAAGATGAGCAGGAATGGACCGCCGCTGACTTTGATGCCTCTGCTTGGACCTCGCCCGTAATGCGTGGCTCTGCCGGTTCCCCTCCTTGGGGGGCGCTGGTGAATCGTCCCATCCCGCAGTGGAAGGACTACGGCCTGAGGGACTATCCTTCCTTGCGTGAGGAAAATGGGGTGATCAAGGCAAAGCTTCCCTACAACGCCCAAGTCAATCCATGGATGGAAATCGAGGCTGCTGCCGGATTGGAAATCGATATCCGGACCGATAACTTCATGGGCGGCAGCGCGCCGAATGTGCACGAGAAATACATCACCCGAGAGGGGGTGCAGCAGTTCGAGTGTCTCGGTTGGATGAACGGTCATGAAGTGCACTATCGGATCCCCGCAGGGGTTAAGGTCCGGTCCCTCAAGTTTCGGGAAACGGGATTCGATGCCGGGTTCACTGGGGAATTCCGTTGTGATGATAATGAATTGAACAGCCTCTGGACCAAGGCGGCGCGGACCTTGTATGTCACCATGCGGGATACCTATATGGACTGCCCGGATCGGGAGCGTGCCCAATGGTGGGGCGATGTGGTCAATGAGTTGGGCGAGGTGGCCTACGCGCTCGACCCGAAGGCCAACAGCCTGACCCGCAAGGCAATCCGGGAACTGGTTGACTGGCGTCGGCCGGATGCGTCCCTTTATTCTCCCGTTCCTGCAGGCATTCCTGCGGACGGTAACCGCAAGGACAATGGTGGCCGCACCTGGTATAGCGAGCTTCCCGTGCAGATGCTCGCCTCCATCGGCAAATACGGATTCTGGACCTATTATCTCAACACCGGCGATGCTGAAACCATTCGCCATGCCTATCCGGCCGTCAGGGATTATCTCAATCTCTGGGAACTGGATGGCGATCAACTGGTAACCCATCGCCCGGGAGATTGGGACTGGTCGGATTGGGGAAAAGATATCGACGCCCGCATCCTCGACAGCGCCTGGTATCAACTTGCACTTGAAGGTGCCATCCACATGGCGCGGCTGAGTGGAAACGAAGCGGACATCCCACAATGGCATGAACTTCGAGGGAAAATCAGCTCAGGTTTCAACAAAACTTTCTGGAATGGGACTGCCTACCGTTCTCCGGCCTATAAAGGGGATACGGATGATCGCGCCAACGCCCTCGCCGTGCTCGCGGGATTTGCCACACCGGAACAGTTCCCTGCCTTGAAGAAGGTGCTCGAAAGGCACCGCAATGCCAGCCCGTGGATGGAAAAATATGTGCTTGAGGCGCTGTTTGTCATGGATGCCCCGGAGCTCGCGATGAAACGCATGAAGGAACGCTACAAGGCCCAAATCGATAGCCCGCTCACCACCCTCTGGGAAGGGTGGGGGATCGGCGGGGAAGGCTACGGCGGCGGGAGTTACAATCACGCGTGGAGCGGCGGACCACTCACCTGCCTGTCCCAATTCGGTGCTGGCATCGCGCCCACCTCACCTGGCTTTGCAAGTTATGCCATCCTGCCACAGATGGGAGATCTGAGGCGGATCGACTGTGCGGTGGATTCTCCGAAGGGAATGATCCGGGTGGAACTGCGGCAGGGTGAATCGGAATTCAGTGCAAACGTGCGCTCCCCGTCCGGCATCAAAGGGGTCATCGGAGTCCCGCGGAAAGGAGAAACCCAACGCATCCTTTCCAATGGCATGGAATTGAAACCCGAACGCTCGGATTCTCGTTTCCATTACCTGAACATTCCGCATGGAGAGTTTTCGGTCCGCTCCGAATGGTAGCTTGCCGAATTTCAGTTTGGAGCCTCCATTTTCATCACTCAACACCATGTGTTCACGCATCGTTCTATTCATCGTCGCTCTTGCCGCTCCGATGATCGCGCAAACCCAGTCATTGGATCTTTCCGGCGAGTGGAAACTGGCGCTCGATCCCAACGACAGCGGCCTCTCCGCCGGGCCGGAGACCTGGAGTTTCCCGGATACCATCGAACTGCCCAACACCCTCACCCTCGCCGGCAAAGGCAACCCGCTCACCCGCCAGCCCAAGCTGGACAAGGAAACGCTCCAGGAACTCCATCAGCGCCACTCCTACATCGGTCCCGCATGGTACCAGCGCGAGGTCGAGATCCCCGCCTCTTGGGCGGAAAAGGACATCGTCCTCGAACTCGAACGCGTCATCTGGCAGTCTCGCCTGTGGATCAACAGCTCGGAAGCTGGCACGCAAGACTCCCTCAGCACGCCGCACCGTTTCGTTCTAACAGACAGCCTTAGGCCCGGCCCTAACACTCTCACACTGCGCATCGACAACCGCGAACAAGTCCCCATCGGCATCGGCCACGCCTACACCAACGCCACTCAAACAATCTGGAACGGCGTGGTCGGCAAGTTCGCCCTCACCGCCCTGCCCAAGGCCCGCATCGACCACCTCCGCCTGCGTCCGAAAGGAAATGGCATCGCCGCGGCGCTCGCTTTGCATAACTCCACGAAGGCCCCGGTCGACGCCACCATCACCGTTGCCGTGACCCACCCCGACGGCCGCACGATGTCGCCCGTCACCCTCAAGCACAGTCTCCCCCCCGGCGATTCGACCCGTGAAATCTCCATCCCGCTCGGGTCCTCGCCCGCCCTCTGGAGCGAATTCACGCCGCAGCTTTATCAGGTCAAGGCCACGCTCGATAGCCCCGCCGGGTCCTCGGTTCTGACCGAAAACTATGGGCATCGTACTTTCACCACCGATGGTCGCAAGCTGCTCGTCAACGGCAGCCAAACCTTCCTTCGCGGCACGCTGGAATGCGCCATTTTCCCGAAAACCGGCCACCCGGACATGACTGGCGTCGAGTGGGAGAAAATCTGCACCACCCTCAAGGCATACGGCCTCAACCACCTCCGCTTCCACTCCTGGTGCCCGCCCCGCGCCGCGTTTCAGGCCGCCGACAAACACGGCATCTACCTTCAGGTCGAACTGCCCAACTGGTCCTTCCACATGGGCCAGCGCCCGGCGGTCGACGACTACTTCCGCGCCGAGGGCGAGCGCATCTTCCGTGAGTTCGGCAACCACCCGTCCTTCGTCCTGTTCTGCCTCGGCAACGAACTCACCGGCGACTACGACGCGATGGACCGCCTCGTGAGACACTTCCGCGGCATCGATCCCGACAAGCTTTTCACCTCCACCGCCTTCTCCTTTTCTCCGCGCGGCAAGGCCCCGGGACCGGAGGATGATTTCTTCATTTCGCAGGAAACGAATTCCGGCTGGGTCCGCGGGCAGGGCTTCATCAACCAGACCCCGCCCAACACCACCAGCGACTACTCCGAGGGGCTCTCCAGCATCAAGGTCCCCCTCGTCACCCACGAGGTTGGCCAGTACAACAACTACCCGAACCTCGCCGAACTGCCGAAGTATGAAGGCGGCGCCCTCCGCGCCCTCGGCTACGAAGCCATCCGGGACGACCTCGAACGCCGCGGTCGCCTCGACGACGCCCCGCGCCTCACTCGCGATTCCGGAAAACTCGCCGCGCTGCTCTACAAGGAGGACATGGAGCGCGCCCTGCGGACCCCGGAACAGGCCGGCATCCAACTCCTCGACCTCCACGATTTCCCCGGCCAAAGCACCGCCACCGTCGGGCTTTTGGACTCTTTCTGGGACAGCAAAGGCTACATCACGCCGGAGAAATTCCGCGAGTTCTGCGCTCCCGCCGTGCCGCTCGCCCGCATGGAGAAATTCGTCTGGTTGAACTCCGAAACCTTCGCCGCCGACCTCGAACTCGCCAACTTTACCCAAGGTCCGCTTACCACCTCCTTCACCGCCCAACTCGTCGGTCCCGACGGATCACCCGTCGCCACCCGCTCTTTCGAATCCGCCAGCTACCCGCTCGGCAACGCTCACAAGATTGGACGCTTCGAAGCCCCGTTCGACCGCTTCACCTCCGCCACGCGGGTGGAACTCGTCGTCAGTTCCGCCGATGGCGCATGGAAAAACTCCTGGCCCGTCTGGATCTTCCCTGCCGCCCCAGCACCCGAGCCACCGGCCGATCTCGTCGTCCTCGATTCCCCCGGACCCGCACTCAAGGAAGCCCTCGCCGCAGGCAAACGCGTCCTGCTCCTACCTTCCCGCGCCGCCCTCGCCGCGCCCATCGACGCCCGTTTCATCCCCGTCTTCTGGTCGCCGCTCCATTTCCCCAACCAACCCGGCACTCTCGGTGCCACCATCGAGCCCGATCACCCGGTCTTCGCCGGATTCCCCACCGACACCCACACCCACTGGCAGTGGTGGGAACTCTTCTCGACCTCCTTCTCCATGGACCTCGACGCGCTCTCCATCAAGCCCGTCATGCCGCTCCGCTTCGTCGATAGATACAACCGCAACGCCCTGCCCGCCGCGCTCTGGGAAGCCAAGGTCGGTCCGGGGAAACTCTTCGCCTGCACCCTCGACATCACCGGCGGTCTCGAGAATCGTCACGCCGCCCGCCAGCTCCGCAGGAGTCTGTTAGAGTATCTTGGATCAGATCGATTCGATCCCACTGCCAGCCTCGATCCCGCCGTCCTCGACCCGCTCTTCAAGTCGGTCCGCTTCCGCGCCACCGCCGATAGCGCCGCTACGGGAAATCCGGTCGAGGCCGCCGTCGATGGCGATCCGGCCACCTTCTGGCACACCGAGTGGCAGAGCGGGGCCAAACGCCTGCCCGCCACCCTCGCCATCGACCTCGGCGCAGAGGCCGGTATCCGTGGTTTCAGTTATGTGCCGCGACAGGACATGAACCGCGGTCGCATCGACAGGTATCGCATCGAAACCTCGCGCGACGGCCGCGACTGGCAATCGGCAGGTCCCGAAGCCGCCTTTCCGGACTCCGTGGAAAATCAGACCGTCGTTTTTGCCAAACCCATCGTCGCCCGCCATATCCGCATCGTTGCCCTCAGCGACCATGGGAGTGCAGGCGCCGCCGCCATCGCTGGCTTCGAACCGCTTCCAGACCTTTCCTCGGACTCGCGCCAGTTGGGCATCATTCCCGGCTTCAATGATGGCAAATAGATGCCCACATGCCAGCCATCCCTTTTTGTGGTGATGTTGATCAATTATTTTGGCTAAATCACAGACGGTGTATTAGGATCGGACAGCGTCGAAATACCGTGCGCTTAAAAACAAACCCATCTCCAAACCCTACAACGATGAAACCTCGGATTTCACCATTTCGTCCAATTTTCACCTCTTTTGCATCGTCCAAAAGTGTCCTGGCTTTTGTCATTGTTTGCTGTCATTTTTCGCTCGAGGGCGAGGTAAGCGCCCAGACTCGGACATGGGATGGCGGATTGGCGGGAACAGCTACTGAAATCGGAACCGCTACCAACTGGAGCGAGGACATTCTGCCTTCTGCCAATGGAGGCACGGCTCAATGGAATGGAATTGTCGCGGGCAACCTTTCCCTTTCCTATGGGGGTGGCTTGGCCGGAGCTGCTGGAAATACCGGTTTGAACCTTGGTTTGACGGGTAGTCAAACGGGTAATGTCAGCATCGATACCGGAACCGCTACTGCCGGCATTCGCCTCAACTCGATTTCCCTTGCAGCAGGGTCCGGGTCTCTGACTCTAGGTAATGGTGCGAATGCATTCAACATCACTCTTGGTGGGGCGGCTGGCACCCGCACATGGACCAATGATTCGTCAAATCCTGTCACGATCAACTCGGATGTCGTGTTTTCTGCAGGCGGTAATGGTGCGCAGACCCTCGCGATCGGGGGGAGCGGCAACTGGACGGTCAACAATGTGCTTTCCAATAGCAACGGTGCAGCCATGTCCCTCGTGAAAAGTGGTGTCGGGACTCTCGCCCTCAATAACTCGGGAGCAACGACGCTTGGCGGCACCGTGACCGTCAATGGCGGCACACTTGATTTGGGGTCCGTCGGAGGAAATCCGCAGTTTGGCAGGCTGGAAAGCACATCATTGCTCACGATCAATACTGGCGGAAAAACCAGGGTATTCGGTGCCAATGCCTTCAAGGGGTGGTCCGGAGGAGTCCAGGCCGTCACCATCAATGGCGGTGAACTTGCTCTTGGTGACGGAGTTACAGCCAGCGGAAACCACCAGCTTGCAGCTCTTGTTCTTAACGGTGGCTCAATTACTGGTATCGGTGATTCCTTCTGGGGAGGCTTCAATCTCGTGGCGAATGTTACGGTGACTGATAACTCGACGATCAGCTCCACATTTACCAACACTGTTAACGCGACAAGAGTCATTTCAGTTGCCGCTGGCAAGACACTCACTTGGTCCGGCACCATCCACAATGGAAACAACAACGCATGGGCAACCTCTTTGACCTTTGCCGGTCCCGGAACAACAATACTTTCCGGTAATAACATCCATAGTGGCGCGACTACCATCGATAGTGGTGTCTTGCAAGTCGGTGATGGCGGAATCACTGGCACTCTCGGTAGCGGTGCAGTGACCAACAATGGATCATTGGTAGTCAATCGGAGCAATGACATCAATATCAGCCAAGCAATCAGTGGCATCGGTAATTTGGATAAAAGGGGTGTGGGGACTCTCACCCTGTCCGGCGCTTCGACCTACTCCGGTGCCACCACTGTCTCAGGTGGAAAGCTTGCTTTGGGTGTCTCTGCAGGTTCTTTGGCACCATCAACGTCCCTCTCCATGGCAAGTGGAACCACGTTTTCGATGGTGAGTGCCGCAGGCGATCGGGTTCAAACGGTTTCATCTCTCGCCATGGATGGATCCACCCTTGAATTGGGATTGTTTGGTGCGACTGCTGACCGGTTGGACATTTCTGGAGCGGCGGTCTTGTCCGGCTCCAATACCGTCAGGATTTCCGGTCCGGTTGCTCCAGGGACGTATACACTGATATCTTCTGGCGCTGCCCTTTCTGGCACCATCACGCTTGACAGTTCTGCCATGCCCGTTGGTTTCCTTTCCTATATCGGAGCCGTCAACGGGAACAATTACGAGCTTACAGTTTCAGGAAACGTGGCACCAGGCACAGCCTATTGGAAAGGGGATGTAAGCAATAGCTGGGCGGACGCATCTTCGGCCCCCAACAGCAACTGGTCACTTGATCCTGCCGGAAGCAATGATGCGGGCCAGATTCCCGGATTGACCTCCGATGTGGTTTTCGCCGCTAGCGGTTCTACCAATAATTCAACCTTGTTGGGAGCGGATGTATCAGTTGACAGTCTTACCTTTGGAACCGGTTCCTTCGCGGTTGGTGGCAGCCATTCCCTCGGAATCGTCGGCACGAATGCGAACGGTTATGCAGTGGAGATTCTGGCAGGTTCTTCCACAATCCTTGCTTCGGCTTCTTCCTCGTGGTCTGGAATCACACGCGTCAATAGTTCCGGAACCTTGACCATTTCATCATCAGGCGCCTGCGGCGATGCCAATGCCCCACTCGAACTGGAAGGGGATCTCAAACTCAACACTGACGTCGTCAAGGGGGATCTCAGCGGAGCGGGGACGGTTAGTGCAGACACGGCATCGACTCTCAATACCCAGTCGGTATTGGGTTCCACTTTCGACGGTATGCTCGAAGATGGTCTTGCTCCCCTTTCTTTCACGAAGTCCGGGCCTGGCTGGCTCACGCTTGTTGAAAACATGACCAATACCGGGTCAACTACCGTTGCAGCAGGACGGCTAGAAATCGGAATCGGTGCGACTACCGGTGCCTTGGGTGTCGGAGATATCACTGTCAATGCGGGTGGTGTGCTGTCTTGGAACCGTTCGGACGATATTTCCATTGCCAACAATATCTTCGGGGCTGGAGCCAATCTCATCAAGGATGGTGCTGGCAGCCTCACATTAACAGGGAATAACAATTTCGCCACCGCCGGCGGCAGTGGTTTCATCATCAACAGCGGGAAGGTCGTGCTTGGCACACCGACCGCCGTTCCCAACAACATTGTTTTCGGAGTGCGCGGCGGGAAGCTCGACCTCAATGAAAACAACATCATCTGCGGCTGGCTCGATGGCGATGCTCCCGGGCTTGTCACCGATGATACCCCAACAGCGGGCACAACCACTCTGACACTCAACATCGGTGGCTCTCCGGTCTATTCCGGTTCCATCAACAATGGTTCCAATGCCCGGGTCCTATCCTTGGTGAAATCAGGAGGCGGCACGCAGACGTTATCTGGCGTCAGTAACTACTCTGGCGGTACGACAGTCAGCGGAGGTCTTCTCCAAGCGAATTCCGACACTGCACTTGGAGGCGGTCCGGTGATTCTTCCCGGAAACAATGTGGACATCACCCGTCTCCAACTTGGCAATGGGGTGAATATCGCCAACTCCATTGAGATCGGGGTGCCAACTCGAACCAATTTCGTCGGTGCCGTATATGTTCCAACGGCCACGGATTCCGCGATGTTGTTAGGAACTATTCTTGTCAAAGCTTCAGGACTCGTAGGAGGAACAACGAATGGAGGGGCGTTCTTCGGGCCCACGGGTGCCGGGGCCCTACTCACCCTCGCCGGGCCAGTCAATGCCGACGCAGCCACTACCCAAGTCCTGATTCGTGGCGGAAACCTTCGGGTCAATGCATCGGGAACTGCAACCAACTGGCGGAATGAAGGTTACTTGAGCCTTGGGTCGAATGACTCCCTCAATACCGCTTCGGTCTTGGCGATCGCGGGAACGAACGCCGCCACCCTTGATCTCAACGGTTTCAGCCAGACCCTTGCAGGAGTGGGGAGTAGCACGGCTCACAACTTCACCGCGACCATCACCAATACTTCCGGAACCCCGGCCGTCCTTACCCTGTTCACCGATCCGGCGATTGATTATGCAACCTACACGAGCGTTCTGCCGATCGGTTCACTTGGCACCAATGTGCTGGATGGAAACACAGTCATCTCGGGCAACCTCTCGTTCGTCAAACAGGGATCTGGCACTGTTCAGCTTCAAGGCCCTAGCACATTCGGAGGGAATCTAACCATTGACGCCGGGACTGTCATTGCGGATCGAACAAACAATGTGAATAATCCTGCAAACAGTGCGCTTGGTGACCCACAAGCCGACAGGAGCATCACGGTGGGCAGCGGGGCGATTCTCAAATTGCAACAAGGGGATACCTTCGGTAGCGCCACCACCTCTGTGGTTTCCACACTCGTCGTCAACGCTGGTGGGACTGTCACCAACAACGGCAACAATTTTACCACGTTCGGACCGGTGGTGCTCAATGGCGGAACCATTACCACCGCTGGAGGGGCCATCGCCGGGTATCAGTCTTATAACTTGTTGGGGACCGTTACGGTGGGTGGTTCGTCTGCATCGACCCTATCCATTACCGGACCTGGCAACGCGTTCAATGGTTTCCACCTCGCGACTTCGACACTCTTCGATGTGGCCGATGCGACTGCGGACAGCGCCGCAGACCTCGTGATTTCTGCTCCTCTGATTGATCGCAACGCGACACTAGGCGGTTCAGGTGGTCTTGCGAAGTCCGGTGCAGGCACGATGTCCATCACGGCGGCAGCAACCTACACAGGTGCCACCGAGATTCAGGCAGGTGTGCTTTCCATTTCAAATCCCTTCCTTGCCAACGGTGCTGATGTCATTTTGGGTGTTGCCGGAAAAATCAATCTGGATTTCTCTGGAACCGATACCATCAACTCACTCTATATCGGTGGAATTCTTCAATACTCCGGTGTCTGGGGGGGGATTGGTTCCGGCGCTCAATACGAAACCAGTGCCATTACCGGGACCGGGACTCTGACCGTGACAACGGGATCGACACCACCGGGATACTCTGCTTGGGCCGCCGCTGCAGGGCTCACTACAGGAGTTAACGATGCTCCCGGCGATGATCCGGATCTGGACGGGATCGAAAACCTTCAGGAGTATGTATTCGGAGGTGATCCACTTGTGTCATCACAATCCCAAGCCCCGGTTTCCAGTCTGACATTGACCGATTTGGTTATATCGTTCAAGCGCACTGACCTTTCGGAAACCGATACATCGGTCATCATACAGTCGTCCTCTGACTTGGGTGCAACATGGACGGATTTCGCCACGATCGGATCCGTATCTGCAGGCTCGGTCACTGTCACCGAGAACGGTTCTTCGGCGGATGATATCATGGTTGCTATCCCGAGAAGCAACGCCATCAATGGAAAGTTATTCGGCAGGGTGAAGGCCATGAAGTGACCATAACCGTTGTCTCCAGTCGGATGTTGGATTGCTTTTATTATCCGCTTCCATCTCCATTCTTATCTTGCATCCCGTATCCTGACTGAGCCTCACCAATTCGGCAAATGACCGGGAGGGAGCTCTTATCGTCCCTAGGAGTCCCCAGCCGGATGGCCCCTACACATTCGGCATCGGTAAGATTCAGGAGTTAGAAGGTAAGATGCCCTTCAAAACCTGGATCATCTCCAAAGGGCCAACGGGCTTCACCGGATTTGGTTAGGGTTTCTAACACGTTGCATTTGCCTTCACCGGCAATCCACTCAGTGGCGCTGGCTATGGAATCTTGGGCGTGTTCATGTTCACTGCGGACACCAGAAATCCCGTTACTGATAAAGAACTGGTTCTCATCGCGACCGGTCGTTCAAGAGTTCCGGCCTTCGTTGTCTCACCGTCGCCGGTTTCCACGGTGGATGGTGCCAATTTTTCGATTGCGGGCAGCATCAACCTCTCCATTTCCGCGACCATCGTAGGACCTATCGCCGCCGTCCATTTGGACCTGACGGGTTCAGGTTTCGAATGTCGTAGCACACAGCCTGAGTGGATCCGCCGCTCTTGCAGGAAATGGCGATCTCCGCGCAAAGGTTGAGAGGTGGTGATGATCTGTCATCGTGTATGGGTTCGAACGTACTGGAATTCCGAGGCGCGACCCCAGGATCTGGCTCAGCTTCGCTAAGACCCATCGGCATCAATGTGCCTCGAGCTTCTTTGGGTCGAATATGGCATCCCCATTTCAAGTGATCGACCGGAATGTGATTGTTGTTGAGTTGGTTTTTGTCGAATTGTCGTGGACTGCCAATTGTGACCGTCGAAATTTTTCAGGTCTCAACAAACCCTCCACGAACCTGATCCAGATGAAATCCCGATTCCGTTGTCCTACAGCTTCCCTTCAAGCGATTTGCCTCACTGCGGGCATGATGTCTGCTCCGCTTTACGCTGCCTCACTCAGTTGGGACACCAATTCCGGAACCGCAGGAAACCAAGGCGGCGCGGGAACATGGGATCTTGCTGCAAACAATTGGATCAATGCGGGAATCAACGTCGCATGGACCCAGACGAATGCTACCACGGCGTTGCATACTGCCACATTTGGCGGCGGCGTGGATGGCGCAGCCAATGCCTATGACATCACTCTCGGAACCAATCTCGCCGCACAGACGCTCACATTCAGCAACACCGGCTATCGCCTCACCGCTGCCAGTGCCACCAACCTCGCACTCAACAACGTCGGCAACGGAGTCATCTCCGTGGCCTCCGGAAAATCAACAAGCATTGGCAACAACGTCTCCGTTCTCCTTAACGCCGCAAGCAACACCGGGACCCGCATGGACCTGACCACTGGAGGCACACTCGACATCGCTAGCGGAGGTACGCTTTCCCGCACCGGCCAAGTCACCAGCGGTTTCTCGACCACTGGAGGAACACTCGGCTTCATGGGTAGCGGCACCATCAATGTGGCGGGAACACTCTCTTTCAATGTGGCCACTCCTGTTGCCAACGGCGGAATCGTTCTGGCTGCAAACTCCGGAAACTCAAACATCCTCAATGTCAACGGCGGCACTGTCAGTTCCAACAGCAGCATCAACGGCATCGCATTGGTCGCCGCGGGCACGAGTGGCACCCTCAACGTCACTTCCGGCCTCGTCTCCACCACTGGCACTGCGGGAGTCACCTCGGGCATCAACATCGCTAACGGAACGGGAACGACCGGGACGGTCAATCTCGACGGCGGCACGATCAGCACCTATCAGATCAATAGTAACTATTACAATGGCAGCAACGTGCTGACGACCGGCGGCACCAGCAACTTCAACTTCCACGGCGGCACCCTCCGCCCCATCGCCAACAACACTGCCTTCATGGGCGGTCTCACCAATGCTTGGGTGAAATCCGGTGGAGCCGTCATCGATACCAACGGCTTCAATGTGACCATCGCCCAACAATTAAAAGCGGACACCGTATCGCTCGGCGGTGGTCTCACCAAAAACGGGACCGGGGCACTCACCCTGACCGGAGCCAATACCTTCACTGGAGGCGCATCCATCACCCAAGGTTCCGTTGTGCTCGGAAACAATGCCGCGCTCGGCACCGGCACCGCCAACATCTCCGGAGGAGCCACGGTCTCTAACAGTGCGACGCTGTTGGGACTCGCCAACACGTTCACTGGCTCCGGTGCATTCACCGCCGGCAGCGGCCAGGTCACCATCTCTGGCAACTGGTCCGGTTTCTCGGGTACGGTCACAACGGTCCCCACCGCGGACCTGGTGTTCAACGGGGCCTTTTCCTCGGGTGTTTCTGTCACCACCAGCGAAAACGCTGCTTACGTGAACAACTACAACCTGAACAACACCAACGGAATGATTGTTCAGAACCTTACCGGATCTACCGTCACCTACAAACTTGGGTCCTACGCCAGCGCCCCTCTCAGCAATCTGCGCAACGCGGGTTCGGCCACCGGATCCGTCGTGTTTGAAATCGGCAATCTCAATACCAATACCACCGTCGCCGGAACCATCGGCGGTGGTGCCCAATCTGTTGCCCTCACCAAGGTCGGCACTGGAACACTCACCTTGGGTGGTGCGAATACGTATATCGGTGCCACCACAGTTTCGGCAGGAACGCTGCTGGTCAATGGCTCGCTTGCGAATTCGGCAGTCTCGGTCAATGCAGGCACACTGGGTGGCTCGGGAGCCATTGCAGGCACGGTTTCTGTCACCGGAGCCGGGACACTTTCCGCTGGGAACTCCATCGAGAGCCTCACAACCGGCGCACTCACCATGGCCTCTGGTTCCACTTATGTCTTTGAAGCCAGCAACAACTCCGCCACAGGGGCCGATCTCGTCGCCGTGAATGGAACTCTCTCCCTGACGAATGTCACACTGAGCCTCGATTCCGCCACAATCCTTGCGCTGGGTGGAGGATCGTGGGTTCCGGGCGACAAGCTCACTCTCATTAGTTATCTGGATGGAGGCTCCGGCATTACTTCCGGCTTCAACGGCTATCTGGATGATGCGTCCTATTTCTTCGGTGCCAACGAATGGAACTTCGATTACAACGATAGCCTCGCCGGCGCGAACTACGCGTCCGATGCCGTCGCTGGCTTTCAAAACCGCTTTGTCACACTTACTCTTGTTCCCGAACCATCCGCCCTGTTGCTTTGCGTATTGGGAATGCTGCCCCTCCTTCGCCGTCGTCGCTGAAAATGTGGCTTTTCTCGGCTTCCATGAGAATGGCTGATAATGGGAAATTGAAGCTTACTCCGAGCGATTAGGCATTGGTTTGCTTGGGACCGGAGTTATATATGCGACGTGGATAGGAGTGATCCAACAATGGCTCAGGTCGAAGTTCCGGGTGCAGGTGAGGTGAAATCGAATCGTGGGAGTTGTGGCACCGAGTGCATCCATGGGATTTCATCGACTACCCAGCATTGGTCACCGGGCGGAAACGCGGCGGGATGATCGAGGGTGCAGGTGTTGACTTCGGTGAGCTCCGGGAGTGCGGGATCGGTGAAAAGCAGCGGGCTGCCGCAGTCGGCACAGAATGAACGGATGCGATCGGCAAAGCGGATTTCGCGGGGAGTTCCTTTTGTCCATCGGAGAGCGGCGGGCGGGAAGAAAGTCCATGCGACCGCAGGCGCACCACTGGCCTTGCGGCAGTCTTCACAATGGCAAAGACTGGTTTGAAGCGAGTTGCCGTGTACTTCGTAACGGATGGCACCGCAGAGGCAACCACCGGTGTGGATGATCGTTTCAGACATGGGGAACAGGTGGGAGATCCGACCAGTGATCATCGGAAAGCGGAGGCTCCTCGATGATGGCGCGATTGATGGTTACAGTGAGCGCATCGACCATCGCTTCAAAGAGGCGTTTGCCTTGCTCTGCGGTGGCCCTGGAGGGATGGCCGGTCACACCGTTGAGGCTGGTTTGGGCAACGGGATGGGAAAACACAGTCCTGGCCGTGCGATCCGGGTCGTCGGAGGTGCTGAGTCGGTCCATGTGGACGAGCTCCGGATGAAGATGGAGCATCAGCGAGGTTTCCGCCTGGTTGGCATGGAGGTCGGCGGCATCTGCGGTGTATTCAGCCCAGATGGCAGCATTGAGTTGAAATGCATGAATCAGTCCGACTTGCAGTTTTCCGAGATAAGACAATCGCAATTGATCCACCGCGACCCGCGCCGGGGCATCGTTGCCGAAGTGGGTGTTGACCAGTAGGAGCCGCTGCCAACCGGATGCTGCCGCCCAGGCGGCGATGTCGCGCAAGGTGGAGATGAATGTATCATGTCGCAGCGAAAATGTGCCCGGCCATTTGGTGGTGTGGCCCTGGGAGGTGGTGTAGCGCAAAGCGGGCAGAACGGGGACCTGTGTGATCGATGATGCGGCATGGCAGACGGCTTCGGCTAACAGTGTGTCCATGGCCACGGGGAGGTGTGGGCCGTGTTGTTCGGTGGCACCTAACGGAAGAATGAGCAGGCCACCGTTCTTCTTACGAAGAGCGGCGATCTCCGGCCATGACAGGTTTTCGACGAGAATTGGCATGTTGCATAAGGAGCGCTGGCTTTAGCCGGCGGGGTGGACGGAACGCGGGCCGGCTAAAGCCAGCGATCCGTTAGAAGAGACGCGCATAGGTATCGATTTCCCACTGGCTGACGCGTTGGTGGTATTGGCGCCACTCCTCGGATTTGTAAGTGATGAATTCATCCCGGAGTTCCTTGCCGAGGGTTTTCTCGACGAAGGGATCGGCTGCGAAGGCGGCGACGGCTTCGTCGAGGGTCTTCGGTAGTTCGGAAATGCCGCGTGCAGCAAATTCCTCGGGGCTGAGCTCGTAGAGGTTGTCTTCCTGAGCCGGGCCGGGATCGAGATTTTCCCGGATTCCTTCGAGGCCGGCGGCGAGTACAAGGCTGGCGGCGAGGTAAGGATTGCAAGCGGCGTCCGCGTTGCGGCTTTCACAGCGACCGCCCGCCATGGGGACGCGCACGGAGTTGGTGCGGTTGTTGCGGCCGTAGCTGTTGAAAACCGGAGCCCATGAGTAGTAGGACATGAGGCCTTTTCTAACGAGTCGCTTGTAGGAGTTTACCGTCGGAGCGAAGGCGGCGCAAAGCGCTGGGCCGTGTTTGAGGATGCCGGCGATGAACTGATAACCCAACTCGCTGATGCCAAGACCCCGGGGGTCGTCAGCGTGGTCGCACTTGAAGAGGTTCGAACCACTGGCAAGATCATACAGCGACATGTTGAAATGCGCGCCGCTGCCGGTGCGGTTGGCGAAGGGCTTTGGCATGAAGGTGGCGAGCAGGCCCTCTTCCGCCGCATATTGTTTTGCCATCAAGCGGAAAAACACATAACGATCGCACATGGTGAGGGCATCCGCGTATTTGAAATCAAACTCAAACTGGGAATTGGCGTCCTCGTGATCGAGCGAATAGAGATCCCAACCGAGATCGTTGATCGCCGTGGAAACCTTGTCGATCCATGTGTAACGATCCATGAATCGTTTGACATCATAACAAGCTTTGACGAGGTCATCATCCGGATTGGGAATTTCCAAGGGGCCGCCGGGACTGTGTTTTACAACATATAACTCGCATTCGATGCCGAGATTCATTCCAAAGCCCATCTCGGCTGCGGCGGCGAGTTGTTTTTTGAGGGCGACACGGGTGGAGACCTCATAAGGCTCGCCCTTGAAGGTGTTGTCTGCGGGGAACCATGCCACCTCTTTGTTCCATGGCAGCACACAGCCGCGGGAAAGGTCCGGCAGCGAGTTGATTTCATCGTCATTTGGCTTTTGCCCCAAGCCATCGAGTGCATAGCCGGTATAGAGCTCGGAACCTGCTGCGAAGTCTTCGAAGTGGTCGATGGGGACAAACTTGCCCTTCGGTACGCCATGGATGTCCACATAGGCGCCGACGCAGTATTTCACGCCTTGTTGTTTGAGCGAATCGCGGAGTTCGGGGATGGAGTTGAATTTCATATGAATGAGAGAAAAAGTATGAAGATGTAGGGTTGTGAACGGCCAATCGAGAAAGAGTCATCTCGAATCACACCACGTCCGGATCCGGCGTTGCCAAACGAAGGACGGGAGATTCATTGGGTTCCCCACCTGGCGGGTGCATCATTTCGTCGATGTGTTTGCGGGTGGCCATGAATGTGGGATCGAAGAGCTGGCTCTCCGATCGCGGCCTGGGAACAGGAACTTGCACGACCTCACGGACACGTCCCGGATTCGCATCGAGAACGAGGATGCGATCCGAAAGATAGACCGCCTCATCGAGATCGTGAGTGATGAAAACAATCGTGATATCCACGTTTTTCCAGATCTCCAGAAGGTGGGACTGCATCTTGCAGCGCGTCTGGGCATCCAGTGCGCCGAACGGTTCGTCCATGAAGAGAACACGCGGTTGGTTGGCAAGCGCGCGGGCGATGGCAACCCGTTGTTTCATGCCGCCGGAGAGTTGGTGTGGATAGGAGTTTTCGAATTTCGACAGTCCCACGAGTGCGATCCATTCGCGGGCTTCCGACTCGGCGGAATAAGCGGATTTGCCGGCCATGCGGAGGCCGAACATCACATTGTCTTTTACTGACAGCCAGGGAAACAAGGTATAACTCTGGAATACCATGCCCCGGTCCGGTCCGGGACCAGAGACGGGCTGACCATAGACCTTCACTTCTCCTGCGGAAGAGGTTTCCAAGCCTGCCAAAATCCTAACAAGGGTGGACTTGCCACAGCCTGATGGGCCGATGACGCACATGAGCTCGCGTTTGTGGACGGAAAACGAAACTCCATCCAAGGCGGTGACGATGCCACGCGGAGTTTCGAAGTGTTTGCTGAGCCCGGTGACCTCGAGTGCCACGGGGCGTTGCACAAGGCGCGAAAACCTGGCGGAAACTTCAGGAGTCTGTTCCCGATAACTTGGCAGCTCGACGACGGCACTCATGATTCAAGCAGAAGGGGTTTTGGGAGCGGAACGGGCTTCCGCCGAAGCAATGGCGAAGCGGAGAATGCGACCCAGCTTGCGGAAGGGCCACATGAACAGGGTCGCTATGCCACGGGAAATGCGGTTGGACTTGCCAGCCCATGGGAAGAGCAAACCATGCAACCAGGATAGGAATTGGTCCATGATGAATCCGGTGCAGCCAATCAGGATGATCACCGGGAACACCCGATCGAAGTTGCGAAAGCGGCCTTGCGTTTCAATGAATTCAGTCAAGCCGCTCTTCACCCCGATCAATTCGGCGATCACCAGCCAGGTCCATGCCCAGCCCAATAGAATGCGAAGATCATTGTAGAGATTGGGAAGAATCCCGGGCACCACCACATGGGTGAGGAGTTGTCGGGGCTTTGCACCGAGGGTCTGTGCCGCTTCGAGCAGCGATGGATCGAGAAGACGGGTGGTTTTCGAAATGACGAGGATCATTTGAAATACAGTGCCGATGAAGACCAATGCGACTTTCGGAGCCTCTCCCGCAAGGAGCACTGCCACCAGCAAGGTGCTGAAGGTAGGTGCTGGCATGTAGCGGAAAAAGTCGACGAAGGGTTCGATGAGTTTTGAGAAGAAATCGAAAACTCCGCATAGGATGCCGAGGGGAATGCCAATCAGGCAGGCCCACAGGAATCCCAGGAAAATCACCCGCAGGGACTTTGCATATCGTTGTCCCATCGTCAGTTCGCCTTCCGGCGCGTCTTCGGTGAAGTCCCGCATGCCGGCCTTGATGACTTCGTGGGGAGCCGGGAGATAGACCGGATTTGCAGGCCTTCCTTGAGGGATCAGCTTGAGTATGGGTTCGTCGGGTAGGCTGCGAAATGAAAAGTCCGCAGAGACTGCCGAGAGTAGGGCCCAGTTCTTGCGGATGATATCAAGATTCTCATCGCTGAGCTTTGGTTTGGTGCTGACCTTGGCTCCGGTGGCCAAGTCCCGCCAAACATGATAGAGCACCGCATCGTTTTGGGTGTCCTGATAGTGGAGCCATCCATGGTCGATGGCGATCGGGGCCATCTGACGGAGCAGCTTCTGGTTTTTCCGGCGTGCTCCGGTTTCCGGTGTCCCCGATTCACGCCCCTTGTTGACAGCCGTATTCTCGGCACGCACTGCAGCCTCGAACTCGGGGAAGAAACCACGACTCACATGGTCGCCTGCGGTGAAGACCGTGGTCACGCCTTCCCTCTCGGCAGATAGCTCAATCTTGACATCCGGATGCCAGATCCAGGGGACATAAGATACGAAGCACCAGAGAATCAGGGGAAACAGGAATGATACCACCGTGAGTCCCATCGCTCGACGCTGGGGAAGGTCACGGCGGATCACAAACCAACCCTTGAATATGCCGGGACGGGCCATGGAAGACTGAGATACGGGTGCGATGAAATGGGGCCGCCCGCATGGCGGGCGGCTTTTGTCGGTGATGCGATCGCTCGGGCTGTGTTACTTGAGGGCCTTGGTCAGGGATGGATCGAGATATTTATCGATGTCCTGTGACTTCTCATAGACCTTGAACTTGAGATTGAAATCATTCACCACTTTGGATGAACCATAAATGCTGCCAAGTCCGTCCGCTTTTTCCCAGCGCTTGAGTGCCTCGTCGAGTTTGAGAATATAGGTTCCCTTGAGGAAGGGCTCATATTCTTCCGGCGAAATTTTCACCCGGGCGGAGAGGATCTTCAGGGTATCATCAAGATTTTCCTCATCCCGGATATAATCCGCGATGCGATACCATACCTTCACGACCTTCGCCCAGTCGTCCTTGCGCTTTTCGAGGCTCTCGGTGGAAACATAGAGCAAGTCATAAATGATGCCTGGGGAGTCCGCAGAGGTGAAAACCGGTTTCGAGCCTGGCAAGGCTTTGAGCGCTTGTCCGGAACTTGGCTGCCACGCGCCAATCGCATCCACGGCCTTGGAACCGAACACTTGCGGTGTTTCATTGGTGGGCGTGTTGACGATCGTGACGTCGTCTGCCTTCATTCCATTTTTTTCCAAACCGGTGAGCAGCAGGAGATGGGACACGAATCCTTCTTCAAGTCCTACTTTCTTGCCCTTCAGCCCCTTCATCGAGTCGATGCCGGGGGCGGCGACGATCATGTCGTTGCCGTTAGAGAAGTCGTTGATGATGATGCCGACGGAGGGCTTGCCGGTGGCACCGGTGACCAAGGCATCTCCGTTGGTCATGCACACTCCGTCGACTTTGCCGGAAACGTAGGCATCCATCGAGGGAACGTAGTCAAACCATTGGAAATCCACTTCCACTCCGGCTTCTTTGAACCATCCTTTTTGAACGCCGATTTCCCAGGCAATCCAGCCCGGCCAGTCGGAGTAGGCGATTTTGAGGGGTTCCGCGCGCAGTGCGCCGCACATGGCGAGCAGCCCGAGGGCGATGGTTCCGATACGGATTGGGGATTTCATGAACTTGGAGTTGGGGATGTTTGGTTTCTGGAATCAAGGATTTGGATCTCGCTCGTATGAGGAATGAGCGGAAATTTCATACCGCAATAAGCACAGGCCATACCAACTCGGAAGGTGCGATTATCGCAATCGCGCCTTGAGTCTTCCCGCAAAGCGGTTTTCGGTCTCGCCATGCATCGCTTCCACCATGATCAATTCGCCGATACTGCGGCATTGGTGGCTGCGAAGGGTGGATGCCGGATTTCGGTTTGTATCCCGACCCTGAATGAGGCGGACACCATTGGACGCATCCTGAGTGAGATTCGCGGTCAGCTGATCGACGCGGTTCCATTGGTGGATGAGGTGCTGGTGATCGATTCCGGTTCAGTGGATGACACCATCCGCATTGCAAGTGGGGAAGGGGCGCAAGTCTTTGAAAGTGCGGCGATTGCACCGGAAGCGGGCACCCACTTGGGAAAGGGGGAAAATTTATGGAAGTCCCTCCACGTCAGCAATGGAGACATCATTTGTTTTCTCGACGGTGATATTTCCAATTTTCATCCGGGATTTGTCACGGGACTGGTCGGACCTCTCCTCACGGATGGCGGGATTGATTACGTCAAAGCCTACTATGAACGGCCTCTGGCTCACGGCGATGCAGTCCATTCGAGCGGTGGCGGAAGGGTTTCGGAAATTCTCGTCCGCCCTCTGATTTCGTTGTTCTACCCGGAGCTCAATTTCATCCTGCAGCCTCTATCCGGAGAATACGCGGCGCGGCGGAGTCTTCTGGAAAGCCTCTCATTTCCGATCGGCTACGGAGTGGAAATCGCGCATTTGATCGATCTTGCCGTCGCGGGTAAACTCCACCGCATCGCCCAGACCGACCTCGTTCGACGGGTTCACCGCAACCGGGACGAGGGCGACTTGGGGGACACGGCTTTTGCCATTTTGCGCGTGATTCTGCGGCGCTTGGAACGTGATGGCAAAATCGATCTGGCCGCTCCGCTCCCGGAACTCCACCAGCGCTGGCTCATCGAAGCGGCGGGAATTCAGCAGATTTCCCGCTCAATACCCGAGCCAGAACGCCCGCCTCTCGGGAATTCGCTGTGATTTCCACAGTCGCTGCCGGATTTCGTTCGCCCCCGGCTTGCCAAGTCGGGAAGGCCGTTTACCTTTCCGCGCCCATGAGCCTGCCTCCAGATTTCGAGCCCGCCGTCCGTGATCCCAAGAAACTCAGGCGCACGGCCTGGACTCTCGTCGCCATCATGATTGCGGGGGGGAGCCTGATCATGATGTCGTATGAAAAGTGGGCGAGCAAACAAGCAGCGGATGACCGCCCTTCGATGGTGCACCGCATCCGCAAGGAGCGCGACCTCCGTGTTATTCGGCAGGATGGAAAAACCGCGGATCTCTTTGATCTCCGCGGCAAGGTTTGGGTGATTCATGTCACTTGCCTGGCACAGCCCGGACTTTCCAGCCGCAGCATGGAAGCCATGAAGCGCCTTGCGGCGAAATACGTGGACACCCCTGATTTTCACCTCGTCACCTTGGCGCTCGATCCGGCTCCCGCCGATCAGGTGGTCGGACGGCTGGCCAAAGGTGCTGAGGAAAACGGCATGAAGCTGCCCCAGTGGTGGCTCGCGACCAACGAAGCCGCCACCCTGCACAAGTTCATCAAGAGCGAGTTGAAATCCAACGTTTTCCCTCACGAAGAAAATGGCGTCTGGGTTTACGATACGTCGATCGTTCTCATTGATAAAAATGGCCACCTTCGCCGCGCGGTCATTCCTCAAAAACGGGGCGGTCAACCGTTCGTCGCGACCTTCGATTTCGATCAAGCAGCCCAGTGGGATAAGGATGGCATCAAGACCGGCACCGACCGCAGCAATGAAGGGGAACTCGAACATCTTCTTCAAACCACCATCGACACTCTATTGAAAGAACCCGCCGAATCTCTCTCGAACTCATGAGCCGCAAAACCACCATTGCCCTTTTTTACACCGGCGTGGCTGTCATTTCGATCGCCATCCTCGCCCTTGCGTTTTTCATCCGCTCAAAAATGCCTCGGCCGGACCTGCCGCCCATCGTCAACTATGGCAAGGAAGAGAGCACCCGCTGGTTCGAGATTGGCCGCGATCTGGATGCGACCAATCAGGAGGGGCGTCAGGTAAAACTTTCGGAGCTTAAAGGCAAAGTATGGGTCGTTGCTGAGTTTTTTGCCATTTGCCCGCACTGCGCGGTCCGCAATGGCGAAGAACTTCGCAAGATCTATGATGAGTTTAGAAATCACCCGGACTTCCATATCGTATGTGTTTCCGTGGATCCTGAAAACGACAAGGTGGAGCAACTTGCCGATTATGGCAAAGCCCTCAATGCCGATCCGAAGAACTGGTGGTTCCTCAATGCAGGTGATGCCAAGACGACGCATGAATACATGGAAAAGGAGCTCAAGTTTTTTGCCATCAAGGAGCGCACCGATCCCGTCGATATCGAAACCAACGGTCGCTACTCGCATGACCTTGGATTCTTGTTGGTGGATCGCGATTTCCGGGTCGTTGGAAAGTGGCCGCTCGCGGATGCCCGCTCCGAGCAGGCACGCCAGACAGATCCGAAGCTCTATGAGCGACTCAAAAAGGAAATGTTTGACCGCATCCGCACCGAATTGGATCAAAAGAAAACCACGGAAATCAAATGAGCTCCGAACGCGAACAATGGCTGGCTCGAAAGCCAAATGAAGAACTGTCCAAGAAGCTCGGCACCGCGGCATGGATTCTATCCGCTGCCGTCCTGATCCTCGTGGTCCTGATGCAGAAAATCCGTCTGCCTCTGCCGGATGGTTGGTCCACGGCCATGCTGCCGCCCATCCATGCGGCGGTAAACGCGACCGCTGCCATCGTGCTGATCATCTCCTTGATTTGCATCAAGCTGGGAAAAGTGGATTGGCATCGGGCAAGCATGGTAGCTGCGATGGGGCTCTCCGTCCTTTTCCTGCTCTCCTACGTCGCCTATCATATCACCAATGATCCCACCCGTTATGGCGGCACGGGGCCGATGCGGACGGTCTATTTTGTCCTGCTCATCAGCCACATCCTGTTCGCAGCGGTGAGCCTTCCATTCATCCTCTTCACCTTCATCGCAGGTTGGACCCATCGTTTCACCGCGCATCGCAAGCTGGCCCGCTGGGTTTATCCCATGTGGCTCTATGTGGCACTTACCGGTCCGATTTGCTATCTCATGCTGAAGCCCTACTACGAATAGCAGTTCTCTAACTGCTTTTTCTTGCGTCGCCGAATCCTCATGGACGCCTCTGAACCAATCGAAATCCGTCCGCTTGCCGCAGCTGAACTTTCAGTTGCTGCCAAATTGCTCGGCAAGCTCAATCCGGACACCCCTGTGGCCCTTGTGCTTGAGCGATTGCAAACCATTCTCAGCGAGCACCCGCATTATCACCTCATCGGAGCATTCAACTCCCGCGGCCTGCTGGGTGTCTGCGGAGCCTGGGTGGCCACCAAGATCTGGTGTGGACGTTATTTGGAAATCGACAATCTGGTGGTGGATCCGGAATCACGTTCCAGCGGTGTGGGCACGCGGCTCATTCAGCATCTGGAAATCATCGCACACGAGAAAAACTGCACTTTGTTGGTGATGGACAGTTATACCAGCAACCATCCGTCGCACCGCCTTTACCATCGTCTCGAATTCGAAATCTGGGGATTCCATTTCATCAAACCGATCGGGAACTGGTCCGGAAAGGTTGGCGAATGACCGTAGCCATCGTCCATTACCATCTTGGTCTTGGCGGTGTTTCCCATGTCATCATCACCATTTCCCACCTTCTTCGTGAGGCTGGCATCCAGCATGTGATTCTTGTGGGGGCAAACCCGCCGCCGACTGCATCAGGATTGCCCATCCGGATCGTGCCGGGTTTGGAATACGATGGCGTGGGAGAGTCGGGCGCTATCTCCCAGGCATCATTGATGGATTCACTTCGAAGTGCCGCCTTGGAAGCGCTCGGAGCCTCTCCCGATATATGGCATTTTCATAATCATTCCCTCGGCAAAAATAGACGGATACCCCAAGTGGTCGATAACCTCGCCGAAGCCGGCGAGCGCATTCTTCTTCAGATCCACGATTTGGCCGAAGATGGCAGGCCGGAGAACTATGCGCGTCTGATGGATCGGAATCCTTCCGTCCTCTATCCGGTCGCGGAGCGGATTCATTATGCCTTCCTCAACTCGCGTGATCGACACGCATTCACCATGGCTGGCCTCCCGCTGCGGAATTCATCGGTCCTTGTGAATCCAATTGTGCCCGCAGAAACTACGCCGACCTCGAATGCCGAAGCAGCCGTCGTCTTTGCTCCCATCAGAGGCATCCGCCGAAAAAACATCGGTGAACTGGTCCTGTTGGCCGCCCTCGCACCACCCGGCACAAGATTTGCAATCAGTCAGGCACCGCTCGATCCCGTCGCGAAAAACATCCACGATACATGGCAACGTTTTGCCTCTCATCAGCGGATTCCCATCGACTTCAATGTGGTTGGCAATTTGGTGCCAGCAGGCGCTTTGGAATCCACCTTCGAGACATGGGTGCGTCGCTCCACCCACTGGATCAGCACCTCCGTATCCGAAGGATTCGGGCTGACTTTCTTGGAGGCAATTGCACATCGCAAACCCCTCATCGGCCGCCGCATTTCCTATGTTTCGGAAGATCATGCGGAGCATGGAATCGTTGCAGGAAATCTCTACGACCGTCTCTTGATCCCGGAAGATTGGGTGGACCCTTTTCTTCTCAAGGATCATCTGCTGACCACCCTTGAACGCAACTATCGGCTCTATCAGAAACATCTAACCAATGACATGGTTGATCTAGCCCTGAGCAAATTCATCGATGATGGCTGGTTGGATTTTGGCAACCTCCCCGAGCCCCTTCAGCAATCTGCCATCGAAAGAGCCATGGAAACAGGTGCCCGGAATTTGCCGAAAGTGGAGGTTCAAGGCGTGCGCCAGGATGTGGCGGAGTGGCTTGAAAATGCGATTGCCCACCGCCAATGCAACGCAGACCCGCGGCAATTGGCCCCGTGGTCGCCACAATCGGCAAGAGATGGACTATGTGCCATCTATCAACATTTATTGGAGATGCCATCCGGGCCACTGTCATCCATCGAACCAGCATCGGTTCTTGAGCAATACTTCGGGACTGATCGGTTTCATTTCCTCAAGTCCGCTCCCAAACCGGCCACTCCGCCACTGGCTTATCACGCGGTCATCTTTGACATTTATGGCACTCTTCTGATAGCTCCGGCCGGTGGGGTGAAGGTGGACCTCGATGCGGATGCCCGACTCCGAAGTGTCATCAACGAATTCGGTTTCCACGCTCCGGATTCTCCGAGCACAGCGATTCACGACGTGGTGCGCAAACACCATATCGCCGCGAATGCGGCAGGAAATCCCTATCCGGAAGTGGATTTGCGGGAATCATGGCGGGATGCGCTCGGCCTGGACGAGGGGACTCCGACCCATGAGCTTGTCGCGGCCATTGAGGCTGTCTGGCACCCGGCCGCGCTGATGCCCGGAGCCATGGCTGCCATTCAATCCCTTGCGGCATCCGGTTTGTCCCTCGGAATTCTATCAAATGCGCAATGCAACACCCGGGATGCCTTTGGAGATCTTTGGAGTCTCTTTGCTCCCGCTCTAACCGTTCTCTCTTATCAACACGGAATTGCAAAACCATCCGACCGTCTGTTTCAAATGATCATCGAAAGACTTGCCCGGCGTGGGATTCACCCATCGGAAACTCTATTCATCGGGAACGATCCGCTGCATGACGTGGTTCCAGCCGCCTACCATGGTTTCCGGACTGCGTTGTTTGCCGGGCATCCGGACTCCTATCGTCCCGGTGCCTGCGTTCCGGATCATATCATTCGGAATTGGAGTGATATTCATGCAATCGTCGCTTTGCCATTTCGCTGAAGTGCCGAAGAGGGGACTCGCTAAGCATTGGTTCAGAAATCAAAAAAGTTGGTTGGCTCCACGCACCTATAAGGTATTTGCTAATCGGCATGAGAACTCTTCCCTTGTTCGCCGCAATCCAAGCTATGTGTTTTACCGCTCTTCTCCAGTAAGCGTAGTCCGAAGCGCCGTGTGGAGGGCTTTGCCAGGGCGGATTCATAGG
>JBBARN010000039.1:0-49359 GCA_040399845.1 Luteolibacter sp. | reverse complement strand
ATCAACAATCGTCAATCTCCACTTACCCCTCTTCTCTTGCCTCTTCTCTCTTCCCACTGGCTCGGCAAACTCGCCAACCTCAACGCCGCCCGCACGGCGGAGCGTGGCATCGCGCCACACAAGCCGCTGATGCTGCTCACCGTCATCGACCTGATCGAATCTGGCGACATTCCAGACAGCTGGGTGAAATACGATGTCCGCCTCGTCTCCCGCTTCCGCGATTACTGGGAACTCGTACTCGAGCGCCGGCGCAACCAACCGGACATTACCATGCCCTTCCACGCTCTCGGCGGCGATAAGGACAAGGTCTGGGAAACCTTCACCGCCGACGGCCAACCTTCGCTTGCCAAGGCGACCACCCGCCTCTGCTCGCTCGATCCCGATCTCTTTGCCTGCCTACAGAATGAGGACTTCCGCCGCAAGGCACGCACAACCCTCGTCTCCATCTACTTTACGCCCAAGGAACAAGTGATGCTCTGTGCCCGTCTCGACCTTCCCGTCCCCGACACCGAAGCCATCAAGGCCATGAAGCTGGACGCCGACGAATTCAAAGCCCGACAGAAAAAGGGCCGCGACAGCCGCTTCAAGAGCGACGTCCTCGGCGGCTACTATTTCACCTGCGCACTCACCGGCTACCGGCTCGACACGGAAACCACCTCCATTGTCCAGGCCGCCCACATCCACCAACACGCCGTCAGCGGCAATGACGATCCCCGCAACGGCCTGGCTCTCACCCCCGACGCCCACTGGATGTTTGATGCCGGACTGTGGACGGTCATTCCAAAAGGCGATGACTTGCTGATTCATGTTGCAATCAAACGCTTCTCCGAGTCGTCACCTCATAACCAGTTGTTAGCAAATTTCAGCGGACAACCGCTCCACTTCCACGACCACGCCAGACTCCGGCCGGATCAGATGCACTTTGAATGGCATCGGAAAAAGCACCGGCTTTGAATCAGGTACCTCTCTACTCTCTACACCGCCTGCTGGCACTCCCGGCAGTAGATGTTTTCTCCGAACCTCACCTTATTAAACCAACAGAACCTCGCCACCTTGAGTTCCACCGGTTGCGCGCAGGTGGCACAGATCAGTTTCTTTCTCGGTTTCCTCTCCTCTGTAGCTGGCTCAGTAACCGCGTAGTTCTTCGTCGTTCCGAAGTGGAAATCAATCTCATAGGCCGCTTCTTCTTCGCCCTTGATGCCAGCTCGCATATTCCGGATCTCCTGCTCGATCCGTTTGCGGACGTCTGGATTGACGTCGCGCCTGACTGCCAGTGCCTCGAGAGTGACAATGTGTGATTTCTTATCGTCGGCTTCCTTGATGGTCATGATTCAAATGTTCCCGCCCTCGGGAACGTTCGGTTAGAAGACGAGGTCGATGTAGTCGTGCTGGCGGCCGACGGTGATGCGCTTTTGGCGGGCCTCGAAGCAGAAGCCGGCACCGAGTTCGAGAAGGAAGGACTGGAGGTGGGTGAGCAGGGCGCTTTCGAGGTCGGATTCGAGGTATTCCGGGCGCTCCGCGAGGCCGGTGAATTCGAGGACGTAGGGATCGCGGATGAGGTCGGTGACGTCCTGCTGGCGTTCCTGTCTCCTGGCTTTTTCGATGACTGTCTTCTTGTTGGTGGACAGGCCGGTGCGTTCGTAGAGCAGGGAGCCGATCTGGCGGCGAAGCTGACGCACGGACCAATTGGCCAGCAGGCATTCGTTCTCAAAGAAGGCGCGTTTCCAAGGATCGTCGATGGCGATGAGTTCTTGCAAGTGGCTCCAGGAAAGTCGGAGAAGGGTCTCGGGCGTGAGCGGAGTGGGAGAGGAGAGATTGGCGCTTGGCGAGGGGATCGCGGCGGATTCCGGCGACAGCGTCACCGGAATTCGGGGGACAGTGGCCCCCGAATCGGAGATCGCTGGGAATTCGACAGACAGTGTCTGTCGAATCTGGGGATAGACGGTGCTGAACAACCGGCACTGTCGCAGGACTGCGGCGGTGAACCCCTTGATTTCATGATTTTTCAGATCGGCTGCCAGGGTTTCAAGTAGCTTGGTCCCATACTTTGCCCTGTCTTTGCCGTGCTGCTGAAACTCGACAATCCATGCCCCGACCAGCCAGTTTCGAAGGACGAGCGCCTGGTTGACCGCCATGGCCGCCCTGCCCTGCAATCGGGCGTTGGCGGAGTGGATGGCTTTGACGAGGGCGGAGATTTCATGCAGCGAGGGTCCAGGGCAGTTTATGGGAATGCGGTCCAGTGCATGGCTTGATTTGCAGACTATCTGGCAATGATGGTTAGAGAAGCTGGAAATGGTGGAAGCTCAAATGTTGAGATAAGTTGGCCTCCATCGACTGAACCATGAACCGGAGGCCAGGCCGCCGGAGGAATCGATGATGCGCCAGGCCTTGGGTTGGAAGGAGTCGGGCTTGGAGGGGAGCTTTGAGATTTCCGCGAGGCGGACTTCGAGCGAGCTGTTCTCGCCGATGTCGGCGGCCAGCGACATCCAGCCGATCAAGCGGCGGAGGGCCTCGGCGGAAGTGATGTAGAGGTAATCGCCGACGAGGATGCGGATGCGGGCCTCGGCGCGGAGGGCGGCGAAGATCGATTGCTGGATGAGATCGAGGCCGGAGGGCTGGATGAAGGAGGCGAGGAGGTCGATTTCCGCAGCGGCGGAAACGCGTTGGCCGATGCTCTTCCACAGCGGGGCCGTGGGGTGGCCGGTGGCGAGGGTGAGAGCGGGCGGAGGAGTGGCTTGCGGGGTCTTTCCGGTGAGGTAGTTCCCCTTTCCCGGGATGACATGGCGCACGCCGCCACGGGGATCGGCCATGTCACCGAGATAGCGCGGGATGACATGGATGTGGACATGCGGAACCGTCTGGCCGGAGGCGGCTCCGGAGTTGAATCCGACGTTGTAACCGTCGGGCTTCGGATCGAGGCGGAGGTCGAGCAGGCGCTTGGCTTCCTTCACGAGGGCCATGAGCGCGGCCTGTTCCTCGTCGGAGGCATCGAACCAGGTCACCACGATGCGGCGGGTGGTGACAAGAACGTGTCCGGGGGAGACCGGAAAACCATCGAAGATGGCAAATGCCAAGTCATTCGAGCAAAGCCAATCGCTCACCGGCATGGCGAGAAATGGGGAGTCGAAGGAGGGCATGGGGAGGTGAAGTTATCTCTATTTGAAGTGCTGTTTGATTAAGGTTGGGATTCGCTGTTTCGTCAACGCATCAGATCGGCATTCTGATTGAGAGAGCGAGGACTCAAGATGGAAGAAAATAGAGCTGGAATGGTGCTCCTTCGTTGCCTTCCGGCCACGAAGGACAAGATGGCAATTTAACATGTGGGCTTTCAGATTTCCAACTCTTTGAAGATTTGTGGATTCCGGTGTGATTCGTGGTTTCTGTCTCTCTTGAGAGGCGGCGAACTGGGAAGAGAGGGCTTCGCGCGTTTCTGGGGCGGTTCATTGGCACGGCGATCCGATATCGCCGCTCCTTGGGGATCAAGAGGGCGAGAATCTTTCGCGCATCTCTGGAGTGAGGTCCCCGAGGATCAGGTCGATGGGAAGGACACCGAAAGCCGTTTTCTTGAAATTGGGTTTGCGGGCGTCGATGAGAATCAAGCCCTCTTCATCCTGCCACCAACTGCTAGCCTTCCATTGCTGCAAGCGCATCGGGACCTCCTTTCAGCCAGAGTTTGGGTTCGCTGGAGACACGGGTGGTGAAGGCGTCGCCTTTGGCGCGGTTCTGGAGTCATTCCGCCGGGGTGAGGCAGATGGGATTGATTTCCCGGCCGAGCGAATCGGCCAGGCCGCGGAGGGCCGGGATGAGTTTCCGCAACCCCACGCTGCCGATGACGAGAAGGTCCACGTCGCTTTTTGCGGTGGCCGTCCCGGCGGCGACAGAGCCGAAGATCAGGGCGACGTCGATGCCCTGTACCGGGGCAAGGGCGCGGACGAGTTCGGCGGCGATGCCGGACGTTTTCATGGTGATGCCGTGAAGTTCCGGGTAGAGTGGGTGGGCGGTATTGGCGCGGTAGTAGAGGCGGTTGCCGTCGCGGCGGGTGAGGACGAGTTGCTTATGAGGCCCGCGCCCTCGCGGATCTCATCTGCTCCGCAATCTTCCGGTGAATCTCGGTTTTCGCTGCCATCGTCGGAAATCATCGTCGCTGAAGATCGAAAGGTCGGGCTTGGCGCAGTCATGGGCGGTTCATTGGCTCGCCGAGCTGGGGCTCAGCGTTCCCGGGGGGAATCTTGCCAGCAGGCTGGCTTGGACTGCTACAGCCTGCTGTAGCTTTCGGATCCGCAGCCTGCTGCGGGGCAGGGCGACCGGAGATTTCGAATCCTTGCCAGCAGGCTGGCTATTCAAAGCGGCAGCAGACTGCACGCAGTCCAAGCACCAAGCACAAGGAACAAGGTGGCTGTTCCTCAGGAACGGGTGGCCTGTTCCATTGATCAAAAAGAATGGAGCCCAGAGGGGCAAGTAATCCTTGCCGTTCTGCCACGGTTAGCCCGACGGGGCCGCCCGGCAGTTTTGTCGCTGCTGCGTCAATAGACACGACATACTCTATAGAGAATGGCTTCGAAGCCCGTTCATCCGTTTCAAAAATGCGGGAAGGCTTCCAGAAAAAATTCTACCAACCCTAATAAAAAGGAAGCCTTTCGGCTCCCTAAGTCATTGAGAATGAAAATGGTGGGCAGAGCTGGATTCGAACCAGCGTAGGCGTTAGCCAGCAGATTTACAGTCTGCCCCCTTTAGCCACTCGGGCATCTACCCTTACCATTTCCGCTTGCGCGGGGGCGGATGTATGGGGAGTGCGGCGGGGTTTGACAAGGCAAAACATGGAGAGTTTTGAAAAAACCTGGATCGGCGGGGCGGTCATTCCACCGGGGGACGATGTCGAATGCCCACCAAGCCCGCCATCGATAGGGTCATGAAGCGCCGCGCCCACGGCAAGTGCTGGCCCAGGCGGAAAAACAGGGCGCGCCAGGGGCTGATCCACTCGTAGTCGGATTGGAACCACGGCGTCAGCCAGCGGGTGGCAAATTGGTAGTAGCGCAGCGCAATCCAGCGCCGGCGTTGGTAGGATTTCAGGGCATCCGTTAGCGGATGGCGGGCGATGCAATCGGCCAGGCAGGAGGCATCGGCGAGGGCGAGGTTCACGCCCTGCCCGAGTTGCGGGCTCATCGCATGGGCGGCATCGCCCAGCACGACGATCCCCTCGCCATACCAACGCGGCATCCGGACATCGCCGTAGCGGGCGGTGAGGACTTGGTCCCAGTGGGTGATCTGGGCGAGCAGACCGGCGGATTTCGGGCAAAGCTTGAGAACTTCAGCCTTCCATTCATCCAATGGCTTGGCGCGCCAGGCAGTATCATCGGCGATGCGGATGCTCCAGAAGAGGCTGACGAGGGCTTCATCGCCATCGAGATCCCGGCCAGTGGCGAGGAATCCGCCGAGTTTCCGGGTTCCGTCCACGACTTGGTAAAGTTCGTTTTCCGGGAAAACGCCGTCGTTTTTGCCGATAAACCAATGCGCACCCCACGGATAGCCGCGATTGATGCCACCGCGGCCGGCGAGGTCGCGGAGTTTTGAACGGGCTCCGTCGGCCACGATGAGGAGATCGAAACCGGAGCGCTGCTTGCCATCGGTGGAGCGAAGGGTCCATTGACCGCCATCCCTAGTTGCATCTTCGATTTCCCAACCCCAGCAGACTTCGACGTCCGCTTGTTTCATGGCGCGGATGAGGTGCTCCAGCAGGACCGGTCGGTGGAGACCGGCACCGAATCGACCATGGCCGAGTTCGTCGTAGCGGAGATCCAGCAGGGTTTTGCCGCTCGCTTCGAGCACGTGAAGGCGCGTGACACGGGCCGCGTGGTCGAGGACCGGTTCCAGAATTCCCAACTCCCGCAAAACATGCATGCCGGATGGTTGGAGCAGGAAACCAGCACCCACAGCCTTGCAATCGGGAGCCCGTTCGAAAAGCACTGCCTCATGACCCTGCCTGCGGAGCAGGATCGCCGCCGCCGGACCGGCAGTCCCGCAGCCAACGATGGCGATGCGGAGCGGCTGCGGTTTCATGGTGGATGGTGATCGATGCGTGCCGGATTACCAAAGACCGTATTTGCCGTAGGCCATGATGTAGGTTCCCATCAGGAGATTGGCGACGGCATGCATGATCACACAGGCGCCGAGGTTTTTGCTCCATACGCACAACAACCAGGTCATCGAGCCATAAACAAAAGCGCCTGCATAATCCGTCGGAGAGTGGGCCAACATGAACATGCCGGTGACGATGCCCCAAGTTTTCCATGTCGCGCGGCCGAAGGGTTGTTTCCAAAAATCCCCTTCCCAATCGCACACAAACCGCATCAGGAATCCACGCCAGAAAATCTCCTCCACCAAGGCCACGACGATGACTGCCCGGACGAAGCGCATCAACACCGCCGCCCACCAAGTTGCCGGGTTCGTGAAAACTCCGGGATCGAAGCCCTCCATCCGCGCTTCCACTCCCAGCCATTTGAAGATGCCGGTGGATTTCCCGGTCATGCCCCAATGATCATACAAGGTGGTGGGCAGGAGCCAGAAACCAATGCCCACCGCGCCAAAAACCACGGCGACGAGCGACCACTTCAAGGACCATTCAAATGCATAACTCTTCCAATACCGGGCGATGAATCCCAACGTGACGAGCGACTGGAGCGGATACATGAAATGAGCGGGATCCTGCCGCCACCAGGGAGCATCAGGATGTTTCCACTCGATTTTCACTGCCACGAGCTGCAGCAGGATCATGAAACCCATGAACACCGCAAACGGAACCACATGCGTGCGGGTGAGGCGGTCTGGGTTGTATTCCGGCTGCGTGGCGCTCATGTCCTTGTAGGTCAGAGCCTGCCAACGAAGCGCTCGATCTTGTCGGTCGCCGTGCGGATGTCATCGAAGGCCGTGGCGTAACAGCAACGGAGGAAACCTTCACCTGATGGACCGAAGGCACCACCCGGAACGCACGCAACACTTTCCTCTTCCAGCAGTTTCATGGCGAATTCCTTGCTGCTGAGGCCCGTGCTGCGGATGTCCGGGAACACATAGAAAGCGCCACCTGGAGTGTGACAATCGAGGCCGATTTCATTGAGTCGGCGAACCAGGAAATCCCTGCGTTGATGATAACTCGAACGCATCGCCTGCATGGCGGGCGTGCCGTGTTCCAGCGCTTCGATCGCCGCGTTCTGGCTCATGATGGGCGCGCAGAGCATGGCATATTGGTGGATTTTCATCATCGCCTCAATGATCGGCTGCGGCGCGCAGGCATAACCGAGACGGAAGCCGGTCATCGCGAAGGCTTTGGAGAAACCATGCAAGAGGATCGTGCGCTCCTTCATGCCCGGCATCGATGCGATGGAGACATGCGGCTCGGTGTCATCATAGCGGAGTTCGCTGTAGATCTCATCCGTCATCACGATGAGGTCATGTTCGATGGCGAGTTTGGCAATTCCCTCCAAATCCGCCCGCGAGGCGCAGGCTCCGGTGGGATTGGTGGGGAAATTGATGAAAATGATCCGGGTGTTCGGTGTGATCGCAGCAGCCACGGCTTCGGGCTTGAGCGAGAATTCATCCTCCTTGGTCGTCACCACCGGCACCGCCACGCCGTGCGCCATCACGATGCTCGGGCTGTAGGAAACATAACAGGGCTCATGGAAAATCACCTCATCGCCGGGATTGAGCAGCGCGCGCAGTGCGATATCGATCGCCTCGGACACGCCCACCGTCACGAGGATCTCCTTGGCGGGATCATAGCCGACGTGGAAGAAATTTTCCACATAGCGGGAAATCGATTTCCGCAGGGACAGCAGGCCGAGGTTGGAGGTGTAGGTGGTTTGGCCTTTTTCGAGCGAATAAATGGCGGCTTCGCGGATGTGCCATGGAGTGACAAAGTCCGGCTCGCCCACGCCCAGCGAGATCACATCGTCGCGGCCTTGTACGAGTTCGAAGAAGTCGCGAATCCCCGAGCGGGGAATGGAGGCGACGTTGCGGGCGATTTTCGCTTGATAGTCCATGGGTGGGCCGCCGTTCGGCGGGGCGGAATCTCACTCGGACAAAGCGCCGCCGTCAATGCCGGGGCTGGGATTTCTCCTGACAATTCTGTCCGCCCGGGTGAATGAATCCGGACTTTTCGGTCGTTTGATGGTCGTTCCTTTCGTTTCCGATGTCCGTTTTTTCCTATTTCCCTGTCGTTGCCACATGCGTCGTCTTGAGTTCCGCGCGGATTTTTGCACAAACCGCCGGCCACCCGCCGGACTGGCTGGTGGACCCGGCCCCCTTCAAAGCGCGGATTGTGGCCGAGGCTGGCAGTGATGAAATCACGCTGGAAAACGGATTGGCCCGCCGGGTGATCCGCCTCGCCCCGAATGCCGCCACGGTCACGCTCGAAAATCTGGTGAGCGGCGAGCATCTCTTGCGTGCCGTGGCACCGGAAGGTCGCATCACCATCGATGGCCGCGAATACCCGATCGGCGGCCTCACGGGCCAGAGCATCCAGAATTATCTCAAGGAGGAGTGGATCAAGGAACTCCGCCCGCTGCCCGGGGCGTATCGGTTTTCAAGCTGGGAAGAATTGCCCGTTTCCAAACGCCTCGAATGGAAAAAGCGGCCCGAGTGGCTGGCGAAAGACCATCCCTGGCCACCGCCGGGGAAACATCTCGTCATGCACTACCAACCGCCCTCCGGCCCGGCGCAGGCGCTTGCAGGACCGCTGCAGTATGAGGAGAAATTCGGCGGATTTTCACCCCCGAGACCCGGCTGGACCTTCCAAACGAGCAAGGCGCACGATCGGTCCTCGTTTTCCAACGAAGGGAAATCGGGCGAAATCATGGCCTTGCCGGATACCTCGGTCTTCGCCGAACGCCCGTGGCCGGAAGGGGCTGTTTCGGTGGAACTCACCCTCGATGCCGGCGACGACACCCATTCGAACGCCTGGGGACCCGGCCTCGCTCTCGTCGCTGCGGACGAAAGCACCGCCCATTTCATCATCCGTCCCAACCAGCAGGTCTTCGAAACTCCCAACGGTCTCGCAGGAAAATTCGATCGTGCCAAAGCCGTCCGCCTCCGCGCCCTGCTCGATGAAGGCCAAGTGAACTTCGAAGCCACGCAGGATGGTGAACCATTCCAACTCATCGCCTCCCTGCCCTTTCCCGGAACTCTGAAATCCCTCCGCATCGGCAAAGTCGGCCGCGGCGGCAAGGGTGGCGATTACGATGGCAAGGACATCAACCGCAACCTCATCCGCTGCCATCTCTTGGAAATTTCTGTTAGAGGCAAGGAAACCACATCACCCACCGCCACCCGCAACGATCTACCGAACATCGCCGTCCACTACGAACTCTACGATGGCATTCCTTTGTTTTCCAAATGGATCAGCGTCTCGCACCAAGGCAACCAAACCATCACCATCGACCGCATCATCAGCGAGGAACTCAAGCTCGCCGAAGTCGAATCCTCCGTGAACACCACGCCCAACACCGAGAAATACAATCTCTGGGTGGAGACCGACATGGCCTTCGGTGACATGGTGCCCGAGTATGCCAATCCCTGCGTGAAATTCCTGCCCGATCCGGAGTATTCGACCCAAGTCCACTATGAGCGCCAGACTCCCTGCCTGCTTCGGTGCGAGCCGCCGAATGGCCCCGCTGCGGAGTTATCAAAATCCCAATCCTTTGAATCGATCCGCAGCTTCGAACTCCTGCTCGATTCAACCGAACGCGAACGCCGCTCGCTTTCACGCCGCCGCATGTATCGGGTGATCGCGCCATGGACCCAGGAAAACCCGCTGATGTTCCACAAGGTGCAATCCGATCCCGCCACCATCCGCGAGGCGATCGATCAGGCGGCGGAGGTGGGATTTGAAATGGTGATCATGTCATTCGGATCCGGCTTCAATTTTGAAAGCCGCGATGTCGCCTATTGGAATCGTTACAAGGAACTCGCCGACTACGGACGCAGCAAGGGCATCGCGCTGGGCGGTTATTCATTGCTCGCCTCACGCGGCGCGGCCAAGGCATCGGACAACACCCAGGGCAGCCCCGCACGCTACGGCGTCATGCCCTGCCTCGGCACCCAGTGGGGGCACGATTATCTGGAAAACATCACCGCCTTCACCCGCCATGCCGGCCTCGGTGTGTTTGAAAACGATGGTGCCTACCCTGGCGATCTCTGCCATGCGGTGGATCACCCTTTCCACAAGGGCAAGGACGATTCGCAGTGGGTCATGTGGAAGGCGATCACGGATCAATACAAGGAACTGCGCGCCGAAGGAGTCTTCCTCAACATCCCCGATTGGTATTATCTAACAGGAGCCAACAAGTGCGGCATGGGATATCGTGAAACCAACTGGAGCCTGCCACGAGCCGAGCAGGAAATCATCGAGCGCCAGAACATGTATGACGGCACCTGGACCAAGACCCAGAGCATGGGCTGGATGTTTGTGCCGTTGTCCCAATATCACGGCGGCGGTGCAGCAGCGACCATCGAGCCGCTCAAGGACCATCTGCCCCACTATGAAGCGCGCTTTGCCAATCTGTTAGGCTACGGCGTGCAGGCCTGTTACCGCGGCCCGCGATTGTATGACTCTGAGGAAACCAAAGCCCTCGTCAAAAAGTGGGTGTCCTTCTACAAACAGCACCGCGATGTGCTCGACAACGGCGACATCATCCACCTCCGCCGCCCCACCGGCCGCGATTGGGATGGCATCCTGCACGCCAATCCGACTGGCAAGGAAAAGGGACTCGCCTGTTTATACAATCCCCTCACCACCGCCATCACGCGGGAGATTCGCCTGCCACTTTACTACACCGGACTGCGTGGAAGCGCCCGGGTTTCCATCGATGGCGCGGAGCCCCATAGCATCCCACTCACCCACTCCAGCGAGGCCGTGATTTCCGTCACGATTCCCGCTCAGGGACGCTCTTTCCTACTTTACACTCGGTAGATTCACCCTCCTCCTCCATCGGGCTCAACCCTCAATCAGCCCTCAAAGATGGGACGACCCACCATGCGTGGCACGCGGTTTCAGAACAACTCTCGCTGGGAGTCACCGGTCCTCTTTTTCAAGGGACTCTCACATCGATTGGCAAGCAAGGATCCTTCATACGGAGCCGATGGAATCATTTCCCCACTGAGATATCTCATTCCATCATCAAACCCCACGATTGCCAGCAGTCGGTCGTGGATCGGCAGCACCCATTCGGGCGGCTCGGTGGTCATGGTGGCATAACATCGGCCGAGGACCTCATCGTCTTCATACAATCCCGCCACCCACATCCAATCATCATCCGGCCGGCGGAATTCGTAGGGCTGCTTGCCACCACGAGGAAGCGGTTGCCACTCGTAGAAGCTGCTGATGGGAACCAGACAGCGCCGTTCGTTGACCGCCTCGCGCCAAATCGATGAATGAAGGTTGTCCGTGCGGGCATTGTTAATCGCATTGCTGAAGGGCCGATGGAATCCCCAGCGCATCGTTTCCGCCACCAATCCGCCCTGCTCGGCTCGCACCACCACGCCGGGACCGGTGCGCCGCACGAGGGAAGCCCGCAACTTGGCAATTCCAGCGGAAACCAAGGCGTCGATCTCACTTCCTCCAACCTTGGCTCGGATGGTATAGGCGTTGCACATGAGACGGATAGTCGCAATCCGGCGGCCAAGCGCAATCGGTTTTCAATCGGAAAACAAAGGTTCCCCCGCCCCAATCTCAAGGCCCGAGTTGGATCACGACCCGATAGAAGCGCGCCGCATCCAAGGGCTCGGGATGAGGGATGGCGATGGGGCCATTGCCATCGGCGATCTCCGCATGCAGCGCCCAGCCACTGAGATTGGTGGATGTTTCAACGCGGTAGCTTCTGCCCGGAATGCGAGTGAATGAGAACGCAGTTGAAGAAACAGCGGTGCTGAATACCGATGTCCGATCTGTTGGATTCGTGCCCGCGATCCACTCCCCCCGATTGTCCCAGCCATCGCCATCCGGATCCGCCTGCTCGGCGGCATCGGCGATTCCCGGGTAATTGGCAATCCAGCCCGCATAACCAGCCGGGGTGAACAGCAACTCCAGCACCTCGCCGGTTTTCCTGAAACTCCAGCTTCCGAGTTCCGCGGGGAAAGCGGAGACATCCAGAGAGATGGCAGAAGTCGCAAAGCCCGTAAACGAGGATGAGGCAGTGGCAATGGGAAACACGGCAGCCGCATTGCTGGAAATCAGTGCCGGCATGGGAGTGACCGCAATCACCAAGGGTCGTGCCGGGGTTGCGCTAAGGACGATGTTTGCGGCGAGAAGAGAATCGAAATCGCCCTCGGCAGGATGAAGGTCCCCGACCTCCCAGCGGTAGCGGGAATCCACGCCAAAGGTGACGGTTCCCGTGGAAGTCAGCCGGGCGGTGTCAGCATCCCCTGGTGACAAGGTGGCAGGAGCCGCGGCCGATGCGCCCGCAAGGACGACTGAGGCCAAAGTCCCCTTGCCGCCAATGCTTGCGGAGCCGGAGACGGTGTAGGGAGAAAGCACCGAGCCATTCACAACAAGGGCTCCGCCTGTCACCGTGCCAGCTGGGGTGTTGGTGTTGTTGTTTTCAACCCGCAGGGTGCCGGTCCCCAGTTTGTGCAGACCGATTCCGGTCGTCGGCAACTCAGTGACCGGCCCCGCCAAGGTCACGTCCCCTGCCCCTTTCACATTTAGGGCGCGGGCGGTTAGATTGGCGGTGCTGACGCCGATGGTTCCGCTGATGGTGAGCGTGTCTGCGAGGCATTCGATATCATAACTTCCGCCGCTGCTCGTGATGTTGATGTTTCCCTGCCATGTATTCAGTCCGGAAACGCTGCGCAGCATGGTCGCGCCGGCCGGGGTGTTGCGCCCCACGGTGTCGATGGCATAGTTGAATGACAATCCGCCGGTGACTTCAATCCCGGACACTCCGCTGGTACTGGAGGCGAGCGTAATTTTCGCATAATTCCCCAGCGCCTTGGGATGAGCGAGGCGAATGTAGCCAACGTTGTTTGCCCCACTCCCAAAAGTGAGCGTGCCACTGCCGAAGGAATTGTTGCCAGAAAGCGTGAGAGTTCCGGCACCGATTTTGGCGAAACTTCCGCCCGAGATAGTGGCTGCGCAAACCGATGCATCAGAGCGATTGAAGCGGATAAGTCCGGCATTGGTCACCTGCCCCGTGGCGAGCACACCGCCGCTGCCTCCCGCGCCCACTTCAAGCACTCCCCCGCTGATCGTTGTGCCACCGGAATGCTGGAGATTTCCAGTGATGGTGAGGGTGTTGGTTCCGGACTTGGTGAGAGAACCGGTTCCGGTAAGCGATCCCGCCCAATTGAGGTTGGTGGTTCGGTTGAAAACCAATTGTCCCGAATGCGAGATTGTGGCGGCTCCCAGATTGCCGGTGGAGCCACCATTTCCAACCGAAACCTTACCGGCAACAATCGAACTGGCTCCTGACAAAGTATTATCTCCAGTCAGTATGAGTTCGCCTTCCCCTTCCTTGACGAAGGACGAGGTGCCGACCATGACTCCCGAAAAGGAACCACCCGCGATCCGAATGGCTCCGGAGCCAACCTGCCCTGCACCCTGAAGCGTGACGACACTCGTGCTTGATGAAGCAAGCCCGGTGGAGTGATAGCTTCCATTCAGCATGAACAGAGTGGCGCCAGGGCGGAACAGATGATCGCCCGAGGCCGTGAGGGATGCACCGGTTTCGATGGTTAAACTCGATGCCGCTGCCGAACCGAGTCCATTGAAGGTGATATCTGCTCCGCGAACCGTGATCATGCCCGGAGCCAGAGCGGACGGCAGGCTGACGGTATAGGGACCCGAAGCATCAAAAACCACATTGTCGCCGGGTTTCCATTCACCCTGAACGCCGCTGCCAGCAGGGCCGGAATTCCAGTCAGGGGTGCCCGTCTGCCACGACTTGGAAAGCGGTGCCGCATTCCAATACCTTGTGGTTTCCAAGGCATCCGGATATCCATCACCATCGATATCCGCGGGTGGCAAGGGACTATCTAACAGACCGTCATTGTTGGAATCGAGGTCCCCAAAACTCGGTTGTCCATCATTGTCGGGATCCGCCCCGCCTTCTACGAGATCGGTGATGCCATCATTGTCATAGTCGCCATCGGACAAGGCGATCCAGTCGATTTCATAAACCGAGTTGATGCCGCCCGTGGGATCGAATCTGAAATCAGTTGGAAACCTGCCCGCCCAGTCTGCCGAAGAGGACGGATTCAGGATCAGTCCGGACCAGACATTCGCCGGATTGAAGGGAGTGGTCACCGCTCGCGCACCGGAAAAGTTTCCTGCGGTGGAATGTCCCCAAAAAAGTTGTGCATTCCCGGTGGCCGTGCTGCGGTAGCGGAGGAGAACATGCTTTACCAGATCGCCGCTGACATAGGCTGCTCCCAATTGGGAGAGTTGGGGGTCATTGTTGGTGACTGTGGCTGAGATCAACCCGTTGGCCACGGGAGCGGATGCGGGACCGGAGCTGAGCCAGCCCTCGGAATTGCCGTTGGAATTGAAATTCCAGCGCGCATCGAGCAGGAAATTCTGCGAGCGTTCGATATAACTGGTCACTCCCGAAGCATCAGCGGTAGCGCGAATGACATGCGTGCCTTCCTGTGTAAACGCCACCTGCGGATTCGGTGAGTTCTGGCTGCGGAATGTCACATTTCCCGGACCAGACAGCCTTTGCCACGACCAAGTCACCGCACGGTCCGCGGCGGCGGAGAGGGTAAATCCATTCCTCAATGCGGGATTCTGGCCCGCCGCAAACTCGATCGATGGAGCGACGGGAGTGGTTCCGTTTTCGATGAGGGCAAGGTTGTCGAGATTGACGACCGAGTTTCCGTTGTTGTTGACGGAGGCGATGAACATTCCCGCCATGATCGTGGCCGGGGCATTGCTGATGGTTTCAGTTTCCCCAAGCTGCGACCATGCAGTCCCGCTGGTGGAGATATAACAAGTGAAATCATTGCCTAACCGCGTGAGACGCAACCAGAAGGGAGCGGTGTAACCCGAAGTGCCCCCCGTATTGCCCGTGGTGCCGCCACCCACTGTGGTCCGGGTCTGGAACGAGATTCCATTGAGTGGAGTCACGCAGGCAAAGGCATTGGCCGCATTCGCCGCCGTGGAAGAACGCACCATCACCCCGGCCTTGGCCCACGGATCACTGCGATCCTGACTCACCACCCGGGCGGTCAGCCTGGCGTCCCCTGCATAGGTTTGTGAAAGATAATAGAAACTGTCTCCCGTTCCCCAGATATCAGATCCGCCGCCGCTGATGTTATAGTTCGATCCGCTGATCGTGTGGGAACCCGCAGGCGCAGAAGACCCGACATCCGCGCCGGTCCAGGCCGAACCTGCCGCGGGTTGCCCCGCCAAGGGCTCCAAAAGCACATTGTCAAACACCACCTGAGAAACCGAGGTGGTCGTATGCGATGTGACACCCAGCCCCCAGACTGCGGATGCCGGAATCGCAGCGATGGTGGTGGGGCTGCCCTGCTGCACCCAAGTCACCCCGTCCGCACTCCGATAGGCCGTGAATTCATTGCCAATCCTCACCATCCTGACCCAATACGGTGCTCTCAGCGTGTGTTGGGTGGGCTCCGTGTAGGATGCATCTTCCGTGCGGCGGGTGAACTGCACGCCTCCGCCACTGATCACGGAAGCGGCAACATTCGAACTCTCCCGCTTCGACGACGAACGCATCATCAATCCCCCCAATGCCTTTCCCCCGTTGTTGGCGGAAAAACCAGTCACGCGACCCGTGATCGAGCCATCTCCGGTGAGCGGTTTCCATACATAACGCAAGGAGTCACTAAGTTCCTGGAATCCCATGCCGGAGCCTGTTAGAGAAGCCGTGCTGGTGCCGAGCGACTGGTTTCCCGCCGTCGTGGCATCACCGATGTTGATCGCGGTCCACGCCTCCGCCACAGCGAGCCCCGGGCTTGCAGGGATCGCCTCGACGGTCACATTGTCGAATACAGCTTGGCAGAGGGTTCCATTGGCATGACTCGTCAGGGCAAGTCCGACTTCAGCCGCTGCTGCCATGTCCACTGTCACGGCTGGTTGCAAGGAAGTCCATGTCACGCCATCGGTGGAGCGGAATGAATGAAACACCGCCCCGCGACGTTCGAGCCGGATCCAATGGGGAGCTGACAATGCGCCAGTCGTGGCGCCCGTGGAGGCGCCACCTGCAGTGGAACGCAATTGCCGGGTGATGCCGCTCGACGGGGTCACTGCCACCATCACGTTCTTCGCCCCGGCAGCGGTGCCATCACGGATCATGATACCCGCTTTTGCCCAAACATCCGTATTCTGCACACTCACGACCCTGGCCTGAATCCGCACATCCCCGCTGACAGGTTTATGCACAAAATGAAAGCCATCCGCAGTTCCATAGATATCAGATCCCGCCGCATTCAGCGTATAGGTTCCACTTGCCACACCAAACGATCCTGCTGGATTGGTCGCGCCGATGTCCTCGCCTGTCCATGCGAAGGGCACCGACGGCACCACTTCAACCAACACCGTCCGTGAAGAAGAGGAACTGCCGTCACTCGCACTCACATTGAATTGATAGGTTCCGATGCTTGGAAACTGAATGCGGCAAGGAAATGCATTGGGACTCGTGAGCGTCGATGGGGCCGGGCCACTGGTCTGGGTGATCGAAACAGATGGTGAAATGCCCGAAAGCGTGCCATCCAGAACAAGTCCCTGATGAATGGGAATCGCTGCCCTGCCGGTGGCCGGGCGAGTGAGGGCAAACTCGAATTGCGGAGCGATATGGGTGGTCTTGAGCTCCTTGATGAGGGACTCCACCGCCGTTTCTTCAAGCGCGCCCCGATACAAACGCAACTCGGCAATGCGACCATCGAGCAAGCGGGAGGCATTCCGGCTGCCACCCAGCGTCAGCGACACTCCGGTCCGTCCCACATTGAGAAACTCGGCTGCCTGTCTGCGTGCGACATTTCCCAATCCGTCCACATAGACCGCGAGATTCCGATCATTGCCGGCAGCATCCCCCGTGACCTCCGCACCATTCCATGATGCCACCACCACATGCCATTGGCCATCCGCCACGGATGAACTTGCCTGATATTGGGTGGTATCCGCATTGCCGATTCCCAAACCTGCCTTGCCGGTTGAGGAAACCGCGAGACCCCAATCGTTTGTTACTCCGCTCTCATCCCCATCGATCAAGCCGGTGTTGTCATACCAGTTTCCTTCAGCACCCACACCCGCAGCATCCACCCGGACGACCATGGCGACGGTGAATGATGTTTCGCCGGAAACCGGATTGGATCCTGCGGCAAGGCCCAATCTCGCGGTGCCGGGAAAGTCCACGGCAGCTCTTCCTGTTGGAGTCGCATTGTGGGCGAGCGTCGCGGTGCCGGTCCCACCATCCGCTGCATTCTGAGTCCACGCATCCGCCCCACCCTGCCGCGGCCAGCTGGCCACCGCCGCCCCATCCGCAAGTGTGGCGGCCAGGTCATTCGCCACCCAGCGCATTTCCAAAGCCGGAGTCGTCGGCCTCGCCCACACGTGGCCAGTCGTGCTCTCGATTTCCGACATGTCCGTGCGGACGCGCCCGTCTCGATAAAAACCCGCATCCGGTCCGCTGGTTACCCCGATCACATACCATCGGCCGTTTTCATACATATACAAAGGACCGCCAGAATCCCCGGGAGCCGTCCCTCCTTCATACCACGTGGTCGTGCGACTCGGTCGCGATGGAGGACCATCAAAATCGTAATACAAATAGTCACTGGTGACCGCGTTCGGTGGCGAACTGACATTGTTCACCTCGATGCGATTGCTCATGGCGCGGAACACCCCGTCGTAAAAGGGGCCAGTCCCGCCATAGCCAATCACTCCATGGCCGCCACTGGCGACCTTCCACACCAAGCGGTTGTTTTCCGCCGAACCGGAATACGGAGCGGTCATCTTTCCCAAGGTTCCGGTAAAGGGAGAACTGGTGACGATCACCATGTGATCCGATCCGATTCTCGTGTAAACGGAGCCACTCCGCGACTGCCCATTCCAGGTGGCGGTGACTGTCCCGGTGGAACCATAGTTCACGCAATGGGCGGCGCTCAACAGGACATTCGGCGCAATCAGAACAGCCGTGCATCCGGGAATGGTCGCCGCGCTTTCAAATGGCGGTAAACCCGCCAGATCCACCGAGAGCGCACTGCCGGTGTCGCGATTGTACATCACGCCCGATGCCGTCTCGGCAAGGGCAAGTCCGATCGCGGCGGCAAGCAAGCGTGAAGGTCGTTTCATATTGGGTTTGGAGCAGGGCAGCATCCGATCGCCGAATGATCCCGAGGGATCCTGAAAGGTAGGTCGATTCATGCGGCAATCCCATCCCTTGTTTACGGGAAAAATCGCGACTGCGTCCAACAGGACTTAAATTCCCGGGTTCGCCTCGCTGTCTCGGCCAGTGACCACGATCACCGTCCCATTCCTGTGTCCGTCGAATACGCCTGCCCCTCCCCGCTGTGCAACCAAGCTCCCGGGAGAAGCACGCAAAGCGACATGAAACATTGATTTCAAGGGCCTTACAAAATTTCTTATTAAGATTTATTGATTTTTGCTTGAACCGTATAAATTTTTTTGAAAAAACGAGCGCCGATGAAACCAGCCCTAATTTTCACCCTTTTGTCCGGCGTCGTTGCCGTGCCACACGTCACTGCGATGAGTGAGTTGGAGGCCCTGAGAGCCCGCTGTGAGGCGCAGGAACAACAGATCCAACGGCTGGAAGGGGAGCTTCGCAGGCTCAAGCCGAGCACAACGGGGGCTCTGGCCAGCACAGCCATGAGCCAGACCACGACCATTTCGACGGCCCAATCGGGACTCTCAGGCACCACAGCACCAAGCCTGGACGCTGGGGTCTACGTGGTTGCCGCAGGCGACAGCATCGATAAGATCGCGAATCGCAAGGGCTGCAAGGTCCAATCCCTGCTCAAGGCAAACGGGCTGAAGCCCAATGCCATCATCCATCCTGGGCAGAAGCTCAAGCTCCCGACAAGCACCGCCAAAGTCGCGGACGTTACGCCAGCAGCTCTCCCAAGCAGTGGAAAAACATACACCATCCGGTCGGGAGATACCTTTGCCAGTATCGCCCGGAAATACAAAACATCAGTGGCTGATCTGGTCAGTGCCAATCCGGAGGTGAAGCCCAACTCGTTGCGCCCGGGACAAATCATCCGGCTATCATCCGCCGAGGCACCGATCTCGCCGACAGCAGCCACCCAATCCCCGTCCGCACCGATGGACGTGAGCGCCCGCAATCCGTCGCCGGAACCGAAAAAAGCTGCATCGCTCCCAGCCGAAGCAGAATCGACAGCCGCAGCTTCTGCGCCCCCTTCTTCCCCGAGCAACCCCGAGAAGAAAATCCGCTCCGTCATGATCGAGGGAGAGATGACCTATGGTGAATTTGCCGCCAAACACGGCACCGACACCAGTCGCCTCAACGACCTCAACGGATTGGATCTAACCAACGCCACCGTTTTGGCCAAAGGATCTGAACTCTACGTCCCCGCCCAGCCATAAGCAAAGACGAGAGAACCTGATCTGCCATAACGAAGAAAACGCGCCCGGAAATGTCCACATTCCGGGCGGGTTTTGCTTTGGCAGCACGTGCCCTTTGGACAGCATCGGGGAATTGACGAAATGAGAGTATGACCTGAGAAATGCGTAGTGATGTTCTCGCCTAATACATCGGCGAGGACACTCCGAAAATGACCGGAACCCGCCATCTCGAACTGCCAGCCGGTTATGATTATATCAACTCCGAGGTGATAACTCCCGCCGACCTGCTTGGGAAACATCGCGCCGATGAATCCACTGATATCTATTTCCTCTCAAACACCCGCCCATTCGCCCGCGCCGAAACGATCTCCTTCCGCAGCAGCGATCGCAATCCGGAACCATCACAATGCCGGAACCCCACTCCAGCCTTCAGGATTGCTGGGATCTGTCCGCATGATCCGCCTGGAATTGCTTTCGCCTGAGAATCCTCCCATCCAACGTAAGATCAGGCATGAATTGCCGCTACTAATGCATGGAGTGTCATTGTATGCAACCCTCCGCACACCTATACTCAGGTCCAACCTGTTACGGCATCGAGTCACCAATCCGCTCGGGCGACCGCCTTATTTGAGAATGAAATCCATGAAATCCCGCTTCACTGCGATCCTCGTTGCCTTGTCACTCAGCGCAGTGGCCGCTGAGCCCATCTCCATAAAAAGTCCAAGCCAGGAACTCCACGTCCAGGCCGGGCTCGATGACTCGGGTGCCTTTCGCTATTCGCTGAACGCCTTCGGAAAATCCCTCATGCTGCCATCCGCTGCCGCGCTTCAGACGGCGGAAGCCACCGTGCCGGACGCCAATTGGAAACTCATTCGTCACAAAACGACCAACGCCGACACCACCTGGAAACCTCTCTGGGGCAAGCGCGCCGTGGTGCCGGATCGCCATTACGAAACGGTCTTCGAACTCCAAGGTCCAGGCGCGGCGCGCCTCGAAATCACCTTCCGCGTCTATGACGACGGATTTGCATTCCGTTACTCCATACCCGCCGGTGCGCCCGCCATCACCGCAACCGATCGCAGCGAATTCCACTTCGCCGGTGATTTCACCACCTGGGGATACAACCATGAGAATCACAACAAGGGCCCTGAAAATATCAGTTGGATCCACGATGTGCGCGCCCCGGTCATGACCCTGCAAGCCGCGCCGGATGCGTTCCTCGCCATCCATGAGGCAGACTTGCGACAAGGCGAGCCACTCATGTTGGTCAAGGCCGAGCCCACCGCTTTCCGCGCCAAGGCCTCACTCGGCACACTTGCTCCCGGCACGACCAGCCCCTGGCGGGTGATCTTCTGCGGCCGCAGCCCCGGTGCCCTGGTGGATTCCCATTTGCTGGAACTCCTCAACCCGGAACCCAGCGGCGATTTCTCCTGGGTGAAACCCGGTGTCTGCACATGGGACTGGCGCATCGATGGCGCGAAGGTCGATGGTTTCAGTTATGGCATGAACTACGAGTCATGGGTCCGCATGATCGATTTCTCCGCCGCCCATAACATGAAACATCTCGTGCTCGATGCCAATTGGTATGGCCCGGAATTCGAACAGGACTCGGACCCCGTGAAAGGCGACAAGGCCAATGATGTGAAAAAAATCATCGCCTACGGAAAAACCAAAAACATCGGCGTCTGGCTCTATCTCAATGATGTCGGTGGCTGGAAATTTCCGTTAGAAGAAACCCTCGCCCATTATGGCGAGTGGGGTGCCACCGGAGTGAAATATGGATTCATGAACGGCACACCGGAGGAGAAAAACCACCGCACCCGCCTCATCACCGAACTCTGCGCGAAGCACAAGCTGCTCTGCAATTTCCACGACAGCCCGGTGCATCCCTATGGCCAGATGCGCACCTTCCCCAACGCAGTGACCCGCGAGTTTTGTTTCGCCCAACTCGACTCCAAGCGCGTTTTCGAACCCAAAACCTTCGTCACCTCGGTCTTCGTCAACATGCTCGCCGGTCCTATCGACATGAACAATGGGTTCTTCGATCTCCGCCAAGGACCTACCACCCGCGTGGACAATCCGATGGAATGCCCATCCACCGTGGTCGCAGAGGCTGCGCGGACACTGATCACATTTTCCGGTGCCACTATCATTCCGGACATCCCCGAATTCTATCAGAAATACCCGGAGCTGTTAGACTTCGTTTCCGCACAACAAATGCCGTGGCGCGAAAGCAAAACCCTGTCAGGAGAAATCGGCAAACACATCGTGATGGTCCGCGAATCCGCGAAGGGTGTCTGGCTTGTCGGCGCGGCCACCAACGAGGACTCACGCTCACTCGATGTGAAACTCGATTTCCTTCCACCCGGCAACTGGCAGGCAACCATCGTCCAGGACGGTGAAGATGGCCACTATCAGAAAAACCGCGAAACCAATCGTGTGGAAAAGCGCAAAGTCGCCCCCACAGATATCATCAAGCTTCAACTCGCACCCGGCGGTGGAGCCTGTGTGATGCTCGAAAAAACGCCTGCACCCTAAGATCCCAATTTTACCCGCTGCCAATGAACCGCCTGTAGCGTCGCTCTATGAGCGTCGCAGCCCAAGAAAAGCCGAAACGCCTCTCTTCCATAGCCCATCATCTCACCTCATTCGCATCGACGGTCACAGACCGCCGCTACAAGCCTCCCACCAGCCCATCCCATCACCCATGAACTCTATCTTCCGGCTCCCACTCAAGGCGTGCGCATTCCTTTATGCTGGCATTTCCCAACTCGCTGCCGCCGAGCCACCCGCCGAACCGATGAGCCTCTGGTTCACGTCTCCGGCCAATTCCTATCTCGAATCCTGCCCGCTGGGAAATGGACGCCTCGGCGCGATGGACTTCGGCGGCGTGGATGAATGCCGCGTCGTGCTCAATGAGGCCAGTGTCTGGTCCGGCGGCCCGTATGATGCAAACCGCCCCGATGCGCACTTATCATTGGAGGCCACCCGCAAAGCGATTTTTTCCGGTGATATCGAAGCAGCGACTCAGTTGACAGGTGCCAATTTCAAATACAAAGAGGGCGTCAGTGGCTGGGGTGATGAAAACCAATTCGGCTGCTATCAGATCCTTGGCGATCTCACACTCCATTTCAAAACCTCCGGAAGCCGCCCGGGCGTCACATCCCCCAGCGGACATGCCCGCAGCGGCGGCGGCGGGGCTGCCATGGAAGTCCGCTACGATGGGGTCTCCGGCAACTCCGCGGACCCAAGCACCGGAGAGTCGATCCGCAGCAGCTTCGATGGATCGGATCAAACGAAGTGGTGCGTGCCGGATGCGGGTAAGGCCGTGATCTGGCAGACCGAACTGACCGAGGCCCGGACAATTTCCAACTACTCCCTCACCAGCGCCAACGACATGCCCGTCCGCGATCCCAAGGAATGGTCGCTCGATGCTTCCAACGATGGCAAACAATGGACCACCCTCGACAAGCAAGTGATGCCGGAACCATTCCCGAATCGCTTCGAGAAAAAATCCTTCGATCTCGCCAAGCCCGCGGAGTATCGCTTTTACCGCTTCACCTTCATCCCGCGTGACGCCTATTTCCAACTGAGCGAAATCCAACTCACCGGTTTGGATCTCCCGAAATCCTCACCCGTCCCGGCGGACTACCGCCGCGACCTCAATGTGATGCGCGGGGTCTCCACCACCCGGTTTTCAATCGATGGCATCACCTATCAGCGTGAGATGATCGTTTCCAAGCCTGCCGAAGTCATCGCCATGCGCATCCGCGCCTCCAAGAAAGGCAGCTTGAATTTCAGCGCCGGCTTGTCCCGCGCAAAGAACGTAAAGGTCCGTGCCGACGGCGCAATGCACGTGATGGAAGGCCAAGTTCCATTCAACAAACCCGGCATCGGAGAGTCCGGCGAGGGCGTGAAATTCCTCAGTGTGCTCGCAGTTTCCAACATAGGAGGGAAATCCACAACCACCGATGCCGGAGTCACCATCGAGGGTGCGGATGAGGCGGTCCTGCTCATCTCGGCAGGCACCAACCTTCGAAATGAAGGTTACGAAAACCAGGTCCGCACCCGCCTTCAAGCCGCGCTCGCCATCCCCTTCGAAAAGATTCTAACCGAATCCACCCGCGATCACGCGAGTTATATGGACCGCTGCAAACTCGATCTGCCAGCCGGTCCGAATGCCAAGCTGCCGACTCCCGAACGCGTGCGGCTGAATGAACAATCGCCCGACCCTTCGCTCGCAGCTTTGTATTTCCAGTTTGGCCGACATTTGATCGTTTCCAGTTCGCGCCCGGATTCGCAGTTTCCAGCCAACTTGCAGGGCATCTGGGCTGATGAGTATTCCACCCCATGGCGCGGCGATTTCCATACCAACATCAACCTCCAGATGAACTATTGGGCGGCCGGCAGCGCCAACCTTGCCGAGTGCCAACTGCCGCTCATGCGCTTCCTCCAAGGCATGGCGATCGAAGGTGCAAAAACCGCCAAGGCCTATTTCAACGCGCCAGGCTGGGTCGCCTATCACACGCAGAACCCATGGTTTGAAACCGCACCCAGTTATCTCGCCGCATCCGCCGGTCCCACCTGCTGTGCATGGCTCGTGCAGCATGTTTGGGAACAGTATCAATTCACGCAGGACAAGGAATTCCTCCGGAAATACTATCCGCTCCTGCGCGGGGCCTCGGAGTTTTGCGCTGCGGTGCTCGTGGAAGATCCGCGCACCAAGCATCTCGTCACGGTGCCATCCAGTTCGCCGGAAAACGCCTTTGCCTACACCGCCCCGGATGGCAGCCGCAAGCATGGCTGGCTTTGTGCCGGTTCCACTTATGACATGCAAATCATGCGCGGCCTGTTCAAGGCCACCGCCGCCGCCGCACGCATCCTCGGAACCGATGAGGATTTCCCCAAATCCATCGAGGCCACCAGCGCCCGCCTCGCTCCGACCAAACTCAACGCGGAAGGCCGCATCATGGAATGGCAGGAGGATTACGAGGAAATCGAAATCCACCACCGCCACAGCTCGCATTTGTGGGGGCTCTATCCTGGCGACGAAATCAGCGCCAACACCCCGGACTTGTTAGAGGGAGCCCGCAAGTCACTCGACCGCCGCGGCGATGCTTCCACCGGTTGGTCGATGGCGTGGAAAGCGAATTTCTGGGCACGCCTCAACGACGGCGACCGCGCCGCCAAGCTGCTATCGATGCTCATCGGCCGCGGCGCGCCGAACCTGTTCTGCCTGCACCCGCCCTTCCAAATCGATGGCAACCTCGGCGGCAGCGCCGCCGTAGCGGAGATGTTGGTCCAAAGCCACGATGGCACCATCACGTTGCTGCCAGCGCTGCCCGCCGCATGGAAAGACGGCAAGGTCACCGGCCTGCGCGCACGCGGAAATTTCACCGTCGATCTCGCATGGAAGGACGGAAAAGTCACCCACCACCGCATCACTTCGCCCGAAGCCCGCGAAGTCGAAGTCCGCATCAACGGCACAATTCAAACAGAGCGCTCGAAAACGCCCTAAGTCTCCCAAAGCCCGGTGTCTGCAGCTGACAATGCAAACGTCGAAGATGCTATCTAACAAATCTTCCAGCCCATGAAAGCCCTCACACTCGTGATTTGCATTTCCATCTTGCTTCCACTGGCTGCCAGCGCCCTGCCGATCGTGGTGGACCCGGCGACGCCGCTCACAGGCACTTACGCGGTGGAGTGGAATGGAAGCACCTTGGAAAACTGGACGGCCACCCAAATCACAGGAGCCATCGCAAGCGGCGGTAACCTGTCCGGCACCACCAGTGGCACGGACCCACAGATCACGCGCACCATTCCCTCAGCCAGCAGGCCGGACCTCGACCTCGGTTTCAACGACTTTCTCGAAATCCGGATGCGGGTGCCCGCAAACTATATGGACGACATCCAGATTTACTACGGCACCACAGCGACCACAGGCTTCAGCGGCGACCGGATTCTCTCCATACCCAACGCGACCATCCCCAAGGACGGCGCATTTCACACCTATCGCATCGATGTGGGACCAGAGCCCCGCTGGCGGGCATCTCTCCGTGATTTGCGGGTCGATCCGGGCAACCTATCAGGTGTGGCCTTCGCCATCGATTATCTCCGTGTCGGCGACGAACCGAACCCGACGGTCTATCAGCCACGCTTCACCACCAAATGTCCGGCAAGCGGCGGAGCCACACCCGGTGACGCCTACCTCGGCCCCGGCCAGGCAGTTTCATCAATGGAGTCGAAGCATTTCCGCTTCCTCTGGAACAACAACGTCACCACTCAGGGTGGATGGGCTACCAACACGGCGCGCGGCACCCTGCGCAACCTGGAAGAGGCATGGCAGGTTTATGTGAAAATTCTCGGCTACCGTGAGCCTGCATACAATGTCGGCACAAACTCGGGCACGGCCTACAAGCTCAATGTGACGAGTTATTTCAATGGCTTCTGGGCTGGCCTCGATGATCATGGCGGGATCTCCCTCGCGCAGCTCAACATCACGCCGGGTGGCCTGCAGGTGGATCCTCCCACGTGGGTAGTCCCGCACGAGTTGATGCATTGTTTCCAGTTTCATAACACCTCGGGCCATGTGAATGGCGAGTGGTATGAAACCCACGCCAATTATGCCCGCGAACGCTGGCTCCAACACTTTCAGGTTCTCTATCCCAACCGCTCAAACATCGAAGCCCTCGGTGTGCGCGACGGGCATTTCATGATGTCGTCCGGGAGGAACTATTATCTCACTTGGCCGTTCATGTATTATGTGGACACCAACCCCGACAACCTGCCCGACCTTGAAGAAGGCATCATCAAGCGCGTCTGGCAGGAAACCCAGCCCGGGGAGTTTCCAATGATGGCGCTCGACCGCATCACGCCGACGACTTCGCTCAAGGACCTCTCTGGCTACTACGCCCGGCGCTGCGTCACCTGGGATTTTTCCAACCAGTCGGCCATGACCGCCGAACTCAACAACCAGGATCCCACCCGCAACGCCCGCCATCTTTTCACCGATCTGATCCAGCGTCCCGACGCTCCGACCTGGTGGCGCGTTCCACCTCACAAAGCACCGGCCCAAGGAGCCTATGCGATGCACGAGTTGATCCCCAACGGCAGCGGAGCGGGACGCTTGGTGACGGTGAATCTGCAAGGTCTCGCCGACTCCGCCCGCGGTGCGGATTGGCGCGCGTCCCTCATCGCCGTCAGCGATACCGGCGTCGAGCGCTACACCACGCTGTGGAGCAACGGCAGCAGCTCGATCACCCTCGCGGCGAATGAAAACAAACTTTACCTGTCGGTCGCAGGAACGCCGAATATTTATCACTACGGCGGGCACGACGAGTCGTCCTATCGTTTCCGCTCCAATCCATCGCGTTCGCGTTTCCACTACGAAGTGCAGATCACCGGAGCCACCCCGCGCGTTCGCAACAACGGCTCGACCGCGGGTTTGACCCAACATTCCAACGGCAACGGTTGGAAATCCGTCACGGTTCCCAACAGCGTCTTCATCGGACCCAACGCACGGGTAACCGGCGGCACGGTCAGTGGCAACGCACGGATCGAAGACTACGCCGTGGTCTCAGGTGGCACCGTCAACAGCAATGCCATCATCAGCGGCAACGCCTGGGTGCGCGGCGGCACCGTCACCGGCGATGCCCGGGTGCGCGATTGGGCCATCGTCGATGGTGGCACGATCTCCGGCAACGCCCGCGTGCTCGAACACGCGACCGTCGAAGGCAACCTGCAAGACACCGCCGTGGCCAAAGGCAGCGCGCTCCATCAAAGCGGCGGCACGCTTAGTAACAATGCCATCGTCGATGGCGATTATATGTTCAACAAATCCCTGACCGGCGGCATCACCTTCGGCCACCTGCCCTTCGTCGGCATCCCGGACAACTTCACCACCGCCACCCCCACCGGGCTCTACGCGGCTTATGATTTCAAGTCCGCCCACGACTCCCGCGCGCTCGACCAATACGGCGTCACCGATGGCTTCACCACCGGCTCGCCGGCTTGGACCTTCACCGATGGCAAACGGAAGGGCTTCCTCAGCTTCAATGGCAGCAACCAATCGATCACGCTCGACCGCAGCGTGGCCGACAGCCGCGCCTTCACCTTCGCCGCATGGGTGAAACCCGCAGGCGGTTCCGCCAATCAAGCCCTGCTCTGGCTCGGCGCGACAACCACCCGGCGCATGTCCCTCACCGCCGACGACGGCTCCGGCCAGACGAAGTTCTCCATCGTCAATGGCGGCGCGGAGCAAACGCTCGCCACCACTGCGCTGCCCGTCGGCGTCTGGTCGCACGTCGCCGTGACCCTCGATGGCAGCACCGGAGTCCTCTACGTCAATGGCAGCGCCGCCACCAGCGGCGCGATCACGATCCGCCCGGATCAGTTGCTCGCCGAGAACACCACCACTGCCGTCCGCCACCACTACCTCGCCAGGTCCGAAGGCGGCATCATGCCGAGGTTCCAAGGCTCGCTCGACGACGTGCAATTTTTCTCCACCGCCCTCAACAGCTCGCAGCTCGCCGCCGCCACCGTGCCCTTGCTCGGCGGGATCGGCACCGTGCTGTTGAGTGATCACTTCAACTCGGAAAGTTATAGTGTCGGCGAATTCAACAATACCCTCGCCAGCGACCAGCAAGGCTTCCTGGCAACCATCAGCTACAACGTCACCAGCGGTGGCCAAGGCTGGCAGGCCCAACACGGCAACGGCGGCACCATGCTGCTCGTCGGCGATGCTGGCTTCGGCTCGAACGCGAGTTTGAATGAGGATTTCGCCATCGCCACCAACGGGCTGGACCAGCCGATCTCGATCCAGTTCGACGCCACCCTCAGCGACACCTCCAATGGAGAATGCTGGTCGTCTTTCACCATCGGCAGCGGCCAAAACCTCATCGCCAACAGCGGCGGTGCGAAATTCGGTATCCTGCCCAAACTCAACGGCAGCATGGAAGTCTGGGTGAACGGCTCGCTGCAAGCCCTCACCAACCGCAGCGGCAATAATTACCGCATCATCCTCTCCGACAGCGAGGGCAACGGCTCGGCCTTCAATGGCAACGGCTCAAAAGCCACCCTCTACAACGGCGCGACCCTCGTCGGCACCTACACACTGCCCCAGCTCGCCCCCGGCGATGGGTATCTCAGCTTCGGAGCCAATCCCTTCAACGGCTCCTTCAATATCACACGCATCGACAACCTCAGCATATCGAGAGTCATCACTTCCTATAACTGGCAGGGCGACGCAGGCAGCGGATTCACGACGCCCGCCAACTGGGTCGAGGATGTTTGGGAACAATGGGACGATTACTATTTCGGCTCCGCCGTCACCAACGGATCGGTCGCAATCAACGGCTACTTCGGCATCAACAGCCTCAATCTGCAGGCTGGCCTGTCGCAAGACATCGTGATCACCAGCAGCAATGCCCAGCCGATCATCATGGGCATAGGCATCGCTGGCAACTCGTCGGCCTTGATCTCGATCGACGAAGGCAGCAAGGACCTCACCATCAATGGTGACTACATCGCCAACGGCCCCATCACCTGGGATGTCGGAAGCGGTCGCACGCTTGCGATGAACGGGCCGCTTAGCAATTGGTTCCAAACCGCATCCCTGATCAAAAATGGTAAGGGCACCGCCATCCTCGGCGGCGCGATTTCCTACACGGGAAACACGACGATCAACAACGGCACTCTGAAGGTCGGAGGCCAGCCCTATTTCAACATCGGACGAACAACCACGATCGCATCAGGAGCGGTTTTAGAACTAAGCAACTCCAACAACACCTTCACCTCCCTGATACCGTCATCCACGGTCACGGGAGGCGGCACCTTCAGGCTTTCGGGGAATTCCACCATCAACCAATCCGAAAATGGAGTCACCGGAATCCGACTCAGCTTTGCCATGCAGGCAGGCGGATGGATCGATCTGTTAGATAGCTCACGGCTCACCAATGGCGGCTGGCAAGTGATGGAATGGTCCAACAACCGGGCATCCATGAACATCGCCAGCGCTGCCACCTTTGATATCTGGGACGGCCAACCCGTGACCATCGACGCCCTAACCGGCTCGGGAACTTTCGATAAAGTCCACGGAGGCAATTCGCCCACCTCACTGACCGTGGGAATCGCGAACGGCAGCGGCACCTTCAGCGGCACCTTGATGAATACCGGAGGTCAGCTCGCCCTCACCAAGGTCGGCAGTGGCACGCAAACGCTCTCCGGCACCACGTCCCACACCGGAGGCACTACCGTCAACGGCGGCACACTCCGCCTCGGCAATGGAACCACACCGACCAATCTATCAGACACCGGAAATGTCATCATTGCTTCGGATGCCATGCTCCATCTCAACTATAATGGCACCGACATCATCAACTCCCTGTGGGTCGATGGCCTCCAAATGCCCGTCGGCATCTACTCCGCCACCTCCGGCATCATCACCGGCGGAGGCACCCTCACCGTCACCAGCGGACCAGCTTCGGCCAACTACGCCGCCTGGTCTGGCCATGGCATTCATAATCTAACAGGCAGCCCTTCCGCCGATAATGATGACGACGGCATCGCCAACCTGATCGAATACGTGCTCGGCGGAAATCCCCGCGCCTCATCGAACCACATCCTGCCGACCGCCACCGCATCCTCCGGCAATCTGACCTTCAGCTTCCGCCGCACTTCAGCGAGCACCGCAGATACGACCCAAGTATTTCAATACGGCAACGATCTCTCCGGTTGGACCGATGTTCCCATCATCGCCAGCGGCATGGTCGCCATCCAACCCGCCTCCCCGCAAGCCGGAACCGACACCGTCACCATCACCGTGCCCGCAGGAACCGAATCCCGTGTCTTCGGCCGATTGAAGGTCGCTGTTGCGCCAGCAGCACCATGATCCGAACCGCCAAGTGCATTATTTACCACTGGTTGACTTTACAAGCATCCGCTGGTTTCGCCGTGTAGAATTTCGTCCCATGAACCCACTCTGCATCAGCCTTGCATTTGCCGCGCTTGTTGCGTTCGCCTCCGCAGAAGTGAAATCACGGGTTCTCATCTTGAGTGGCGCAAATAACCATGATTGGAAAATCACCACGCCCGCCATTCTATCGGCACTTGAAGACACCGGGCGGTTCCAAGTGGATGTGGAGGAAAATGTCATCTCCATGACACCACATGCCTTTGATCCATATGCCGTGGTGCTCGGAAATTTCAATACCTTCGGCGACGATGCACCTGCCACCAAGGAATGGGCTGCGGAAACACGGCAGGCCTTCCTCGATCACATGGCGAAGGGTCACGGGCTCGTGATCGTGCACGCGGGCAGTTCGGTGTTTTACGATTGGCCGGAGTTCCACAAACTCGCTTGCGGCACATGGAAAGATGGCACGAATCATGGTGAAATTCATGTGAATCAAGTAACATTCACCCAAGCAGACTCTCCAATCACCGAAGGCCTCAAACCCTTTTGGATCCGCGATGAATTCTGGCAAAGCATCCTCGTCGCACCGGGTGCAAAACCGCTTTCCAGCGTCACTCCGAATCCCGCATTCAAGGGTAGCGGCAAGCCGGAAAACATTCTTTTCACCACAGAAATCGGCCGCGCCCGTGGATTTGCGATCTTTCTCGGGCACGATGTGGTGACGATGAAAAACACCGCCTGGAAAACCCTGCTCCAGCGCGGCACCGAGTGGGCGGCCACCGGCAAGGTGACCATTCCGCCCTCCACCGATTGGCCGTCCACCCAAGAAGACGCCGAACGCATGGCCCGCTGAATCTTTTCCTAACAACTCACCATCCAACTCATGAAAATCGGCTGCTTCGCCCTCATCCAACCGTTCTCGCCCATGCGGCGGCAATTCGAGCTCATCCGTGAACTCGGCTTCGACTACGCCGACCTCACGGACAACCACGATGGTGCCACGCTCGGCACCGAGTATGGATTCTCCGCCTCGTTCAGCCTGGACTCCCACCCCGCCACCATCCTCGACATGGTCAACGAGTTCGACCTCACACTCACCAGCGTCTGTGCCCATGCCAACCTGTTAGACCCAACTTCCCCCGACCGCTACGCCACGGCGGAAATCATCAAGGCGATCAAGCTCGCCCATTTTCTCGGCGTCAAACAAGTCATCACCACCGAGGGCGATCCGAAGACGGACTTCGGCCACTACCTCACAGATGACCAACGCCTCTTCAGCATCCGAGAGAAGCTCCACGAACCGATCCGCTGGGCAAAAACCTTCGGCATCGAGTTGTTGTTAGAACCGCATGGCATCCTCACCGACACCGTGGATGGCATGTCTCGCATCCTCGACTCGCTCGGCCACGAGGACACTGTCGGCATCAATCTCGACACCGGTAACTCCTGGCTCGGCGGCGGCGATCCACTCCAGTTCGTCAAAACTTTCGGCCCGCGCATCAAGCACGTCCATTGGAAGGACATGCCGGCAGAATGGCTGCCAAAACGCGGCACCCAGTTCGGCTGCGGCATGGGCCTCATCCCTTTAGGTGATGGCATCGTCGGCATTCAGGCCATCGTGAAAGAACTACTCGCCATCGGTTTCGATGGCCCCACCACCTTGGAAATCGCTGGCGAAGAAGCCGTCAAAGTCTCCGCTGAGCGCCTCCGCCAGTGGGCGGCCCTGTGATTTCAAATCTCAAATCTCAAATCTCAAATCTCCATTCCCATGACCACACGCCGCCGCTTTCTATCCACATCCACAGCAGCATTCGCTGCGCCGTTCATTCTCACTGCCCACCGGGCTTCTGCGGCTGACGCTGCCGGACGCAGCATCCGCCTCGGCCACATCGGAGTTGGCGGTCAGGGTTCCGGTTTGTTGAACAATTTCCTCTCCGTTCCCGGTGCGAAGTCCGTCGCCATCGCCGATCCCTTCCGCCAACGCCGTGAAGCCGCCGCTCAGAAGGTTAAGGAAATCCAAGGGCACGAACCAAAGTTATATCATGATTTCCGCGAACTGCTCGCCGATCCCAACATCGACGCGGTCGTCATCGCTACGCCCGACCACTGGCATGTCCCGATCGGTCTTGCCGCCGTGCGTGCTGGCAAGGACGTTTATGTCGAAAAACCGCTCGGCCACACGCTGGCCCAGAACAAGGCAATGCTCGATGCCTGTGTAAAAAACGACCGCATCTTCCAATATGGCACCCAGCAGCGCAGTCAGGAAATCCTCCACCGCGGCATCGAACTGGTGATCAATGGAGCCATCGGTGATATCGAACGCATTGATATCTGGGCCCCCAAGGGATCGGGTGGCGGCTCGCTCGAAGAAATCCCCGTGCCGGATGGACTCGACTACGATCTCTACATCGGCCCCGCCCCCATGAAGCCATGCACCAAGGACCGCATCACCGGTTCCGGATCATGGTATTGCTCGGACTATGCCATCGGCTTCATCGCCGGTTGGGGCGCGCACCCGCTGGATATCTCGATCTGGGGACTTGATTACGACCAGCAGGGCCCCTTCAAAATCCGGGGCACCGGCACCGTTGAAACCCCTGATGCCCTCTTCAACACGATCTGCTCATGGGACGTCCAAATGGAATTCGCGGGTGGAATCAAGAGCCACTTCATGAGTTCGGACATCGCCAAGCCTGTCATTGACACCTACCGGCACAACTGGTGCGACGATGGCACCACCTTCTTCGGCTCCAAAGGTTGGATCAGCCTCAGCCGTGGAGGCTATGCCGCCAGCAACATGGATTGGTTCCGAGAAAAACCCAGCGCCGACGCCAAGCGTGTCCCCTACCAGAATAACTATTACAAGGCCTTCATTGATGCCGTACGCGACCACACGCCATCCATCGGGCCGATCGGCGATGCCGTGCGTTCGGATGCGTTGAGTCACCTCTCCCTACTCGCCATCCAATCCGGCAATGAAATCATCTGGGATCCCAAGGCCTATCGAATCGTTTCCCCGCAACCCCTCAATGAGCGCATGAGCCATCCAGTCCGCGGAGATTGGAAACAAAGTTGAACCGGCGGATAGATATGCCTTGGAATCACTTGTGTGTTGGCATGTGCTACCGTTTCTCCGGTGAAGAACATTTCCATGATCGATCCGTCTCTATTCTCAGAGAAATCACCTCTCGACGGCAAGATCCCGTCCGAGGAGTTGTTGCCGCTTGTTTATGACGAACTTCGGCATCTCGCGGCGCGGCGGATGACGGCCTACGGACCCGCGGCCACACTCCAGCCAACCGCGCTGGTGCACGAGGCATGGCTACGTCTGGCCGAGGTGCATAACCGCTGCTGGAATGACAAGGCCCATTTTTTCAGGACCGCCGCCAAGGCCATGCGCGGCATCCTGGTGGACCGGGCACGCAGAAAAACCGCCTTGAAACGCGGCGACAGGCTCGCGGAACTGTCCATCGACGACCTCGAAATTTGTGCGGCAGAACCCGAGGACCGCTTGTTGATGATCGACGAGGCACTCGATCTGCTTGAGCAAAAGGATGAACAGAGCGCCCGCATCGTTACGCTCAAGTTCTTCGGTGGCCTCACCAATCGGCAAATTGCCGAACTCCATGATGTGACCGAGCGGACCGTCGAACGCCAATGGGCTTATGCGCGACTGAAGTTATATGAGATGATCCAGGACGAGCATGCATAGCCTTGTATGAACGATCCATTTGAAATCGAAGAAATGCTCATTCGGGCAAGCACGGAGTTTTCCGATGGGGAGGAACGTGCACGTTTCCTCGATTGGGCATGCCGCGGCGATGACGGGCTGCGAGTGCGCATGGAGAAACTGTTATCAATCCAGGAAAGCTCGAACCGGTTTTTCGATTTCAAGCCTTTTGAGATCGTCGATGACAAAGGCGGGCAGCAAACTGCCGATGCCGCTGACGAGGGAGACGGAGGTGAGATCGGATTGAGAATCGGCCGCTACCGTCTGATCCGCCGCCTTGGTGAAGGCGGTTGCGGCGTGGTCTATCAGGCGGAGCAGGAGCAACCCGTGAAACGCCATGTCGCACTCAAACTGATCCGGGTGGGACTGGACCACGCGCGGGTGATCGAGCGATTTGAAATGGAGCGGCAGGCGCTTGCCATGATGGACCACCCCGGCATCGCGCGGGTGCTCGATGCGGGAGCCACGCCGACCGGGCGGCCGTTTTTCGTGATGCAATGGGTTACCGGCGAACCCATCACCGGGTTTTGCGACAAGAACCGCCTCTCGATCCGCAAGCGGCTGGAGCTCTTCGTCCGCGTCTGCCATGCCATCCAGCACGCCCACCAGAAGGGTGTCATCCACCGTGACATCAAACCCTCCAACGTGCTGGCCTCGTTTCATGACGGAGTGCCTTTGCCCAAGGTCATCGATTTCGGCATTGCCATGGCCACCAGCGGCGGGCTGGCCGATGCGCATGGCGAACAGGAACCCATCCTCGGCACGCCCAATTACATGAGTCCGGAACAAGGCCAACTCGACGGATTCGACGTGGACACCCGCACCGACATCTTCAGCCTTGGGGTTTTGTTATGTGAGATCCTTTCCGGTAAAACTCCATTTGGTCTGGAAACCTCTACCGCCATCCTCGCCGGAGAACCCCTCACCCACATCGCAGATCGAAGGCCAAAGCCACCATCCGCGATCCTAGGTGATTACCCGCCCGCCGAACTCGCCACGCTAGCCGCCGCCCGCAATTGCAAGCCACGCGATCTCATCCGCCTGATCAAGGGTGACCTCGATGCCATCATTGGAAAATGCCTGCAATCCAGCCGTCAGCACCGCTACGACACGGCCAGCGGGCTTGCCACCGACATCCAGCGCCACCTCGACGACAATCTGGTGACAGCTCGCACGGCCGGCCGGCGTGACCAGTTGGCAAAACTCATGCGCCGGAACCGCCTTGCCTTCGCTGTGGGCGGAGTTGCATTTTTCACGCTTGCCGCTGGTTTCGGCAGTTCCACCTGGTTGTTTCTCCGCGAAAGCCAAGCACGCCGCGAACAGGCACGACTGCGCACTGAAGCCGAAGCGGCCCGCGCCGTGGAAACCCAATTGCGGGCTCACGCCGAAGCGCGGGAAGCCTGCGCCCAGGCCGCAGTGAAACTTTCCTATGGCGAGATCGAGCAGGCCGATCGATTGCTCGCCGCCATCCCCACCAACATGGCCCCATCGTCACTCGAAGCCGCCGATGCCTATCGCAAAGTGGGCGAGTGGCATCGCAAGGCCGGACGCATCCAACAGGCCGCCGAGCGCTTCACCGCGCTGGCAGGATCGATCTCCTCGGTGGACCGCTCGGACCTATACAAGATTTCCTCGGATCTTCTGCCAGCCGCCATCGCAACTTGCGAAGTGGGAGATTGGGAACGCTATGAGCAAGTTCGGCGGGTTGCCATCGAACGCTTCGGAACCACCCAAAACCCGATCGTCGCCGAACAAATCCTCAAGGCCTGCACCCTGCATCCAGCAGAACCGGCGACGATGGCGGAAATCGCAGTACTCGGCGCGTTTCTCGAAAGTTCCGTCGCACCCATCGGAGTCCATCAACATCATGATGACGGAGCCGCCTGGCAATCCTACTCGCTCGCCTTGTGGCACCACCGCCGTGGCGATCCGGAGCAAACCATCCGTTGGGGCGAGGAGTCGCTGCGGCGGAGCATGGGCACCGAGTCGCGGGTCGCTTGTGTCCGATTGCTCATCGCCATGGCACATCAACGGACAGGTAAAATCCAAGAATCTCAAAACCTCCTGAAGGACGCCGCCCAACCGGTCCTCACGCGCATGGAATCCACTGACGGCCTGTGGTCCGAGGAAATTGACTGGGTGGACTGGATGAACGCCCACATCCTTCTCAAGGAGGCGCAATCGTTGATCCATGCCAGCGACGCGAAACAATGACTGGTTGAGGTTTGCTCCGGTTCTCGATCCGCAGACTGATGGCAGGGCTCGTTTTCCTGGGTCGAATTTTCGTGTCGGGTTTCGGTGCGGAAATACGATCTTGTGGATAAACATGCCACGTTTCGAGCCCCACGCCCTCTGCGCACCATTTCAGCCACGACACGAATCCGGCTCAATTTCTCCCACCTCTCCAGGTTTGCATCGCCCGCCCCTAAATGGCTGCAAGAGATTCACGTTTTCTCCCAAGATAAAACTCCAACCGCTGATCTCCATTTTCGTCACGATAAGCGGCATGGCCAGTTTATCGTTGATTGCAGAGACTGAGAGAAATTCCTCCCGTGAATTCTTTGTTTCGCCTACAGGTTCAGATGCCAACTCGGGGACAAGCCGCCAACCATTCCAAACGCTCGAAAAAGCACGGAACGCCGTTTGCGAAGCAATCCCCACAGTGCAAGGCGACATCGTTGTAACCATCCGCAGCGGCACTTATCCAGTGCGGAAGACGATCTTGTTCGGTGCCGAGGATTCACCAACCGGCAGCAACCGCGTCATCTACCGTGCGGCGGCTGGAGAAAAGCCCGTATTCACCGGAGGCATGCCCGTCACCGGCTGGAAACCCCACAAAGATCGAATCTGGAAAGCCCCGCTGAACCGCTCGGAAAAACTCCGCGCGCTCTATGTGGAAAAGTCCCGCGCCGTGATGGCCAACAGCGGGAAAAAAGTCCGCGCCCAGGGCGGATGGGGAACCTATACCGTCACCGCAGGCCAAGCACCATGGGCCTGGCAGAGTGGCCAAACTGCGGACGGCATTCAATACAACGCCTCCGATCTCCTCAAGATTACCCACAATGTCTCCGATGTGGAAATTCAGAATCAGACGACCTGGAACAAGAACTTCGTAGGCGTCCGAGAGATCATCACCGAAGGAGACAAGCATATCTTCAAACTCCAACAACCTTATGGTGCCATCGCCCAACACATCGGCTGGGATGCCGGGCTCACCCTCAACAGCGAACAAGTCATCCACAATGCTTTCGAACTTCTCGACCAAGCGGGCGAATTCTATTTCGACCGGGCGCAAAAGACAGTCTATTACATCCCCCGCCCCGGCCAAAACATGGAGACTGCAAAGGTAATCGCTCCGGTCACGCAGACACTCATTCAACTTGAGGGCCAAGCTCTGAAAAGGCGCGTGCGCAACCTCAGCTTTGAGGGACTGACCTTCGCCTACACCGACTACAATCTCATGGAGATCGACGGATCCCACGGGACTGCCACGCTTCAGACAGCTTGCATCAACACCGCCTTTGCCAATTCCAACTGGCATCTCGATGCCTACCGGGCCTACGACGCGCTCCCAGCCGCCATCATCGCCAACGCCATCGAAGGGGTGGAGTTCACCCGTAATACCATCGCCCATACCGGCTGCCAGGGAATCGTGATGAGCAATGACATCCGCGATGTGCGTATTGTCGGCAACGTCATCCGCGATACCGGTGGCAGCGCCATCACCCTCGGCCATCCACAGCATGTTTATGAAAACGACACCCTGGACCTCAAACACACTGAGGGCGCGGGCATAGATCGCGAGAAGTTCCCTGCCGGCACTGAAGCCATCCCGCGCCGGGTGCTGATCTCTAACAATTTCCTGCCGGACAATTCCGCGTTGTTCAACGGGCACACGATCATCACGGTGTTTTTCTCAAATGAAGTGAAGATCGAGCACAACTGGATCGTGAACGCACCCTATACCGGCATCAACCTGGGCTGGGGATGGTGCGATTTCGACGGTTATGATGGCACCAATCACCCGGAATGGGGAAAAGCCCCGCGCCCATCGGTGCTTCCCGGCAAGCCAACCCAGGTGGCCGGAAACAACCGCGTCGGAGCCAACCGCATCGAGCGCACCATGACGATCCTCGACGATGGCGGCGGCATCTACACCCTTGGCCGCCAACCGGGCACCCTCATCGATCGTAATTACATCCGGAGCACCACCTTCGGAGTTTACAATGACGAAGGCTCCACCGCAATCATCAACCGCGCGAATGTCGTTCAAGGGCCTTATCAAAGGGTTCACACCACGGGAGATCACGGTCGCAAACATGACATCGACATTGAGGGATACTTCGTCACCGATGATGTGTGGTTCACCTCATCGCCCAACACGCGAGTCCGCAACAACACCGTATGCCCGAACGCGGTCTGGCCGCCTGAGGCCCAGGCGATCATCAACGAAAGCGGACTCCAACCGGAATATCGTAACATCGTCCCGGAGGATTGGAAACCGTTTGACGAAACACTCGAAGGAGTGGATCCGGACTGGGCCAAGGATGCCATCGACTTCATGGTTCCCGGCACCCCCGGTGATAAGGCCCATCTTGTTTCCGAGCGCGGTTCCCAAACGGGAAATGCGAACGGAAAAACCTTTCGCCAAGGCGAGGAGTTTTCATATCGGATGAAATTTCCCGTCGGCAAAAATCAAACCTCATCGCCACCTACTGGGGAGAAGAAGGCAACAAGCGGAAGTTCAAGATCTACATCAATGACAAACTGCTGGCCACCCAGGAGTTATATCGAGCCCATCCCGGCACTTTCTTCGAGCAATCCTATGAGGTCACTCCCGAAATGCTTCCGGCAGATGCAAGCGGCGAAACCCTCGATGCCATCATCCGCTTCGCCGTGGAACCGGACGGCGCAACCGTCGGCGGCCTGTTCGGCCTCAAAGTAATGCCTGCCAAGTGACCATGAACCGCCTGTAGCGTCGCTCTATGAGCGTCGTAGCCAAAGAAATGCCGAAGTGCTTCTTCCTTTCACCACTTCAAAAATCAACAATCATCAATCAACAATCCATCTCTCCTAACATTCCGTTACATGCCCCCTCATCGTTCCATCCAAAACTATCCGCACTGATCTATGCTTGAGTCCTCCCGATTGCCGCCAAACCCATCGCAAATGCCACGGCAGATGGACTGACCGCGCCGGCTCGCACCTCCGCCTCATGGCAGAAGTTTTGGGATGTTTCCTTCAAACTCCACGCCCAGCAGAAGACCACTACTGTCGAGCCCGTCTATCGCGGGAAAAAATCGCGAAGTTAAATATTTTAACGCCATTAATATGCAAATATACAGTCCTCATCAAAGGAATCTCTGTTCCATAAATCCTGATCCATCAGCCTTCCTAATGATCTCCACTCCATGAAACCACGATCACCGACCTTCATGTGTTTCCCGATGCAAATTGGCCGCAGGAAGCCTTGGAAGTCATCAAGAACCCCGGCCCGGAACCCGCCTGTGATGCTTTGCACAAAAAGCTCCCCGGTGTGGTGTTCGATTCCAAGGTTCGCTATACCGTAAGACCATTGACCCACTGAATGGAAACAAGCATATGAATCGAGGATTCGCAATCACCATGTCGGCAATCTGTCTCTGGATGGTAGCGTCGGCCACCTGGGCAGGGACGCTGGCAATGAGTTGGAAAACTGACAAGGAACCCGTCGCCTACCAACCCGGAGAAACGATGCGGTTCATGATTCAATTGTTGGAAGACGGACAACCGCTGGCTGGAAAGACGCTCAAATGGCGACGCACCGGGGATGATGGAGCGACCACCACCGGCCAGGCGGTGAGTTCCGCGACAGAGCCGGTCGAGTTCACCACTTCTACAAACCAGCCCGGTTTTGTGCGGATCGAAGTCGAGGTATTCAATCCCGACGACTCGCCCATGAAGTCGGCCAACGGCGAAGCCTTGAAGTTTGAAGGAGGTGCCGGTGCGCAACCCGAGAAGTTGTTAGGCAGCCCGGAACCGGCAGACTTCGATGCCTTTTGGGAACGACAAAAAGCGCGCTTGGCCGAGGTTCCCATGAAAGCCGAACTGAAGGAAATCGCGGAGGCGCGACCGGGCTTCAAGATCTACGATGTCAAAGTTGCCTGTGCGGGCGGACGTCCGATGACGGGCTACCTGGCAGTACCAGACGGAGCCAAGGAAAAGTCGCTGGCGGCGCAGGTGATTTTCCATGGTTATGGCGTGAGCGGAGCCGCCATCCAAACTTCACCCGGCCGCATCGTGCTTGATGTCGGCGCGCATGGTATTGAAAACGGACGGGATGACGCATACTATAAGTCGTTAGAAGAGGGCGAACTTAAGGCATACGGATTCAACAACCAGGAAAATGCCAAGCCGGAGACCACCTATGCGAATGGAGTGGTGCTGCGAGTGATGCGGGCACTCCAGTATATCAAGAGCCGCCCAGAGTGGAACGGACGCGAATTGATGGTCAACGGCCCCAGTCAGGGTGGCTTCCATGCCATCGCCGCAGCAGCGCTCGACCCGGAAGTGACCCGCTGCGAGGCACTCAAACCCTGGTTTTGCGACTTGGGTGGGATCAAGCAGGGGCGTTTGCGCGGGTGGCGTCCGGATAATGCGGAGGGGCTTGCCTATTACGACACCGCCACGCTGGGCAAACGCATCAGGTGCGAAACCTATCTTCTAACCGCCCTCGGAGACTACGTTTGTCCGCCTTCGGGAGTCATGGTGCTTTACAATCAAATCAAGTCCACGAACAAGATGATCGAGATCAAACAGGGGGAAACGCACGGCTGGGACTCCGCGCCAAACTCGCGCAACCAGACCCTCCGCCCGCAGCCTGCTGCGATCCCGACAAGCCCAGGACCCCAGGGCACACGGAATTTTCATTCTCACCTCATCCGCGCTCCCGCCTGACAGCAGGCTGTGGCGGCGAAAGCGGCAGCAGGCTGCACGCAGTCCAAGGTCCTCGACCGCAGCTAAAGAACAGGCCAACCAACTCCTCATTCAACAGTTGGTTGTCATTGCGGATGCGTAGGCATTTTTCAACTTGGCGGCAGTAGCAAGTTCGGTAACGGGTGTGGTTTGACGCTTTTTCGGAAAGCCATGCGCGCAAAGAATGATCCGGTTCGCGTCCCAAAACCAGATGAGCCTGAAGCCTCCGATGGTTTTGAATTCGTAAAGCCCATCACCAAGAGTGTTGAGCTTCTGCTTTTTCTTCGGGAGACCATGATCGAAAGAGTCATCGAGAAGCTTGATCAGCTTGGAGAACTCCTCTGGATGAAGAGCTGCCGGTTCTTCCTCCGGACAGTGCGAGCCATTTGCGAGGAGGTAAACCCTGCAAGCGGGACCGGACTGGAACAAAAGGGCATCAACGCGAAGGACTAACCCTCAGGTTAAAAACCAAGTAATTTGATCACACCTTCAAGAGCCCGAACGCAGCTGTTTTGATTTCCTCCAGCTTCGAGCGATCCGGCGCGGCGCCTCTGGCCTGGTCGGGCTTGCCGCCGCCTTTGCCGCCGGCTAGGGCGGCTAGGTCGCGGAGGAGGTCGCCGGCTTTGAGGCCGGCTGCCAGGGCTCCTGGGCCGCAGTGGGTGGCGAGGTGGAGTTTTTCGCCGTCATCGACGATGAGCAGGGCGGGGCCGGCGAAGGCTTTTTTCTTGAGGCCGTTTTGGAGTTCCTGGAGCAGGGAGGCGTCGGACTCGAAGGAGACGATGATGGGTTCTCCTTTGGCGATGAGATCGCTCAGGGCTTCGTCGGCGAGCTTGGCGGCTTGGGAGGATTGGATCTTCTTGATGCGCTTCTCGGCTTCGATGGCGGCGGCTTGGGTTTCCTCAAGCGTGCGCTGGGCGTGGGCGAAGGTGGCGTTGATTTCGCCGATGTCGGCACGCTCGACGAGCATGGCTCCCATGATGTGTGGGAAGTCGTTGACGGTGACGGCGGACTCACCGAGTGAGGTGAGTTTTTCGTTGGCGTTGGCGAGTTTGGCGCGGGCGGCTTTGAGTTCCTGATCCCATTTTTCGACCGACTCGTTGAGATAGGCCCAGGCGGATTCGCCGCAGACGGCTTCGATGCGGCGGACGCCGGAGGCGATGGCTCCCTCGGATTTGATTTTAAACAGGCCGATCTCGGAGGTGTTGCGGACGTGGGTGCCGCCGCAGAGTTCCATGGAGGGGCCGTTGAGTTGATTCGGCTCGCCGCCGATTTGTACGACGCGCACCGTATCTCCGTATTTGTCGCCGAAGAATTGCATGATATCAGCGCGGCCTTTGATGTCGGCGTGTTTTACTTCGGTCCATGAAACGGAGAGGCCTTGTTTGATGGCTCCGTTGACCATTTCCTCCATCATCGCGATTTGAGCGGGCGTGACGGCGGCGCTGTTGAAGTCGAAACGCAGGCGGTGCTCATCGACAGAAGAGCCTTGTTGGGAAGCGTCTCTGGAAACGGCTTCGTGCAACGCCCAGTGGAGAAGGTGGGTGGCGCTGTGGTGGGCTTCGATGGGGCGGCGGCGTTGTGCGTCTAACTTTAGGGTGACCTTTGTGCCGGGGACAATTGACGATTGAAGATTGTCGATTTCCGATTTTTGAATGATCAAGGCGCGGGCTTTGCCTATTTGTTGGACGCCGGTGACGGGGATGTTGGGACTGTTAGTCCCAACCACTTGAAGAGTGCCGGTGTCGCCGGATTGGCCGCCCATTTCGGCGTAGAAGACGGTCTTGTCGGTGATGACGAAGAGCGCGTCTTCCTGCGGATGGATTTCGAGGACGGTGGCTTCGGTTTCGTCGTTTTCGAAACCGGTGAATTCGGTAACGGCCTCGGTGGAGATGTCGAGGGCGCGGACGATGTTGGATTTCTGTGCGGCGCGGGCACGCTCTTGTTGGAGCCCCATTTCGCGCTCAAAACCAGCTTCGTTTGAGGTCCATCCACGATCGGCTAGCACAAGATCCGTCAGATCCTTGGGGAAGCCAAATGTGTCGTAGAGTTCGAAGACATATTCACCGGGGAGCTCCTGTGCGCTAAAATCAGCCGCGAATAAGTGATTTATAGCGTTCGCATCGCGCCAGTTTTCGGAATGTTCGAGAATCATGACTTCCAATCGTTTTAGCCCCCGATCCAGAGTCTGATTGAAACTAGTCTCTTCCTGCTCAAGCGTCTGCCTGACAACATCCTGACGATTCTTCAATTCAGGGAAAACTCCGCCCATTTCACTAACGAGCGTTTCCACCAGCGCACCGAAGAACGGCTTTTCTCCGGAGAAACCCAATTGGCGGCCATATCGAACAGCGCGGCGGAGGATACGGCGCAGGACGTAGTTTCTCCCGTTGTTGCCGGGCATGATGCCATCGGCGATGGAGAAGCTGAGAGTGCGCAAGTGGTCGGCGATCACGCGGAAGGCGATCGCGGTTTTCATTTCCTCGGTGAAGGCGGAGCGGTCGGCGCCGAGTTGCGGATAGATGTTGACGTAGGTTTTGCCGCTGAGTTCCTCCAGTTTCCTGAAGATGGGAGTGAAGACGTCGGTGGCGTAGTTGGACGGCTTGTTAGAAAAGTCGGTGAAACCCTTGGTGCCTTGGATGATCGAGCAGGCGCGTTCGAAGCCCATGCCGGTATCGATGTGTTTGGCGGGGAGTTCGCGGAAAGTGCCGTCGGCTTCGGCGTTGTATTGGATGAAGACGAGGTTCCAGATCTCGATGCAGAGGTCGGAGTCGTTGTTGACGAGGTTGCGGCCGGTGACGGGATTGCCTTCGGGTGTGAGATCGACGTGGAGTTCCGAGCAGGGACCGCAGGGGCCAGTTTCGCCCATCATCCAGAAGTTGTCTTTGACGTTGCCGTGGACGATCTGGATGGCGGGGTCGCAGCCCTTGGAGCGGAAGAGTTCGGCCCAGATGTCGTAGGCTTCCTGGTCGAAGTGGCCGGGATCACCTTCTTTCGGCGCATAGACGGATGCGTAGAGCCGGTGGGCGGGGAGGCCCCAGCGTTCGATGACGAGTTCCCAGGCCCAGGCGATGGCTTCCTTTTTGAAATAGTTTCCAAAGGACCAGTTCCCGAGCATTTCGAAGAACGTGTGGTGATAGGTATCGTAGCCGACGTCTTCGAGGTCGTTGTGTTTGCCGCCGGCGCGGATGCACTTCTGGGTATCGGCCGCGCGGGGTGGATCGTAGGGGGCTTTTTCGACGCCGAGGAAATACGGCACGAAGGGGTTCATTCCGGCGTTGGTGAACAGCAGGCCGGGCGACTGCGGGAGCAGGGACGCGGAGGGCACGATGGTGTGCTGTTTTTCACGGAAGAAATCGAGGAACGATTGGCGGATCTCGGCGGCGGTCATGGGCGCGGGAGAATGCGCGAAGCCGCGGGCGGAAGTAAAGCCCGGGAGAATGGAGATTTTCGGGGAAATTTCCGCAAAAGGCGGGAACCAGTTGGATTAGGGGGCGGGCTCGGTGGGTTCCACGGGAGGGTAAGGATTGGTTTTGGGCCGAAGCAGGCTTTGAAACTCCTCGCTCCAGTCACGGGCGGAGCGGTGGCTGATGTGTTTCTCGATGTGCTGGAGCATCCGCATGGCCGATGCGGTCTCGTCCCCGCTGCGAAAGAGGTCTTTCTCCATTTCCCATTGGAGTTCCGGCACGGTCTCGGCGTTGAATTTTTCCTCCTCCGGCGATTGCGGCGCTGTGGTGAGCCCGTTTTTGCGACCAGCGCGGTTGCCGGAGAGGGTCTCGATCTTGATGCCTTCCTGCTGGATGCGGCGAATCCACGCGGCACGCAGGGTTTCCACCCGATCCGGCGAACGGTAGCGGGGAAAGATTATCTTGCTGTAAACCTGTTCCAATTGGACGGGCGAGAGCGGCCAATCCGGGTTGTCGAGGCCGCCGATTTCATAGGCGCGAGCAAACACGGTGGTGGTAACAGCTTGCCCGAGGAGCGGTCCTTGAGACTCCAGCTTGTCGGCATCGCGGAAGATCGAATCCACCGTATCCTGAGCCTCATCGGCGAGTTGTTTGATGTCGGGATCTGCCGAAGAGGCCATCAGGGTGAGGACCAGCCAGCGGAGTTGGTAGCGGAGCGCGAGGCGGAAGGACCCATCGGCAAGACGATCCGCCTCCTTGCGTTTCCAATCCCGGAAGTCGGCATTTTTCTTCAGCTGGTCCTCGAAATTCACCTTCTCGATGCATTTCACGTAGAGATCCATCGCGGCGTCATCCGACTGCAATCCACCGCGGAATGCGGCGATGGCGAGGCGGAAACGGGCATCGACCTTGGAGTCGGCAGTCTCGCGAAGTTTTTCCAATTGCTCCAGCAGCGCCTCGCGATCAGCAGCGGTGAGTGGGTCCGCCTTGGCTTGGGCTGCGGCGAGAGCGATGCAGAGAGTGACCGCCGGAATGCGCATGGCGAGGTCATGCCAAATCACATGCATCAAGCAAGGAGGAACCCCGCCAGAGGATGGATAAAATCAATGGTGGGTGACGCTCATGGTTTAGATGCTTGGAAAAACAACCAATCCTGAGCATCCTTTCTGCATCTCCCACTCCGATGAATCTCGCTTTCCGCCGATTGCTGGCGCTGGTCGCCGTTTTTCTTGCCGCTTTTATCGCCGTCTCCGCATTGCGGGGCGGATTGGGTTCGCTGTTTTCCGGTCGATCCAAGTCGGGGGATCAATTCCGCCCGGAGAAATTCACGCTTCCTGAAAAGCCTCCGATCGACCTCGGCGAAGTGGAGTTGCTATCCCGGCTCAATGACGAATACGCCAAACTCACCCGCGCCGTGGTGCCCTCGGTGGTCAGCATCGACACCGCCGGAGTGCGGACCGAGCGCATGCTCGATGTTTGGGGGCGGGCCCGCATCCAGCAATATCCCACCCAAGGTCAGGGCTCGGGGGTCATCGTCACCCATGAAGGGCATGTCGTCACCAACCACCACGTCATCGCCGGTCAGCAGCAGATTCAGGTCACCTTGCACGATGGCAAAACCCACACCGCCCGCTTGATCGGCGAAGACACCTTGCTCGACATCGCGGTGCTCAAGATCGATGCAAAGGAGACCTTTATTCCATTAAAAATGGGCGATTCCTCGCAGGCGCAGGTCGGTCAGATGGTTTTTGCCGTTGGCAATCCATTCGGACTCGGAGAAACCGTCACGCAGGGCATCATTTCCGCCAAAGAGCGATCGCTCTCGGACAACCAGCGAGATCTTTTCCAGACGGATGCCGCAATCAACCCGGGTAACTCTGGTGGCCCGCTCGTCAATCTGAGGGGCGAAATCATCGGCATCAACGTCGCCATTTTCTCGCCCGATAAGGAGAATCCCGGGTTCCAGGGGGTTGGGTTCTCGATTCCATCCAACGATGTCAAAGATGCCTTGTTTCAAATTCTCGAACGCGGTCGGCCGATCCGTGGGTTTCTCGGCGTTCAGATGCGGGACCTCGACCCTGGCGTCCGCTCCGCCCTGCAATATGGCGGCGAATCGGGCACTGCGGTGATGGGAATCACCCCAGGATCCCCCGCCCAGGCTGCCGGTCTCAAGAGCTGGGATGTGGTCCAGAAATTCAATGGTCAAACGATTCGCGATGCCAACCAACTTCTCAGCCTGGTGCAAGGGACCCGAGTGGGTGAGACGATCCCCATCGTCATTTGGCGCAAAGGGGAAACCATCGAGCTCAAGGCAATCATTGCGGAAAGCGGCGCGGAAAGCCCTCCCTCGAAATTGCCCGCCGGCGGTGCCGGAGCCCTCAATCGCGATCCCGAGGAAATCCTGCAGGCCTTGGGGATCGAGGTGCGTGATTTGTCCGTGCCCGAAAGAATGCGCGGTTTCCGAGGAGTGGTCGTCACCGGACTTTCCGCGACCGGGATCGCCGCGGATCACCTGCAAGCGGGCGATCTGATCGTGGCGGTCAACAATTCCCGCGTGACGGGTGCCAGCGAGTTTTTCCTTCATCTTGCCGCCTCGGCCGCCGTTCAAGACACCACCCTGATCATCGTGCGCGACGGTCAGTCCACCCGTATCACCCTGCCCTCCCTTCAGGGGCAGTGATGATTCTTTTTGACTGAAATTCAGCCTGTTTCCAACACGTTCTATCCGGGTCTCCCATGCATCGCTCCAAGCTCCCTTACTTTTTCCTCGGTCTTGCAGCCGTTCTCGCGGTTTCCGCTCTTGCCCTTCTCATCCTCCGGCTAGGTGTGAAACCGACACCCGTGGTGCAGACTCCGCCGCCACGACCGGTTCCTGCTTCCTCTCCGGAAATCAAACAAAGCGCTGAGCCGATTCCGCCACCGACGCCCGAGCAGGCGCTTCAAGACCTTGGCATCGGGATTACCACCGCCGATCCCGCCGCACTCGTCAACGAGATCGCCAAGGCGCTTGAGGCAGGTGACCTTGCCACCCTCGCCCGCTTGATCGGCAAAGATGCCCTCGATCCACAAACCGCCGAGCGACTCAAGGCGCTCTCCGCCGCCAAACTCAAACTCCGCCAGCCCAACGGTGTCCGCGAAGTGGGCGAACTGGAACTCAACTCCCGCATCCGCTGGGCCCTCGAACTCGATGGCCAGGAACCCGGTCGCGACCGTATTTTCCTCGATCTCAAACGCATCGATAGGAAATGGGCGGTGGCAAAAATCACCCTTCCGCCTGCTGCCGGGGAAGCCATCCCCAAGGCATTGCTGGCCGACTCGCTCGGGGTGGCCGATGCGTTCCTGCAGGCGGTATTGAAGCAGGATTTCGAATTTGCCCGTGCATTCGTCGATCCCGCCACGGTGTCCGATGCCAAGATCGCCGGTCTTTGCATTCTCTTTGAAGAAGGCGAATACCGCATGCGGAAAACCAAACCCCTGCGGGCCATGTTCAAGCGTCAGGACACCGTCGGCTACCTCGCCCACGTGGAAACCTCAAACGGCCAGCAAGCCGCCCAGTTCAGCATGAACCTTCGCCAGCCGCCAGCGCCTTCCAATTGGCTCGTTTCCGAGATCAATCTCGATCAACTCCTCGCCGACTACGCCCGCCGCGTCGCGGGAGGGGATGTGTATTATTCCCCGCTCGTCAAGAATCCCTCGGGCGGCGATACGCTGGCCCTATATTTTGAGTTCGATGAAGACGAAATGAATCCCCGCACTCGTCGGCAGTTGGAGATTGTTTCCATGATTCTCAAGGCGGATCCCGGCAAGAAGCTGACCCTCAGCGGTCACACCGATTCGCTGGGCACCGAAAATTACAACGGGAGCCTGTCGGCGCGCCGGGCGGAGGTGGTGAGGGATTTCCTGACGAAAGCCGGGGTCAGTGCCAGCCAGATCAACACCGTCGCCAAAGGCGCCAGCCAACCCCGCCGTCCGAACCTCACCGAAACCGGCGAGGATAACCCTGAAGGCCGTCGCGCAAACCGCCGCACGGAGATCTATCTGGATTTTTGAACGAAACCCTCCTTTTTACGAAAACCACCGTTTTCCATCCATCGCATCGAGCATGGAAAGACATATCTTTTTCGGGCTTCCGCATGGTTAGCCGTCAAAGGAAAATGACTCTGGTGGGCAAGGCCCCATCGAACCACAATGGGGGCTCTGCGGACATAGCCGGAGGCAAATTACCCTGATCTTTACTGATTTCACTGACAGAGATGGTCGGCATTTTGCCCACCTTTTAGGTGAAGAGATCCTTCACAAAGCTCTTCGAAATCAGCGGTTTTTCTCGAATACAATCCGATCCCATTTCGGAATCTGGTCTCAGTTGATTTTCATTCGATTCTCACTTCCAGAATATAAAATCCACGATTCGGGTGATTCATGGCAGGCATTACTGTGATGCGGTCGATGTTGCCCTCGCGAACAATCGACGTCGCCCCAGCTGAGACTTCCGGCCAGGACTGGATGTCCGAAAGATCCGCCCCGTGACGAATTCGCCATGCAATGCCGTCAGCCTGCCAATTCCATGGAAATTCAAGAGAAATGCTATTCTCATTCACTCTCGCCACACGGAAGGGATTGGCATTCGGAACCCCTGAATCGCCCCCAAAAGCAAATTCGAGGAGGTCGCTAAGCCCATCACCATCTGAATCAAGATCCGCACTCGGAAACACGGCATCCACGGTCACGCTGACTTGCTGGTCATCCGTCGTATTTCCATCACTGACTTGCACCGTGAAGTTGAATACACCTGGACCTTGGGATTCGTCTG
>JBBARN010000038.1:19629-49397 GCA_040399845.1 Luteolibacter sp. | reverse complement strand
CTCCTCACGCAAACTGCCCCCCTCCAATGCCCCTAGCCAGCCAATCGCCCTGCCGCATCTGGCGCTCGCCTTTCGTTTGCGGTTTAGGCGGTTGGCGTTTTTGGTGAACGCATGCCAATCGGTAGGTTGTAGGCCCCAGGAAGAATTGCCATTGCCTCCAGTCTCAAAATATGTTCATCTGACCACTTTTTTCAGGAATCCCCCTACGTCGGGCAAAAGTGCTGGGTCCAGACCGTGATCGGCTACCCGCTGCCAGCGGGACTGGAGGACCGAGACCCGGTCACTGTGATTGAGGTTTCCAAGCAGCGTGTCGTTGTGCGGAACCGGCACCGGCAGGAATTTGACCTTCCCCGGATCAGCCTGGATTCAGGGTATGCGTTGATTCTCGACGGCGAGCGGGTTGGCGAACACCATCCGAAGCTTGCAGCTTACTTCCGCCACGCCATGCAAGAGCTTGAAGCAAATCGTGAGCGGTTCACCGGCTCCGAATCGGATCGGTTGGCGCAAATCTCAAAGTGGCGGTGGCTCCTGGATCGGAATGGATTTGATCCGGACGCACCCGTTCCACCATTCCCGAGCCCACAACTCGGATCACCGCCGACAGCTCCATCCTTTGGAAGTCGGTCAGACAGACCGAGGCGGATGAACTCGTAAGCAAGTCAGAACATTTCGTCTTGAATTGTGAGGCGGCTGGCGCGGCACGGAGCTGCCAGACAAGACCTTCGCCCAGCCAAGATCGGACGTCTCGGCTTGCAGTTGGCCGACAGAAAAGCGAGACCCTTCGAACTGCAGGTCGACTGGATCCGCACCTACGACGGAAACGATACACTGCCCTCAGGGCGCATTAAAACAACTTGCTGCGTGGCCGATGTGGCAGGGTGGGTGGGATTACCGGAAGCGGACCGCAGAGGCGCTGCCGGATCATTTGGCCTCGGCACCAAAAATTTAGCGAGCGGCCGCTCCATTCAAATTCCTGACCGCGAGTGCCCATTTTTGGGTTCTGTAATGCCGATACTTGAACAGCAACGTGAGATAGAACCTTACGCCCGTTTCGGAAACCAGACGGCCCCACCACGAGCGACCCCACTGATAGGTGATGGTGTCATGCATGATGCAGCGGTCCTGCCCTTGAGCCTCGAAGCGGTGCTGATGAATGAAGAGGCGAAACGGACCTTTCACAATTTCGTCTTCAAGCAGATCAGGGTGGCGCACCGTTTTCCAGCGGCATGTCCAGCGCATGGGGACGATCCACCAATCCCGGCAATGCAGCTCGATCAAGCACCCCTCTTTCGCGGGTCCGTCCGTTTTCAGACTGACCAGCTGCAAGGTCGGCGGCATGACCACCGTGAGATTGGATGGATCACTATGGAAACCAAACATGGTTTCCGCACTGGCAGCCAGTGGAGTGCTGGTATGGAAAATCGAGGGCATGGCTGGCTAATGGAATTTTCGGATGAGCAGGGTGACAAGGCACAGGCCCCGAACCGACCATGCAAGTGTACGCCACCAGTTTGTCCGAACAAGGTGGTCGATGGTATCCGCATGATACCCGCGCGTCAGTTTCTGATGAAGCGGAATCTGGCCAATAGCAGTGGAAGCCCACACCAAGCCCAAGGCACCCAGACTGATGACGAAGAGCAAGGAGCGTTCACCGAGATAGAAGAGCAAGCCAGCGCTCCCGACCTCAGCCAGCATGAGCGGACACACCAGCCAGCTGACGAGAGACATGTGACGATCATGGTAGGAGATGAATTCCCGATGCCCGACGTCTCTGAGCAATGGGTAGTGCACTAACTGGATCGTCCAGATGAGTCCGAGAAGCGCCCATGTGATTGCCGCATGTAAGATGAGCAGGGTGGTCATCACTTCGGAGTGGTTTTGCCCTTTCTGCAGGCATCGCTGCAATACCGGACGCTCTCCCAATCGCGCGCCCAATTTTTACGCCAAGCAAAGGACCGTTGACATTGCTGGCAGATTTTTTCTGGCAGATTCTGCTTTTTGATTCCGTTCATGGGGTTTCGATTGAATTCGCTCATCTGCTCTTTGTTTGATCCCGGATCTCCGCCCTGCGCATCGGCATCGCATCGATCAGAGCAAACCATTTTTCGAGATCAACGGCATCGTGACAGCGAGCCTTCTCGCCACCGTCCTTACCAATGAGGATGAATACCGGTTGGGTTTCACCAACTCCGATGCTGAGTTGCTTGCGGATGATGTTGATTTGCTCGGCTGTTGGCCTTGACGCGGTGGCAACTCGATGTTGGCCCTTGGACACATCGATGATTTTTAAGTCGCGCTCTTCGATTTCCCGCTGTTGCGTCACCAGGGTCCGGTTGAGTTTTTCCGCGGATGATCCCTCAGGCAGGGAGAGGACGATGAGCCGGTTAGCGCCGCGATACGCGTCGAGAGGACCAGCCGAGAGCGGCACCGTCAACAGCGGCGTGGCAGCGGTCAGGATGAAAGCACGAAGCAGTGATGGGAGTTCCATGAAGGATTGTCGATATGGATTCCGGAATAGGGCAGCTGTTATCTTTTCCTGAAGGTTGCTTCATCTAAGCGCCGGTCGCCAAGGAATGCTCTTTATGGCAAACGATCTGGGACAACCGAGATGACATGATAGTGTTTTGCTCTCTTTCCAAGCGCCTCTATGAGTAGTTCGCGGCTGGGAGCTTTGTGTGTTGAACGTATCAGGATGTAGCGCTGGTTCAGGGCAGGCGCTTCAGCGCGAGGGAGGATGGTGACATCATCCACGCCAGGAATTTTTTCAAAGATCCTTTCGACCGCCAACTGGCGAGTGCGGCAACCGATGCCTTCAACCAGCACGCGGCAGTTTTCCGCATCGGCGGGCATTCCCCAAGAAATCAAAAGTGCCAGGATTTTCATGCGCCAACCTAACCGGCATCAGTTGCGAGGCAAATGAGGAATTACTGCCCCTTTGCTGCGACGCTCAAACACAGCCCGAACATGGGTTCACATCCTTCAATCCTGCTCCTGCTTCAGATCCGGGAAGTTGGTAGCCACAGTGAACAACACAGTGCGAATCTACTCTTTTTTCCCGATGTGGAGTTGAACGGCACAATCCGAATTTGTCGTTGGCACATGAAAATCGCCACCTATTGTGGCCCACATGCTCGGTTGGAATTTCAATCGCCCCGCTTCAAGATCCCTCCACGGGCATTTGAGCGCAGTCATGGCCGTAGCTTTTGCTGTCATTGCACCTCCCTACAGCCAGACACCGCCGGAGCTGCTTGCATTAGGTCTGAATCCGAACTGAATAGGATCCGCATCACGACCAAATGGTCAGACGCAGACAGTTCTTTGCGACTCGACCTGGGAACAGTCCTGGCTAAACTCCGCAGTTGCCATGAGCGACCACATGGATGCCCGCACCCGCGACCGCCTCAAGGCGTTCTGCAAGGTTGGCCGGCTCTTCGAGTTGCTCAACAAGAATGATGCCGTAAAGCGGGAAGACCTCAAGACTCTCCTTGTTGCGGACCGCATGAGACCGATGGCGCGGGCTGTGCGGGAAAGTTTGCCGTGGGTGTGAATGTTGTCATGATGCACAGCGTTACGGCGCGGACTTTGCGTGTATGGTGAATCGCCGAGACAGAGCGAGACGAACCTGCTCCGGGTCAAAGAAGGTCCTCCGTCCTACTTTGAGGTAGGGCAGGTAACCTTGCGCCTGCCACTTCCGGAATGAGCGAATCGACGGACGTGATTCTTGGTCTGGGAAGAGGATCTCAAGGCATTTCTCAGCACCCACGAGGATGGGGTGATCACGGTAGGTTTGGTTTGGCCCATTCATGGGATGGTGGATACGCATCTGCTGATAGACGTATGCTCATGGAAAATCGTGGGAAAATGGCCGCGACTCCTGACGCGTATTCCACTCCATGGACCAATCCAACTTCTGCTCGCACTGCGGAGCCGTCATCATTGCCGACTCCGATCGCCCGCATCTTGAAATCGGACCTCGCTTCAAGACTCTGGAGCCTCGTTGGGCGACCATGGAAGGCGCTGCCGTTTACTCCGGTTTATCCAGAGCCCTTCTCTGGGCGGCCGCCAAGGAAGGACACATCCGCACAGCCAATGTGCGCCGGGGTGCGGACAAGAGGCGCGGGCGACGCTTGGTCGATCTGCGCAGCCTCGAAGCGTGGATCGAGCACTGGGTCAGCGCCTGAGACTTGGCGGGCGAAACGAAAGGCGGCGGTTCCTGGTGGGGTGTGTTGTTTCGATTTGGTTTGCTCGCGCTTGATCAAGATGCGACCGACATCGCCAACAAACTTGACGCTCTACCTTTAGCATTCTTTCCATCATAGGACCTCGCCCTTCAATATGGAGCTGGAATTGCCTCGAACTCCATGTCGGTGAAATCGTGGAGCGCTTTCGAGTCACCCAACCCCTTGCCGTGGATCTTCGCGGCATAGAGCACGCCTTTGGTTACCCAGACCAGACGTTTCCGATCCTGGTCCGCCCATTCCCATTCCGGGTGGTCGAGGATCGTGCCAGAACCTGCTATCTGTGAGGAAAAGGCCGCCGCCATTCCAGCAATCGCCCCATGGCCACAGGGCGAGTGCCTTCAGATACGGTGTGCGGGAGATGGCCGTCCACGATCCTTTGACCGGGCCGTCCCACTTCCCGTTCATCGCGAAATAGATGAAATGCTTGCCGTCAGGTGACAGGTCGCAGCGACGTTCGTAGATGGCTATCCCTCGCAAGGCTCGTCGAATTCGAGCTGGGAGTCTGCTTTGGTAGCATCCAGCCGGGAGACAGGCTGGCGGACGTTCTGAGACACGAGGAAGTTTTCACCACCGCCCTGCTGCGCACCAGCAGTCTTGGAGGGCTTTCACCTCAACCAGCCCGCTTTGCGCTCTCAGGCTTTGCCGCTATGCGGGAAGGTTGAGGATTGGTATCAAGGCTGGTATTGGATAATTGTCCCTTTGCTATGATCGGTCTTTCAGGGGGAGGTGATCGCTTCAAAGACAACCAGACTGGAGGCCGGGACCGGCAATTTCAATGGGCCTGAGGCGTTGAGTGCTGCTGAATCCGGATTGGTCCCGGCGCCGATCGTTAGGATTGGGCGAAGGACCCTGCCTTGTGTTTTCAGATCGCTTGGCAGCTTGAGCACATGACTGCCAGCGCTTGTCCATCGTGCTTGGTCGGAGGCATTGATGACGACGACGACGAAGGCGCTACCATCCTCGTTCGCCCGTCCGAATGCGAAGACCCCATCGTCTTCATCACTTTCCCCGCTGTCCACCCAAAGCGGGATGAGGCGCCCGGTGCGCATGACCGGATGCTTGGCACGCAGCGCGGCGAGTTGGGAAATTTCGCGGAATGGAGTGGAAGTCCGTACATCCTTAGCGTTCGGGCCGTCCGCCTGACGGTAGAACATCATGCGACCGCTTTCGGCGTCCCAGCCGACCTGTGCCACATCATCTGCGATGGCAGCTTCGGTGCCATAGTAAAGGCATGGAATCCCCGGCAAGGTCATCACGAGGCCTTGGGCGAGACGGTTGCGAAGTTCGGTGATTCCGGCAACGCGGAAGCGATTGAGCCCATCATGATTCTCGATGAAGGTGATCATTTTCTGCCGTGCATTGAAACCATCCGGGCCGGGATTGGGATTGTAGTAAGGTCGGCCATCAGGGCCGTCCGCATTGCGGGTGGCGAGTGCCTTTTCCAGTGCGGCCGCGGAGCCGAATTGATTGCCGGGGTGGCGCAAGTATTGGCGGGCGCTGAAGCAGAAATCGAAATCCAGCACCGAGTCGAGCGCCGGCTGCTGATTCTGCTTCCAGTCCGTGCGCCAAGTGTATTTTCCAAGTCGCTCGGGGCTACCATCATAGACCTCGCCGAACAACAATTTGTTCGCTGCCTCGGGCCCGAGTCTCTGGCGCAAGCGTTGGGTGAATGCATCCCAGAATTCATGGTGGGAATGCTTCACGGTATCCACCCGCAGGCCGTCCACTCCCACCACGGTCATGTAGAAATGATAGATCTCCACGAATTCATTCACCAACTCGTCGAAATGGGCGGAGTCCGGGGCGGTCCAAAGATCGCGCAAGGAAAAGAAATCACACATGATTTCCTCGCCATTGGTTTTGCCCAGGGTGTCGTGCGAGAATCCCTGGCGGCCAGACGTTTCCAGCCGAGAGAGCACACCCGTAGTGCCGATTTTTGAGCCAAGCAATTCGCGCGGGCCATCGGGCTGCGTTCGGTGCGCATTCCACTTCGGAATATCCGCCCAGATGGCATTGTTGTGGAAACCATCCCTCTGGAATGGCTGCACCCACTCGTCGCGTTTTTCGACATCGAAGGTCCCATCGCCGTTGGCATCGTAAAAGAACACCGGTCCGGCATGGTTGAGCACGACGTCCTGGATGATGCGGATTCCCTTGCTGCGGGCGAGCTTCACGAAGTCGCGATAATGGCTCATGCGACCTTCCGCGTTGTCCGCATAGGGTTGACCGCTCAGGGAGCTGCGGCTGGTGAGGTGGGGGTCGATGTCCAGCCAGTCCTGAGCCCAATAGCCGTGGTATCCGGTCTTCCACCCGCCGAGGTCATAGCCGGAGCGCCAGACGTTCCGAACCACGGGTGTGAGCCAAAGCGCGGTGACGCCGAGATCGTTGAAGTATCCGGATTCAATCGCGCGTTCGAGGCCCCGCAGGTCGCCGCCCATGTAGCGGTTGATGTCCTTCTGCTGCGGGTCGTGGAGCGCGGCATCGCAGCCGGGAGGTTGGTTGTTGGAAGGATCACCGTCGTGGTAACGATCCGTCATCACGAAGTAGATGACGTCGTCAGTCCATGGACTGGCTTCGGCCAGCGAGGCCAATCCGGAAAGAAGCAACGGAATGAGTTTCAATACGCGCACGGCACCATATGTTTCAAACCGTGCGGAGGTTGGTCAAATCCCCGGAAATGGAAACTGGGCGAAAAAATGTCAGGAGTTCCGCCTTCAAGGCCATAGCGGCGGATTTGGGGTGGTTTTCTAGTTTCGGCGCATCATGACACGAGACGGCTCGTGGGGGCTCACAAGATTTTTTAAACCCGCCCGGCGGATCGAACATATGGAAGATTGCCCGGGCAGGGAATTGCCTGGGGCCTCATGCTCCATGACATCCGGTGCGATCCGGATTCGAAATTGGCGCGGAAACTCACGTTTTTCAACATTCCCAATCCATCAAACCCATGAAACTCAGAACACTGTCCGTGTTGGCCACCGGCTTCACCGGTCTTGTCGGCCTCGCCCATGCCCAGACTACCGTCAATTTCCCGGATGCTTCCGGAGAAGTCGCCGTCCCAGGCAATCCCTTCCCACACCTCGACATCACTGGCGTCGATGTGACGCTGGATGCCTCGGAGCAAAACCTTACCTTCACCATCCAACTCGCGGGTGATCCGGTGGCGACCAACTGGGGCAAATACATGATTGCCATCCGCAGTGGAGCAGGTGGCACTTCTTCCGGCAACGGTTGGAACCGGCCAATCAATTTCTCAGCGGGCATGACCCACTGGATTGGCGGTTGGGCTGATGGCGGCGGTGGCGGTCTGAATCTCTCGACTTACAGTGGTTCCAGTTGGTCGGAAACCAAAGCTTCCTACGACGCGGTGAATCCATTGGCCGCGCCGGTGATCACTTCCAGCAGCTACTCGGTCACTGTGCCGGTCTCTTTGCTGGGGTACACGCCAGGTCCCGGGCAGGTTCTGACTTTCGATGTATTTTCATCCGGTGGTGGCAATGGTGACAGCGCGGTCGATGCATTGTCTGCAGCCACCACGAGCATCAGCAATTGGGGTGATTCATTCACCACCACGGCACCGCTTTCGTTTCCGAATGCTGAGCTGCCTCCTCTCGGTGACGAAGACGGCGACGGATATCTGAATGGCGGAGAGGTCGATGGCACTTCAGCCCTTGGTTATGTTTCCAACCCCTTCATTCCGAACTATGCAAACATGAACGTGGCCGGTTCATTCAACTCGTGGAGCGCCACTCAGGATGTCATGACCCAAGGGGATACCTCAAGTATCACCGCGCAGTATCAATGGAGCTTCGACCGTCATTTTACCCAGCCCGTGCAATCGATCGAATACAAGTTCACCTCGGGTGGTAGTTTTGATATCCAGTGGGGCCAAGGTACCGGGGCCGGGGCGGTTGTCCGCAATGGTGGCAACATCGCGGGCTTTGTCGGCGCGAGCGGGATCTACCGTTTGCTCTTCGATCAGAGCACTCTGACCCAGACCTTTACCCGCCGGACCTTCTCCAGTCTTTCCGAGTTTCTCGCTGCCTACGGCCTCGCCGATGGTGGTTTGGATGCGGACGGGGACAACCTGAGCAATGCTGCGGAATACACCGCCAACACCGATCCACTCAATGCAGACACGGATGGCGATGGCAATGCCGATGATGTGGATATGCAGCCACTCGTCCAAATGCGAGATATCACTTTCCAGGTGAACATGAACGTCCAGATCGAAAAAGGCAACTTCGAGGCTGATAGTGGTTTCGACGTCAAACTCTTGGTCTTTACCGGTGTTTCGCAAAACTATCAGGATCCCTACAACACGGGTGGTTATACTATGGACGATAGTGATCTCGACGGCATCTTCACGGTGACGCTCACTGGAGTTCCCGGATTCGAAACCCAGCCTTTCGGGCAATACAAATTCTTCAACACCAGACCGGGTGCTCCCAACAGTGGATATGAAGAAGGTTTTGATCGCAATCTGACCCTTGGCGAGCCCGGCGTGGCACAAGTGCTGGGAACGGTATTCTTCAGCAACGACCAAGGAAACTCTTACACAAGCTGGGCGAATGCCAATGCAGGTGGCGGAGCCTTTACCGCTGACTTCGATGGCGATGGTGTCGAAAACGGTCTCGAATACTTCTTCGGCGCGACCGGTTCTTCATTCACCGCAAATCCCGCACCAGTCAGTGGTGTGGTTTCCTGGCCACGCAGCACCACGGCGGTGGGTGTCGGCTTCAGGGTTTGGCAGTCTGCCACATTGGCCACCGGTTCATGGGTGGACGTAACAGCATCCGCCGACATCACGGATCCGAATTTCGTCAGATTCACCCTTCCTACAGCACCGGCGGCATCGTTTGTGCGGTTCGAAGTGTTTGAACAACCTTGAGAGATGCAGGGAGCGCTTCCCAAGAGATAGCAAGACATGGGGCGATGGCAGCAATGCCATCGCCCTTTTGTTGGTGTGGGCTCGGGCCACGAATGCCCATGCATTGCACTGCAAAACGCCGTTGGCGCTTCGGCGGATTCTGGTGTATTCCAAACGCATGCCGCTATCTACCACCTATTCGTGCGCTTTGGTCACAGGCGCGTCCTCCGGACTTGGCGAGGAGTTCGCCTTGCAACTCGCCCCCTCGGTGAGGCACTTGATCTTGGTGGCCCGCCGGGAGCCTCTTCTGATTGCACTGTCCGAGCGGATTCGTGCGGAGTTTCCGCAGGTGGGCATATCGGTGTTTGCGGTGGATCTCGCTTCGGACCTTGAGCGGAATCGCCTGGTCGCTGACATTCATAGTCTGGGAATCGTGCCGGACCTCTTGGTAAACAACGCGGGCCTTGGCGACTACGGCGAGTTTGCCACCTCGGACTGGCCGCGTCTGGAAGCAATGCTCAAGGTGAACGTCGAGGCACTCACCCACCTCACGCATGCGCTGGTTCCCGGCATGATCCGTGCCCGGCGTGGTGCGGTGATCCAGGTGAGTTCGTTGGCCAGTTTACTGCCAATCCCGGACTTCGCCGTGTATGCGGCAACCAAGGCCTATGTGACGAGTTTCTCCGAGGCCTTGCGCATCGAGCTTCGCGAGCATGGCATCCCGGTGCTTGCCGTATGCCCAGGGCCAGTCCGCACTGGCTTTGGGCAGGTCGCCCGGCGGAGTGAAAACACTCGGGAAATGCCGGGGCACAAGGCGTTTTATGTGGCGCGTGAACAAGTGGTCACCGAGGCGCTTGCCGCGCTGGAGGCGGATCGTGCCCGCGTTTATCCCGGATTGAAGATCGCAGTCGCGGCGGCTGCGATTTCCCTGGTGCCTCTCGTCCTGCTCCGTGTGGTGATGGGAATGCGCCCCAGAAAACCATGAGGACCGAGCGGGGAACCAGAGTCATCATCGGCGGTTTCGCTGATATTGGTGCTTTCCGCCGTCGCTTGTCTTGAACACGGTCTGGCCCGCAGCCCGTGAAACATGATGCCGGTTTTTTGTCTTATCCTCGCCTGCGCCCTCTGGGGACTGAGTTTTCCGGTCGTCAAGGCGCTCCACCTCGAACAAAGCGCCCGCCTCGACGGCGCGTCCAGCGAGTTTCTCGCGGCTTGGATGCAGGTGGCCCGCTTCGGCATGGGAGCCATCATCCTGCTGCCGTTCTTCGCAAGGGCGGGACTGGCCACGAAATCAGAGCTGAAACAGTCGATCTGGCTCGGCATTTGGGGCGGGCTGGGAATGGCGCTGCAGGCCGATGGGCTTGCCCACACGGAGGCCTCGACCTCGGCGTTTCTGACCCAGGCATATTGTGTGATCCTGCCCTTGATTGCCTGCATCCGTCTCCGTTGTCCGCCGAGTTGGCGCACCTTGTGGGCCACGCTGTTGGTCATCGGAGGTTGTGCCATCCTTTCAGGCATTCGTCCTGACGCCCTGCGCATGGGACGAGGTGAGGCGGAGACGCTGCTTGCCGCACTGGTATTCACCCTACAGATCCTGACCTTGGAAAATCCCAAATATGCAAAAAATCGCACCTTGCCCGTCACCTTCATGATGTGTCTTTGCATCTTCGTTTTCATGTTGCCCATTTCGATTCTCACCGCGCCTTATCCTGCGGCAGTGGTGGATGCGGGTGCCTCATGGGCTGCGCTTGTTCTGGTGGCGATTCTTGCGGTTTGCTGCTCAGTCGCCGCCTTCCTGCTCATGAATCACTGGCAGCCCCGCATCAGCGCGACGGAGGCGGGGCTGATTTATACGACCGAACCGGTTTTTACCGCGATCTATGTGATGTTTCTTCCCCAATTGCTCGCCGGTTTGTCGGGGGGCAGTTATGCCAATGAAGTCCCCGGGCAGGAAATGATTCTCGGGGGAGCTTTGATTCTTGCGGCAAATGTCCTGATGCAACTCCGCCGCCCGCCCCACCCGCCCGGAATGGCCCCGGTTCCGTAGCCCGGCCCTTTCTGTTTATCTATCCATTCCGGAACCATAATATTTCCCCATGACTGATCTACCCGCTTCCCAAACATCGCACTGGTTGGTGCGGATCTCCGAGGTTTTCGCTGAATCGGAAACGGAAATCCTCAACGGTCTCTCCACCGGTCCGCGGAAGAAACTCGGCAGGGGATTTCATTGGGTTCGGGTCGAAGATGCCTCGGTCATCAAGACTTCCCGATTTGCGAAGTATTTGCGATGGAATCTTCCGGTGCATCACAGTTGGCCGTGCAATCCGGAGAAGGTGGATGGGTTTGTCGAAAAGGCAGCTCAGGCCCTTGCCCGGAAGTTTGGTGAATCCGGGATGCAGACTCTCATCGCAGGCCCACTCGATCCGGGGGCGGAGCAGCGTTACTATCGGACTCTTGCATCCAACCTCCGTGGCCGGGCCCTGCAATTGTTGCCCGAATCCATGCGCGCGCTGCGATCGCCCGAGGAGCAGGATCCGGAGCAGGCCACCTTGTTTTGTCTGGTGGGTCCTGAGGGGCTCTATGCCGGTGTTCAAAGTCCAAAGGAATCGAATGGATTCTACCCTGGTGGCACCAAGTTCATTCGCCAGAGCGGACCGGACACCATCAGTCGCGCCGGTGCCAAGGCCGCCGAGGCACTCCATTATCTGGGGCTTCACCGCGAACTGCCAGAGCAGGAGAGCCACTGGTTGGAACTCGGTGCAAGCCCGGGGGGCATGACGGCGGAATTGATCCAACGCGGATACCGGGTCACAGCGGTGGACCGCGCACCACTCGACAAACGCCTGCACGCAGCTCCTAGTCTGGTCGAAGTGTTGGCGGATGCGGGCAGCTTCATGCCAGCCAAGGGCACTCGCTACGATGCCATGCTTTGTGACATGAATGGCGATGCCTGCGAGGCCTTTTCCCACGTACGCCGCCTGTCATCATTTCTTACTGCGGGTGGTATGGTGATCTTCACTCTCAAAATGCCGGGCGTCGGAAATCTCAGCGATGTCGACGAACTCCAGTCAGCCGTGCTGGCAATGGCGGAAGCATCAGGGCTCGAACTCGTCGCCATTACCCACCTTACTTACAATCGCTATGAATTCACGCTCTTTCTCCAAAAACGATCGCATGCCCAAATCGCAACCCTTTGTGGAAATACCGATTGACCCGGAGGCCGTGCAGTCTTAATTGGTAGTTGCTACTAGAAAGTGATTTCCCGCATTGAAACCTCTAGCCATCATCATCTCTGCCTTGCTGTCACTTCTGGTGGCAGTTCCGGTCTGCTGTTGCAGTTTCAGGAACGAGCAGGTGAAAACGGGGAAATCCTGCTGTCACGAGCAACTGCCATCCGACGGTAGGGACAAGCCCTCGCCCTGTGGCTGTGAATCCGATGCCGCAAGAGATAAACCTGAGACGACACGCCTTCTCGATCTCAGCATCGCGGGTGCCTTGCCTGCAGACCCGGAAGTGACTCCGGTGCCATTGTTGTTTCGCGACGGGTCTGATGTCGATCCTGCCGAGCCATGGTGTGTAGTTCATTCTCAGGGTGATATCTTTGCGCGATATTCGCGATGGATGATTTGATTTCCGGGCAATCCTGATGTCTTAACTTCGGCCTTTTTTGCCGTTGTCGCCTGAGGTTCCACCATTCGGAACCTGTCCGACTCATTCCGCCGTGGGCTTCATTGGGCCGACGGAATGGACCGTGAAATCATGTCTCGCCATTTTGATGAAACTTCTTATCTGTTATCTATTCACTCTGCTACCCATTGCCGCAAAGGTTGTGGATTATCAACTCGTGGTTGCTGAGGAATGGTGGGCACCTGCTGGCATGAAGCCCGTTCGGTCGCTCTTGCTCAATGGCAGCCTGCCCGGCCCCACCCTGCGATTCCGCGTCGGCGATTCTGCCCGAATCACCGTAACCAACCAACTTTTAAAAGAAGAAACCTCGGTGCATTGGCATGGCTTGTTGCTTCCCAATGCGCAGGACGGCGTGCCCCGCCTGACCACTCCGCCCATCCGTCCGGGAGCAAGTCATGTCTTTGAGTTTCCACTGAAACATCCCGGCACCTACTGGTATCACAGCCATACCGGCTTGCAGGAACAACGGGGAGTTTATGGCTCCATCATCGTGGAATCCCGGAATGGCGACGCGATGAAAGCGGATTCCGAACAGGTTATTGTGCTATCCGACTGGACGCAGGAAAGCCCTGCTGAAGTGATGCGCACGCTGATGACCGGCAATGACTGGTATGCAATCCGCAAGGGGAATGCACAATCCATCGCAGGAGCGGCAAGGTCAGGTGCTCTTGGCGATTATTTCCAGCGTGAGCGCAGCAGGATGGCCCCCATGGATGTCTCCGATGTGGCCTATGATGGATTCCTCATTAATGGCCAGAGGCAGATCGAATTGTCTGGCAAGCCGGGCAGCAAGATGCGGTTGAGAGTGATCAATGCCGCGGCTTCCACCTACTTTTACCTCAGTTCTTCCAGTGGTCCGATGCTGGTGGTCGCCGCTGATGGACCTGATATTGAGCCGGTCAGTTTGGACCGGATTCTGATGGGCATGGCCGAGACCTATGACATCATGGTGACAGTGCCGAAAAATGGGAGATGTGAACTCCGTGCGACGGCACAGGATGGTAGTGGTCACACATCTGCATTCTTCGGCAATGGCGAACTAAAACCGGCGCAGGATCCACCGAGACCCCACCTTTATTCGATGGATGACATGCTCGCGGGTTCCCTTGTGGCGATGGAGGGGGATGGTGGAAGTCAGGAAGCAAGACCACCTTCTCCCTACCGTTTGTTGCATGCCACTAGCACCACCGCCTTGCCGCGGAATGCATCGCGCCGCACCCTTGAACTGCGTCTAACGGGTGACATGGAACGTTATATCTGGGCCATCAATGGCAAAACAGCACGTGAAGACGGAGTGATCCAGGTGAAGCGTGGCGAGATCCTGCGCTTTGAATTGGTCAATGACACCATGATGCATCACCCGATGCATCTCCACGGTCATTTCTTCCGGGTGATCGATGGTGATCAGGATGAACGAGCCCCGTTGAAGCACACCGTGGATGTCCCTCCAATGGGGCGTCGGACCATTGAATTTCTTGCCGACCAACAAGGCGATTGGCTGTTCCATTGCCACTTGCTATATCACATGCACGCTGGCATGAGCCGTGTCATCAGCAATCATGAGCAGGATTTTGATCATTCTCCAAATCTCGGGGAAATGGCGGAAGATCCCCTCTATTTCATGATGTCCGGAAACCTCCAGAACCACATGAGCATGGGGATGCTTTCGTTTATGAATGCACGAAATGACTTCATGGCCACCTGGGATCTCGGGATCCATCACGATCATGCCGGGGGGCATGATGATCACGAGATCGATTATGAGGCAGATTTTTTGTGGAAACGATACATTAACCCGAACTTCAGCACCCATCTCGGCTATCGCATGACGAATCAGATGGATCGCACGGACCGATTTGTTGGAGGAATGGAATACCGCTTGCCCTATCTGATTTGGACTGCCCTGACGCTCGACAGTGAAGGGGATGCGAGGCTCTCGCTTTCAAAAGACTTCCAACTCACCTCCCGGTTATCACTTGTCACCGAAGCACAATACGACACAGGAAGACAATGGGAGTGGTCTGCCGGGTTGAATTATGCACTTACGAAACGGTTCTCACTCGTCACCGAGTATCACTCGGAACACGGATTTGGCGGAGGCATCGGCTTTCGCTTCTAAACAAAAAACAAACACAAAACATGAAAGCAATCATCACATCGGCGATCATCGCCACCGTCATCACCTTCGTTTCCTGCGCATCGCCCGGTGCTGCGCAATCAAAGGGAGTCAAGCGTTACACCAGCGACACCTGTGCCATTACCGACAACAAGCTCGGTTCCATGGGCGATCCTGTGACAAAGATCTACGGAAACCAGGAAGTAAAGTTCTGCTGCAAACCCTGCGTCGCGAAGTATGAGAAAAACCCAGGAAAATACGCGGACAGCATCCGGTGATCGGAATCCCAATGCGCTCGAGCCGGCCTTGTAACTTTTATATGTAAAAGTATTCAGGATGGATTCAGAGGCTGATTTCAGGTAACTGTTCGTTGTTGGTTTCTAGCGTTAGGTTTACAGTTCGGTGGAATGAGAGCCTTCACAGTGAAAGGAATTTCCTGAAATCCATGGAGGGCTCGGGTTCTATGCCGTCGAGGAGCCAGGCTGCGAGATGGCGGGCCATGCCGGGAGCGTAGAGACTGCCCTTGGAGCCGAGTCCATTGAACATCCATTGGTTTTTGGCGGAGTCGAGCGGGCCGATCAAGGCCTCGCTGCGTCGCATGATGGGACGGATGCCTGCCTGATGGTCGAGGATTTCGAAGGGCTCATCGCCTCCGAGTTGCTGGAGGATGCGGCTGACACGGGATTTTCCGGCGTCGGTGGGTTGTTCGTCGAGTTGATCCCATTCGTAGGTGGCACCAGCCTTGAAGCGATCGCCGCCGATGGGCACCAGCCATCCGCCACCGCCGATGCGGATGTGGGATTGGGGCCAGCCGGGGGCAGAGACGGTGAGGATTTCTCCCTTGGCGCAACGGTGTGGGCCGAGATGGCCAGCGATGAGTCCGGCGGCTCCTTCGCAGCGAATGGTGCGTGGCGCGTCGGGGGCGACATCGCCCAATTGGAAGATCCCGAGGGAGGTGAAAAAATTGCGCGAGGCGTCGAGGACCGCACGCGTGTCGAGGCGGCCACCACCGATGATTTCGATGGCCCCGATCCAGCCTGGTGGAGGGGGGGGCGCATCGGTTTTTGCGAGCCAGGGTTGCACCTCCGGCAGTGAGAATTTGGAAACGATCTTCGCCCATTCCTTTTCGTCCGCCGCAAGCCGGAGCACGGGCAGGGGATACCAGATTTTGATACCAAGTTGGGCTTCCACCTCACGATACTCTTCCAGCGCCGTGGGCAGGAATTCGGCGATTCTGCTGCTCGGTTGGAAGTTTTTGCCAGTGATCGGGTTGATGAGGCCGGCGGCCACCCGGGAAGAGCCACCTTGGCCGCGATCGATCATCCGGAATGGCTCGCCGCGTTTCCAGAATTGCCATGCGAGACAGGTGCCAGCGAGGCCTTGCCCGACGATGGTCCACGGCGCAGTTTCTGAGTTCACTGCGGCATCAAGGGTTCATTCGGATCGACCCATGCGGGGTCGTAGGACTTGGTGTAGTTGAACAAGTGCTTGTGGATGTAGGGGGAAAACTCCGCGTGTTTTTCCTTGGGAAGGCGGGAAACGATGGCGTCGTTGAGAGTGCGTGCGATTTTCTGCATCAGGTGCAGGGTCAATTGACGGCCCTTGCGTGCCCGCTGCACTTGCTTGTGATTGAGTTGCTCCACGGATTCCTCCACCAATTGGTGGTTGGTGATTCCCCAGCGGGTGAGCAGGGAGTCGAGTGGCTGCGGGCCGTGATCGCGGGTTGGTTCTTGCATGGCGGGGATGTAGCGCATCCCTGCCGCACGGCTAAGCACAAAATCACCGGACTGCTTTTTCAGAAATCTGCCCTCACTGCCACCCTCGCCATGGCCCATGATGGAGGAATTGGGCAAAACTACAAGAATCCCCGCGTCGTTACTCATCTGTCCGCAATCGCAGGATCCTAAGCACCTGTTATCAGGTGGGGGAGGTCCGGTTCTCTGACAAATTTGCCGCCGAGCGGTTTTTTGCACGGGGGGAAATCTTCCTTCTCATTGTCAGCCCTATCGTGATCGAGCCATGTCATCCCTGAATGCACCAAACCGCCGCCTGCTTGCCATTCTCACAATTGTGTTTTTTGTGAGCCTTATGGTGGTGATTTTCATTCAGCAAAGCCGCATCCGCGCCTTGGAAGAGAATGTCGCCGAATCGCCGGTAACAGAAGACGTAACCAACCATCGCAAAGCGGTTGCACAGGGATTGCGTGACGACCCTGCGGCTGCACCCCGGATCCGGCAGCGGGATGAAGATCCGCTCGACAAGGCCCGGCAGCAGCACACCGAAGCGGTGGAAAAACAACTCGCGGAAATCTCCGCCCCTCTCGTCGCTGACATGGCCAGCACAATGTTCAACGCCGATATCAAAAAGGGGCAATCGCTGGTAACCGGCGGCTATCAGACAGCCGATGGCAGGAACCAGTTCACCATTTTCAAACCCAGCGTCATCAGTGGTGCCAACGGTAGCAAGCAGATCCAGATCGATTCCAATCTCATCGCCATGAGCCGGAATGATACAAAACAATCGGGATTGGACAGTCTGGCCACCAATGCGAAGAATACGCTGCAACATGCCGAGTCGTGGGAAGAATCCGATGTGGCCGGCACGATGCAGATGCTCCAGAGTTCATCCGATAGCGAGCATCTCGGTCAGCCCAAAATCGTCGTTGCGCCCGGTGGAGAATTCACCATCCAAATGACATCGGACGATCAAAGCTCCTATACACTTTCCGGAACCGCCGACTTGTCGCCCGATGGTTCCGGTGTCGTCATCAAGGCAAGAATCGAACAGATCGAATCATCAGATGGGCAAGGTTGAATTGACTCAGGAAACCCTGTTTTCGGTGGGCGAAGTTTAGTTGCAATGGATCGCGAGAATGCAGCGGGATCAGGAAGTCTCGAATCCGAAATCAGCGTGTCCGATTCAATTCCAGTTAGGGAGTGGTGAAGGCTTTTCGTTAGATGGTTTGTCTGAGAAGGCGCGTTCATCGAAACCGGACTGATTGCCGGGTGAATTCTGGCCTTGGGAGGATTGCAACCGGAATCATCATGGATGTCTGGGATTCAGCAAAGACTGAAACGGGCGCGGTGTTGCCACCGCGCCCTGATTGAACAAAGATCCATCGGCCATTTTCAAAGGCCTGCCTGGATCCAATGGTCAGACCACCACTCCCAGTGGCTTGGTCGTTTTCCAATTGCCCCGCGTGAAGTCCGGGAAGTCCTGAGGCATGCCATCTTCGGCAACGGACTTGCGGGAGAGCGGTGTCACAGCGGACCAGAAAGCCCCTTCGTAGATATTTTGATCGAGCGGTTCGCCATTGCGGAGGCATTCGATGGCGCGGAAGTTCATGATTGCATCCATGCCGCCGTGGCCGCCGTGTTTTTTGGCGATGTCCTGCATGCGCTTGTAGAGCGGATGGTCGAAGGCCTCGAAAAACGCGTTGAATCCCTCTCCTTCCATCCATCCATGATAGTCCGAGCCCTTGGTGGGCTTGTCCTTCGGCAAGTTGAGCACCTTGCGCAACTCGGGAGTTGCGTTGTTCCAGCAATAATCCAAGGCGATCCGGTTCGGGAAACCGGCGCCGGTCCCGCGCGTGCCCTGAATCAGGTTGTGGCGGGAATACGGACGTGGGCTGCTCTCGTCCCATTGCACCATGACCGTGCGCCCGAGTGTGGTTTTGATGATGGATGTGCTCATGTCACCACCCTTCGAGTAGTCGATCTTGTTCAGAGGGGAGTCCGGCTTGAATTTCTCCTTCGCATACAATGCGTGATTTTTCGCGGGTGAGGAAAAGGAAACCAGACGCCGGAAATTGTCCTCACCACGGCCCAGATTCATGTATTGCGCGACGGGACCGAGTCCGTGGGTCGGATAGAGGTTGCCATTTTCCTTGGCCCAATGATGGGTGCGCCAGAATCCGGTTCCGCGTCCTTGTTCCACCTGTGCCATTTGGCCACGCAGTTCGTGGATGTATGCCGCTTCTCCATGCAGGATCTCGCCGAAAACGCCCTGGCGGCACATGTTGAGGAACATCAGCTCCTCGCGGCCGTAGTTCACATTCTCCAACATCATGCAATGGCGTCCTGTGGCTTCCGAGGTATCGATGATCTTCCACAATTCTTCGTTTGTGGTCCCCAGAGGCACCTCCACAAAGGCATGCGCGCCGGCTTTCATGGAATCGATGGCCATCGGCGCATGCCATTCCCAAGGAGTGGCGATCCAGACGGCATCCGGCTTGGTTTCCGCCAGCATTTTCTGATAGGCGTGCTCGTCTCCGAAATAGGTTTTGACGTTCTTGTGGCGCTCCGGATCCGCCTTCAGGATGCTCGCTTTGGCGCGTTCGCAGAGGTCCTCGTAGAGATCGCAGATTCCGACAAATTCCGTTCCTTCGCAAGCGGCTGCATGGGCGTAGTGGGTGGGGCCTCGCGCTCCGGCACCGATGATGGCGACCTTCACTTTTTCCAACTTGGGTGCCCCGAAGTCGCCCATGTATTTCGCCGCAGCGGGGCGCGACGGGGCGGTGGATCCGGATGGGGCTGCAGCAAGCGCAGGCAGCGCCGCGAAACCGGCGGTGAAGCCACTCAGGGCCTTGATGAAATTACGGCGGGGATTCTCAGTAGGTTGATTCGGTGTCATAACAAAAAATACGGCGGAAGTTACGCAGCGACCTTGGCCCCTCATTTCAAGAATTGCAAAACATGGTTTTTTCGAAGTGCGCCACGGTGGCATTCCGGTTCATCCGAAGATTTCCGAAAACGGATGCTCGGGCTTTGCTTGCGGAGCGGGCCAATCGCGGTTATCGCTCCCGGTGTAACGAACTACCGACTCATGAGCTCATCTTCTTCCCCGAAAATCACTGCCTATCTCAAAACCTTCTGTGGCTGGAGCGAGGGCGTCCGTGCCATCATGCGCAAATACGACCTCGAATTCGAGGAAAAGGACATCATCAAGAACCCTGCATTCCGCTGGGAAATGGAGCAACGCAGCGGCCAATCGCTTTCACCCTGCGTGGAAATCGACGGCCACATGCTCCCCGACATCAGTGGCGAGGAAGTCGAGCAGTGGTTGACTTCCAACGGTTACCTCACCCCGAGCGATGCCGCACCGGATGCGCCCATCAATTCCGCCTGCACCGACGCGCAACACGAAGCGATGGCTCTCGGACGCCTGCCGGTTCCCGGCAAAATCCGCTTTCTCGATTGATTTCGGGGACGATTTCAATAATTGATGATTTTTCAGACAAATGCCCCGCCAAGGGGCATTAACCTTTCGAGTGATGGAATCTCCTTCAAGCGCTTGGAAACAGTGGCTGGCCGAAAATGGCCCGCGCCTGCTTCTTTTTGCGCGGGGGTGGAGCAATTCGCGTCAGGATGCGGAAGATCTCGTGCAAGACGCGATCGTTCGCATGTGGCACCTTCAGGCGGAAAACGGCGGCGGTCCTCCCGATCTGCCACTTGTTTTTTCCACCATCCGCTTCTGTGGTCTTAATCACCATCGCAGCGAGTCCCGCCGCAAAAAGCGCGAGGAGTCGATCATCTATCTCAATGATTTTCAAGACGTTTGGCTCGATCCAGTGGCGGAAGAGGATGAGGAGGCACTGATCCTCCGCGATGCCGTCCAGAACCTCAGTCAGAAGCTCCGTGAGGTGGTGGTGATGAAGTTCTGGGGTGGGCTCACCTTCCTGCAAATTTCCGAAACCTTGGCGATTTCACCGAATACCGCCGCTTCACGTTATCGTTACGCTCTCGAACAACTGGCGCACGAACTGCGCCGCATCCAGGAGGTTCGCCGTGCAGAAGCCTGATTCCATCGAAGACATCCTCGCCCGTCTCATGCCACCCGCGCTCAGCGTCGAGGGGCAGAAAAGCATCGAGGCGGTCATTGATGAGCTGGCAGGGGAAACTGGTGATTCGCTCGAAGCTGTTTCGTCGGCCCCCAGCAAGGCTTCCGTTACTCTTGAGATGCCGAGTCCTTGGTTCCGCCGCGCCTTGGCTGGAGGAATTGCCGCTGCTGTTGCGGGGCTTGCTGCTCTGGCCATCCCGATGGTGCAGCGTCCGGACCAAGCCCAAGTCGCGGCAATCACCATTCAGGAAAGCCCACCCGAGTTTGTTCTCGTTTCGGAATCCGATCGCATCGAGTCCTCCACCGACGAAGGTTGGGTCGAGGACTCCGACGGCACGGCAATGCGGGCGCTCCGACTGAATGTGGTGGAGGAAAACAGCATCCGCGACGAAGAAACCGGAATCGTGATGCAGGTCTCCGAACCACGCGAGGAAATCCTGTTGATGCCAATCAGCGCATTTTAGCATGAAATCATTCGTTTTCATCGCCATCGGTTTGGGACTCGCGCTTGTGTCCGCCGAGGACTCTGCCGTGCTCGAGTCGTCGGACGCGGATGTTTCCCAAGCCCAATCCAGCCCTCCCAAGGTTCCCGAACCATCCATCATGCAGCCGCCCAGTGCTCCACGTGCATGGCTTGGCTTGGAAGTTTCGAAACCGGACGAGACCATCACTTCCCACATTCCCGCCCTACCACCAGGTTTCGGGTTTGTCATCCGTCGTATCAGCGAAAATGGCCCCGCCGCCGCAGCTGGTCTTGAGGATTTTGACGTCATCTACAAGATCGGTGACCAGATGCTGGTGAACGAAGGCCAGCTCGCCGCCTTGCTCCGCCTCTCCAATCCCGGAGATGAAATTTCCATCTCCGGCTTCCGCGGCGGTAAAGCCATTGAGGTCAAACTCAAACTTGGCTTGGCTCCGCCCTCGAAACGCAAATTTCCCGGGGATCTCGTAGACGCGGCCATCCTCCCTGGCGAATGCGGCGGACCGATGCGGGTCATCAACGTTGCCCAGAAACTGGCTTCCTACTCGACTGACGAGGGCAGTGCCGAAGTCCGCAGGGATGGCGATTCCTACAAGGTTTCCATCAGAAACCCTGAAGAGTCAGTGGTCTTCGAGGGTGAAATTCCGGCCGATGGCAACCTCTCTGCCATTCCTAAGGATTGGCAGCGCCGCGTCCACGCACTGCGCCGTGGACTCGATCACGCACTGGAGGGTCGCATGATGCCAAGCCGCCAACCGCGCCCCCGGGTTGTGCCTCCAGCAGAGGCAAATCCTTGAGATCGGCACATTTGAAAGATTTCTTCAGGGATTGCCTTGCGTTTTCCGACTCAGCTTCCCATCTTCCGCCCCATGCATCCTGACGTGGCGAAGCTGGTTGAAGCCGGCCGCATTCCTAAACCTGTCGGCGAGCGCCTCTCCCAGTTGGCTCCCGGAAATTTCTGTATTCATAAATCCTTTGGCGCCGGCAAGGTGGTCGATTGGGATCTGCCCGGAAAAAAAGTCGTCATCGACTTCGAAAAATCCACCGGACAGACCATGGAACTTCAATTTGCCTTCCAGAAAACCGAGTGGATTCCCGGCGATGATTTCCGCGCCAAGAAGATCGAGCAGCTCGAAGAACTCCGCACCCTTTCCAAAAGCGACCCGATCGCCCTCATCGTCCACCTCCTGCAAAGCCACGGCGGCAGCATGACCGGCGATGCCCTCGAAAAGGAACTTTGCGGAGCCGTCATCCCCGAGCCGACCTTCAAGAAGTGGTGGGACTCCGCCAAAAAAGCTCTCCGCGAAAGCCGCCTCGCCGTTGTCCCGCAAAAGCGCACCGAGGCCATCGTTCTCCGCAGCGGCGACCGCAGCCCGGCTCAGGCCCTCGTTGCCGATTTCGAGGCCGCCCGCGACATCAAGGGCATGATCCGCGCCCTCGAAGCCATCGCCGCCGACATCGGTGCCTTTGAAAATGACTCGGATGCCCTCAAGCGCCTCCTCGCCGATATCGATGAAGGTGCGAAAAAGGCTGCCCGCGTCCAACTCGGCCAAGCCCTCCAACTCGTCGCCGCCCGCGATGAAGTGATCGGCTCTTCCAAGGCGCTCGAACTCGACCCTACCGCCGTCCGTCTCTCCGACCTGCTGCTTTCCGCCGATCCGGTGAAACTCGCCGAAGAAGCCGGTGCCCTACCATCCGGCCGTCAACGTGCGGTTTATGAAGCCTTTCCCGATGCTTTCGGTGAAGTTTGGGTCGAAAAAATCGTCCGCGTCTTTGACAAAGTCGGTGCCCGTGGTGTCACGGAAATCGCCCGCATCCTGCTCGATCGCGGCGAACTCCCCGCACTGGTCAATCACCTTCGCTCCACCATCGCCCGCCGTGCGCTAGGCACCGATGCCCTCATCTGGGTTTGCCGCGAGCGCAAAACCGCCGCCACCGAAGTCTTCAGCCCGGACGTGGGAGCCTCCATCCTCAACCTGCTGGAAAACGACCACCTTTCCGATGGTCCGCGCAAGACCTCGCGCCTGCAAAGCCTGCTCGGCGATGACAAAACCCTGCTCACCGACCTCGTCGGCATCATGGACATCAACGAGGCCCGCAATTTCTCGCGCCGTCTGCTCGATTGCCCGGTCTTTGCCGACCTCGAGAAAAAATCCCTGATGGCTCGCATCATCAAGGCCCGTCCGGAAACAGCCGAACTCGTCAACGGCAGCAACGCCAAGCGTCCGGAGGAAGCCCTGCTCGTCTCATGGGAAAGCCTCGAAAAGAAGAAGGCCGAACTCGACGACATCATCCGCAACAAGATCCCGCAGAACCTTCAGGACGTCAAAATCGCCCGCTCTTACGGCGACCTACGCGAGAACTTCGAATACAAGTCCGCCAAGGACATGGAGAAATACCTCGCCCATCGCCGCAACGCGCTGGACAAGGAAATCAACTCCGCCCGTGGCACCGATTTCAAAGGCTCCGACGCCGCCAAAATCAACATTGGCACCATCGTCACCCTCGTCGATCACAACGGTGCCGAAGTCGAAATGACCCTGCTCGGCGCATGGGATTCGGATCCGGAGAAACGCATCGTTTCCTACCTCTCGGAAGTCGGCAAAGCCCTCATCGGCCGCGCCCCCGGCGAGACGGTCCGCGTTCGCGATCAAGTCACCGAGACCATGCAGGAACTCACCGTGAAATCCATCCGGCCGTTCAATCCCTGAAAGACTCAAGACTGCAAGACCCAAGACGCAAGAAAGAACATGGTCTGCGCTTCACATGACACATCAGGTTCGTTTCCACCTCTTCTCTTGTGTCTTGCGTCTCCAAGTCTTGCATCTCTCTCCTCACATCCTGCTCATTCCTTCTCGTTTCTCCCTCTTCCCTTGCGTCTTGGGTCTTGAAGTCTTGAGTCTATCCCCGTCCTCCAACTCTCCACCTCCACATAAGCAAATACACCATGGACTATACCACCATCGTTGAAATCCGCGGCCGCGAAGTGATCGATTCACGCGGCAATCCCACCGTCGAAGTCGACGTGCAGCTCGAAGGCGGCGCGATCGGACGCGCTTCGGTGCCATCCGGCGCATCCACCGGCGAAAACGAAGCTGTCGAACTCCGCGACGGCGACAAGAAGCGCTTCCTCGGCAAAGGCGTGCTCAAGGCCGTCGAAAACGTGAACTCCAAGATCGCCCCGGCCATCCTCGGCTATTGCGCCACGGAACAAGCTTCCATCGATGCCGCCATGCTGGCGCTCGACGGCACTTCCACCAAGAAGGTGCTCGGAGCCAATGCCATCCTCGGCGTTTCCATGGCTGTCGCCAAAGCCGCCGCCGCCCAACTCGGCGTCCCGCTTTACAAATACCTCGGCGGCCCGAATTCCAAGGTGCTCCCCGTCCCGATGATGAACATCATCAACGGCGGTGCCCACTCGGATGCTCCGATCGACTTCCAGGAGTTCATGATCGTGCCCGTCGGCGCGCCGACCTTCCGCGAAGCCATCCGCTACGGTGCCGAAGTGTTCCACACCCTGAAAAAAGTTCTCCACGACCGCGGTCTTTCCACCGCCGTGGGTGACGAAGGCGGCTTCGCCCCGAACTTCAAGGATGCCAACGACGCCCTCGCCACCATCTGCAAGGCCATCGAACTCGCTGGTTACAAGGTCGGCGACCAGATCGCCATCGCACTCGATTGCGCCTCGTCCGAGTTCTACGACAAGAAGAAGAAAGCCTACGTCTTCAAGAAGGGCGACAAGTCCGTGCTCTCCGCCGAAGAACTCGTGGCCTTCTACGCCAAGCTCCAGAAGAAATATCCGATCATCTCCATCGAAGACGGTTGCGACGAAAACGATTGGGCCGGCTGGAAAGTGCTTACCGACAAACTCGGCAAGACCACCCAGCTCGTGGGCGATGACCTCTTCGTCACCAACACCCAATACCTCAAGAAGGGCATCGATTCCGGCACTGCCAACTCCATCCTCGTCAAGGTCAACCAGATCGGTTCCCTCACGGAAACCTTCGACGCCGTGGAAATGGCCCAAACCAACGGCTACACTGCCGTCCTCAGCCACCGCTCCGGCGAGACCGAGGATTCCACCATCGCCGATATCGCCGTCGCCACCAACTGTGGCCAAATCAAGACCGGCTCCATGAGCCGCTCGGACAGAATCGCGAAATACAACCAACTCCTTCGCATCGAGGAAGAGCTTGGCGACGACGCGGTTTACGGCGTGCACAAGATGAAGGTCCTCAAGAAGTAATCCTTCGCCTTCCATCATCCTTCACCAACGGCGGACCTCCCAAGGGTCCGCCGTTTCTGTTGGATCGACTCGAATGGCAAATGAATCATGAACTGAAAATTCAGCATCCACCGCATGGCCTCGCCGTCCATGATCGCGCGGTCACCCTACTTCTTAAGGATCTGACCGCTACCCACCCCCGGCAAACTTGAAATACGCGAAATCATTTTCCGACCGGATCAAGATTTGAAATTCAAGGTGATTGGGGCAGGGGGACTTCGGGCCAGGCCTGAAGCTTTTTGAGGTGTTTTCCCTTTTTTACGCCCCAAGCATTTTTGTCGGAATCTTTGATGGGAAGGGGCGATATTTCAAAGTTGAGCGAAGAGTGGCTTCTTGGTATAATGAAAGCTCCTTCGCCCTTCTTGAGATTCAAGCTCCATTCTCCCGGCGCAAGTTCCTTGATTCCGTTTTCTCCGGAGCCAGGCTTGGTCCGGTTGATAAAATTCAGAGGCCCGGACCATTCGGGCATGCGCAAGGTGCATGGATTTCCTGCCTCGCTGAAGATGTAAATCCACTGAGTTGCGTGATCTTTCCGGGAAGCACTCACGAGAAAGCCGTCCATGGCTCTGAGTTGGTGGAATGCGGCGTCTTTCCAGTGATCCGGCATGGCCGGGAAGACCCGGATTTTTCCGCCCCAACTTTGGAGCAGAAGATCCAAGGTGGCGGATGCTGCGCTGAGAGGGGTCTCGATGACGGGGTTTCTCCCGCCGCTTTCGACATAGAAGGTATTCGGGAGCAACTCGCTGATGCCGATGTTCCCATTCAGAAATTGATGGAGCATCCCATAGGCTTCATTGCCCATACCTAGCGATGCATAGAGCGAAGTCCCTCCGGTGAACGAGTATCCTGCGAGTGCCTTGCCATCGCCGATCTTGTGCCAATGTTTGACCGACCTGACGACCTTCTCGCGGTCCGCTTCCGAATTCGGATCGAGTTGATAAAGCGGGTAAAGGCCGAGGAGGTGGGAAAAATGACGGTGAGACATGTCCACCGCCTGATTGGAGGCGATGCGGAGACCATTCTGATCCTCGGGATAGGGAATGAGCTCCGTGAGGATGCGTTGCCATTCCTTGGCGTCCGGATCCGGCTTGCCACCGCTTCTTGCATCCGCCTCCAAAAGGGAACTGAGCAACCAGCGCAGGATCGCGAGATTGTAGGTGGTGTTGGGGTAGGTTTTGAAACCATGATACTCGGGTGAGCCCATTTCCGCGAGCTCCAGTTGTCCCTCGTCATTTTTCTTGAGTCGTGGGAGGTAGGCTTTGACGACCGCCTTGGCTTTGGGCTGCCAGCGGTTTTTCACTCCGTCCCAGTCTCCGGCAAACCGGAGTTGCCACCAATAGTTGTGCATGGCCCAACCGAAGTCACCCAAGGTCGGCGAATTGGCGAATCCCTTGAGCAGGGCATCAAAGTGGGCATCGACAACATCGAGATAATTATTTCCCAGATCCAGATGATTGCTTGCGTAAACCGGCCAGTAGGTGAGCTGGATATTGAGGTTCCACCAAATTCCCGGCCATTGGCTCACCCGGAACCAGGGGCCGAACAAATCCACGGCGGGTCCTCCTTCGCGGGACGCGGAGGCAAACTTGTAGAGCTGGATCCAATAGAATGCCTGGGTGCGAGGATCGGGCACGGTGACGAAGGATTTTTGATAGAACTGATGCCACCATTTGCGATGGGGTTCAACATGTTCGGTCATAGGAATGATGGCCGCATCCTTGACTGCTCGGGCGGCCACCGCAGCGGACTTGCCAGCTGCTGGCACTTCGTTGGCGGTTGCCACATACAAGGTCGTTGAACGCACGCCGGTGCCGCCCGTTTCCATCCAAGCGGTGGCGTAGTCCCCGCCGGCTTTGAGCGACTGGATGGAGGTGGAGACGCCGTTTGTTTGCTGTAGGACAGGATTCGGATTGGTGACGTAGCGGGCGTCTTTCGCCTGTTGGGGAAAGACCTGCGCCCGGGGGGAGGCGGGATTTCCTGGGAGGAATTTCCACTCCCAGCGGGCGGGCGTTCCGTCGGGATGGATCTCGGTGGACGATACCTGGATGATCTGAACCATCCGGTCGCGTGGAGTGAATGCTCGAAATGTCAGTTTGCCCAGGCTGGTCACCATGGAACCGGTGACTTCGGCATTCCAAAGGTCGATGCGCATGGTGCCATCCTGGATTTTTCCTGCCGGATGGAGTGCCATTCTGCCGATATCGAGCCTTGGGAAATCCCACATGACCGATGCGCCTTCGACGCCCATTGAGGACTTGCGATCCGGGGCTTTGCGATGGTCGGTGACGTCTTGCCGCCCCAGATGGAAATCCAGTCGATTCTCTTTCAGCGTGGCGTAAATCATCATGCCGAGCTGGCCATTGCCTACAAACGCCCCCTCGTTCCATTGGCGGGGCAGTTGCTCCCAGACGGGATCCTGCGAGGCCAGGAATTCCTTCATGTCGAATGACAAATGCGGAAGGGGGCGTTTGGTTTGTGCGCTGAGCAATACTGCGCAAGCCAACCAAGCCACCATCATCCATAACAAACCCATGAGTTTCATCGTGCGTGGATTGTTTTACAATTGACGGACGAGCTCAAGGAAATCGACCTGAAAACCACAAACGTGCCAGCATGAAGCAAATCAGTGAGTGTGAGTTAAGGAATTCCGGAACAGTGATGATATCAGGTGTCGGTTATTTCAGCGGTATCTGGACGTTGTAACTTTCGTTGAGTCTTCCGTCCGGTGCTGCCGCGCAGAACAGCACGGCGGGTTTGCCATTCTCGAAGTGGAGCTGGGGACGTTCGAGTTTCATGAGTGCGGAGGACGTGCCATCGGCCCATTTGAGCTCGAGCTTCGAAACCAGTGGCTGGGATGCTGGCTTCCACTCGAATCCGTCGCGGGATTGGAACAAGGCCAGGGAAGGGCCAGCTTTGGTGAAACCACCTTTGAAGTCTTTGACGATGGCCCAGTAGGTGCCCTCGCTCTGCCAGATGAACGGATCTTCGGCGGCAAACGCATCACCGGGGTTGGTGAAAACGGGATCCGGGTGCTTTTTGAAGGGCCCGGTGGGACTGTCGCTGGTGGCCACCACGTGAACAACGGGACCGCCAAATGGCAGCTTGTTTTTGGCTCCAACCGCTTTGTAAACCATCAGGTATCCGCCATCCGGTCTTTCCACCACACTGGGATTAGCGAGACAGAGGGCATCGTGGAAATCCGGTGTCGGCTCGATGAGTGGCTTGTCCGAGCGGGTCCAGGGTCCATTGGGTGAATCCGCCACCGCCACACCGATCCGCTGGTTGTTGCGATGGGACCAGTTGAGCGAGCTCGATGGCTTGCGATCACCGGTGTTGCCCATGTAGTAAAGATAATACTTTTTCCCGAACTTGAGGATTGTGGGATTATGGGTGCAGAGGCCATCCCAGAAGGAAGCGCCGCGTTCGGGCAGGGCGACGTCGACGAAGCGGTAGGGGCCGAGGGGGCTGTCCGCCACGGCATGGGCGACTTCCGAATGGCTCACCCAGGCGTAGTGGCCGAGTTTGGCAGGCCAGCGCGAGTAAAAGAGGTGGCACTTGCCGTCATCGCCGCGGACCATGGTGCCGCACCAGACGATGTATCCCGGATCTTCGAAACGGGCACTGGTCGGCACCGGTTGGATCATCTTGGTGAAGTCATAATCGCTGCCCGCATGGACGGTCGAAAGACTGAGGAGGGAGGTGAGGAGTATGAGAATGGTTTTCATTTCTGATGTTCTTTGTGGGATGGCAATCTTGGAGCTTGGAAGACCAAATGAGCGTTAGAAATCCAGTCTAACCACATCCACCGAATCAGTACGCTGGGCAGATGGCAACTCCATGCGCAAGGTGGAATCCTGATAGATGTATGTGATGGGCTGGCCCGTGTGCAGAAGCACCGCCTTGCTGGGGCGGGGCGCATTTTTCCAGACTGCCTCGGTTTTGAATTCAGGAAGGAAATGGAGGTATGCGGCACCCTTGCGAGTGGTGACCGGCACGTTGACCGATTGCGGGTAGGGACCGGGCTGGGTGCCGATCACGGACTCGCGGCTGTGTTTCATCCATGCCGCCATTTCCTCCCATGCCGAAAGGGCTTGGGGCGGAATGCTGCCATCTCCTTTCGGGCCGACGTTGGCGAGCAGGTTGCCGCCCCATGCACGAAGCCTAACGAGTTTTTCAATCACGTCGGGTGCTGTATCCCATCCCGCGTCTTCGGTGTAGGACCATTTGCCGGCGGGCCAGCAGGTTTCGCA
>JBBARN010000038.1:0-19529 GCA_040399845.1 Luteolibacter sp. | reverse complement strand
CCCATCCCGCGTCTTCGGTGTAGGACCATTTGCCGGCGGGCCAGCAGGTTTCGCAAGTTTCAAACCAGCCCTTGAACCGGGTGGCGGGAAGTTTTCCCTCGCTGTCGCCATAGTCACCACCGCCACCATTGCGGCGGTTGATGACAATCCCCGGTTGGAGTCGGCGCACTTCGGTATTGGGGATTTCGCCTTTGCCGCCGTCGAACCAAATGAGATCGATGTTGCCATAGTTGCTGAGCAGTTCGGTCACTTGTCCGGTCACGAGTGCCTTGCGCCGTGCATCGTGATCGGCTGGTCTTGCAGGCAGTTTGAAGGGTTGATGATCCATGTCGAGGACGTGGCGGTCCATGGAGAAACTCTTGTATTGGCGATCAAACCACCAATCCGGCGGTGAGTAATAGAGTCCCACTTTGAGTTGGTGTTTGCGGCAGGCATCGACGAATTCGCGCACGAAGTCCCTGCCATGGAGGGCATGCTTGGTCCCAAGATCGCCATGCGCGGAGGGCCAGAGGGTGAAGCCGTCATGGTGTTTGGTGACCATCACCGCATAGGTAAATCCGGCGGCTTTGGCTTTTGCGAGTTGGCTGTCATAGTCCACTTGGTCAGGCTTCCATGACTTTTCCCAAGCATAATAAGTATTGGGAGTGACGGTTTTGTCCTTCCAAGGTTTGTTGGCGAGCATTCCCCATGACAAATCACCGGTAGCGCCGACGGATGCGAGACCCCAGTGGATGAACAAGCCAAGTCCCGCTTCGGGAAACCATTGGGCGGCGGGATGTTTGTTGGAGCTCGTTGGTGTTTGCGACGATTGTTCGAGAGTGGCCGCCTGAGCATCAGCGGCGTTATCGGCCATTGCGATGGAAGATGCGAAAGCGAGTGCGGTAAGAAATGTGGCAAGTGGCTTCATGGGCGGATGGGGATCTGAACATTGGTGCTGATGCGTCCTTTGGTTTTATAACCATCTGCCGCGCCGAAGAGGTAGGTTGGCTCGCCATCTTCGATGAGGAGTGCGGGGCGTTCCAACGGGGCATCACTGACAGCCCCCGACTCCAGTTGATAGCGGCTGCTGATGATTTTCGGATGGGTAGCGGGCTTCCAGTTCAGCCCATCCTCCGATTGGAACAGACAAATGCCGCCTGACGAGCCCGTGAAGCTGCCCACGACGTCGCGGGTGGCGGCATAGTAGCGGTTGCCATATTTGGGGCTGAACCAAATGAATGGATCTTCGGCGACCATCCAGTGTTTGCCGGGCTTTTCCGCCTCGAAGATCCGGCCGGGTGTTTTGATATAAGGACCTTCCGGATTCTTGGCGATGGCAGCGCCATAGCGAACATTGCCGCCCATGGGTTTGCCTTCGATGTATTGGACAGCCTTGTAGATCAACAGGACGCCACCATCCGGTCTCATGCAGGCTGCCGGATTGGTGACGCAGAGGGAATCGAACGAAGTCTTGTCATCGGTGATGTCCACGATGGGTTGGTCGAAGCGTCGCCACGGTCCCTCGGGCTTTTCGGCGATGGCGACGCCGATGCGTTGATGGTTCCGGTGCATGGGATAACTTTTTCCATCGCCATGATTTCCCATATAATAGAGATAATATTTTCCATAGTGGAAAAAGGCGTTGGAGTTATGGGTCACGTCTCCATCCCAGTATTTTTTTCCGGTTGCCGGATTGAGGGGGCGGGGAGGGAGTGCGACATTCACATGGCGGTAGGGACCGGCGGCCTTGTCGGAAACGGCATAGGCGATTTCCGAGTGGATGGCCCATCCCGGGGCGAAGCCAACCTTTACCGGCCAGCGCGAATAGAACAAATGGAACTTTCCATCGGGACCTTTTACCGGGGCACCGCACCAGACGAAGTAGTCTTTTTCCCCGAAATGGTTGGCGGTCGGCAGTGGCTGGGTGCGGGAGCCTAGGTCGAGCTCTGCTCCGTGCAACAGATGGGACGAGACAAATAAAAATGAAAGGATGATGGATTTCATGATGGGGTAGCGAATAAGTGTCTGGCGTCCTAACGGATTTCCTGTTTGCCGCCGGGGGGCAGCGTGATGGTTTGCAACTTGTCCTTGATGCGGACATGGGTCTTGCCCCCTTTGGCCGAGCTGATGGTGGCCTTTTCCAGCACTCCATTCTTCCAGCTGATGTCCACTTGGAAACCACCCCGGGCACGGAGCCCTTGAATCGAACCGCTCGGCCAGGCTCGCGGAAGTGCTGGCAAGAGGTCGATGACATAGAAGCCATCCGGGCGGACGTGACTTTGCAGCAACATTTCGGTAATGCCCGCTGTGGCGCCGAAGTTGCCATCGATTTGGAAAGGGGGATGGGCATCAAAAAGATTGGAATAAACCCCGCCGCGGTAACGTCCGCCGCTTTTTCCCGTGCCGACCGGGCTGAGCAGATCTTTCAGAATCGCCTGAGCCCGATCGCCATTGCCGAGCCGCGCCCAGAAATTGATTTTCCATGCTTTGCTCCAGCCCGTGCCACCGTCGCCGCGGGCATTGAGTGATACTTGTGCGGCTTTTGCCAGTTCCGGAGTGGTGAGCGGATTGATCTGGCGTCCCGGGTGCAATGCGAAAAGGTGGGAGGTGTGCCGATGTGTGTCTTTCGGGTCATCCACATCTTCCATCCACTCTTGGATTTGCCCCCATTTGCCGATGCGGGGTCCGAGGAGTTTGGTGCGCATTTCGATAACTTTTTTCCGATAACTCTCATCGATGCCAAGGGCTTCGGATGCTTCGATGAAGTTGGTGAAAAGATCCCAAACAATCTGTTGGTCATAAGACGCACCGGGCTGAGGATCCCGGTTGCCTTCTTCAATTACGATTTTTCCCTTCTTTTTTACGGGTCCGTGTTCCGGCGACCATCCTGCGGGTGAGATCAATTTGCCTTCCGGCCCTTCCACTAGGAAATCCTCCCAGTATTGAACCAATTCCTTGAGGGCTGGATAGGCCCGGGTGCTGAGGAATTGCTTGTCGCCACTGTATTCGTAATGGGTCCACAGATGTTGCGTCATCCAGGCCGGGCCGGGCCTGTGGATGCCCCAGGTCGAGTTCCCGCCCATCGGATTGTTGGTGCTGTAAGCAGTCCATCCGCGCTTGGCCGCGATGGCGGGCTGAGCGTTCTTTTTGCGGACGGTGGCAAGATTGCGAAGCCAATCAAAGAAGGGTTGATGGCATTCAGCAAGGTTGGTGGGCTCGGCGAGCCAATAGTTCATCTCCACATTGATATTGGTGGTATATCCGGAATACCATGCGGGTTTGAGGTCCTGGTTCCAAATGCCTTGCAGGTTAGCAGGCAATCCACCCGGGCGCGAACTTCCGATGAGGAGATATCGGCCGTATTGATAAAACAAAGCCTCCAATCCCGGGTCGCCTCCTTGTTTTTGGTGGGTGGTGATGCGTTGGTCGGTGGGCTGGGCATGTTGTGAGGGACCGAGATCGATGCTGACCCTTGAATAGAGTTTCCGGTGATCGGCAACATGGGCTTTCTTCAGCTCATCATAGGATTTCCGAACTGCAGCGGAGAGGATGCGATCCAGCTTGGGGGCTGGTTTTTCGCCCCGCCAGCCAGGTTCCGGACTGTTGGCGAAGTCGGTGGCGGCGGCAAGGATCAGGGTTACGGAGTTGGCCTTGTCGATTTTCAGGTTGTTGCCGTCCTGTGCAATGTTGCCCGAGTCGGAGATGGCGCTGATGCGTGATTCGTAGAGCAAGCCGTTTTCAAGGGATCCTGTGGCAGTGATGGTCTTGTTGGCCGCAAGGATGGCTCCCTTGTGCATGTCGGTGAGCCGGATGGTGCAGGTAATGGAAGCAGGGCGATCCGCAGTAAGCCGGATGACCATGACCTTGTCCGGATGACTTGAAAAGATCTCGCGGGTATGGCGCGCGCCTTTCACCGTGAAGGTGGTGCGGTGGATGGCATCGCCCAAGATGAGTTCACGTTTGTAGTCGGTGGCATCGTTGAGATCCGGGGACTCGATATAAATGTCTCCGAACGGTTGATAGTTTCCCATCTTGATTTCATCGCCGGTCCAAAAGGTTTGTTCATTGAACTGGATGCGATCGCGGGCCGGTCCTCCGAAGACCATGCCGCCGAGGCTGCCATTGCCGACGGGGAGGGCCTGGACCCACTCGGTGGCGGGTTGGCGATACCAAAGCGAACCTCCTCCATCCGTGTTGGCGGGCAGGTGGCTGGCGGCGGTAAATGTGAGAAGGAGGAAAGGTCGGATCATGGCTTGAATGTGGTGTGGCGCCCGAGATAACCGAAGCCGTGGGAAATTCTGACAGTGGTGCCTAGTTTGAATTGCAGGGATTGATCACCCTTCACTGCCTGGGTGGCGGGCTTGAGAGCAATGCGCCCGGTGAAAGTCGCCGAGCTTGCGGAGTCTTCGGTAACGGTCACCCGTTCGACGTCACCGATGCCGCTGACGATGCTGAGGGTTCCGGTTTCGACCTTACCATAGTCGAAATTGAGAGGAGCGGTCAGTCGCACGATCAACTCATCTCCTTGGCGGGTGGCCTCCACTTTGGTTTCGCTCCAGGCGAGGTAGGAGAGGCTGACGTTGAAGGCGACATTGAATTGCACCCATCCTTCGGTCCAACCGATGTCACCCACTTCCGGGTGATAGGGATAGTGGGCGTTTTTGGGGCTGCCATCGATCACGAAGCGTGCATCGGCGAGGCGGCCGATCCCGCCATGGTGAAACTGGAACCAGCCATGTTCCACACCTTCGACTTCGCGGGGCGCGTCGAAGGAGAAGTGGCGTCCCACAGGATTGCGGCCGAACATGCCATCGAAGTGTGACCAGACCAGTTCATCCAGCCGCTGGCGGGTGCTTGCATCGTCGATGAAATTCATTGCCGCAAGCAGCGGGGCGGGTAGTCCGATGACGTTGCCAGGCTCGTTCCATTTCTGGGGAGAATCACCCATCGGTGTCCATCCATCCTTGTCGTCGAGTTTGCGGAAATCCCAAAGATTGTCCGCGCGGCGAACAATGACCTTGGCCCACTGGTTGATTTTTTCGGCGAGGCCTTTGGGAGCCTGTTCGGGATATTCGCGGAGCAGGTGGGCGAGGCCGGTAATGGTGAGAAACTCGCTCATGCGCTGGCCCTTGGTGTTGAGCGGGTCATTCCAATCGAGCTTGGTGACAATCCATTCCGCCTGTTTGACGGCGGCCTGGAGATAGATCTCCGCATCGCTGCGTTTTTCGCGCTTGGCGACTTCGTGCATGAGGAGATTCGGCTCGATCGAGAACCCCGGGGGCAGGCCGCCCTTGGTGCTGCCGATGCGGGTTTTCAGTTCTAACAGATTGTGTCCACTGCTTTCGTCGTAGGGATAACTGTGGTCGTTCTTGGCTTCCTGCCAGGTCGTAAATGCATAGTCCCGCACGACTTGATAGTTCTGTGCCGGGAGATATGCCTCCAGTGCAGGCCATGCATAAAGAAAATAGGCGAGTTGTGCTTTCAGGTGCTCGTGGCTGAGCTTTTGGGTGACGATCACATCCGCGCCCCAGTGGATCAGTTTGACGAGATCCGGCGCATCATCGGGATAGGGTTCGAGCGCGCCCCAGAGTTTGGCGTCCTTGGGTTTCTCGTAACGGACCTGCTTTGGCATGCGTTCATAAGCGGACGGGTTGGAGAGCAGTTGCGGAACGAGGGTGTGGAGTTCCCAGCCGAAGTGGTGGTCGTCCCGCCATCCGAACGAGCCACGGCATACGTTGCGGTCATTGCCGACGTGGTGGCGGCTATCGATCATGAAGTTGATGGCATTCTGATAGGAAATCCGCTCCAACCAGTTCGGGCCGATCCGGAAGGGAACCGAGGTGATTCCCCCTGCTTTGAGGATGTATTCGCCATTGCCAGCCGGGTTGAACGCAGTGAAATCCCCCTTTTTGCTGCGGATGGAGCCTTCGAACAGCAACTTGTCGCTATTGAGTGCCTGGATGACAAACCGTGTGCCATCCTCGAGGGTTGGGGCGGTGAAACGTTTGGGTTTTCCGAGATTGAATCCGCTCTGATTGAGATAGATTTCTGCGATTTGCTCCTGAGGAGTTGATCCTTCCATCGCGGCGGGGCCTGCGGACTTCGGCAGGGGAGGGAGATCGCCCACTTCAAACGGCCAGATGATGATTTCCTTCACCCGGGCGGCATTCTTGTGGCTGGCGGTGACCAGCAAGCGGAGTTTGTTGGTTTCGACCGAAACGGTTTGGTCGAAGGCGATGGCAAGGGCATTTGCGGTATTGCCGGAGATCTCGGCGGACGGGATGTCCGTCCATTTTCCCGCGCTGAGAAACTGGATCTTGAAATTCGCGATCACATCCTTGGCTCCGTAGCCACTGAAGAGATGGACGCCGGCGAGTTTGTGGGTTTTTCCGAGGTCGATTTCCAACCATGCCGGATCCGTGGATTCGGTGCTTACCCAGCGTGAGTTGTCATTGATCTTGCCATCGATCGCATGCTTGGCGGGATAGTTGGGCAGGGAGGAGCTGGCAGTCGCGGATTTCGCCTTGATGGGCTGCGGTGCCGGGGCGCAGATTGCCTGCGTGACGACCGTGGCAAAAGCCAGGGAAGTGAAGAGATGTGCTTGTTTCATAAGTGCTTTCCAATCAGGGGTTGAGGGAAGGTGAATCCGTGCGGAAGGGCATGGCGGGAAGGCCTTCCTTGTTGAAGAGATTGAGATCCGGGGCCGCTGCCCAACCGAAGCGGACAGCTTGTGGTTGGCGGATGGCCGGATGGGTGACTTCGATGCGATCTCCCCGGATGATTGCTTCGGCAGGAACGAACTTTTTGTCGGCACCTGCGATGGTAAATCCTTTGAGAACGGGTTCGGGACCGGAAATGGTTAGGCCTGAGCCGATGTTGTTGAAATGAATGATGACTTTGTTTCCTGATATCTCCATGTTTCTGTAAATGGGACCGGACCACGTGAGCTCTTCCCCATAGGCGAGCGAGCGAGCGGCGAGCGCCAATCGCTTGCCAACAGGTTCCTTGACGGGAGGGTGGATGTTGGTAGCGGAACCATGATCGGTGATGACCACCATCGCGGTATGCGGAGTGTTTTTCCAAACATCTGCCTGAATCTCTCTGAGTTCAGGTGGGATGGCATTGAACGGGGGCAATTGGACGAATAAAAAAGGAAAATCCCCCTGTTTCCATGCACGGCGCCAGTCTGCGATGAGGGCCGGGAAGAGTTTGGCATACTGTGCAGGGCGGCCACGGTTTGCCTCTCCCTGATACCAGATCACGCCCCGGATCGGAAAGTTTTGCAAAGGTGCAATCATGCCATTGTAGAGGCTCGATGCCCCGCGCTCTTTGGGGGGGATGCCGAGCCCCTGGAGAGCACTGCCACTCATCCATCGATCCGCAGCGGATCCACCCACATAAGAACCGATCAGGCCGATGGGAATCTTCAGATGTTGTTGAAGCTCACGACCGAAGTAATAAGCGACAGCGGAGAAGGCAGCGGTGTTTTTTGCATCACAAGGAGTCCATTTTCCTTTGGCCTCTTCGAGCGCTTGCATGCTCTGGGTCGTGGCCACTTCGAAGAGACGGATGGCAGGTTCATTGACCTTTGCCGCGATGGCCCGGCCATTCGATGACTTGGCAAGTGGCCATTCCATGTTCGACTGCCCGCTGCACACCCACACGTCACCCATGAGCAGGTCCTTGATTTCCAGGTGATTGTTGCCGGAAACTTCCAGGGTGTGGGATTTGTTGGATGCAGGGAGGGCATTGAATTGAACCTTCCACTTGCCTGCGACAGCGGTGGTGCTGACTTGCTGACCTGCGAATCGGACCGTGATTTTCTCTCCATCGGAGCCAGTTCCCCAAATCGGAATCGGAACGTCGCGTTGCAGCACGGCGCCATTTGAAAACAAGGGATTGAGCGTCACATCCGCATGGGCCGCGGCCGTGACTGCCCATGCAAAACCGATGCCGATCCATGCGATGGCTGATCGACTTGGCAAGGATGCGTGGAAAACAGATGACTCAGGCATGGAGGATCGGCGTGGGTCGGCTGGGTTGCGGTGCGGGTGGGTGGGTGATTCCCAAAATCGGATTTGTTTCGAGCGTGGGATTGGCGTGATTCCTTTACTAGGTGTAATTGCGCATCGTTTCGGTGAAAACGCGCATATCTCCCGGCGCTGTTTCCTGTTAGAAATCGCACGGATCGGGAGGAACCGGCGGAGGCCCCGTATTGGAAAATGGGGGTGAAAATCCGGGAACTGGCGGAGATATTTCGGAATTGCTGACCATTTGAGCCCCTTTAGTGAATGCTTGGGCGTTGAAAATGAGTGACTTGTGAAAAAGTGGATTCCGTGAAAGACAGCGGGCCCCTTATCAGGTAAGGAATCGCCAATGTCTGGGGACGACGAGGAAAAAGAAACTGATCGCGATGAAGTGTTGACGCAGGCCTATGCGAAGACGCGCAAGAGCTTGATTGCGAGGTTGGACAATTGGGAGGACCAGCGCACCTGGGACGAGTTCTATCAGACCTACTGGCGTCTGATTTACTCGGTGGCGGTGAAGGCGGGATTGCGGCAGGACGAGGCCTTCGATTGTGTCCAAGAGACGATTCTTTCGATCGCCAAACAGAGCAAAAAGAAGCTCTACGACCCGGAGCAGGGGTCCTTCAAGACCTGGCTCATGAACATGACCCGCTGGCGCATCAACGATCAGTTCCGCAAGCGGAAGAAGGACACGGCGATGATCACCGGCGAGTGGGAGAACGATCGGAAGACCGCTGTCATCGACCGCGTGGAGGATCCGGCGGGCGATGTGCTTTCGCGCTTGTGGAATATTGAGTGGAAAAAGAATGTCGCCGATGCCGCTTTGTCCCGTGTGAAGGCGCAGGTGTCCCCCAAGCAATATCAGATTTTCGATTGCTATGTCATCAAGCAGTGGGATGCCCGCAAGGTACAGGATAAGCTCAATGTGAGCATGGCCCAGGTCTATTTGGCGAAACACCGGGTGGGAGCTGTGCTCAAGCGTGAGTTGGCCAAACTCGAGGACGAAGACGATGCCGGTTAGAATCCGCCCGAGTCCGACGATTCCAGACCACGAGGTTCTGCGGAAAATCGGGGGTGGATCTTATGGTGAAGTCTGGCTGGCACGTGGCGTGACCGGTGCGCTCCGGGCCGTCAAGGTGGTCTGGCGGGAAGACTTCGAGGATGAACGCGGATTTGAGCGCGAGTTTGAAGGGATTTTGAAATTCGAGCCCATCTCGCGGGACCATCCGGCGTTGATGAACATCCTGCATGTGGGCAGGAGTCCGGATGGTTCCTCATTCTATTACTATGTGATGGAACTCGGCGATGATCTGGTGGCGGGCCGGGACATCAATCCGATCGAATATGAGCCCCGCACCCTGCGGGCAGATCATCATCAGGCATCCGGTGTCATGTGGGCGACCAGTGATTGCATCGATGTGGGGCTCCGTCTGGCTGAGGCTCTTCATCACTTGCACGAACGCGGGTTGGCGCATCGCGATGTGAAACCGTCCAACGTGATTTTCGTCAATGGAAAGGCCAAGCTGGCGGACATCGGATTGGTCGCGGCAAGAGGCCAGCGAACCTTTGTGGGAACCGAGGGATTTGTGCCGCCGGAGGGGCCGGGTTCGGCCCAGGCGGATGTTTACAGCCTTGGCAAGGTGCTCTACGAAATTGCGACCGGCAAGGATCGGATGAACTTCCCGGAGTTGCCCGATGACATGCCGACGGGCACGGATCGGAAACGCTGGTTGGAGCTCAACCGCATCATCTGTGATGTTTGCGAACCCCGGATTTCGAAGCGAAAAATTTCCACTGCTGCCGATCTTGCTGAGGCCCTGCGCCGCATCCAGCGCGGAAAGCGCCGCCGCCAAAGCGGGCTTGCGGTGATGTTGACCACGCTGCTCCTCACCGGGTTTGCCTGCTGGGCCGGGTGGGAGGTGGTCAAGGATTCGGAGTGGGCCAAGAGCCTCACTTTCGAGCCGGCACCGCCAGCGCCGAAGGTCGGGTTGTTGCGGGTCTTCAGCACGCCTGAGGGTGCGGATGTTTACTCGGGTGGTGTAATTGTTGGAACCACGCCCACCCCGACCATGACGGCCAACGTCGGCGAGGAAGTCACCTTCATGCTCCGGAAGAGTGGTTTCAAGCCACTCGAGGTCAAGGGCACCATGACGCAGGCCGCGGTCAATGGGGAGGCGATGACTCTCTACGGGGAAATGCAGGTTTTTTCCCCGCCCCAAAATGGCGATTCTTGGGTGGATCACCTCGGTGGTCTCTATCAACCGGTGGAGGATCATCATCTGGGTTCGGAGTTCGTGACCCGGGACGCGTGGCTGCGCGGAATGGAAGAACTGAAGGTGCCCAAGGAAAGATATGAAATCATCCGCTCCACCAGCAATGGCCAGCCAGTAGACATCGTGCTCGCCAACGACAACGTCACCAAAAGGTATTGCGAGTGGTTGCGGAAGAGTGGGATTAAAGCCGGATTCCTCACCGAGGATCACGAAGTCACTGCTGTGCGTGAGGTTGCTTTTTCTGAACCCGCCATGAGCCAGCGCGCCCGCAAGGAGGATCTGCGGCCATTCCGAATCATGATCCGGCATATCATTTACGGAAAGATCCAGCTCACCAGCACGCCGCCGGGAGCGGAAGTCTATCTGAACGGCCAGGCGGTCGGGCATGCCCATGGCTTGATGCTCATCCCCAATGTCAAACCGGGCACCGTCGATCTGTTACTGGTGCTGGAAGGCTACAAGCCGATTGCCCGCAAGTTGACTCTGAAAGAAGGCCAAACGCTTGAGGAAAACCTGAGCCTTGTGAAAAACGAAGGGGTTGTTTTCGGACGCGAGTGGGAAAATGGCATCGGAATGAGGTTTGCGCCAGTAGGCCAGGATCTCATGGCGTCGATTTGGGAAACGCGCGTGAGTGATTACGCACTTTTCGTCAAAGAGTCCGGTCGTGTTCCTGCCAGGCCTGCTTACTTCGAGCAGGATGCGGATCACCCGGTGGTCAATGTTTCCCGCGATGATGCGATTGCCTTTTGCGAATGGCTCAAGCTCCGGGAGCGCAAGGCCGAACGCATTTCCCAATCGCATGTTTACCGCCTGCCGACCGACGTCGAATGGAGTTTGCTTGCTGGTTTGGTGGAGGAGGACGGCATGAGTCCCGTTTTTAGGGATTCTCGCAAGCAACGGGTTTTCCCATGGGGAGTGAGTTGGCCTGATGGCGACAAGGTGGGCAATTTTGCCGACATGGCTGCCGCGCGGACTCCCGGTGTGGAGAGCGAGCGCACGATTCAAGGATATGACGACGGTTATCCATTCACTTCTCCTGTCGGCAGTTTTCCGCCAAACGAACTGGGCATCTACGATTTGAGTGGCAACGTGCAGGAATGGGTGGATGATGAGTGGGCGAAACTTGGTACCAACATCCTCGGCGTCCTCCGCGGCGGGGGGTGGAATTCGTATCAACTGGAGAATCTCTACACCGGTTCCCGCAATGCCGTGCCGCCCACCTATCAGGATTCCATCTACGGATTCCGGGTCGTGCTTGCCAAAGTGCCGCCGAAAGCCGAATGAAGCGCGGCACCCCCACGACATCATGGTTGAAATCAAACTTTCCTACGAAGGCGATCTGCATTGCTCCGCCGTCCATAGCCCTTCCGGCAATATTCTGGTGACCGACGCGCCGGTGGACAACAACGGTCGTGGTCAGGCATTTTCACCCACCGATCTGGTGGCCACTGCGCTCGCTTCCTGTATGGCAACAGTGATCGGCATCGTCGCTCGCAGAAAGGAAATCGATCTCGACGGAATGAAGGTCAATGTCCGGAAATTCATGTCCGAGGACCAACCGCGGCGCATCAGCCGTCTGGAGTTGGATCTGGAGATTCCTCTGCCGGGCAATCACCCGGAGCGTCGCTTGTTGGAGAGCGCTGCCCGCGGGTGCCCGGTGCATCATAGCATTCATCCCGATATTGATGTGGTGATGAACTGGAAATGGCTCGAGGAAACGGCGGCCTGATGGCGTCATTGGGGCATTTTCCCGGCATTTTCTGAGCTTCGGTGGAGTTTTTCTCGAACTTGTGTTTGCGAATCGAGTCGATCCGCCTTTATTTCCCGCCCATGAAGCAAATTAGCGTGGGAATAGTAGGTGTCGGGCGGATGGGGGCCAATATGGCGCGTCGGCTTGCCGACCTTGGATATGAAATCGGGGCGGTTTATGACACCCACGAATCGGTGGCGTCATCGCTTGCGGTGGAACTCAATTGCCTGGCTGCCAAGACTTTACCAGAGGTGACCGCCGCTTGTGGATTGATCATCACGGTCGTGCCGGATGATGATGCGATGACCGGCTTGTTCTCCGGGGAGGATTCGCTGCTTGTGGGCGCGGCCGGGCGGGTATTCATCAACTGTGCGACCGCAAGTCCTGAGGCTCACGAGGCTGCTGCTGCTGCCGCAGCCTCCGTGGGAGCCACGGCGCTCGCGGCGAGCATGGCATCGAGCATCCCGCAAGCCCGCCAAGGCACTCTCTATCTGATGGTTGGAGGGGATGAAGACGTGTTTCTGCGCGTGAAGCCGTTGCTGGATGATCTATCCGCTTCCTTGAGATATGTCGGTCCGATTGGAAATGCCGCGAAGATCAAGGCGCTGGTCAACATGGTGATGAACATCAACACCGCAGGGCTGGCGGAGGGGCTGGGACTTGGGGCTGCTCTCGGGTTGGACCTTGCGATGCTCAAGGAGATTTTTTCCCAAACGGGAGCGAATTCACGGGTTTTGGAAACCGATGGGGACGATATGATCGGACGCGAGCACGATTGTTATTTCTCCGCCGAACATGCCGCCAAGGACAGTGGCATTGCAAATGCTCTGGCGAATCAAGCCGGAGTCGCCGTGCCTTTGTCCCATGCCACCGAAGTCCAGTATCGCAAACTCATGGATCTCGGCCTCGGCGGCTTGGACAAGTCCGGAGTCGCGGAACTGACCTTCCCCGGGCGCTCTGGCATTTCGAACATCCCTTAACATCATGCAATCGAAAGTCATCGAGAACACTTCTGGCGAGAAGCTGGATGTGACCTTTCATCCGGGTGCCAAACGGGATTATCTGATTGTTCTCGGTCATGGCGTGACTGGCAACAAGGACCGGCCCTTGTTGGTTGCTTTGGCAGATGGTCTCTCTGCCCGGGGGTGGCCCTGCATGCGGATTTCGTTTTCCGGGAATGGAAATTCCAGCGGCCGCTTCGAGGATGCCACAATCACCAAAGAGGTTGGCGATCTTCGATCCATTCTCGATGCTGTGCCGGACTGGGTGCAGGTGATTTACGCAGGCCATAGCATGGGTTCAGCGGTCGGAGTGCTCACAGCGGCGATCGATCTTAGGATCCGCGCCTTGATTTCACTCGCCGGCATGTCGAAACCGGCGGAGTTTTACGAACGGGAATTCGATTCGCTTGTGCCTGGCAAAGATTGCATGTGGGATGAGCCTGATTGCCCGCTTTCCCAAGCCTTGGCGGATGACATGAAAAGCATCGGCAGTGTTCTGCCCGCGGCAACTTCCGTCACCCAACCGTGGCTCCTCATCCACGGCTCTGCAGATGATCTGGTTCCGGTCCAGGATGGCAAAGATGCCTACAGCGCGGCGGTTTGCCGCAAGCAATGGCTGGAAATCGATGGGGCCGGCCACTCGTTCGATGAAATGTCCTATCCGAGGATCATCGATGTGATCGACGGTTGGCTCCGTGCCCATTTCGGCTGAGTCGCGCTGCGTTTCAATCTATCCGACGCTTTCCGCAGCCTGAGCGATTTGCAGCAGCTTTTTCTCTCCGAGGTGGGGGCCCAGGATTTGGAGGCCGACCGGGAGCTGCGTGCCGCCGTCATAGTCGGTGGTTCCGCAGGGGACGGAGATGCCGGGGATGCCGGCAAGGTTGGCCGATAGCGTGAAGATGTCGGAAAGATACTCGTGTAGGGGATCGTTGGCAAAAGCTCCGATCTTCCGCGCAGGGGTGGGGGCGACAGGAGAGAGAATGGCATCCACCGTCTGGAAAGCTTGCTCGAAATCCCGGCGGATCAAAGTTCGAACTCGCTGGGCCCGACCATAGTAGGCATCATAATAGCCAGAAGATAATACATAAGTCCCGAGAATGATGCGGCGCTTCACTTCGGGGCCGAATCCTTCATCTCGCGATTTTTTATATAAATCCAGAATGTCCGCCGGGTTGGAAGTGCGGTGGCCGTAGCGGATGCCATCGAAGCGCGAGAGATTGGAGGACGCTTCGGCCGTAGCGATGACATAATAGGTTGCCACCGCGTGGGCTGTATTGGGCAGGGAAATCTCGATGATTTCCGCTCCCGCAGCTGCCAGTTTCTGGATGGCGGCATCCACGTTGCGGCGGACGCCGGGATCAATGCCATCGCCAAAATACTCCTTCGGAACTCCGAGTTTCATGCCGCTGACTCCCGCGCTGAGTTCTGTTAGGTAATCCGGAACCGCTTCGTTCAAGCAGGTGGAATCCGCTGGGTCGAATCCTGCGATCGCCTGCAAAACCCGCGCGGCGTCCTCCACGGTGTGGGTGAGGGGGCCGATCTGGTCGAGCGACGAGGCGAAGGCGACCAAGCCGTAGCGCGAGACCCGGCCATAGGATGGCTTGAGCCCCACCACGCCACAATGGGAAGCGGGTTGGCGGATGGATCCGCCAGTGTCTGACCCCAGCGAAGCAATGGCCGTGCGATCGGCCACGGCGGCGGCGGAACCGCCGGAGGAACCGCCGGGAATGCGCTCGGGATCGTGCGGATTCCGGGTGGTTTGCAGGGCGGAGTTCTCGGTGGCGGAACCCATGGCAAATTCATCCTGGTTCATCCGTCCGAACGGAATGGCCCCGGCTGCGCGCAGTTTTTTGACCACGGTAGCATCGTAAGGGGACTTGTAGTTTTCCGATAGAAACTTGGATCCGCAGGTGCATGGATGGCCAAGCACGTTGATGTTGTCCTTGATGGCAATGGGAATCCCGCCAAGAGGGAGTGAGAGGTCCGCGCGGGATGCTTCTTCGAGGGCGGATTCGAGATCGTAGGAAAGGTAGGCTCCCGTCGTGGAATCGCGGGCGGTGATCTCCGCAGCCAGCGATTCGAGGATCTTGGCAGGGGTGGTTTTTCCGGCGATGAGCTGGGAGCGAAGCGAGGCGATGGACATGGACGTTTAAAATCGGAAATTTGAAATCGGAGATCGGAAATCAGGCATCCGTCACCACTTTGGGCACGCGGATTTGGCCTTGCGCTTGATCCGGGGCATTTTGCAACACCAAGGCTGGCGGCAAACTTTCGTGGGGGACATCGGCGCGCATCCGGTCAAATACCGGGGCGGCGTGCGCTGTGGGGTCGATGCCGGTAACGTCGATCTGCGTCAGCGATTCGACGTGGCCGAGAATCGCATTGAGCTGTGGTTCAAATACGGCGATTTCCTCGTCGCTGAGCTCCAAGCGGGCGAGATTAGCGACGTAGCGGACATCGATGTGACTGTGCGACATGGCGGGAGAATCGGGAACAAGGGCGCTTATTCCAAGTGCCAAGTTCGGTTGGGGTGGAAGTTCGGGATGATTTTTTCCGATGCCGGCGGACTATTCGGCCTTGAGTTCGAGAATGAGTTTGCCAATCGCCTCGGCATCGGCGGCCTTGCCGGCGGCCTGATAGGCTTTTTGCAGGCCGACGAGTGAGCCTATGTCATTCGGGAAACTGGCGAGCGCACGTTGGAAGGCCTCGATCGCTTCGGTTGGGCGTTTTTGGGCAAGTTGGAATTCGCCAAGCCGGGATGCCATGGGGGTGAGGATCATGGGTGGGAGAAGTAGGGGAGACGGGTGTTGGCGGTCGGTTGCAGAGGCAAACCAGTTGTAAGCGGTTTCCCGTTGACCTTCGGGGCCTGCCATGGCGAGACGCCCGCGGATGTCGCTGGCGAGCACTTCCAAGGCACGGAAGGCGCGGATCCACTGGGAGCGCTCGCCTCCGGCCGCGGCGGCTGCCTGGGTGCCCACCATGTTTTCCCCGTGCTGGGTGATGACACTTATCACGGTTCGTGCTTCTTCGAAGTTTCCTGCATCGATCAGACGTTGGGCCTCGAGAGCGAAGCGCAGGCCATCGATCCACCAGTAGGCAAGCGAGTCTTTGCGGAATTCGGCGATGTCAGCCGGTTTGGGCAGGGATTCGGCTGCTTGGGCAGCATGTCCGTTCTGACCGCGGTGGATGAGGATGCGTGCAGGCAGGGTTTCGACATCCCACAAAAGAAATCTCGTTCCCGGCGAGCCGGTGCGGTCCTTCGGGATGGGCGTGGCAGCGAGTTGGCGCGCTGCGGCATAGGCGATCTCGAAGTCGCCGATGGAGACCATGGAAACGATGCGATAGCACTCTGCGCGGGCCCATTCCGGACAATCGGCAATGCCTGCCTTCTGGCGTTTCATCCACGCGTCATAAAGGGCTGCTGCTTGGGTGAATGCGGCAGCAGCGCGCTTGTGCTGTCCACAGCGCCACTCGTAGTGACCCAGCAGATGATAGCTGGGCGCGTAGTCCGGCGTCATTTTGGCGAGTTTGCGGGCGAGTTCCAGCGAGCTGGCAAGGTCCGGCCCCTCGGCGCGGATGAGCAGGAGGGCATTGAGGAGCACCGGGCTCTGCGGGTGTTTTTCAATCAGCGCGAGCAAGTCGGTTTCCGCCTTGATTTGCGTCGGGGTGGGATCTCCCGCCGGATCGAAACCGCCACGGTTGAAGAGTGCTGCGAAGACGGCGGCCTGCAATTCGTCGGGAAATTTTTCCGCAACCTTAAAGAAGGCAGAAGCGGCGCCGGCCGGTCCTTGCTCGATGTATTTGATCAGGCCGTAGGCGTAGCCGCGTTCCAACTCGGTTCCCTGACCGGCTTCCACGAGATGCAACAACCGATCCGTGGCTGCATTGCGGGCGGGGCCGGTCTCCGGTGAGGGATTGAGAAGGGACATCACCATGCCCCAGTGGGCGAGCAGGCAGTCCGGATCCTCACGCATCGCGACTGCAAAATGACGGCTGGCCTCGAATTCCCAGCCACCATGCAAGTGATTGAGCCCTTGTAGCACGTGTGCCTGCGCTCTATCTGTTGAGGCGCTTACGGCCATCACAATCCCTCCGGGAAATGCGATCGACTCCGGCACTCCGAGCGCTTTGACGGGGGCGGGGATCGCCGCCTCAACTGTTGGAAGTTCATCGGCGAGCGCTTGCTCGGTTTCCGGCTTGGGAATCGGATCCGTTTTCTCCGGGGCGGATTGCGCGAAGGTGGAAAATCCGGCCATCCAGATGGCGATGAGGCGGTGCTTCATGCGGCGAACCATGGTCCCGCGAGGGCTCCGGGTCCAAGCAAAATGACGCTGGCATGATCCGCGCTGCCGGGCATAGGCTCCGGCCATGAAGCTTGGAATCATTGGCTGTGGAAAAATGGGAACGGCGCTCGTCGAGGGGGCGATCCGTTCGGGAACGGTAAATGCAGCGGACGTGGTGGGGGTGGATCCTTATGCTTCTGCGAGGGAACATTTTGCCAAAGTCACGGGGGCCGAGGTCTCGGATCAATTGGCTGCAATTTCCAAGTGCGGGGTGGTCCTTCTTTGCACCAAACCACATGACGTCCGATCCGTGCTCAAGGCGCTGGTGGAAGATGGTTCCGAGCGCTTGATCATTTCCATCGCCGCCGGCATCACCCTTGCCGCGCTTGAGGCAGCGGCTGCTGCAAATACCCGGATCATCCGCTGCATGCCGAACACCCCTGCATTGGTGGGGAAGGGCGCTGCGGCGTTTTGCTTGGGGACCAGCGCCACACCTGACGACGCAGCCAAAGCCCGGGCGCTGCTTGGATCGGTGGGCCTTGCCGTGGAAGTGCCGGAGCGTTTGATGGATGCGGTTACCGGTTTGTCCGGCAGTGGCCCGGCTTATATTTACCTGGTGATCGAGGCGCTGGCCGATGGCGGCGTGCGCAATGGATTGCCGCGAGCCGATGCACTTCGTCTTGCCGCCCAGACCGTGCTCGGATCCGCCGCGATGGTCTTGGAAACGGGCGAACACCCGGCAGTTCTCAAGGACATGGTCACTTCTCCGGGCGGAACCACGATTGCCGGACTCGCGGAATTGGAAAAACTCGGACTGCGTTCCGCCCTGATCGAAGCGGTCACGGCCGCGACCTGCCGGGCCGCCGAACTCGGAAAATGATCCGCTTGCCCCGCGCTTTTGGACTTTCCCAAGCCCGATCCCGGCCTATGCTTGCGCCCATGACCCATCGGTTGATCGCTCCCGCGTGCTTGTTAGTCGCCGCTATGTTCCTGCCGTCCTGCGGCTCCGATTCCAATACGCCCATTCTCGCCGGCAATACCCAAGCCGCCTCTTCTGAGGGAGAGGCGCTCTATCAGAAGGCCAAGGCGGCCGATGATGCGGGAAAACAAGGCCGTGCCATCAAACTCTACGACCGGGTGGCCACTCGCTACCCCTTCGCTCCTTCCGCAGCGCAGGCCCGTTTCCGCCAGGCGCAACTTTTGGAGCAGGATGGGGAAATCGAGGATTCGTTCGAAGCTTACGACAAATTCCTGCAAAGTTACCCGGGGAGCAATCTCTACATGACCGCGGTCAATCGCCAGACCGCCATGGCCCAGTCTGCGGCCGACGGCGATGTGAAATCGAGTTTCCTCGGCCTGAAGATGAAGCTACCGCTCGACAAGACCGTGGACATGCTCACCAAGGTGCGGAGTCACGCTCCCAAGTCCAAGACCGCTTCCAAAGCCCAGTTCACCATCGGTCAGCTTTACGAATCGAAAAAGAAAACCAAGGAAGCCATCGCCGCCTACCGCCTGCTTGTCGCGGAGCAACCGGACAGCAGCGAAGCCCCGGAAGCGCTTTTCCGCGTCGGGCTCATCCTCATGATCGAAGCCGAGCGTGGAAATCAGAACCAAGCCAACGTCGATCTGGCTCGCGAGGCATTCAACGATTACCTCATCCAATACCCCGGCCACTCGCGCAATGCAGAGGCCCGCAAGTTGTTGGAAAACCTTGGTGGTCGCGATTTGCAACGCTCGTTCGACATCGCCCAATTCTACGAAAAGACCGGGAAAACCGAAGCCGCCAAAGTCTATTACCGGGACATCGTGAAGCGCACGAGCTACGGCACGCTGCATGATAAATCCAAAGCCCGTCTCAAGGAACTGGGCGAGTGATCCGTTGTTTCACCCTGTTTCCTTTTGCCGCAACCGCCACCCATCCTGCCGTGAAGACTTCCGCGCTGCTCGTTTCCTTCATCTGCGCCTCCTGCGCGGGATATCAGCTCGGCGGAACGAAGCCTCCCTCGCTGGCCAAGGTGAAAACCATCAGCGTTCCGATGTTTTCCAACTCCACCCTGCATCCCCGAGCAGAGGCGGTCGCGACTTCGGCTGTGGCCAATGCAATCGTTCAGGATGGCACCTATCGGATCAGCGATCTCGACCACGCGGATGCGGTGCTCGATGGCGATCTGAAGGAAATCAAATACACCGCCATTCGCGGCACCCGGCTCGATACT
>JBBARN010000037.1:17404-50362 GCA_040399845.1 Luteolibacter sp. | reverse complement strand
GAGCGAGTAGGCGGTGGACCCGGTGGGCGTGCCGACGATGAGGCCATCCGCGCGGTAGTCGTTGAGCAATTCGCCATTGACCCGGGCGCGCAGGGAAACGAGACGACCGGTGACACCGCGGGCCAGCGTGACCTCGTTGAGGGCGGTGAAGGACCGCAGGGGCTTGCCATCGCGATGCACGTTTGCCTCCAACAAGGTGCGCACGCTGGTGGTGAAATTCCCATCCGCCAGTGCTGCAGCGAACACGTCGAGTTCATCATCGGTGCAACTGGTGAGAAACCCGAGATTTCCGACATTGATGCCAGCCACGGGTTTCTCGAAATCGCCGAGGCGCGACATCGCATTGAGCATCGTGCCATCTCCGCCGATCACAGCCGCGAGATCGGCGTGATGGGTGAGTTCGCCCGCTGGGATGCCTCCGGGTTCTCCGAGGAGATCCGCGGTCTGGGTATCCAACAAGGTGGCGATCGAGCGGGTGGCGAGGGCGGTCCTCAGCGCCTGGATTGTGGGAACTGATCCGGGTTTGTGGGGATTGGCGAGGATTCCGACGTTCACGATGGGTAGTTATGACGAGCCGACGCCATCTGGCAAGCCGGGGAATGATGGATTGGCGGTGGCCGGGTTTTCTAACATCAGCCAAAGCGGCCGAGGATGGGGCCGAGATCCGTAACCGTCTGGGCCGGCCACATGGAGCGGGCGGTGAAAATCGCGGTATCCAGCACGCTGTGGCTTGCGCTGGTAGGTTCGGTGGGAATCAAAGCGATGGCCTCGCGGACGATGCGTTTGCCGAGGTCGCTGTTGGCGTGGAGGTTTTCCACGACGGTGTGCACTTCCACGGCATCTTCTTCGTCTTTCCAGCAATCATCATCCGTCACCAGCGCGAGGGCCGCAGCGGAAATTTCCGCCTCCCGGCAAAGCCGCGCTTCCGGGGCATTGGTCATGCCGATGATGTCCGCGCCCATCATCCGGTGCATGGCAGCCTCGGCCCGGGTGGAAAACGCGGGGCCGTTCATGCAAAGATAAGTGCCTTCCTTGTGGACCTTCTTCGCCAGCGGCTTCGCAGCCTTGATCAGCACCTTGCGGAGATCCGGGCAATAGGGATCGGCAAATCCCACATGCGCGACGATACCATTTCCGAAAAACGTATGTTTCGCGCCCGTGCCGGTGCGGTCGATCAATTGATCCGGCACTACCAGATCGCGCGGCTTGATGCGCTTGCGCAGGCCTCCCACGGCCGTCACGGAAATCACCCAGCGCACATTGAGGGATCGCAGCGCCCAGATATTGGCGCGGTGATTGATTTCATGAGGCAGCAAGCGGTGGCCCACGCCGTGGCGAGGGAGGAAACAAACCCTGCGCCCCGAGATGCGGCCGCAAATGATCTTGTCGGAAGGGTTTCCATAAGGCGTCCACAGGGACAGTTCCTGGATTTCCTCCAGCCCTTCCATTTCATAAAGCCCGCTGCCGCCGATCACACCGATCGCTGCTTCTTGCTGATTCATCATTGGTTCCATGCCGCAGCGGATAGATGAAAACCACCTCATCGACAAGCTCTGCTTGCGCACAAACCCCGTAAATGCGGGACTGTCCCATGTAAGATGATGCGGGTTCTTATCGTTGGGAACAAGGCCCGCCGTCTTGCACGTCCCAACCCACTGCGCCCGCAACCCATGAAGCCCGTTTTTCTCCTGCTTTCCCTCTTCCTTCCCGCCATGGCCAACAGCCTCACCACCCGTGATCTGCGATGCGAATACCACGCCCAACCAGAGGCCATCGGCACGACCAAGCCGCGCTTTTCGTGGAAAATCCAGCCCTCGGATGCTGCTGCACGCGATGTTTCACAAAGCGCCTATGAGATTCATGTAAGTTCGCCGGATGGCAAGGTGTTGTGGGATTCGGGAAAAATCGCATCCGCTGCCACCGATCAGATCGAATATGCCGGCTCGCCGCTCGCATCGCGGGATCGCGCTTCGTGGAAAGTCCGCGTCTGGGATGCGGCTGGAGCGGCATCGGAGTGGAGCCAGCCTGCAAGTTTCGGGATCGGACTGTTGACTCCGGAAGATTGGCAGGCGCTGTGGATCAGTGCGCCGGAAGATGAATCTTTCACCACCCGCGAAAACATCCAGAACTTCAAAGGCGATCCCAAGCGCGGAGTTCTCACGGTGACCCCTGCGAAATATCTGCGCAAGGAATTCGAAGCGCCCACTGTCAAGCGCGCCACCCTCCACGCCACCGCGCTCGGGGTTTTCAATGTGGAAATCAATGGCAAGCGGGTGTCGGACGAAATGCTTGCTCCCGGATGGTCCGCCTATCAACGCCGCATTCATTCGCGCACTTATGATGTCACTCAAATGGTGAAATCCGGCGGCAATGCCATCGGCGCGACTTTGGCCGATGGTTGGTATTCCGGCTACGTCGCCTATGGGCTTCTCACCGCTCAGGAAGGGCTCGTTCCCGGCATCGATGGAAGATATTATTATGGCATCTCCCCTGCCGTGCGCTTGCAGTTAGAACTGGAACTCGCCGATGGCAGCCGCAAGATGGTGGCCACGGATACATCGTGGAAATCCTCGACCGGTCCCATCCTCGAATCGGACATCCTGATGGGCGAGTCCTACGATGCCCGCAAGGAAATGCCGGGCTGGTCCTCAACGGGATTCGATGACAGCAAGTGGAAGACCGCTGTTTCGAAAACCGGCTCAAACGCCAAGATCGAACCGCACCCCGGTCCGCCTGTTAGACCCATCGAGGAAATCGCCGCCAAGTCTGTGCGCGAGCATCAACCCGGAGTTTTCATTTTCGATCTCGGCCAGAACATCTCCGGACTCGCAAGAATCAAGGTGAAAGGCAAAGCCGGTGACAAACTTACCCTGCGTTATGCGGAAATCCTCCACCAGGATGGCCGACTCAGCACCGAGAACCTCCGCTGCGCCCGTTCGGTGGATACCTATATCCTCAAAGGCGATCCTGCCGGTGAGACATGGATGCCGGAGTTCACTTATCATGGTTTCCAATACGTCGAAATCACCGGTTATCCCGGCACGCCGGACAAGGATGCGGTGACCGGCGTGGTGATCCACTCGGACACGCCCTATCATGGCAGCTTCGAGTCGTCGGATGCCATGCTCAACAAACTCTATCAGAACATGGTGTGGACGCAGCGGGCGAATTTCTTTGAAATGCCCACCGACTGCCCCCAGCGCGACGAGCGCATGGGCTGGACCGGCGATGCGCAGATTTATGTGCGTGCCGCTACTTACAATGCGGACATCGCCTCGTTTTATACCAAATGGCTGCGCGACTTGAATGACGATCAATGGGATTACGGCGCTTATCCCGCCTATGCCCCGCGTCCCCTCGCCCGGCCGAACGAACACCATGCAGCCGGTTGGATGGATGCGGGTGTGATTTGCCCGTGGACGATCTGGCAAACTTACGGCGACACGCGGGTGATCACCGAACATTGGCGCAAGATGAATGATTTCATGGCATGGCGCAAACTGCGCGATCCGGAACTCGATGGTGCCACGGACGATTGCAATTTCGGCGACTGGCTTTCACTCGGCGATGTGAAGACTCCCATCCAGTTCATCGATCTCGCCTATCATGCCTATTGTGCCCGGTTGATGGCCGAAATGGCAAATGTGATTGGTGAGAAAAAACAAGCCGCTGCCTACAAGGCCGATGCCGCCAAAGTCACGGCCGCATGGCAGAAGATCTATCTGAAACCGGATGCATCGCTCACGGTCCACAATCAATCGACGTATGCGATGGCCCTGTTTTTCGACCTGATCCCTGAAGCAAAACGGGCCGCCTCCGCCGCGCATCTGGCCAAGCTGGTGAAGGACAATGGCAACAAGATGACCACCGGTTTCCTCGGCACCCGCCCGCTGCTTCCGGCTCTCTCGGCCAATGGCCAGCACGACATCGCCGGCATCCTGATCCAACAGCGTGAATTCCCCAGCTGGGGTTACGAAGTGGACAACGGCGCAACCACCATCTGGGAGCGCTGGAATTCCTATATCAAGGGCAAGGGCGTGCATACTCCGGAGATGAATTCATTTTCGCACTATGCCTTCGGTGCCGTGTGCGAATGGATGATGGGCGAACTTGCCGGCATTGACCGTGCCGCCCCGGGCTTCGACCGCGTCCGCATCGCCCCCCGTCCTACCGGCACCATCACGCATGCCAGTGCATCGATGGAAACCCGCCACGGCAAGCTCGCCTGTTCGTGGAAGATGGTGGATGGCATTTTCACCGCTGACATCATCGTCCCACCCAACACCAGCGCCGATGTGATCCTGCCCGTGAAAGGCGAACTCAAGGAAAAGGGCAATGCGATTGTGATCGGAAACGGCATCCGCAAGCAGGATGGCAAGCAGTTGCTTCTGGGATCCGGCACCTATCAATTCAGCGCAGCACTCTGACATGACATCCTGCATTCAACGCCTGCGTGTCACTGTCTTAGCCGCCATTTCGTGCACCGGATTTCTTCATGGCCAGGCTGAAGTCGAGTTGGAGTTGAAACGCAATGATGGACCTCATCCATCCTTCGGGGCCAATGCGGGAGTTTATGAAATCCGTGGTCCCATGTCGGTGCTTGCATCGCCCAAGTCAGCTCCCGCGCCGACGCAGCGGGTGATCGAATTCGAGTATTTCTGCGCCGGCGGCGTGCCATCGTTTGCCGTGTTGCCCGGTCCGCCCTATGAAGCGAAGACCGCACGTTACCTTCCACTCATCGGCCATGCGGAAACCTGGACACCTTATGCGGCCCGATTGGAATCTCCGGGAAAACCTCTTCCCGCCGGATGGCAAAACTTGCGGATCGATTTGCCGCTCGCCGCCGACCGGGTGATCCAACTGCGCAAGGTCCGCTTGAGAGCTGAAGTGCCTGGTGAGTTCGATGCAATCCGCAACAAGCCCAGCGCATCCGGCACCGAAGAAGCGCTGGATGCCTATTTCAAAACCTCGTTTCCTGCGGAGATTCAAAAAGTTTCCGCCGGAGGAAATGCCATCCGCATTGAAGGCCAAGTCCCCAAGGGAACTTCGATGTGTTATCTCGCGGACATTCCCATGGATGTGATTCTGGATGCGCCGGAGTCATGGCAAACGCTCATCGAAGTGAAGCCCCGCGAAGATGGGAGTTTTGTCATCGATGTCCCGCGCAAGCGCAAGCGGGGCGCTTTGGAATACGATCGGCTCACTTCGAGATGGCAGTTGGTGGAAAAGACCGGGACTGCCATCAAGCCCATCTCGCATGCGAAGTATGCCGGTTGGGTCGATTGCCACGCGCCCGGACTTCCTCCGATCAAACCATCAAACAAAAAAGGACTCGGCGGCTGGAATCGCGGCCGCCTGCCCAATGAACTTGCCGACCTTGGCATCACGGCAGTGACGGTGAATGTCATGGTGCATTCTCTGGTTTCCCTCAAGCCCGGCCCCGGGACCGAACCTTTCCAATGGCAGGGCCGCACTTATCATGCTCGAACCGCCGCCTTGCAGGGATACGATGCAACATTTCAGGAAGCGATGAAACACAACGTGATGGTTTCCGCGATTCTGTTAGTGGCGAATTCCGCGAAGTCTGCCGATCCTCTCATCCGCCAGCTCGGCCATCCGGATGCCGTCAAGGAAGGCACTTTCGCCATGCCGAACGTGACCTCGGAAGAAGGCATCTCGCTGTATGGTGCCATCCTCAACCTGATGGCGGAACGGTGGTCACGGCTCGATGGAAAATACGGCCGCATTCATCATTGGATCATCCACAACGAAGTGGACGCCGGCTGGGTCTGGACGAATGCCGGGGAAAAACCGGCCGCCGTTTACATGGATCTCTATCAGCGCTCCATGCGCCTCACCGATCTGATCGCCCGTCAATACGATCCCAACGCCCGCCCCTTCATCACCCTCACCCACCACTGGGCGAAGGCGGGAGAAAAGCGCTGGTATGGATCCAAGCGCATGGTGGAACTGCTGCTCCACCACACGGCGGCCGAGGGTGATTTTCCTTGGGCGATGGCCTATCATCCCTATCCGCAGAACCTCTTCAACCCGCGGACTTGGGAAGACGAGCAGGCTACCTTCGATTTCAACTCTCCCAAGATCACTCCCAAGAACCTCGAAGTGCTCGATGCCTACATGAAACAACCCGCACTGCTCTACAAAGGCAAGGTGAGGCCGGTGCATTTGTCGGAGAATGGCTTCAACTCGAAGGATTACTCGCCCAAGTCGCTCGAAGATCAGGCCGCCGGCATGGCGCTGGCATGGAAAAAAATCAATGCGCTCTCCTCGGTCGAGTCATGGCAATATCACAACTGGATCGACAACCGCAACGAAGGCGGCCTGCGCATCGGCTTGCGGAAATTTCCCGATGAACCAGGCGATCCCCTGGGCAAAAAACCCATCTGGCATCTCTACAAGGCACTCGGCACCCCGCAAGAAAACGAGGTCGCGGCTCCTTATTTGAAGACGATAGGAATCACCTCGTGGGATGAGGTTTTATACAAGGGCCAGATTCGTTAGGGTAGAGAAGAAGAAGGCACCACGAATCTGACGAATCGGACGAATCTTGGTTTTCTTCCGTGTGTTTCGAGTATTCCGTGGTTCCCAAGTCTTCACTCCGCCAACAGCTTGCGGAAGTAATCGATGGTGGAATCGAGGCCAGCATCGAGAGGCACTTTGGGAGTCCAGCCGAGTTCGCTCTTGGCCAGGGTGATATCCGGTTGCCGTTGCTTCGGATCATCCCCCGGCAAGGGCAGATAGGTGATCTTGGAAGGCCCGCCGACTTTCTTCAGGACCAGTTCCGCGAGTTCCAGCATGGTGAATTCGCCGGGGTTGCCGATGTTGACGGGACCGGTGATTGAGGGATGGTTCATGAGGCGGATGAAGCCTTCGATGAGGTCGTCCACATAACAGAAAGAACGCGTCTGGGTGCCGTCGCCATAAATCGTGAGGTCCTTGCCCTGGAGCGCCTGGACAATGAAGTTTGAAACCACCCGGCCGTCGTCCGGCAACATGCGAGGGCCATAGGTGTTGAAAATCCGCACCACGCGGATGTCCACGTTGTTCTGGCGGTGGTAATCGAAAAAGAGCGTTTCCGCGCAGCGTTTGCCTTCATCGTAACAGGAACGCACTCCAATGGGATTGACACTGCCCCAGTAGGATTCCGGCTGCGGGTGAATTTCCGGGTCGCCATACACTTCCGAGGTGGATGCCTGAAAAACGCGCGCCCCGAGCCGTTTTGCCAGCCCCAGACAGTGGATTGCCCCCATGACCGAGGTCTTGGTGGTCTTGATGGGATTGTGCTGGTAGTGCGGCGGGGAGGCCGGGCAGGCGAGGTTGTAAATCTGATCGACCTCGAACTTGAAGGGCTCCGTCACGTCGTGCCGGACCAACTCGAAGTAGGGATTTTCCAAGAGGTGGGCGATGTTGCGTTTCCGGCCAGTGAAGAAGTTGTCGAGGCAGATGATCTCGTTGCCCTCGTTGAGGAGTCGTTCACAAAGATGGGACCCCAGAAAACCCGCTCCGCCCGTGATAAGAATGCGCATGCCCGGGAAACCAGCAGTTTGGAAGGCCGAAATCAAGGCTGGATGCACTTTGTTCAAAAAGAATTGAACAAACCCGTTTCCTCCTTACGATCAAACCCATGGACCATCCGACGGACGGATCAACACACGAACTTGACCCACTTCAGCGCCAAGTGGTTGACTTTTTCGTGGACGGAGTGCGCGTGCTCGGGCTTCCCCGCTCGATTGGTGAAATCTACGGATTGTTGTTCATTTCCCGGGTCCCCCTTTCGCTGGACGACCTCGTCCACCGGCTCAACATCAGCAAGGGCTCGGCCAGCCAAGGCTTGAGAATGCTCAAAAGCCTCGGAGCTGTCCGTGAAGCGGAGAGCAACGGCGGTGCCGAGCGCAGGACCTACTACGAACCGGCCGTCGAGCTCAAACGCCTGGTCGGTGGTTTCATCCGAGAGCAAATCCGCCCCCACTTGGAGAGTGGCAAGGCGAAAATCAACCGACTCGCCGAAACCGCCCAGCAAGTCGAGGACAGCGAACAACGCCAATTTCTCTGCGATCGAGTGGAGCGGCTTGAAAATTGGCTGAGAAGCGGCGGACGCGTGCTTCCCATTATTCAGAGAATTCTTGGTCAATGATCCTGGAAAACCCAAACATACCGCAATGGTTTTGCGTTCGAACTCAGACCAAGCGGGAACACATCGCCGCCGGCCACCTCCGCGAATTGGAGGGCGTTGAGGTGTTTTGCCCACGCCTGCGATACCGCAAGGCGACGCGACGCGGCAAAGTCTGGTGGATCGAGCCGCTTTTCCCCGGCTACGTGCTGGCCAAATTCGATATCGCGAACATGGAACGCGCGGTCACTTTCTGCCAAGGCATCCGAGGTCTGGTCCGCTTCGGCTCAGAGGTCCCCGCAGTGCCGGACGATTTCGTCGAATCCCTGCGCCAGGAAATACGCAACCGCTCGGAAGACGATGAATTGTTTTCCGTCGCCCCGGTCATCGAGGCGGGCGACGAAGTGGAGATCGCCCACGGCCCCCTCCAAGGCATGCGTGGCACGATCGTCGCCGTAGCCCCTGCAGCCGAACGGGTCAAAGTACTGCTGGAGTTTCTTGGGCGCCCTCATGCTGTGGACGTCGATCTTTTTTCCATCCTGCTTCCACGACGACCCACGCCGTAGCACCACCATGGACTTGCCCATTTTCTCAATCTTCGAGCGGTTGGTTTTCTTCTGAAACCCCACCCTCCCCTGCTGTCGATTCGAATCCAATCGGCAAACTCACCACCTTAATCACCCTTTCAGGTTTCTTCCTCACAAGGAAAGATCGACCAAGGGCGGTAGCGTGGCCAACTCCATCACCAAGGCACTTCCCAGCTTGCAGGCAGACGCATCCACCGATTTCCTGATCATTGCCGCAGGCTTTTCAGGCCTTGTGATGGCAGAGCGTCTCGCCTCGGCAGGAATGAAATGCATCGTCGCCGAACGCCGCAACCACATCGGGGGGAACGCCCATGACCGCATCGATTCCTCCGGAGTCCTGATCCATCCCTACGGTCCGCACTACTTCCGCAGCAATTCACAGCGCGTCGTCGATTATCTCTCGCGGTTCACCGAATGGCACGAGGTTTCCTATACGATCAAAAGCCACACACGGGGTCGCTATTGGAGCATTCCCATCCGCACCAATCGGGACAACCGCTATCTCACCCAAAAAATTCCAAGCGCTAACCGCCAAAGGCTACACAGCCATGTTTGAGAACCTCCTCGAATCCACCCCGGGCATCGAGCTGCACTTGGGAATGGATTTCAAGGAGGCGAGAGCCCGTTGGAATTACAACTACTCTCCTGACGCCCCTCCCTCTAACCCGAACTCAAGAAACCATGAAAAAATTATATATTTCCGGCCATCGAGGCATGGTCGGTTCCGCTCTTGCCCGCGAAGCCATGAAACGCGGCGGCTTCGAGCTGCTGACCACCACCCGCTCCGAGCTCGATCTTTGCGATCAGGCGGCGGTGTTTGCCTACCTTGAAAAGGAGAAACCGGACATCGTCATCATTGCCGCAGCCAAGGTCGGCGGGATTCATGCGAACTCCACCTATCCGGCGGACTTCATTTATGAGAACCTCTCCATCGCATCCAACCTCGTGGAAGGCAGCCGACGGGCGAATGTCGGGCGAGTGCTGTTTCTCGGCTCCTCATGCATCTATCCGAAAATGGCACCACAGCCGATGCCTGAAGATTGCCTTCTCACCTCGGCCCTTGAAGTTTCCAACGAGGCTTATGCCATCGCCAAAATCGCCGGGCTCAAGCTGTGCCAGCACTACCGCGCCCAACACGGCCTGATGTATCACAGCGCCATGCCCACCAACCTGTATGGCCCGGGCGACAACTATCATGCGGAAAACTCCCACGTCATCCCGGCCCTCATCCGCCGTTTCCACGAGGCCAAGGAACGCAACGATGCATCCGTGACAATCTGGGGCACCGGCACCCCGCGCCGCGAATTCCTCCACACCGATGATCTCGCTGCCGCTTGTTTCCACCTACTCTCTATCGAAAATCCGCCGGACTGGGTGAACGTCGGCACCGGGGAGGACCTTACCATCTTCGAACTCGCCACCCTCGTTGCCCAGACCGTCGGTTTCACAGGCGAAATCCTCACCGATCCCACCAAACCCGACGGCACGCCCCGCAAGCTGCTTGATATCTCATCCATCCGGGCCTGCGGTTGGCAGCCAGTCGTGCCCTTCGAACAAGGCCTCGCCGCCGCCTACGAAGACTTCAAATCCAGCCTCACCTCCGGCCAAGCAAGGCTGTGAGCGGGGAGCGGGGAGAATGGAGCGAGGAGTAAGAAAAAACGGCCTAACATGGAATCCCACAAGTTTCGTTTTCAACAACTCGACATCTGAAAGCGTTCTGCGCTTGTTAGCGGGCCTCTTTTCGAGATCGCAGATACACTGGAGCAACGTAAAAAGTTTCGATGGGCCGAACAGCTTCGTGCAGCGACATTGAGCATCACTAACAATATCGCCGAAGGATCGGGGAGTTACAACAAAGCCGAATTTGCCCAGTTTCTCAATTATGCCCGACGTTCCGCTTTCGAATGCGCCAACATCCTCATTCTACTCCACAACGAAAATCATTTACCCACTCCACCCGCCCCCCACCTATCCGAATTGGAAGAAATCTGCCGCATGATCACAAGCTTCCGAAAAACTCTCCTCTAACTCCAAACTCCAAACTCCCAGCTCCCTCCAGACATATGAAAAAAGCACTGATTACCGGTATCACCGGACAAGACGGTTCCTACCTCGCCGAGTTCCTGCTCGAAAAAGGTTATGAAGTCCATGGCATCAAACGCCGCGCATCGCTCTTCAACACACAGCGCGTCGATCACATCTATGAAGATCCACACGTGGAAAACTCGCGTTTCCGGCTTCACTATGGCGATCTAACCGACAGCTCCAACCTCACCCGCATTCTCAGCGAGGTGCGGCCCGATGAAGTCTATAACCTCGGCGCCCAGTCGCATGTGGCGGTTTCCTTCGAAGCCCCGGAATACACGGCGGATGTCGATGCCATCGGAACCCTGCGCTTGTTGGAAGCGATCCGTTTCCTCGGCCTCGAAAAGACCACGCGATTCTATCAGGCATCGACCTCCGAACTCTACGGACTCGTGCAGGAAATCCCGCAAAAGGAAACCACCCCTTTCCATCCCCGCTCGCCCTACGCGGTTGCGAAGATGTATGCCTACTGGATCACGGTGAACTATCGCGAAGCTTATGGCATGTATGCCTGCAATGGCATTCTCTTCAACCACGAGTCACCCCGTCGTGGCGAAACCTTCGTCACTCGTAAAATCACCCGCGGCATTGCCAACATCGCCCAAGGCCTTGAGTCCTGCCTGTTCCTCGGCAACATGGATTCACTCCGCGACTGGGGCCACGCCAAGGACTACGTCCGCATGCAGTGGATGATGCTCCAACAGGAAACAGCCGATGATTTCGTCATCGCCACCGGCAAGCAGATCTCCGTCCGCGAATTTGTGCGGATGACTGCGCGGGAAGCCGGCATGGAAGTGGAATTCAGTGGCTCGGGTGAAGCAGAAATCGCCACCGTCACTTCGATCCTCGATTCCGCCAAGGCACCCGCCGCCAAAGTGGGCGATGTCATTGTGAAGGTGGATCCCCGCTACTTCCGTCCCGCCGAAGTGGAAACCCTTCTCGGAGATCCATCCAAGGCAAAGGCAAAACTCGGCTGGGTGCCGGAAATAACCGTCGAGGAAATGTGCGCCGAGATGGTGGCATCCGACCTCGACACCGCCCGTCAGCACGCACTGCTCAAGTCACACGGCCACCACGTTTCCGTGGCGAAGGAATAAACTTCCCCCCAAAGATTCTGGACAGATAACCTGTCCAGTGTTTCACTGAGCCATGACCACCATTTCCTACACTGAAGCAAGAGACCGCCTCGCAAGCGTTTGGGACGAAACCGTATCCACACGTGAGCCGGTCACGATTGATCGTCGTGGCCACGAGTCGGTTGTGCTGCTTCCTGCTGGTGAATGGCAAGGCTTGATGGAGACCGCCCATCTCCTGCGTTCTCCAGCGAACGCCCGCCGCTTGCTGGGAGCACTCCAACGGCTTGAACAGGGAGAGGGCGAGTCTGTGACACTCCCCGATCTGAAAGCGAAAGTCTCGAAAAAATGAGCCAGGTGGAAAGAATCTTGGTATTCGACCGCGATTTTTTGGATGACCTCAACCACTGGATTAAAACCGATCGGAAAACCGCACTGCGAATCCTCGAACTGATTGAAGCCATCCGTCGCGATCCAAGCGCTGGAATCGGGAAGCCGGAACCACTCCGCCATCTCGGATCCGGGGTCTGGTCGCGGCGAATCACCCAGGAACACCGACTCGTCTATCGGGTCAAAGATGACAAAATCCTCTTCGCCCAAGCAAGATATCACTATTGAAATCACCTTATGAAAAAAGTATTTGTATCCGGATGTTATGATATTCTCCACGCCGGGCATCTTCAGTTTTTTGAAGAAGCCCGCGCACTCGGCGATTATTTGATTGTATCGTTTGCATCCGCCGAGGTGCTTTGGCACCACAAGCGCCGCAAACCCTCGATTCCGGATGATCACAAGCGCGTCCTGCTTCAGGGACTGCGAATGATCGACGAAGTGATCATCACCCAAGGGCACGAGGAAGGCCTTGATTTCAAGGAGGATTTCCTTCGCATCAAGCCGGATTTCCTCATCGTTACCGAAGATGATAAATACGGTGATCTGAAACGCGAACTCTGCAGCATGGTCGGAGCGGAATACACGATTCTCCCGAAGACGCCGCCGCGCTTCGAACCTGTCTCGACCAGTTCCATTGTGCGCTGGGTGCAGGCCCCCACCGAGGCCCCCTTGCGCGTGGATTTTGCTGGCGGCTGGCTGGATGTTCCGCGTTTCTCGCGCCCAGGAGAATACATCGTGAATTGTGCCATCTCGCCATTGGTTTCCCTTCGCGAATGGCCGTTTGAAAAGCAGGCGGGACTTGGCGGCAGTGGCGCATGGGCTCTGTTGAATGGCCGCGATGGATTCGAATCGGAAATCGACCTCGGTGTCGGTTGGCAGGACCCGGCGGTCATCCGTGAAACCGGACTGTGTGTCTGGCGCTCCGGAGAACGCCCGGTGCTGGATTTCAAGCACAACGGAGATTTCCTCGCCGGAAGAATGGCGATCTATTGGACAGGCATCCAACATGACACCCCGGGCGTAGCCAACTTGCCGCGTGACTATGACCGCATTGCACAAAGCGCCCGCATTTCCCGTGACGGAGTCCTGCAAGCTGACATTTTCCGTCTCGCAGAAGGCATCTCCCTCTATCATGCCACACAGCTCGACGAGGGCATGCATCAGCTTCCCGACATTGAGGGCTCCATCACCCGAAAATACTGCGGCGGCGGCTACGGAGGCTATGCTCTCTACTTGTTTGCGGAGCCGGGATTACGCGATGCAGCCATCGCCACAACTCCGCAACTCCGTGCCGTGGAACCATTTTGCCGCGTCTGATAACCCGCCCCCCTCGGCGGCAACTTCAACATCTCATTCCATCCATTGAAACGCATCCCCATCATCGGCCTCCCTGTCGCGGCGACCACCTACCAAGGAGCCGTGGACTGGATATTGACTCATGCCGCCAATCCAAAACGTGCTTACGCGGTAGAGGCTGCCAACACCCACGTTGCCGCCCTCGCTCGTTCCGATCCATCGTTTGGTCAAACGATGGATCGCTTCGACCTGATTGTGCCGGATGGCATGCCATTGGTTTGGGCGGTCAATGCCATGCTGCCGCCATCCGAAAAATTGACCGATCGTGTTTATGGCCCCACACTCATGTTGGAAACCTTGAAGGCAAGCATGGGGTGCGGTGAATACCGCCACTTTTTGTTAGGCGGCAAACAATCGACACTCGATAAACTCAGCTCAGCTTTCGCGCGGGATTTTCCCGGAGCCATCATCGCCGGAATGCATTCGCCTCCATTCGGTGAATGGCCGGAACATGAATTCGAGCGGATCTGTCAACAGATCCGTGACAGCCGCTCGAATCTGGTCTGGGTGGGTCTCGGTTGCCCGAAACAGGAACACTGGATCGCCCGCCACATGGATCAACTCCCTCCGGCCATCTATTTCGGCATCGGCGCCGCATTCGCATTCCATGCAGGAGAGGTCAAACAATCTCCCGCGCTTTTTCAGCGTTTCGGACTCGAATGGGCCTATCGAATGGCGATGGAGCCCCGCCGCCTGTTCAAACGCTACTTCACTTACAACTCACTCTTCATCTATCACCTTTTGAGGGATCATGTCTGCGATGATCCCGTAAAACATTGAAAAGCACTCTCCGCTCAATTTTCATCCCCCCGTTCCATTTGTCACTCAGTCCCAATCCTCCATTCCATCAATTATGAAAGTTCATTCCATCTGTTGTCTCGGTGCCGGTTACGTCGGTGGTCCCACCATGGCCATGATCGCCGCAAAATGTCCTGACATCCAGGTCACCGTCTGTGATTTCAATCAGGCACGCATCGATGCGTGGAATTCAGACACCCTGCCCGTGTATGAACCGGGCTTGCAGGAGGTTGTCGAATCCGCCCGCGGCAGGAATCTGCACTTTACAACCGACATCAAGCCCGCCATCGCGGCGGCCGATCTGATCTTTGTCTGTGTGGGCACTCCCACCAAATCCTACGGCATCGGAGCCGGGCGCGCAGCGGATCTGCGCTACATCGAATCCGCCGCCCGCATCATTGCGGAGGTCTCCCAAGGAAACAAAATCATCGTGGAGAAATCCACCATTCCCGTAAAGACAGCCACCGCCATCCAGGCCATCCTTGCCGCGAATTCCGCCCACAGCGCCACTTTCCAAGTGCTCTCCAATCCCGAGTTCCTTGCCGAAGGAACCGCTGTCGCGGACATGGAAAACCCAGACCGCATTCTCATTGGCGGAGAACAAACCCCCGAAGGACAGGCGGCACTGGAGGCACTGGTTTCCGTGTATGCCAATTGGGTGCCAAGAGACAAGATCATCACCACCAATCTTTGGTCATCGGAACTTTCAAAACTTGTCGCCAACGCCTTCCTTGCCCAGCGGATCTCATCCATCAACTCCATCTCCGCACTCTGTGAAGCCACCGGGGCCGACGTCGATGAAGTGGCCCGCGCGATTGGCTCGGACTCACGCATCGGTCCCAAGTTCCTCAAATCCTCGGTTGGCTTCGGCGGCTCCTGCTTCCAGAAGGATATTCTCAACCTCGTTTATCTCTGCGAGTCCTTCAACCTGCCGGAAGCTGCCGCCTACTGGCGCTCTGTCGTCACGATGAACGACTGGCAGAAATCCCGCTTTGTCGAAAAAATCGTCCGCACCCTCTTCAACACCGTCTCCGGCAAGCGCATCGCCATCCTCGGTTTTGCCTTCAAAAAGGACACCAATGATACCCGCGAATCCGCCGCCATCAATATCGTCCGCGATCTCGTTGCCGAAAATGCCCACGTCGTCATTTACGATCCTCGCGTGCCCGTGGAGACGATCCACCGCGATCTGTTGGAAGTCGGTGTTCCGCAGGATATCATCAACTTCAACGTTGAAGTGGTCAGCGATCCTTACGAGGCAGCCAAAAACGCCCACGCTCTCGCCACCTTGACCGAATGGGATGAGTTCAAAACCCTCGATCTGCCCCGCATCTACGATCTCATGCTCAAACCGGCATTCGTCTTCGACGGCCGCGCCGTCCTACCCGTCGCCGCCCTCAAAGAACACGGCTTCGATGCCTTCATCATTGGAAAAGGCTGAAAATGGCTGAAGAAAAGTCCATCTTTTCTTGTGTCTTGCGTCTCCAAGTCTTGTGTCTCTAGCTCCATGAACATCCACCCTGAATTCCACCGATTCCTCAACCGTCATGACAAGGAAACCCTGCTTGGCCAACGGGGGCTCGTGATTTGGATGTGCGGCCTTTCCGGCTCTGGAAAGTCCACCATCGCCAATGCCGCAGAGCGCGTGCTTCACCAGCAAGGCCGCTTCACGACCATTCTCGATGGAGACAACCTCCGAACCGGCCTCAACTCGGACCTTGGTTTCACGGATCAGGATCGCCTCGAAAACATCCGCCGATTTTCTGAGGTGGCCAAAATTTTTGTTTCTCAGGGGATCATCACCTTTGTTTCCGCCATCACCCCTCGCGGCGAACTCCGCGACCTTGCCCGCGGGCTCATCGGTGCCGACTTGTTCGAGGTGTATGTGAAAGCCAGTTATGAGGCTTGCGAAAAACGCGACGTCAAGGGCCTCTATGCCAAAGCTGCCCGCGGAGAGATCAAGAATTTCACCGGCCGCGACAATTCATTCGAGCCCCCGCAGAATCCGGATCTCATTCTCGACACGGAAACCACCACCATCGAAGACGCCGCCTTCGAACTCCTCGAGGCCGTCCGTGAGCGTATTGCCATTTCAGGAAGCTGATTCAGAAACGTGAGATTCCGAAGGAAGGTTCCCAAGGTAGGGTTCCACCGCCGGGGGAACCGGCGAAAGGCACGCGAACGATCTCGCCCAAGAATGGCCGTTCCGTCCCCTCTTGGTCCCCACGTTCTCACCTCTTTCGCCGGCGGCCCCGGCGGTGCCGCCCTACCTGATTCGTTCTCACATCTTTCGCCCAAAGGTAGGGTTCCACCGCCGGGAGAACCGGCGAAAGGAACGCGAACGATCTCGCCCAAGAAACGCCGTTCCGTCCCCACTTGGTCCCCCCGTTCTCACCTCTTTCTCCGGCGGCCCCGGCGGTGCCGCCCTAACCTTCGCCCCCAATCCTTAGCAAGACACTCATCTTGCTAATTATTTCTTGACCCTACCCGCCCCCCGTCCTACCAGCGGCCGCGCAGATCTTGTCATTGCCTTTTCCGGGGTTTTCCAACATGTCCGCCGCCCCAGACCGATCCCATCAGTCAGCTCACAACCATTTCCCGATCTCCAGCACTCAGCGACCACCTCTCATGCCTACTTACCAACTCAGCCATCTCGACCAACTCGAAGCGGAAGCCATTTTCATCCTCCGCGAGACCGCCGCCCAGTTCCAGAACCCGGCCCTGCTTTTCTCCGGCGGTAAAGATTCGATCGTCATGGCTTGGCTCGCCCGCAAGGCATTCTGGCCGGCCCGTACTCCCTTCCCCCTCGTTCACATCGACACCGGCCACAATTTCCACGAAACCATGACCTACCGCGACGAATTCGTCGATCTGGTCCGCGCCAATCTTGTGGTAGGCCTGGTTCAGGAATCGATCGATACCGGCCGCGTCGTAGAAGAAAAAGGCCCCAATGCTTCCCGCAACAAACTCCAAACAGTCACCTTGCTCGACACCATCGAGAAACACCAATACGACGCCTGCCTAGGAGGCGGACGCCGCGACGAGGAAAAAGCCCGCGCCAAAGAGCGCTTTTTCTCGCACCGCGATGACTTCGGCCAATGGGACCCGAAAAACCAGCGCCCGGAACTCTGGAACCTCTTCAACGGCCGTAAGAATCCCGGCGAACACTTCCGCGTATTCCCGCTCTCCAATTTCACCGAAATGGACATCTGGATGTATATCAAACGCGAAAACATCCCGCTTCCCTCCATCTACTTCGCCCACGAACGCGAAGTCTTCGAGCGCAATGGCTCGTTGCTCGCCGTGACGGATTTCCTCAAACCCCAGGACCACGAACCCGTCACCACACGCGTGGTCCGCTTCCGGACCATCGGCGATGCCACCTGCACCGGCGCTGTCGAGTCCCCCGCCTCCAACCTCGATGAAGTCATCGCCGAAGTCGCCGCCGCCCGCCAAACCGAACGCGGCACCCGCTCCGATGACAAACGCTCCGAAACCGCCATGGAAGACCGCAAGAAAGAAGGATACTTCTAAAGGTAAATGCTGAAAATCTGAGATGCTGAAAATCTGAAATCACAGTCAGTGCTTCGCAACCAGAATTCAGCAACTTCCCTTTCGTTTCAGCATATCAGTTTTTCAATATTTCAGCATTTACCTTAAAATGGACTTACTCCGCTTCTCCACCGCAGGCTCCGTCGATGACGGCAAATCCACCCTCATCGGCCGTCTTCTCTATGATTCCAAATCCATCTTCGAGGACCAGCTCGAGGCCATGGAAGAATCCTCCCGCCGCCGGGGTGATGAAAACGTCAACCTCGCGCTCCTGACAGACGGTCTCAAGGCCGAGCGCGAGCAGGGCATCACCATCGATGTCGCCTACCGCTATTTCGCCACGCCCAAGCGCAAGTTCATCATCGCCGACACCCCCGGCCACACCCAATACACCCGCAACATGGTGACCGGCGCCTCCACCGCCAACCTTGCCATCATACTCATCGATGCACGCAAAGGCGTGATCGAACAAACCAAGCGTCATAGCTTCGTTTCCAACCTGCTCCGCATCCAGCACCTCGTGCTCGCCGTCAACAAGATGGACCTCGTTGATTACTCGGAAGAAGTCTATAACCAGATCGTCAAGGATTTCCGCGACTTCGCCTCGCGTCTTGATAACATTGTCGAGATCACCGATATCCCCATCTCCGCACTCAACGGCGACAACGTCGTGGATAAGTCCGAGCACATGGCATGGTATCAGGGGCCGACCTTGTTGTATCATCTCGAACACGTCTATGTCGGCGGCGAGGAAAACCACGTCGATGCCCGCTTCCCTGTGCAATGGGTCATCCGCCCGATGAGCGACGAATGGCATGACTTCCGCGGTTATGCCGGTCGCGTCGCCGGCGGAGTCTTCAAGCCAGGCGATGAAATCACCGTGCTGCCCTCCGGATTCAACACCCGCATCAAGGGCATCCACAGCGCCACCGGCGACCTTGCCGAAGCCTTCGCCCCACAATCGGTCTGCCTGACCTTGGAAGATGAAATTGATATCTCCCGCGGTGATACTTTGGTCAAAGCCAACAACCCGCCCGAAGTTAGTCAGGACATTGAGGCCATGATCTGCTGGTTCTCCGCCAAGCCCATGGCCAACCGCGCCAAACTCGTCGTCCGCCACACCACCCAAGAAACCAAGGCCGTGATCCAGGAGGTGAAATATCACGTCGATATCAATACCCTACACAAGATCGAGAACGTCGAGACCTTCAACATGAACGACATCGGCCGCATCTCCATGCGCACCGCCGTCCCGCTCATCCACGACGCCTATCGCCGCAACCGCACCACCGGCTCCTTCATCCTCATCGACCCCGGCACCAACGAAACCGTCGCCGCAGGCATGATCGTCTGAGAAAGCAAAAGGTAGGGTTCCACCGCCGGGGGAACCGGCGAAAGGGTAGGGAACGATCCCGCCCAATGGTAGGGTTCCACCGCCGGGGCCGCCGGCGAAAGGGTAGAGAACGATCCCGCCCAAGGTAAGCCGTTCCGTCCCCCCGTTCTCCCCCCGTTCTCCCCTCTTTCTCCGGCGGCCCCAGCGGTGCCGCCCTACACTGCACCAGCGGTGCCGCCCTACCCGGGCCGATCCCCTCATGAACCTTTTCCGCAAGCTCCTCTCCGACCGCCGCATTCAAGGTCTGTTCCTCTCGCTCGTACTCATGGGCATACTCGCCGGGTTGCTTGCCTGGCAAATGGGCGTCACCCTTGCGGACCTCAAGTCGGCTTGGACGACGGTGGAAGGATACCTGAAAACCCATCCATCCACCTTGTTTTGGGCGCTGGTCATTTTGCCCGGTCTGCCCGTCCCCACCACTGCCTTGCTTCTCACGGCGGGAGTCGTCTGGCGGGAACGACCGCTGATGGCCTGCCTGCTCTGTTTGCTCGCGCTGCTCCTGAACCTCAGCTGGACTTACTGGCTCGCCGCAGGCCCCGGTCGCAAAGTCGTGGAACGAATCCTCGCTGCCACTCCCATCAAGATTCCTGAACTGCCGAAAGGCGATCAATTGAAACTCATCCTCGTCCTCAAGCTCACTCCAGGAATTCCATTGTTTCTCCAGAACTACCTCCTCGGCTTCCTGCGAGCTCCATTTCACCTCTTCCTAGGCATCTCCCTACTCGCCAATGGCCTCATCGGAACCGGAGTTGTCCTCAGCGGAGCTGGCCTCTCCGACGGCCGCATCATGCCCGCCATCAGCGGAATCTTCCTCATCGTCGTTGGTGCCGTCCTCACCAAGTGGATCCGAGGGTGGATCGCCAGACGAAAACAAGCGTAAGATTCCAATAGGTAGGGCTCCGGAAGGTAGGGTTCCACCGCCGGGGGAACCGGCGAAAGTAGGGCGAACGATTCTGCCCAAGGTAAGCCGTTCCGTCCCCTCTTGGTCCACCCGTTCTCACCTCTTTCGCCTGCGGCCCCGGCGGTGCCGCCCTACCTCTCTCCATTTGTTCATTTTTTCTTGAACACTTCACCCGAACTGACATTCTCGAACCGCGAGAAATCCCTTTCCGCACGCCAACATTCCCCGGAAATCCATCCAGTTCTGCCCGCTCAGGGCCGCAACCAAGGGCGGTAGCTTACCTGCCTGATCCTTGCGTTCCCTGGAAATGACGCGATGAAATCGTCACCTTGAGATTTTACCGAGCCCCGGTTCCCATTCGTCGGTTCAAGTTGCCTAGGTCGTTTACCACCTATAAACCCGGCAGGTGCCCATCCATGAAAACCAAAAGTGTGCAAGCATCACGTCTTAGCCACCCCCGACCTGATGGAAGATCGCCCGGACCTTGTTGTCGTGATGCCCGTTTTTAACGAGGCCGAATCCATCGAAACGGTGGTCCAACAATGGATGGCGGAATTGGCACTGTCAGGCGCGAAGTTTGAATTGCTCGTCATCGATGATGGATCGACAGATGAGACAGCTCGAATCCTTTCCGAGATTCAAGAAAGCTCCGGCCAAAACCTTCGAATAATCAACCGCCCCAATCAAGGGCATGGACAAAGCTGTATCGAAGGTTATCGAACTGCGATTCAACGGCAGATTCCCTACATTCTGCAAATCGACTCGGATGGACAATCCTCGCCCGATCATTTTGTGGCCATCTGGGCAATGAGGGAGAACTTCGATGTGGTTTATGGAAACAGAAAACGCAGCGATGGACTTCGAAGAGTGATCGCCAGTAGGATTCTCCGCCTTGCCCTCAGGTTGTTTGCCAAAGTCAACTGCGTGGACGCAAATGTGCCCTACCGGCTGATGAATACCAAATCCTGCGAATCCGCAATACAGCGGATACCCAAACAAATCTTTCTTGCCAACGTGGCACTCGCGGTTCTGCTGCGGAAACAACCCGGACTGCGCCATGGAGAACTCCCAATCGGATTCCCCCCTCGCATCGGAGGTGAACCATCCGTTCCATTCAGAAAGTTTCTCTCCAAAGCCATCGAACTCTTCGTTCAATTGAAGCGCGAAGGCATTTGTTGACTCTCGCTATCGATCGCTTCCTTCCCCCCGGATTCGCCCACCATGAACATTACACGTTCAATCCCACTTTTGCATCTGCTACTTCTCACGTTGCTGACCCTGGCGGTTGGTCTCGCTGCAATCAGCCAGCAAAGCCTCTGGATCGATGAAGGAGGGCCAGCCTTCAAGTCACTGATGCCCACCCTCGAAAGTTGGTGGCAGATCACCCTGCAAGTTCGTGGCTCCGACGTCCAAATGCCCGTTTACATGGTTGGCGTTTGGCTCTGGGAAAAGATCATGGGCAATTCTGAATACGCCCTCAGAGCCATCAATCTGCCGTTCCTCCTCATTCTGGTGCTGGCACTTCACAAGGTTCGGTTTTGGCCGTTGATTTGCCTGACGTCTCCTTTCGTCCTATTTTATGTGGGCGAGCTTCGTCCCTATACGATGCAGATGGCGGCCGGTGCTTGCGCTGCTGCCGCATTCGCACAAGTCATTCGTGACCGGCAACAAAATGGATTCAGCGGGCTTCACGCCGTGATGGGTTCTGCCCTTTTCCTCTCAGCATGCAGCCTCACAGCCGTCGTTTGGGCGGGAGGATTCCTCGTGGGCGTGCTCTTGGTTCGCCCGGACTGGCTGAGATCCAAAGGCTTTTGGTTGCGCTCACTTGCCTGGTTGGTACCCGCTCTCGGCATTGGCGGCTATTACGCCTTCACCCTGATCGAGGGATACCGGGCCACGGGGTCAGGAGGCGGAGGACTGCTCAGCCTGCTCTTCGGATTCTACGAAATGGCCGGCCTTTTGGGGCTGGGACCAAGCAGAAACGAGCTCCGCTCCTCTCCACTGGCTCTGCTCTCCCATCTGCCATGGCTGATACCCGCCGCAGCCTGCCTCGGAGCCGCATGGTGTTTCGGCATCAGCGAATGGTTCAAAAACAGTGACAATCGGGTCCGCATCGCCGTTGCAGTTGCCATTCTTCTGCCCATCCTTCTTCTTGCAGGCGTCGGCGTCGCTGCCAACTTCAGGGTGCTTGGCCGCCACCTTAGCCCGGCAATCCCGGCCTTGTTGCTGCCATTTTGCCTCTGCCTCGCCAAAGCCCCGACCAAGCGCCTCCACCTCGTCGTCGGTTCCCTTGCTGTCCTGATCTCCCTGACCTCCGCAATCTCGCTTCGGTTCGCCGAAAAACACGCCCGTGACGACTATCGTGCAGCTACCGAAAGCGCCTTGGATGCCCTTGCGAAGCATCAGAGTGTCTTGTGGCAGGCAGATATGAACACCCCACGCTATTACGCTTTCCGCAAAGGTGGCTGGCCACTCGTTCACGTCATCCACACCTTGGAAACCGATCCTCCCTCCGGATACATGTTCGCGGACCTCGTGGTGATCAATCGCCCGGATATCGGTTATCAGAATCGCGACCATCGGCAGACGATGAAGGAAGCCGCATTCGAACTGCAGGCATCCCTGACAGGATTTGAAATCTGGAGAAACCGCTACTCCGAAAAGGAATAGTCTGATACAACAGTCGCCACGTGACCGATTGTTCCGTGAAAACCGGAACACAACCCCTCAAAAGCATTCCTCATGGACAGCAGCAAGATCAAGATTTTCGCCATTACGACCCTGGCACTCCTTTTTGCCGTCTATCTGGGAGTTACCACAGCAACGGCACAAAAGGAAGCGCTTGCATGGGTCGTTGGAATTGGAACTGTGGTGTTCCTGCTGGCTCTCGGTCGCCACGTTTGGGCGCTCATCCCGGTGGCGGGAGCATTTTCAGGCGGACTCACTTTCATCCCGGGATTTCCACAGCCTTGGTATGCCGCTACACCGGTCGTCGCAGGAGTCATGATGATGCGCTTCCTCATGCGTTCGCCGATGTTCCAGTTTCGCTGGACCTGGTTGGATCTTGTAATGCTGGCGCAAGCCGCCGCCCTCTGGCAAAGCTACCTGAGAAACCCCACCGGCCTCGCTCTTTTCGGTGGCGACACCTATGGCGGGCGCCCTTATATCGACTACGCGGTTGCCATCACCTCGTATTTCCTTCTCACAGTGGTGAGAACAGACATCAAGACGCTGAAAAAAGTGATCATCATCGTCATCGCAGCGAATGTTTTCGATGACATGATCCGGGCGATTTCCGGACTATCGGGTTCTTTTGCCCGATTGGTTGCCCAAGTTTATGGAAACGTCGAATTCGAGGCCAACAATCAAGGAGCCGCCTTCCAATTCGACATCATGAACACCCGCTTCGGCGGATTTGCAGGCTTGGGTCTCACCTTGTGCCTGATCTGTTATGCCTTCCGCAGGCCACTCAGTTGCATGGTTCCCATTCCACTCTGGGCATTTTTCTCCAATTTGTTCGGCGTGATTTTCATCCTCTTCTCAGGCTTTCGAAGCGGTCTGATCCAAATCGGTTGTTACTTCATCGCGGGGTCCATGATCCGCAGACGCCCCCTCGATGCCATACTAGCAGGCATGGCAGGAGGGACGATTGTCTTGGTCTTCGGGGCACTTTTTGGCCTGTCTGGTCTTCCAATGCCAGTGCAGCGCGCCTTGTCATTCCTTCCCTTCGAAGTGTCGGATACCGTAAGACATGCCGCACAAACTAGCTCGGACTGGCGCTTTGAAATGTGGCGACTCGTGCTCAGCAGCGACAAATACATCAAAAACAAGATGCTCGGGGACGGTTTCGGATACTCCAGAGCTGAGCACGAAGCCCAGATGAAGGCCTTGGAGGGAACGGGGGCCTACTCTGGTGACAGTATCGACATGTTTATCGCCAAAGGGAGTTACCACGGCTGGCACGTCGAAGCCATTCGCTTCACGGGAGTCCTCGGACTGGTGATCGGGGTCATACTACTCTTCGGATTTGCGAGGAGTGCATGGAAAGGCATGACGCATTTTCGTGACACCGAGTATTTTGGGTGCATCTGCTACATTTGTATCCCGATCTTTATCGAACCGTTCTTCCACATTTTCGTCTTTGGATCTTACAAGTCTTCCTTCATCCAATTGATCGCCATGGCGGGAATCGTCCGGCTCATCGACAACATCAGGGCAGACGAGAAGGCAGCGCTTCCCGTCCGGGAAGCGCCCGAGGAACGAAGCCCCGTCAGGCTAAAGCCAATGGCATCCAACCGCAACAGGCTCCCTGCCCCTCTCAGGAACCACTAAGCATACTTATCATCCATCACCCATGAAAGCAGTCATCCTTGCCGGAGGACTTGGCACCCGCCTGTCCGAAGAAACCACGACACGTCCCAAGCCAATGGTGGAAATCGGTGGACGTCCTATCCTTTGGCACATTCTCAAAATTTACAGTTCTCATGGGATCAACGATTTTGTGATTTGTGCCGGATACAAAGGCTATATCATCAAGGAATATTTCGCCAATTACTTCCTGCACATGTCGGACGTCACCTTCGACATGGTCAACAACACCATGGAAGTGCATCAGAAAAAGGCCGAACCTTGGAAGGTCACTATTGTCGATACAGGCGATGACACCATGACCGGCGGGCGCATCAAGCGTGTGGCTCCTTATGTGGATGGAACCTTTTGCTGCACCTATGGCGACGGAGTGGGTGATATTGACATCACTTCGCTCGTCGCCTTTCACAAGGCGGCAGGCCGCAAAGCCACTCTCACCGGAGTCCAACCCCCCGGCCGCTTCGGAGCACTCGAACTTGAGCAGGACCGGGTCGTGTCCTTTCAGGAAAAACCCGAAGGAGATGGTTCTTGGATCAACGGAGGCTTCTTTGTTCTCGAGCCCTCTGTGCTCGATGAAATTGAAAACGACAGCACGATTTGGGAACGCAAGCCACTTGAGAGTCTCGCTTCACAGCAGCAACTCGGCATCTACAAACACCCGGGCTTTTGGCGTCCCATGGATACGCTTCGGGACAAGCATGAATTGGAGAGTCTCTGGGAGACGGGTAAAGCTCCTTGGAAGAAGTGGTAAGCGGATCAACAAACTCGACTGTTCCCCGTATGTTTGGCGGATTTTTCAACAACAAGAGAGTATTCCTCACGGGGCATACCGGATTCAAGGGTTCCTGGCTCGCCGAATGGCTATTGATGCTGGGCGCGGAAGTCCATGGCTACGCACTCGACCCACAGCCCCACGAGATCCTGTTTTCCCAATTGGGTCTCGATCAACGCCTTGCCTCCGACACCCGGGCCAGTCTGTCCGATCAGGAGGCCTTGCGAAAGGCCATGGATGCGGCAAACCCTGAGATCGTCCTCCACCTTGCTGCCCAGCCGCTTGTCCGCCTCTCCTACGAAATCCCCGTCGAAACCTTCGCCACGAACGTCATGGGCACAGCCAATGTGCTCGATGCGCTTCGCTTGCGGAATCGCCCCTGCTCTGTCGTCAGCATCACCACAGACAAGTGCTACGAAAACCGCGAATGGCTTCATGCTTATCGCGAGGAAGACGCCATGGGCGGCCACGATCCATACAGTGCAAGCAAAGGCGCGGCAGAACTTGTCATCCAGTCTTACCGCAAGAGTTTCTTCTCCCATGGCTCTTCGATACGCCTCGCTTCAGCGAGAGCTGGAAACGTGATCGGCGGTGGTGACTGGGCACTCGATCGGATCGTTCCGGACTGCATCCGGGCACTGAGAGCCGGGGAAAGCATCCCGGTTCGCAACAAAATTGCGACCCGCCCCTGGCAGCATGTGCTCGAGCCACTATCGGGTTACCTGTGGTTGGCCGCACAACTCCATCAAAATGCCGACCTGGCTTCCGCCTTCAACTTCGGTCCGGCCCTTACCAGCAACCGGACGGTGGCGGAACTTGTGATCGAACTCCTCAAACACACAGGCGGTAATTGGACCGACGCCTCCGATCCCAACGCCGTTCACGAAGCCTCCAAGCTCAACTTGGCAACCGACAAAGCCTTCCACCTTCTCCAATGGCAGCCGGTATGGAACTTCGAACAGACCATCGCCACCACCGCGGAATGGTATATTCAAGAGCCGGCCTCCAGCGATATTCAAGCCCTCACCCAAGGACACATTCAATCCTATCAATTGGCGGCGGCAGCCAAGGGAATTGAATGGGCAAAAGAAGTATCAAGGTAGGGTTCCACCGCCGGGGGAACCAGCGAAAGAAACGCGAACGATTTCGCGAAAAGGTAGGGTTCCACCGCCGGGGGAACCGGCGAAAGGAACGCGAACAATTTAGCCCAAGAAAAGCCGTTCCGTCCCCACTTGGTCCCCACGTTCTCACCTCTTTCGCCTGCGGCCCCAGCGGTGCCGCCCTACCTGATTCATTCTTACCTCTTTCGCCTGCGGCCCCGGCGGTGCCGCCCTACCCGGACCCTCAACCTTCAAATCTCTCAACGTCCCGAAATCTAAACTTCATGACAGCGCCCGAAATCAAAGCTGAAATCCTCCGCCTCACCCGCGAATTTTCCAAACTCAGTCACTCCAACAACCGCCCCGGAAATGATCCGGAGCGCCCGGTTTTCGAGCCTGGCCAGACGATTCCCTACGCCGGGCGCGTGTTCAACGAGGATGAAGTCGAGGCCGCCGTCTCCGCCACGCTCGACTTTTGGCTCACCCTCGGCCCCGAAGGTGAGGCCATGGAAAAGGAGCTCGCCGAGTTCATGGGAGTCAAACACTGCCTCCTCGTCAACTCCGGCTCCTCCGCCAATCTCATCGCATTCTCAGCACTTACCACCCACAAGCTCCCGGATCACAAGCGAATCCGCCCCGGCGATGAAGTCATCACTGTAGCAGCAGGGTTCCCCACCACCGTGGCACCCATCATTCAATGTGGTGCCGTCCCCGTATTCATTGATGCCAAAGTCCAAACTGGAAACGCAAACTGCACGCTTCTGGAAGAAGCCTATTGCCCTGGAAAAACCAAGGCCGTCATGATGGCCCACGCTCTCGGAAATCCCTTCGAACTCGTCCTCGTCCTTGAATTCTGCCAAAAACATGACCTCTGGCTGATCGAAGACAACTGCGACGCGCTCGGCTGCACTTACACCTTGCCACTTACCAAAGCAAAGGAGCTTGGACTCGATCACCTGATCAAGATTGCCGGAAAAGGCAATCATCCCATGATTCGGATCCACGATGAGGCTGGCGAATCCATTGATCCATCCACAATCGACAATCTTCAATCATCAATCGGAAATCCCCTCTTCCTTACAGCTCCCACCGGATCCTTCGGAGACATTTCCACCCAGTCCTTCTACCCTCCGCACCACCTCACCATGGGCGAAGGCGGCTCGGTGAACATCATCCGCAGACCCCCGCTCAAAACCTACGCAGAGTCCTTCCGCGATTGGGGCCGCGATTGCTGGTGCCCATCCGGAAAAGACGATACCTGTGGCAAACGCTTCATGTGGCAGCTTGGCGAACTTCCAGAGGGATACGATCACAAATATATCTATTCCCACCTCGGCTACAACGTCAAACCCCTCGATATCCAAGCAGCCATCGGCCGGGTGCAAATCAAACGCCTCCCTGATTTCATTGAGGCCAGAAAAAGAAACTGGGAACAACTGCGCCGCGGACTCCACGGCTTGGAGCACATCCTCGAATTCGCCCTGCCCACCCACGCCACGGCATGGAATCCGCCAGCAGACGCTTCGTCGCCTCTTAACTCGGACTTCTCATGGGACGCAACCGGATGCAGGACCGATTGCTCGTGGTTCGGCTTCAAGATCACCGTCAAGGAAACCGCCCCGTTCACCCGCACCGAACTCGTAAGACACCTCGACGAAAACAAGATCGGCAACCGCATGCTCTTCGGTGGCAACCTCGTTCGCCAACCCGCATTCGTCCAACTCCGCCGCGATAATCCCTCTGCCATGCGCGTCTCGAGCCAGCTGCCTGAGGCGGACAGAATCATGAATCAAACCTTCTTCCTCGGAACCTATCCGGGCCTCACTTCCGAACAGATTGACTTCATGGCAAAGGTCATCCGGGATTTCGCCGCTTCGAAGGCGTAAAACGGCGAATGCCAACAACAACCTGTTCATCGACGTTCAATCTTCCGAAACCATGCGGATCTTTCTAACAGGTGGAACCGGATTCCTGGGTTCTCATTTCCTGTCCGAAGCATTGGAACTGGGGCACGAAGTCGTTGCCTTGCGGCGTTCGGGCTCCATTCCCAAGATTGACCTCCCAAAGGAACCCCGCTGGGTGGAGTTCGAACTCGATGAAGTTCCTCCGGAGCTCATCGCGGGCTGCGACGCCTTTGTGCATCTTGCCTCCCAAGGAGTGTCACCTCAGAAAACAGACTGGGAGACAGCCTTCGAAGTGAACGTGATGCAGAGTTTGAGACTGACACAAACGGCAGTCAATTCAGGCATCAAGCGGCTCTTGTTCTGTGGAAGTTGCATGGAATACGGTGCAGTCGGCGACCAATACGCTGAAATCCCGCCTGAAGCTCCTCTTGTTCCTATTGGACCTTATGCAACTTCGAAGGCAGCCTTCTCACTTGCCATTACGTCAATGGCAAGAAACGTGGATGCCACCTGGATTCTGCTTCGCCCCTTCCACTTTTTTGGCGAAGGCCAGCACCCATCCAACTTCTGGCCGTCACTGCGTCATGCGGCACAGTCCGGACAAGACTTCCCCATGACTCCAGGCGAACAGATCCGCGATTTCTCGCCAGTGGAACAGGTGGCCCGGACCTTCATTCAGTCACTTTCCCATGAAGGGTTCATCCCCGGCCAACTGAACGTCGCTAACGTCGGAAGCGGGGTCCCCGTTTCCCTTGCAGGATTTGCGCGCCAGTGGTGGAACCACTGGAATGCCTCCGGCCAGCTTCTCACTGGTGCTCTCCCCTATCGCAATGACGAAGTCATGCGATTCATCCCCAAACTAACATGAATCAAGAACTCAAGGTTCCCCGCACATGCCTCATCACAGGTGGCTGTGGATTTCTAGGCAGTAACATCGCAGCCCACTTTCTCGGCTGTGGCAGCAAAGTAGTCGTCATCGATGCCCTCTTCCGCACAGGTGGAGAAAGCAACCTGAATTGGCTCAGGGAGCAGGCAGCCGATGGAATGTTCCATTTCATCCATGGCGATCTGGCTGAACAGGCTATCGTCGACGGAGCCTTCCGCGACCATGGTCCATTCGACTATATCTGCCATCTCGGTGGTCAGGTGGCGATGACCACGTCCCTCGAAAACCCCAGGCGGGACATGATGACCAATGTCATCGGAACCTTCAATATCCTTGAAGCGATGCGCCAGCACGCCCCTGATGCGCTTCTCGCCTACAGTTCCACCAACAAGGTTTACGGGGATTTGCTGGACTTTGATTACGAGGAGTCTCCCACCCGCTTTTCCGTTAGAAATCATCCGAACGGCTTCGATGAGTCACTGAGGCTTGACTTTGCCTCTCCTTACGGCTGCTCGAAAGGCTCTGCGGATCAATTCGTCAGGGACTGGTCAAGAAGCTTTGGCCTGAAGACCGTCGTCTTCCGGCACTCATCGATCTACGGTGGGCGTCAGTTCTCGACCTTCGATCAAGGCTGGATCGGCTGGTTCTGCCAAAAAGCTCTCGAACAGCAGAAATCTGCCGCCAACGGAGAAGCTCCCACACGATTCACGATCGCCGGAACCGGCAAACAGGTGCGTGACGTCTTGCATGCGCGGGACCTGATCCAGTTGTATCATCGCGCTTACCATCACCAGCAGGCAGCTTCCGGCGAAATCTTCAACATCGGTGGTGGCCTGGCCAATAGTCTGAGCTTGCTCGAATTGTTCGCATTGCTCCAGCGACTGCTCGAAATGCCTGCACCGCTTGAATTTGATCGTCTCCCGGCACGCCAGAGCGACCAACTCTTCTTTGTCGCCGATGTCGGCAAGGCATCCAGACTTCTCGAATGGGCTCCCTCCGTATCGTCTGAGGACGGCATTCGGATGATGCTGGATTGGTGCGCGAAGTCCCTTGCCTCTCAAACTTCCTGATCCATGCCTGCACCGGTCTTTTTCGAAAAGATTCTCATCTATGGGAGCGTGGTGATCAAGAACCGCGCCCCGGCGCAAATCGGCAGCATTTTCAAACTGTCCGTCGATGTTGCGAGAATCTGCCGAATGTATTACGTGCGTGACACAAAATCAGGGTCCAGCCTGGCACGCCTGGTTCAAAAGTCACTGGGTGCCCTTGTCTATCATGTCTCCTTGCCCTCCATGATGTGGAAGGCGGATGCGATTTATGTATTGCCATCTTGCAATACGGAGATGGGGCCGCTTGCCTTCTGGAACCGCCTTTTCAAAAAGCCGGTCATCATCGACTATTATGTTTCAGTCTATGAGTGGTCCTGCCTGATGTTCAACAATCATCACCCGGACTCAAAGACCGGGCGCAATTATCTGAAATGGGACCGTCTCGCATTCCATTCGGATTACGTCATTCATTGCAACCGGGCCGAGTGGTATCACATCGCGGAAGTAATCGGATTTCCCCGCCGCGAGAATGGCTTTCACAGGGTCCAACTTGGAACCGACTTCCACAAGCAAGTCAGCGCGGTCAAGCTTCCCCCGCGCGGCACCAAAACGATATTCGGATGGTGGGGGTCAAGCATGCCCTTGCACGGGCTGGAGACGATCATCCAAGGCTTCGAGAAGCTTGCGGAACGCCGCTCTGATTTCGAGTTGCACCTGCTGTTCCTGGACGAGCCCAAAAAGAAGGACTTCGAAAGACGGGTCGGCCCGATTCCCGATCATCCTTGGTTGGTTTCTAGCATCGGAATCACATCTTCCGATGGCAAACTCCAGAATTATATCAATGACCGGGTGGATATCGGCTTCTCTCACTTCGGCCGGGGCGAGAACTGCGAATATGTCTATACCAACAAAGTCATCGAGTCCATGTCTCTGGGCAGGACATGCCTGGTAGCGGACTGCCCTGGCAACTTCGAGTATGCGGATGATCTGGAAACCTACTTCTATCTGTGCGAAGCATCCCCTGATGCAATTGCCGCTGCCGCGGAGCGGGCCATCACCGATCCCTCTCTCCGTCTCGAAAAGGAATTGAACTGCCAGACTTTGTTCGATGAGAAATTCTCTTCGGACGCGGTGTGCGTTCATTTCGAAGAAACCTTGAAAGCAATCTATCAGGACTACCTGCAATCGAAGAAATCCGCTTGATCAAGGCATTCAAAAAACTCACCGCGATGCTCGGGTTCAACCGCAGCATCCTGCTTGCCAGTGGCCCCAAGGTCACCAGCATGCTGATGGGCCCGGTCGGCTCGATCATCATCATCTTCACCTTGTCCAAGGGGGAGCAGGCGATGTATTATGTATTCATGAGCTTGGCCGGTCTGCGAAGCTTTTTCGAGCTGGGTGCCACCGCCTGCATCGGCCAACTGACGCCCCATCACATGGACGAGGCAAGCGGCAAGCCTGCGGATGCGATGATCTCGGTGGCACTCCGATGGATGAAGCTTGTGGCCCTCGCATTCGGCGTCGTGACTGGCCTGGGAGGTGGACTGTATCTTGCATGGTGTGGACACACGGATCTGTGGACACAGACCGCATGGCTTGCCACGTTGATCCCCACCGCATTTGCCGGAATCCAGGAAGGACGTTTCCAGTTGTTGTATGGAGCCGGACAGGTCGATATCGTCAGCCGCCTGCGGTGGCTCTCGTTGTTCGTCCAGTATGGCATTCAATGGAGCCTGCTTCTCTGCGGTGCCAGTCTCTTGTCTTTTGCCGCTTCCGCTACCGGAGTCCTGTTGTTCCAGTATTTCATGCTCCGGGACTCATCCTCGTGGATTCACCGCGGTGCTCTTGTCTCGAGGTCGGCCGCCGCATACAAGCAAATCCAAAAGGAAATGGTGAGCTTGGTGAAACGATCGAGCATTGTCTATGCGGCAGGCTTCTTCGTCTTCCAGATCCAGCAGCCGATTCTTTACAAGTTGCAAGGGCAGGACGCATCGGCGCGATTCGGCTTCACATTGATGATTCTCAACAGCCTGATCGGATTCTCCGCGATCTGGGGCATGACCATGTTTCCGAAGATTGCCCGTGATGTGGCAACCGGGCAGCCAGAGGAAGGATTCCGCAAGTTCAAGACAACCTGCATCAGAAGCGCTTTGATCGCATCGTGTTGCTTTGTCTCCGGAGTGGTTTTGATTCAGATCCTGCACTATGTGCCACGATTTTCGGATCGTTTGATGCCCGTTGTGATGGTGGTCCCACTCGGGTTTGCGATCTTGTTGCAGACGCTCGGCAACTCGATCTCCTACTGGCCCCGCGCCTTCAAGGTCGAGCCCTATGCGCCAACCGCCGTCCTGCAAATGGTGATCACCCCGCTTGCCACATGGTTCTTTTTGGATTGGCTGGGAGACAGCGGAATCTCATGGGCCTATCTGACAAGTTGGACCCTTGGGGCATTCTCCATGTATCTGATCACAAGGGCATTCTTCCCGACGAAACGACGTTTCATCGAGCTCACGGCAAACAAGGTCCCCGCCACCCCTTGAAAAGCCGCCCATTCGCCATTCGCCATTCGCCATTCGCCATTCGCCATTCGCCATTCGCCATTCGCCATTC
>JBBARN010000037.1:7964-17304 GCA_040399845.1 Luteolibacter sp. | reverse complement strand
GCCCCATGCTCCGCCTCGCACTGCTTACGACGGACAACCGGGAAGACAGAAAGGACTACAGTTCCGAAGTCCCATGGTTCGGCACCGCCCCTCAAGCACTTCTCGACGGATTCTCCCACATTCCCGAGCAGATCGAGGTTCATGTGGTTTCGTGCACCCGGCGGCACCTCAAGACCCCGCTGCAATTGGCGCGGAACATTGTGTTTCACTCGGTTTATGTACCACCTTGGGCCTGGCTGAAAGCAGCCTACCTCGGAAACATCCTGAGCGTCCGCAGATGTCTTTCGGGCATCCATCCGGATCTCGTTCATGGCCAAGGCACCGAACGAGATTGTGCCTGGACCTCGGTCTTTTCCGGCTATCCCAACTTGCTGACGGTTCACGGCAACATGCGGCGCTTGGCCAGCATCTCCAATGCTCCCATCTGGAGCTTTGCCGGATTATCCGCCCTGTTGGAAGCTATCACCATACGACTGTCCGGCGGCGTGATCTGCCTCTCCTCCCATTCCCATCAGCTTGTGGAATCCTCGGCAAAGAGGACATGGCTCGTTCCCAACGCGGTGGATGCTTCATTCTTTTCCATCCAAAGAAGTCCGTTCGCCGCCCCACCCCTCATCCTCGTCGTTGCGGATCTGCTTCCGAACAAAAACATCCTTCAGTTACTTCAATCGCTGACCGAACTGAGATCGTCACATGCGTTCAAGGTTCGTTTGATTGGCAAGGCCGAGCAGGATTCACCCTACGTTCGATCGATCCAATCCTTCGCGGCCCAGCATTCCTGGTGTGAAATCGAGCCTTTCGCGGATCGTCAGCGCATCCGGGCAGAGATGGCAACGGCAACGCTGCTTGCCCTTCCTTCTCTTGAGGAGAACCTTCCTATGGTCATTCTCGAAGCCATGGCCGCGGGCCTGCCGGTAGCAGCCTCCCGGGTTGGGGGAATCTCGGATTTGATCACCGACAAGCTGACCGGCATGCTGTTCGACCCACTCTGTGCCGATTCCATTCGCGCGGCAATTCGCCATCTGTTGGATCACCCTGCGAATCGCGAAGAAATGGCTGCCACCGCAAGGATGAAAACACGAACGAGCCATCATCCTGAGAATATCGCCAACGCCCACCTCGACATCTATCGGCGCATGCTGCCCATGAAAGCCTGAGCCTTCACTTGCATGACGCATCGCATTCATTTCGTTTCCTTTTCCACGCCAAGTTTCCGACCCCGCCAGTGGTTTCTCGAACGCAGCGCGCTTCATGCCGGCAAGGCGGATGTGATTCACACATGGAATCCCGCCCGACTCGGTCGCGATGGATTTCTCAGCCGCCACGCAGATCTTTTTCCCGGCTCCAAGGGCTTCGGCTGGTATGCATGGAAACCCCATATCATCCATCATACGCTGACCTTGGCCAACGAGGGAGACTTGATCGTCTATCAGGACGTCGGTCGCCGGAAGCCGATCACCATCACCGCTCCACTTGAATTCTGGAACGTCTATTTGGAAAAGACAGGGCAACCATGCATCCCTGGTGTGGAAATCCCCTGGTGGGGCCCTAACAAATGCTGGACCAAGAAATATGCTTTTGAGGCCTTGGGAATGGATCAGCCTGATGGTAGCGAGAAGCCCCAAATTCAAGCCTCCTGGTCCGTATGGAAAAAGTGCCCGGCTTCCGTCTCTTTCACCCAAGAATGGGCAGCTCTCAGCACCCGTCGGGATTTGATCGGAGGGGAACTTCCAGACGGCCTCGCAGGCGAGTGCCCCGGCTTCAAGGAACACCGCTGGGATCAATCCCTGCTCACACTGCTTTCCAGGCGCAACCACCTCCAACCAATCGTGGGACTCACCCAACCGGAAATCGGTTTCGATGAAAAGTCCTGCTCGGCTTGGATGGAACGACTCGGAGCCCTCCCCTCCCCGACTTCCCGTGGCTTCCAAACAATGGTCGATGCCTACATCTTCCTCGAATCCACTGCGAAAATCCTGTTCAAGCGTCGGGAGTTCCTCCCGGAATCGGAAACCCAACAGAATCCCGGTTAGATCATAACTGCTGTAACGTATTTCTTTCACTCCGCAGGAAGCTCACCACCCATCGATAACAATCCAATGCCCCGCCCCCTTCGAATTGCCTTCCTGGTGGTTGATGATCGCTTTGACAAGGATCTGCCAGTCCCCTACTTCGGTACCGCCCCCACCGCACTGCTCAAAGGCTTTGAAGAGTTGGGAAGTGATCAGGTGGAGATTCACATCGTCAGTTGTCTGGCCCGTCCCCTGCCCTGCCCAGCCAAACTGGCGGACAACATCTGGTTTCATGGCGAATACGTTCCCAAATGGGGATTCTTGAGAACCCTGCATTCCGGTTGCATCCGGGCGGTTCGCCGCATGGTCAAGGAAATCCAACCCGACATCGTCCACGCCCAAGGGGGTGAGCGCTGGTGCGCCGTGAGCGGGGCGCTGCTTCCCTATCCGAAACTCCTGACCCTGCACGGCATTCTCCGGGTCATTGATCCCTTGGTGAAACTTCAACCCAGGCCCTACTGGAAACTACAAACATTTCTTGAACGACTCGCCGTGCCCCGCTTTGACGGCTTGCTATGCATTACCACCCATACCCGCCGACAGATCGAAGACTGGGCAAAACAAACCTGGATCATCCCGAATGCGACGGACCCGAGATACTTTGATCTTGCCCGGAATCCATCAGACCCTCCGGTCATCCTCTATGTGGGTTCAATCTACAGCCTGAAAAACCAGGTGGGTTTTGTGGATGCCTTGGAGCCCCTGGCCCGTGAGCACCAATTCATTGTCAGGTTCTGCGGCAATCTGGACCGCAACACTCCTTATGGTGCGGAACTCGGCGAGCGCATCGACCGCTTCAGTTGGTGCGAGGAGGCCGGACATCTGAATCGGGAACAAATCGAGCGGCAACTGGAAAAGGCTAAAATGTTGGCACTTGTTTCCTTCGAGGAAAACTGCCCCATGGTGATCCTCGAAGCCATGTCCGCAGGAGTGCCTGTGATCGCCAGCAAGGTGGGCGGCATTCCGGATTTGATTCAGAACGAAAGCAACGGCCTGCTATGCTCGCCTGACAATGCGGAGTCCATTCGCGACGCAGTCCGTCGGATGCTGACGGAACCCCAACTCGCCCAGCGGCTTGTCGCCAAGGCAAAGGAAGATGCGAATTCGCGCTACACTCCGCGGGCAGTCGCAGAACAGCACATCAAGGTTTATCGGGAACTCCTTGAGCAACATGCTTCGAAAACCCGGAAAAACAGCTGATGAAAGTTCTCCATATCCTTAACGAACTCAAGCCGTCCGGAGCTGAAACCATGCTGCTGAGCGCCGCCCCCTTCTGGATTCGGGAGTCTGAACAACACATTCTGACCACCGGTGAGACTGAAGGTGAGTTTGCCGCTCCCTTGCGTGATGCTGGCTACCGCATTCACCATCTGCCGTTTGAGAAATCCCTTGGATTCTTCAAAAAGATGGGCCAGTTGATGAACGAAGGAAACTTCGACGTGATCCACCTCCACACCGAACGGGCAAGTCTTTGGTATGCGATCACCGCACGTCTCATGGGTCCCTCGGGAGTGAGGGTCGTTCGCACCGTGCATCACTTGTTCCAGTTCGACGGACTGTTTCGCCTGCGGCGGATGTTCGAACGTCAGTTCATGAAGTGGGCGCTCGGAGTTACTTTTCTTTCTAACAGCCCGTCCGGTCAACGAAACGAGCGCAAAAGATTCCACATGAGGAACGCACTGGCTCCCAACTGGTATGACAGCCAGAAGTTCCGCCCGCCGACGGAAGAGGAGCGCCGTTCAGCCCGTCAAACCTGCGGGTTCGCCCCGGACACCACGATCTTTGTCTCTCTGGGGGGCAACTGGGGTTACAAGAACTACAATCTCATCGTTCGCGCCCTCGGGACGATCCCCAAGGAACTGAAGGTGCTTTACGTGCAAGTCGGAGTTCAGGGTGAAGGCTCGCCCTTGGAAACCCTCGCGAAAGAACTCGGCGTTGCAGACCGGCTCCATTGTACGGGGGTGGTGGAGGACGCCTTGGTTTACCTCCGCGCCAGTGACGTTTATCTCATGCCCAGCTCCGAGGAGGGATTCGGAGTGGCGGCGGTAGAGGCCATGGCAAGCGGCTTGCCGGCCATCCTATCCGATGTGGAGGCTCTATGTGATTTCCGCCTTAACATCACCGGCATTCGCTACATCGAGCCCGATGTAAAATCGATCTCCGAGGCCATGGAAGAACTCGCCAGAATACCCGACATGTCCCGCAGGGACTTGGGCTCGAAGGTGGCCAAACAGGTGGAGACTCACTACGGACTCGAAGTCGGCCCAGTTGCTTACATGAAAAGTTGGCGTGAAAATGGCTGAAGCTCCGCATACAAACTCCCCAAGATACTACCCAGATAGGACAAACACACCCAGTTAACTCATTAAACATGAAAATTCATCTCGGCTGCGGCCCCCATTTCCTTCAAGGCTGGATCAATGTTGATTACTCGCTAGGTGCAAGAATCGCCAATATTCCAGTGATCGGAGGACTGGTGAAAAGTCTTGGACTCTTCCACATCGAATGGAATCCCAATATTCTGCTTCACGATCTCAGCAAACCCCTGCCTTGGCCGGATTCCTCCGCTGATTGCATCTACACTTCCCACACTCTTGAACACCTTCGGCGTGAAGATGGGGATCGCCTCATCGCCGAGTGTCATCGAGTCCTCAAGCCCGGCGGAGTCTTGCGCATCGTCGTTCCGGACCTCAAGACCTGTGTGGAAGACTACCTCAACGGAGACATCCTTTGTGAGCGATTCATCGAGTCGCTTCTGGTCATCAAGAGCAAGAGTGCCAACTGGAAACACAAGCTACTGGGTTTGGTCGATGAAGGACACCTTCACAAGTGCATGTATGACACCCCGGGACTGGTCCGCATCCTCAACCAGCATGGATTCCGGGCCGCATCCATGGCCGCCCACCAAAGTCAGATTCCAGACATTGAAACCGCAGAAAAAGTCGACAGAACCATCCGCGCCGTGGTGGTGGAGGGAATCAAGTGAATGAATGAAGTCTGGATACTGATTCCCGTTCATAACCGGCGGGAAACCACAAGAGCCTGTCTCTCCAATCTCCGCAATCTGGGGATTCTGGATCGGTATCACACGTGCGTGATCGATGATGCGAGCAAGGATGGAACCTCTGAAATGCTTGCGGAGGAGTTTCCTGAGGTTCATGTCGTCCAAGGAGACGGCAATCTCTACTGGGGCGGAGGCATTGCCACGGGAATGGCAGCCGCAGAATCCGCAAATGCCGAGGTCCATGTTTGGCTGAACGATGACTGCATTCCGGATGAGGGAAGCATCGATGAAGTTGTCAATCGGGTGCGAGAAACCAAAGGCATGTGCGGTGGAGTCTGCCGCGACCCGGAGGACGAATCCTTGATTACCTATAGCGGTTCCCAAATCGGAGTGGCAGCTTTGGTCCAGCCGCTTCCCGGTCAATTTGAAGCTACCGATGTCATGAACGGCAATCTCGTTGCCATCCATGCCGATGCCGTCAAGCGCATTGGCCTACTCGACTCGAAACGATTTCCTCACTATGGAGGAGATATTGCTTACTGCATCAATGCCCGGACCCAGAACATTGCCGCCGAGATCGCTGGCTCTGCAACAGCCGTCAATCCGCGCGGCAATTCCCTCGAGGCCTTCGGACTTACGAAACCAGCCAACGCAATCTTCAACGAACCCTTCCGTCTTGCTTCACCTCTATACCTGCCGACCTATTGGCAAGTCCTTCTGCTTAGCTATGGCTGGAAAGCCTACTTGAGATGGCCCGCCTACTTCGTCCGCCTTGTCAAGCTATGGCGACAAGCCTGTAAAAAAGCCGCGAACAACAGCCATGGCGGAGGACGATAGGACGAACCCGGCTGCACGATATCGGAGAGAGTCGGATTCACCACGATTGGACCGCCAATCTCGGACAGAGCCCACCGACTGCTTGTCAACCCACCCAACCATGCGGGCTACCCCTCCCATCCAATGATTCGAGTCATCCTTCGTGGCCGCACAGGCAACAACTTCTTCCAATATGCTTCGGCGCGTTATCTCTCGCTCAAGCATGGGGTTCCCCTGGTGTTAGACGCTTCGTGGATGTCGGCGCGCGATTACCAGCAATCTCTGGAACTGAAGCGCCTTCCAATTGCAGCCAAAATCCAACGAGGACCATCCTTCCCTGCACGCTGCCTGCGGGGAGCGACGGGGCTTCATTGGCTGGAATGGAAATACAAGCAGGTCTGGAAGGAACCGGAAGAGGATCATTCCTTCAATCCCGCAGTTTTGGAACTCGGTCCCGATTCCCTGCTTGTCGGCTATTTCCAATCATGGAAATACTTCAATGATATCCGCCCGGTGCTACTCAGTGAACTGGACTTGAATTCGCTTCCTTGGGCAGCGGCATCCAGAGATCTTCGAGACGAACTGACGGACCATGAATCGGTAGCTGTTCATGTCCGCAGGACCGATTATCTGGACCATACGCTCACACAAGTCTGCGGTGAAACCTATCAAACCCGCGCCATGGATCAACTGCGCGACAAGTTGAAAGATCCGGTTTTTTACATTTTCAGTGACGATCTCGATTGGTGCCGTCAGAAATTCACCGCCCCGGACTGCCGCATCGTGGACTTGCCTGAAGCAAAGAATGACCCCTTTTCCGATTTGCGGATGATGTCTCTTGCGAAACACAACATCATCGTCAACAGCAGCTACTCTTGGTGGAGTGCCTGGCTCAACCAGAACCCCCATCAATCCGTCATCACCCCGAATGCATGGGGAATCGGAGGGGCGAAAGCTCCCATTCATGAAAAGGCCCTCCCGAACTGGACCCCTATTCCCGGATGATCTCCAAGCTTGGAACATCCTCGCATGGAACCGTCAACTCTCCCAATCCCAATTCTCTCCGATTCATGGCAGCCAAAAGCCGAAAGAATCTCCACACCATTCATCAAGATCCATTCACTCCCTGTCATGACCGACCTCGAATCCCTACCGGAAAAGAAGTCCCACCATAAGTTCCGCCCCTAGATTGCAATCATTCGTTATTCCCCGACCACCATGAAGATAAACTCTGCCAACCTCCTTTATGCCATAGGACATCCGCTCCGAGTCCTGCGGTATCTCCGTCATCGTGACCGCATTCCCTATGAGGATATTGCACCTTACTTGCCGGCATCTCCGGTGATTCTCGAGGCAGGCACTGCCAATGGTGTCAACACCGTCGAGATGGCTGAATTCTGGAAGGGATCCCAAATTTACGGATTCGAGCCTGTTCCATCCGCCAGAGCCCTCGCAGAAGCGGCGACGAAGCCCTTGCGTGATCGAATCAAGATCTTTCCAGATGCTTTGGGAGACGCCACATCGCGTCTCACAATGAATGTCTCCGGGACGGGCAATGCGGCGGAAACCCAAAGCTCCTCCCTTTTGAAACCCACCGGACATCTCGAGGAATATGATTTTGTGGATTTCAGTGAAACCGTGGAGGTCGACGTCATCCGCCTTGATGACTGGGCCAAGGACAACAACATTCAGAAGATCGACTTCATGTGGTTGGACCTTCAGGGATACGAACTGATCGCATTGCAAGGCGCGGAGGAGGTGCTGAAGAAGGTATCAGCGATCCACATCGAGGTCAGTCACAAACCCTTGTTCGAAAACGGTGTTTTGTATCCGGAACTCCGTGAATGGCTGAGACAGCGGGGTTTCAAGCCGCGAATCGATGCCACGTTCCGCTTGGGTGGCAATGTCCTGTTCAGCCGCTGAGTGGTTGATTCCAATCTTTTGAATTCTCGATCATGCAGAAATCCGAGATCCTGTCCGTAGCCATTCTTCAGGAAAGCGTGGAGGATTATAGGATTCGCTTTTTCGAGGTATTGCATCAACTTCTCGCGGCACAAGGGATCGAAATGACCCTTTGGGTTCACGAAACCGGTATTCCAGCCAAATATCGGAATCTCGAATACCTGAGATCTCTCCGATGCGTAGGAAAAGCACCCCTGCGATGGGCGAAACTTCCTGACGATGTCAGGCGCTCCCATTTGTTGATTCAACCCCAACAAGTGAGGCATCTTTCTTTCCTCACCTGCCTGCTTCTGAGGAAGATGAGCGGGAAGAAAAATGCATTCTGGGGCCATGGGCGATGTTTCGACCCGGAATTCGAGCAGCGTTTGAGCGAGAAAGCGAAGCGCTGGTTTTCGCTCCGCGTTGACTGGTGGTTTGCTTACAATGATTTAAGCGCCCGCATCGTCCACCAACTCGGGTTCCCGTTGGAACGAATCACATCGGTCATGAATTCAACCGATACCACCAGTCTGCGCAGAAGACTGATGGAAGTGAAGGCTGATGGTCTCGATGTCTGGCGTCAACGGCTAGGCATTGGGCCGGGTCCGGTGGGCGTCTTTACCGGGCGCCTCTACATCAACAAACGGGTCGAGTTCACTCTCGCAGCAGCCAAGGAAATCCGAAAGCGGATTCCTTCTTTCGAGATGATTTTCATCGGCAATGGGGAAGACCGCGACATGGTGGAGACCGCTGTAGCGGAACATCCATGGATTCATTATCCAGGCGCTTTGAACAACAACGACAAAGTACCCTATTGGGCGCTAGCCGATGTATTGCTCAATCCCGGAGTCGTAGGCCTCGTCATCAATGACGCCATGGCGCTTGGACTCCCCACCATCACCACCAACTTCCCCACTCACAGTCCGGAAATTGACTACCTTCACGATGGGATCAATGGAATCATCACTTCCCCATGGGAAGATGTGCAACGCTTCGCAGAGGCTTCGGTGGAGCTTCTTCAAAACCCTTCGCGCCTCGAGGCAATGAAAGCAGCCGCCTTTGAAAGCGGCAACGGCTTTTCAGCAGAAATCATGGCCTCCAATTTCGCTTCGGGAATTGTAACGGCTTTAGAGGCAGATTCCGAACACCAATAGATTGAAGGATGGAAAGATCTAGTCAATCAGCAGGTAAAGGCACCGGACATCTGGCTTCGCTTGATGTCATCCGAGGGGTTGCGATCCTCATGGTGTTTTTCTATCATGCGATGTTCTGGTCCCACGGGACCAACAAGCTTCCTTGGGACGGTTGGCACAGGGATCTTGACCAGTCACTGGACTTGTTGCTATTGATTCCAGTCACTTGGGGCCATTCAGGAGTTGCGATCTTTTTCGTAGTCAGTGGCTTTTGCATCCATCTCAGTCACACACGTTGCGCCGAGAAAGGAAGCATCGAGAAGCATCGAGAAGCATCGAGAAGCATCGAGAAGCATCGAGAAGCATCGAGAAGC
>JBBARN010000037.1:0-7864 GCA_040399845.1 Luteolibacter sp. | reverse complement strand
AATTCCACCGAAAAGAAGGGGGATTGTGGCTCCAGTTTGTGATTCGTAGACTCTGGCGGATCTTGCCGCCCTATTTGATCGCTTTATTCATCTTCATTCTCGGCGACATACTCACAGGGCAGCTAACCAACCGTTCATCAGTTTTTGAGCAGATATGGACTCACCTTTTACTTGTTCACAACTTCAAGGAAGCCACCCATTTTGGGGTCAATCCTTCATTCTGGAGTATTGCAGTTGAAGCCCAACTCTATTGGATCTATCCACTTCTCTGGTATCTCAACAAGACGATTGGTTGGCGGGGTGCTATGGGAACCACATTAGTTGTAGAGTTCTCGATCAGACTATGCATGGCATTCGAGGTTTTTCCCCACGGAGACCTCTTCAGGCCGATCACTAATGGCCCCCTAGCTTACTGGTTCTCTTGGAGCATGGGAGCATGGATTGCCCACGACTGGATGCAGGGCAAATCAAATATTTTCAGCCGCATCCCGTTTTCACTAACCGCTTTCGGATTCGTCTGTTGTTGGTTTATAGCGCCATTAGAGCACTTTTTCTTCCCAATGGCATCACTCGCCACTGCAGTGTTGCTAGCCCGCATCGTTGAAGATCAAGGCCCATCCAAATCTCGTCCACAGAGTATTACATCGAGATCATTGGCATTCGTAGGCTCGATTAGCTACAGCTTTTATCTTTTCCACCAACCGATCATCAGCATTTGGCATCGTGTCGTTATGAAGATGATCGATCACTTGCATCCTGCGATGCTGTTTCTAACGCTAAGCCTGTCTGTTGTTCCAATTCTTATCCTGTCATGGTTGAGCTATCGATGGATCGAGTGCTCTGGAATTGCTGCCGGAAAACAGCTTATTGATCGCATTCAACTTCAGACACTACCGGACTCCGCCATTTCAAAACACCGATGAAAATCCTCTTATCCGCCGCGTCCTGCAGCCCGTATCGAGGCTCCGAACCTTCGATTGGTTGGAAGGTTGCCAGTCATTTGGCCATGACTCACGAAGTGCATGTGACGCTGCTGAGCGGCTACAGACGCGAGATTGAGAAGGCGCAGTCGGAAGGACTGATTCCCGGGTCTCTTCATTTCCATTTTGTGGGACCTGATTGGGAGACGCAACCCAAGCCGGACCGTGAAAAAGCATTTTGGTGGAAATGCTACCGGGCCTATCTCAAGGAACTACCGGCTTTTGTCAGCAGCCTTCATCGTCAGCATTCGTTCGATGTGATTCACCACGTGACCTTTGCAACCTGGCGTCTGGCGGTTCCCCTGCACGACATGGGAGTCCCCTTCGTATGGGGGCCAGTGGGTGGTGCCGAAAAGTTTCCCCCAGGCTTGCTGGGAATCCTGAGCCCCAAGGCGATTCTGTTCGAGTTGGTGCGTTACGCTGGAAATGCAGTCGGGCGCATGAGCCCTGGTTTGCGAACCATGGTGAAAAAGACCGATGCAATCATTGCCAGCAATCCGGATGCCTTCGAACTGTTGGAGAAGATCAGAGGAAAAAAACAAGGCATTCATTCCTTGCTGGTCACATCCTTCACGATCAAAGAACGGGAGGCTCTCGGGTCCGCCGTGAAGCCGCCGCGCCGGGATGTCCGGTATCTCCATGCTTTTGCCAGCGGAGCGCTGGAGGGTCGCAAGGGGGTTTCCCTTGCGCTCGATGCCATCGCATTGGCAAAGAAACAGGGCTTGAAGATCCGCTACCGGGTGGGGTCCCATGGCCCGGAAATCGACCATTTGCGCGAACAGGCAAAACGACTCGATCTCGAAGAAGAAGTCATCTTTGGAGAGCCGATGCCGCGTGATGGCTATGTGCGCGAACTGCTTGAAAGCGATATTTACCTGCTGCCCAGCCTGCGGGACAACGCGCCTTCCACCCTGATGGAGGCCATGTTGGCCGGTTGCGTCCCCCTCGTGGCAGGATGCGGGGGACCCGATGTGATTGTTTCCGACGAGTGTGGATATCGAGTGCCGGTGGGTTCCCGCCGCAAACTCGTGGAGGGCGTTGCAAAGGCCCTGTTGGACTTGCAGGCGGATCCCGATCGCATGAGGGAGTTGGGCGCTGCGGCTCGGAAGAGAATTCTCAACAACTACACCATCGAAAGCTATCTTGAGTCCACCGAGCGGATTTACGCGGAGGTCCGTCGCTGACAACCCAGCATCCGATCAGCACAAAATCCTTCCACTTTAGTCTCTCTCAATCTCATCCCATCGACGAACCCGGATTGCCACCCGGGTGGGATTTCACCTTACTTTCCATTATGATCATCAGCAGAACCCCACTTCGTATGAGTTTCGCCGGCGGCGGCAGCGACCTGCCTTCTTACTATCGGGAACATGGAGGGGCCGTGCTCTCCACGGCCATCGACAAGTTCGTTTATGTGACCGTCAGCGAAAAATTCGATTCCCACATCCGCGTCAGCTATTCGAGAACCGAAGAAGTGGAATCCGTAAATGACGTGGCACACCCCCTGGTCCGTGAGGGCATGAAACTCAGTGGAGTGACGGATGGTGTCGAAATCACTTCCGTGGCTGATATCCCGGCAAAAGGGACCGGACTCGGCTCATCCAGCAGTTTCACGGTTGGATTGATGCATGCTCTTTACGCACACCGGGGGCTTCATGTTCCCGCCGAGCGTCTGGCCGCTGAAGCGTGTGAAATCGAAATCGGTCGATGCGGAGAACCCATCGGCAAGCAAGACCAATATGCTGCGGCTTACGGAGGCCTGAGTTTCATTCGATTCAACCAGGATGATTCAGTCTGTGTGGATCCAGTGATCTGCAAGCGCGAGACCATTCGTGACATCGAGAACCAGATTCTCGTCTTCTACACGGGAATCACCCGCAGTGCCTCAGCGATCCTCAAATCGCAAGGTGAGGCCTTGGCGACTCAGGCAGACAAACAAAAGACCATGGCCCGGATGGTGGGATTGGCCTATGACCTGAAACGTGAGATTGAAGCCAACCGTCCCGATCAGTTCGGCGCGATTCTCCACGAATCATGGGTTCTGAAGCGCAGCATTTCCGACAATATTTCGAGTTCACAAATCGACCTTTGGTATGAGGCAGCCCGCGCTGCCGGAGCAACGGGCGGCAAGGTGCTGGGTGCGGGAAGTGGTGGGTTCCTCGTCTTCGCCGTTCCCGAAGAGAAGAAGGCTGCAGTAAGGAATGCACTTTCAGATCTGAAGGAAGTGTCGTTTGGTTTTGAGCCCCAAGGGAGCAAGATCATCTTCGTGCATTGACTGATTTCGGTGCATTAGCGTTTCCCTGAGGTCCATGCCTTGTCCCGGCAGAAACCGGAAAGCGCCAAAGGCCTCCCCTCCATGGTCTTCAACTCGCTTGTATTCCTCGCCTTTCTGGCGGTGGTGTTGTTTCTCTATTATCGACTGAAGCACCGCTCGCAGAATACCATGCTCGTGGTTGCGAGCTATTTTTTTTACGGCTGGTGGGACTGGCGTTTTCTGGGACTCCTCCTCTTCACGACCCTTTTCGACTACTGGTGCGCTCAGAGAATCGAGGAAGCAAGCAAGCCCCAGCGCAAAAAATGGTTTCTCGGGTTCAGCATGACGCTGAATCTGGCGAGCATCGGGTTTTTCAAGTATTTCAACTTCTTTGCGGACAGCTTCGAACGGGTTCTCAGCACCTTCGGGATGCAGGCAGACATGCCGACCCTGCACATTCTGCTGCCAGTTGGCATTTCTTTTTATACGTTTTTGTCCATGAGTTACACGATCGATGTGTATCGTGGACATCTCAAGGCGGCACGGAATCCGGTGGATTTCATGCTGTATGTTTCATTTTTCCCCCATCTAGTTGCAGGCCCAATCGTCCGTGCGCAGGATCTGCTGCCCCAGTGCAGCAAGCCGAGAACTTTGCGACACGATCAGATCGTCGATGGAGTCTGGCTCTGTCTTCTGGGATACTTCAAGAAGGTCGTAATCGCAGACCGTCTCGCTCCCTTTGTGGATGCAGGGTTCAGCACCGGGCAGTCACCATTCACGGACGCCACCTCGTGGCTGGTGCTTTATGCGTTCGCCTTTCAAATCTACGGGGACTTTTCGGGATATTCGGATATTGCCCGAGGTTTGTCGAAGTTGATGGGATTTGAGCTCGTTCAGAACTTCAAATCCCCCTATCTTGTCAGCAACCCACCTGCATTCTGGCGCAATTGGCACATCAGCCTGTCAGTTTGGCTTCGGGACTATCTTTACATTCCATTGGGAGGAAACCGTTTGGGAAGCTTCACGACCTTCCGCAATCTAATGATTACCATGATCCTGGGAGGGTTGTGGCACGGAGCAGGCATCGCTTATCTTGCATGGGGGATTTATCATGGCCTCCTTCTTGTCTTTCACCGCACCTGTCTTGCAATCGGATCAAAAGCAATTCGCAAGCCAGAAGAGACGTCAAATTCATCGATTCCTCCTGCGGTAAAGTCCCGAGCATGGGCCTTGTTGGCAGGTATCGGATTTTTCCACCTGACCTGTATTGGCTGGCTGCTTTTCCGGGCCGGATCGATTCCGGTAAACCTCAGCCAATGGCAGACCATCATGAGCTACCTGAGCACACTCGGGAGGATTCCAACACAGTGGAGTGGATATGAATGGCCCATCTTGTTGTTAGGAGGGAGCGCCTTGTTGTTTCAGTGGAAACACACCGCCATGGACCATTTCTCCAAATGGTCGGGCAAACTCCAGGTTCTGGCTGTGGTCACCACATTGGCGGCCATTGCGTCGCTGGGAATCTTCGAGGGATCCTCTTTTATTTATTTTCAATTTTGAATGATCCTAAAGGGCTTCCACAAGTTCTGTCTCATCACTGGCATCCTGTTGGCAGGGACCTGGCTTTGCTTTGGGTTGTTTGGCCAATGGGCAGCAGACACCTTGGCGAAGCACCTCGGAGGGACTATTCTTCGGGTGGGAGGAGGAAAATTTGACGATCCCTCTGCATTCATCCTGGGACGACTGATTGAAGCCCTCTGGCTCTCCAGCTCTGCGCTGCTGCTGATCATCGCCGTCATGGCGCTTCATCAGAAACTGCAATCATGGTGTCGCTCGAGATCGGTCCATTCCCTTACCCTCGCGCTGGTTGTTTTCGCTGCAATCAACGCTTTCGCATGGCATTCGGGACGCACGATTCTCTTCTGGTCCCTCTTTTTTGACAAAGCGAACGTTGACAATTTCGCCCAATATCAAATCAAGACCACCCTGTTGCGCGAAACGAAAAACCGCAGGCGGGCCGTCCTTATTGGAAACAGTCAAACCAATACCAACATTGATGAAGTCCGGATGAACCAACTGATCGGAGCAAAGCTCTGGTCCACCGAACTCACTCAACCAGGTGCGCGAGGCTTTGACACACTCACCCTTACCCGCAACATGCCCCTTCAATCGGGGGATCTTGTTATCTGCTATCTCTCAGAAGTGTTCTTCTATGGTGAAGGGGGCGGTGGAGTGGCAGCCGACTTTCTGACCTTCAACGAGTTGCCTGACTTGTTGGAGCTCAATGGTCTCGATCAGGTTCCCTTTGCAGCCATCCGCTCCGGATTGATCGGGCACATGATTCCCCTTCACCGCTATCGCAAATCCCTATCAAACAAGCTCCTCGGATGGGCGATGGTCAATCTTGAGCAAGTCCGCTTTGACTCGTCGCTGGAAACCAATCTGGAATCCCAAGCCAAGCGCAGGGCAGCACATCTCCGAGAGAACAGATCATCCGGTTTCGAAAAAGCAGCGTTTAGGAGAGCTGTGAGCGAATTGACCGCAAAGGGATGCAACATCTTGCTGATCGCCGGACACACCCACCCCGCCCTACAACATCACATGGACCCCGGACTCCGAAGATCCATGTTGGACTTCCTGCAGGTCGTTGAGGCTGAAAACCATGGACGGGTATCGATCATCGATGGAGCGGAAATCGCGGTCCCCAAGGAAGCAGACTTCGTTGATTTGGTCCACTTCGGCAAAAACGCACAAGCCAACTTCACCCACTCACTCGTGTCACACATTACAACATCTCCATCTTATCTCGAAAACCAATGAAACACTATCTGATCACCGGGGCCGCAGGATTCATCGGCAGCCAACTCACCGAAGTCCTTCTGAATGCAGGACACCGCGTCACGGCCATTGACAATTTCTCCCTCGGAACACGTGCACACATCGCCACCGCGCAGCAATCACCGATGTATCAGATCATCGAAGCTGATCTTGTTGACACAGCCGCTTGCATCGCCCACCTGAAACCGGTTCATTCCACTCATCCGATCGACGAAGTCTGGCACCTCGCCGCAAACTCGGACATCAGTGCGGGTGTCTCGGATTCTTCCATTGACCTCCGAAACACCTTTCTCACAACCCACTCGGTTCTTGCCGCCATGAAGGAGCTGGGAATCAAGCGACTCGCGTTCTCTTCAACTTCCGCAGTGTATGGCGTTCACGATGGGGCAATGAGCGAGGACATTGGACCCCTCTTCCCCATTTCAAACTACGGAGCCATGAAACTCGCCTCAGAAGCCGCAATCAGCGCGGCACTGGAATCCTATCTGGAAAAGGTCTGGATCTTCCGCTTCCCGAACGTCGTGGGACCACGCGCGACCCATGGCGCCATCTTTGACTTCATCGGCCGACTTCGTCAGAACCCTGAGGAACTCTTGGTCCTGGGAGACGGCACCCAACAAAAACCCTATCTGCATGTGTCCGAGCTTCTGGATGCCATGATATTCATCACCAATACCGCCCAAGGTAAGATGAATTATTTCAACATCGGGCCATCCGATACCGGTGCGACTGTGAAATCCATGGCGGAAAGCGTCGTCAGACATCTTGGTGGAAAAGCGAGTATTCGCTACACGGGCGGAGACCGGGGCTGGGTGGGCGATGTTCCACGTTTCTACTATTCCGTGGCCAAACTCGAAGCACTCGGATGGAAACCCTCCATGGATTCGGCCGGCGCTCTCGACCGTGCGATCCAAGACATCATTCAAGAAAATCAATGATCCCTGTATTGATCCTCGCTGGTGGCAAAGGAACCCGTTTGGGAAGCCTTGCCGCTGATATTCCAAAACCGATGGTTCCGGTTCTCGGACGCCCGCTTCTCGAGTGGGAGTTCGATCTGGCCCATGCTCACAAGGCTCCAAGCGTCACGATTTTTGCCGGACACAAGGCAGAGGTCATCGCGGATCGCTATCATGGAACCGACTGGAACGGGATGGAAATCCGGGCTGTCGTCGAATCCTCCCCGCTTGGAACCGCAGGGGCGGTGATGGCAGAATATGACCAACTTCCCGAAGAGTTCTTTGTTCTCTACGGTGATACCATGACCAATGTCGATCTCACCCGAATGTGGATGCATCATGCCAAGATCGGTGCCGACGCAACTCTCTATGTCCATCCCAATGATCATCCTTACGATTCCGATCTCGTGGAAGTGGATGAATCGGGTTTTGTCCGTGCCATCCACGGATATCCGCACCCGGAAGGAATCTGGCGTCGGAATCTGGTGAACGCCGCTCTCTACATTTTCAAAAAAGAGGCCCTCAGGCCTTGGGCGGATAAAGGCATCAAATCCGACTTCGCCAAACACCTCATCCCGGCAATGGTTGAAAGAGGGATCCCCATTGCGGCCTACAGGGGATATGACTACATCAAGGACATGGGAACTCCCGATCGACTCACCAAGGTCGAAGGCGATGTGCGCAGCGGACTGATCGATCTGAAACGCTCTTCCAATCGCCGCGCGAGCGTTTTCATTGATCGTGACGGAACGATCAATCGCGAAGTCGATCACCTCACTCATCCGGATTTAGTCGAATTGCTGCCAGGAGTGCCCGAAGCCATTCGGCGCCTCAAC
>JBBARN010000036.1:44029-50520 GCA_040399845.1 Luteolibacter sp. | reverse complement strand
GGCGCGCCGGGAAGAATGAGTTGCCCGTCAAACAGCCCCTCACCCACTAATTGATCGAATGCACGGATCAAGCGTACATGATTCTTGGCAGGATGCTCCAACCTCGCGACATAAAGGAAAAAGGGCTGGGACAGGTTTTTCCTCTTCCGGAAATCCGCTACCGACTGCGCATCCTGCGGACGGAACATCTGGTGATCGATGCCATTGGGCACAACGGTGACGCGTTCGCGTGGCACCTTCATGAACTGCACCACATCGCGCCCGGTGGTTTCACTTACCGCAATGATGTGTTTCACCCGCCGCGCGATGGCAGGAACCAGCACGCGACCGAAGAAACCGCGGGCGAAATCATATTTTTCCCGCAGAATGAAAGGTGCACAGTCATGGATCGTGGCTACTTGCGGGACCGCGCATTTCCATAACATCCGCCGATAACTTGGAATATGAACCACTTCGATGCCATGATGGTGCACCAATGAATTCAGGCTTCTCTGATGCCAAAACAAATTCATCGCGCCTCCGCTCATGCGGGCCGGGATCGTGACCCATCGATCATCCCGCAGCCATGGAAACAAAGAGCGGTCCGCATCCAGCCCGGCAATGAACAGATCCACATCCGGATGTTCGCGCACGATGGCTTCACCGAGAGCGATGACATATCTTCCCACTCCAGAGCGACCACCCTGGATCATGCCAGCGGACAAGAGCACTTTCATTCCGTGACCTCTCCTTTCCACTCACCCAGAATCTTGTCGAGCCGGAGCAGTTCAAGGATCTCCCTTACTTGCGGAGTGGCCCGCGCGATCGCCATGGTGCCTCCCTGAGCGGAAAGGGATTTCCAGATCCGGATCAGCCCACCTACAGCGCGACTGTCGATAAATTGCACCTCCTTGAGATCCACCACCAGCGTTTGCAGTCCCGGATTGGCGGCAATGGCGTTATTGAGAGTGGCAATCATCTCATCATGATAAGAAGCATCAAGCGGACAACTGAAGGACACCCACACCTCGCCGGCATTTGTTTTTTTGCCTGTGCTTGGTGGTTTCGCCTGGGCCGCCATCTTTTCGAGCGCGGCGGACTCCGATTCGACGATCGTGACGAGCGAATCCATCTGTGAATCGGCAATCGCACCGGCGAAGACCTTGGAAGGATTGATCACATAGAGAGGCTGCGCCGCTTGGCGGCAACGGCGAATGAGTTGGGCCAATTGACCGAGACCGGAACTATCTGCAAAACTCACCCTTGATGCATCGAGCAACACAGGAGCATCGATCCGATCTGGCACAGGAGCTCCAGCGAGCGCGGATTTCTGCAAATCACCCGACCACCTGATGGCGGTATAACCTTGCATGGCCACTTGTGGTTTCGGCTCCGGATTGGCAAGCAGACCCGGTGTCTCCGCGATGATTTCACGCCTCCGCTGCGACCACGCCTGACGAAGGGATGCCTTGGCAAGAAACCTGAAATCCTTGGCATATCTAGCCACCAGCCGCGACGGACTTCCGGACATGCGCCAGAACCACTCCAGCCCGGTTTTTTGCATCCACTTTGGCGCACGCTTTTGTTTGCCGGTGATGAAGTCCAAGCTTGCGCCGACACCGATGCTCAACGGGATGCCTGCCTCGCGGTGATGGGCGAAAATCCAGCGTTCTTGCTTCGGGCAACCAAGGCAGGCAAGCAGCAGTTTTGCCCCACTGGCGCGCATTTTTTCACAGAGAGCGTCATTGTCCCACTCAATCACAGCACCAAAGGGCGGAGAGTCCATACCCACGACGCGGAGTCCCGGGTAACGTTGCTCCACAATCACTTTTGCTTCCTCCAGCGTCTTCAGGTCCGTGCCGAAAAAATAAACTCCATAGCGCTCATGGCCGCAAATTTCCAACAATCGGGGCACCATATCGGAACCCGCTACCCGTTCGCGGAGTGGATAACCAAAAACCCGCGACAACCACACCAAGGGCATCCCGTCACAAACCACACGATCGGCAAAAAACACGATCTTTTTCAAGTCCACGTCTTCATAAGCCTGAGTCGTGAAGTCCACATTGGCGGTGACCAGATAGCGGCCAACATCCCCTTTCATGGCCTCTTCACAATACTGAAGTGTCTCTTCAAGAGTGACGTCATGAAATGGAAGTCCTAACAGGACCGCCATGGGAGGTTCGCCGGGGGTCGTTTTCATGCTCCGTTGGAGGGAAGTGAGTTCAATCGATCGCCAAGCCTTCTGCCGAGCGCGCTCCATGTATAAACGTCGAGAATGCGTTGTCGGCCTGCTGATCCATGCTGGAGTCGCATGGCCGCATTCTCTGCATAACAGATCATGGCATCTGCGAAATCCTGCGGCGAATCCGCCAGAAGCAAATGCTCCTGATGATGGAGATCGAGTCCCTGCGCCCCCAGCGTGGTGGAAACCACTGGATTGGCCATCGCCAGCCCTTCTGCGATTTTCAAGCGCGTGCCGCCACCGATCCGGAGGGGAACGATCTGCATCCATGCCTTTTGATAATAGGGACGCACATCGGGCACTTCGCCCGCGAAATCCACACTGGGCAGAGAAGCGAAACGCCGGACCTCCTCGGTGGGATTCTTGCCGACAAGGATCACTTTGAAATCCGGCCGGCGGGCGAGAACGAGCGGATGAATGGTTTCGAAATACCAAGCAAGACCATCGGTATTCGGCGTGTAGTCAAGCGCTCCACAAAACAGGGCAGATGGTGACTCCGTCGGCTGTGGCGGCCATTCGCTGGCATTGAAGAACCCGACATTCGCGCCATTGGGCAAAACGAAAACCCGCTCGCTGGGTCCCAGTTTGCTTTCAAGAAACGTCTTGTCATCCGGACCGCAGACCACCGTGAGGGCAAGCTCCCTGCGGACCTCGCGTTCAAGCGCCGCGATCTTGTAAAGATTCTCCCGGGCTTTCAGCTTGGAGAGCCAGCCTTGTCGGAGGGTTTGCAACACCTCGGTTTGGTAGAGCCAGTCCACCCGACTGCGATCCATGACCCGGGCGGGGTGATTCGGAAACACTTCCTTGATGTATGGCCAAAGCACGAGATCACAGAAATTCACCACATCGTAGTCTTGCCCTGCTGTGAAATCGCGCAGTGCCAGCAAGGTCTTTTCCGACCACCAATGCCTCACCGTCACCGGCAGAGGATGCCAGATCCGATCAGTGAAAAATGGTGCCCATGGCACGTTCTGGAAGGGCTCGAAATGCACCCGGTTGCAAAACGACTCGAACTTCGGCAAATGCTCCCGATCCCCCGGCTCAGAAGAGAGACAAAACAAGTCCAACTCAAACTGATGGCCCAATGCTTCCGCAAGATGGAATACCCGCTGGTAGGTTCCACGCATCAGCGGATAGGGAACGTAGGGAAGGAAAATCAGCAGTTTTTTCATGGCCTCATGCGTAAAAACCCCACCATTTGGAATAGACGGACTCCCAGTTGGAAATCTTTCCGGCATCCTGTTCCGGCGAGGGAAGGAAGCGCGCGGCATCGGCCACGCCACCGGAGCTCAGTCCTAACAGGCAGGGAAGTGCCCGCATCAGCGCCGCACGCGGATAGTCGGTCCGCGGTTTCAACCAATCCCCGCGTCGCAGTTTGTCCCTGATCGCAAGCGCCAGGTTCCTGATGCAGCTTGAAGCAGGCAGGAGCCGGGAATGATCCAAGTAGGCCTGATAGTCGGAAAAGTGCCGCTGCAATCGTTTTTCCTCCACCGCCAAATAAACTCGTCCCCAAGCTTGGATGAGGCGGTTGGATTCCTCTTCGAGATCCTGCCAGGTCCTGCCGGTGGCGAAGGGACGAAACTTGAATTCAACTCCCTCGGCGTGCCATTCTTGGAGTGACGGAATCTGAGACGGAATCTCGATTTTCAAAAGACGTTCTCCGCGTTCACGGCAGCGGGGCGTGTATTGCCCATGAAGGCAGAGCCATGCATCGCCGAGTGCCAACTTGAGTTTGGCGTGGTTGCGGATGACATAGGCCAGTTGATCGTCCCGCCCCATCCTGCATTTGGAAAAGAACATTCCGCTCCCGCGGTTCCACAGCAGTCGAGTCGCTTCCTCCGGCTCAATCCGCGAAAAATCCAGAGTCCCGCGCATTCCAACCAGAAAATCCGCATCGCCCGCCACCACAACGTGGCCCGCCACGAGATCGGCAAACATCATCGACCGACTTGGGTCACCAATCGAATCCGCCCGCAGACATTTGATTTCCACATCAATGCCAAGCAAGGGGCTCTCCACCCGCTCGATCTCACGGCACCATGCCAACAACCCAGGATCGCCCGGAGAATCGTGGAAGAGAAAATAATCCAGATCATTGGAAAATGCAGGCCTGCCCTCCTCCATCATCACGCCCCCTTCACCGCGACCATAGCCACCACCCAGGACAAGAGCACCCGCATATCCGCCAGCCAAGAACCCCGAACGAACCCTCGCAAAGTGAGCCTCCAGTCGCTCCACGAGCTCCGGATGATCCCCTTCGAAGTAGCGCACGCTGGTCAAATCACGAAGTGGAGTTGGAAGAAATAACTCAGACCGCAGCTTCGATCGAAAAGCTCCGGTGCACGTGCATCAATTCCAAGAGCGCAAGCACCTTGGGATTCACGCCCGTCAGTCGCGCTGGCCTGCGCTCGGCTGGAAGCAATTTGTTCACATGAAGCAGGGCTCCCACGCCCGAACTGTCGATGAAGCGAAGAGACGCGCAATCGAGCGAGAGATTGCCTGCCGAACCCTCGATGAACGGAGAGCACTCCTCCCGAAACGCGAGGGCGTTTGAAATGTCGAGCGTGTCAGGCAGAATGGTGAGGACCAACTGCCCACCTGAATCCATGGTTGCTTTGAAAATCATTGGTTAGATCTTGGGTTAAACGCAGCGGAACCAGCAAAAAAACTCCTAGATCGTTGCGGCCTGATTGCTCCAGCCAGCCCCTGCCTGCACTGCCAAACAGCGAGCCATCCAATTTTCTGCGAGATGATTTCGACCATGTCCGCGTGAGAATGCGGTTGATCAGTCCGTATCCAAACTGACAAGAAGATTTCTACAATGTTTGCTTTGCCGAGGCAACGAAATAGTTTACAAATCCTTAAACATGAATGTCGATCCCGCTGACTACTGGGGCCAGATCAATCAGGATGGAAGCGTCGCGCGTTGGAGCCGAAATGCCCGGCGGAAGATGGCAATGTGGAGGTTCACGATTCTTCTCGCACGGGCCCTGAAACGAGGTCTCGACATCGTCGGCGCGATCGGCGCGTTGATTGCCTTTTCCCCGATTTTCCTTCTCACGGCGCTGTTGATCAAAATCGAGGATCGGGGCCCGGTATTCTTCTGCCAGAAACGGGTCGGGGCCGGAGGCCGATTGTTCGGGATGTGGAAATTCCGGTCGATGGTGGTCAATGCGGACAAGATCAAGGACCAGCTTCTAACAGCCAACCAGCACGGTAGCAGCGGGGTGACCTTCAAGATGAAGGACGACCCACGCATCACCAAGGTGGGTAAGTGGATCCGCAAGCTGTCCGTGGATGAATTCCCACAGTTTTACAATGTGCTGCGCGGTGACATGTCGCTGGTGGGCCCGCGACCACCGGTGATCCGCGAAGTTGCCGAATACAAGGCATCCCATCTGCGCCGGCTGCGGGTAAAGCCGGGAATCACCTGTCTCTGGCAAATTGGCGGCCGCTCGGAAATCGATTTCGAAGGTCAGGTCCGCCTCGACTTGGAATACATCCGCTCTTCGGGCGCGTTTTTTGATATCGCCATCCTGCTCAAAACTGTGCCCGCAGTCCTGTTCGGCAAAGGTGCCTACTGAAATCCCGCAAGCGCCATGGCTACTCAAACTCTCGAATTGGTCCTGCCGGATTGGTCCCGTCTCGACACGGTGCGGCGTTCACCCCTGCCATTTGCGCTGTGGACGATTGGTGACCAATGCCTGCTTCATCATTGGCTCGATCATGCAGTGAACGAAGCCGTGGACACGGTCAAAGTCTATGCCGCGGATCGACCAGCTGCCGTCCGCCGAATGCTGGAGGAGTCACTGCTTTGGCCCTTGAAGACCGAGTTGGTTTCTATCCCTAACAACGATTCCGCTCCATCTACAGCGATCCTTGCGGATCGGCTGCCAGGGCAGAATCCCTTGCCACCACCAAGCGATGGCTGGGAACTCATCGAACGTGCGGCGGCCATCGAGAAGGCATGGTTGGAACGGCTCGGAAACAGCGAGGACTTCGATCTCATCAGCATTGGATTTTCCTGCCGCATCCATCCGGAGGCCACCCTTCACCCCCCCTATTTCATCGGCGATCATGTTTTCATTGGTCCTGGCTGCGAGATCGGTCCGTATGCCGTGATTGGCGAGGGCTCGATGGTTTCGGGGGCCAACCGCATCACTCATTCCCACCTCGCGGCGCACTCCTATCTCGGGCCGGTGACCGCCTTGGAAAACTGCCGCTTGGAGTGTGGGGTATTGTTCAACCTCAATCACCGGGTGAGGCT
>JBBARN010000036.1:0-43929 GCA_040399845.1 Luteolibacter sp. | reverse complement strand
TATGCGGACAGCCAGGGCCAGCACAGCCCGTCGGATCCGGATGAGGCCTTGCACGCGGTCTATCAGGCATCCATGCCGCCAGGTGCACTATCGGGCTCGATCCAACAATTCCTCCAAACACTCAAATGATGAACGGGACAGGCATCCTGCCCACGCCTGCCAGTGTGGTCCGATATTCCATCCCTGCGGATGTCTCGTTGATCACTCCTTTGCGGCAGCGCTTCATGGACACCATTTCAAATGGTGAAATGTCGGAGCGGGAACTCGACCAGTGGGAATTGATTTTTCAGGAGCTTGTCGTCAATGCCATCTGCCATGGGGCCAAACAGAACCCGCAGGAAACCGTCGATATCGAGTGGAGCATCACCCAGGATTCCATCGTGCTGGCCGCAAGGGACCCGGGAAATGGACCTCCCGAGTCCACCCTGAACTCGCCCAGCCTGCCGGACCCAGAGTCCGAATCCGGGCGCGGTCTCTTCCTCATCTCCAACTTCGCCGACGAGCTGAATACCTGGCGCGGCGGCGATGGATTTTGTCTGGAAGTGGTGAAATTCTATCCATCGCAAGGCCTTCCACTGCCCGGGAATCCGGAGATCGACAGCGTTCTCGAAGAACTCTCGTCCTGCTATGAGAGTCTTTCGGTATTCCACCGCTTGGCGGAAAACCTGATCGAAAGCGGGAATTTGAGAGACTTCATTGGCAGTTCGCTCGATGAATTCCTGTCTCTCCATGCCAACGATCGCCTATTCATTCAAGGATCCCCCACCCTCCCCGAGACGATTCGCAAGTTGTTGTCGCCTGCAAGTTGGTTCCTTGATCCCAACGATGCGGACCATACGATGAAAGCGCTGGGACTGCTCAAACGCGAGACGGTCTGGGAAAACGACGAGGATCTCGCACGCCAAACTCCAAGCAACGAACCCCTGCGCACCGTGGGACCCGGGTGTGTTTTCCCGATTGTCGCCGGCGACATCCATTTCGGCGCATTGATCGTGTTGAGAAGATCCACGGCCACCGATACTCGCATGCGTTCGCTAGGGACCTTGCGGACCCTTGCCGATCTTTGCGGGATCGCATGTGCCAACACCCACCTCTCCAACATCCGGGATGAATCCCAAAGGGAACTGCGAGAATTGGAAATCGCCGTCGAAATCCAACGGGCACTGCTCCCGATCCTGCCCGTTCCATGCTCGGATCGGTGGAGCGTGTCGATCCATCAGGAAAGTGCCCTCACCATCGGAGGCGACTATGCGATTGCAAAAACGGATCCGGACGGCAGCCTCGTCATCGCCATCATTGATGTGATGGGGAAAGGCGTTTCCGCTGCGCTGCTCGCCAGTATTTTCAGGACGGCTTTTGAAATGTCGGTCCATATCCCGTCCGCTGCCACCATCCTGGAAACGATCAACCGCACCTTGTGCAACCAACTCGGTGATTTGACGATGTTCATCACCTGCGCCATTGCAAGGGTCAACGCCGACGGACGCCAGATGGAACATGCAAGCGCGGGCCACTGCCCCACCTTCTTCTACCCAGCCCAGGGCACGAGAACCCACCTGCGGCCATCCGGTCCGCCACTGGGGATTGTTGCCGATATGGTCTATCAAAATGACATCTTGAACCTTTCGGGAGGAGAGCGAATGGTATTCATCACCGATGGATGTTATGAATGGGGCAGGAATGATCACAATACCGGCTGGGAGCCATTCGTAAACCTGATGGACCAGCACAGCAATGGCTCTGCCTTGGAGTTATGGGAAAGCCTGCGCAACCGCATTCGCGAACAACACGGCAATGAACTGGAGGATGATTGCACCCTCATCACACTGGACATAAACAAATGAAACGAGTCATCGTCGCCGAGGATGATTTTGTCATCTCGAAACTCTATCAGATCCATTTCAAGCGGAATGGCATCCATGGAAGCTTTTTCACCACCGGGGCCGGAGTCATCCAAAGCGCCCGTCACGAAAGGCCGGATCTGATCATCCTCGACTTCGAGCTTCCCGACTTGCGCGGCCCGGAAGTAATGCGCGAGTTGCGCCAGATTGAAGGCTGCGAGGATGTTCCAGTCATTTTCGTCACCGGCCGGGCGACTCCCGAGGTGGTGGAAAACCTGAGAAAAGAGGGAGCCAGCGAGGTGTTTGGCAAACCTTTTTCGCCCCTTCATCTGATCCACCTGATCAACCAGCTTACTGAATCCAAGGATCCATGAAGCCCCGGATCGATATCTTCATCTTCGCGGACGCATTGGGTTGGGCCATTGCGCAAAAGGGGGAATTCGCAAAAAAACTACTGCCTGTCCGCAATCGATGTGAAACCCTGCTAGGCTATTCATCCACCTGCGATCCGACGATTCTGTCCGGGGCGAAACCTGAAGAACACGGCCACTTTTCATTCTTCATTAAGTCCCCCGGTGTTTCTCCATTTGAAAACCTTCGTCCACTTGGCATCCTCCCCGAAATCATCGCAGGCCACCACCGCATTCGTAACAAAGTCTCAAAATGGATTGCCAATCGGCATGGATATACCGGGTATTTCCAGCTCTACAGTGTGCCATTCTCGAAACTTCCCTATCTCGATTACTCGGAAAAAAAAGATATCTATGAACCAGGTGGAATCACCGGCGGACAGAAAACCATTTTCGAACATTGGCAGGCATCCGGCAAACCATGGACACGCTCCAACTGGCGACTTTCAGACCCTGAAAACATCGCCCATGCGCGGCGTGAGATCGAGAAGGGCGACATCGAACTCCACTATCTTTTCACCGCCCGGCTTGACGCCGTGATGCATCGATACGGAGTGGAGCACCCTGAAGTCGATCGGGCATTCGATGAGTTTGGCAGGAATCTCGAATCGCTCGCCGACCTTGCGAGCAAGCACTACCGTGATGTGCGCTTGCACCTTTTCAGCGATCATGGAATGGCGGATGTGCATATTTGTTCGGACCTCCTGCCCCGCTGGAACCGACTTGGCTTGAGTTATGGCAAGGACTACATCGCCGTGTGGGATTCCACCATGGCGAGGTTCTGGTTCATGAATCAATCCGCCCGGCAGCGGGCCACACAATGGCTTGCCGAGCAAAAGGACGGCATGTTGCTCACCGATGAACAACTCAAGGGCTATGGCTGCCTGTTCCCGGATCGGAAGTATGGCGAACTCTTTTACCTCCTGCCCTCGGGATCCTTGTTTGTTCCTTCGTTTCTCAATCAGCGGAAAGTGACCGCCATGCACGGATACGCCCCCGAGCACCCGGACAGCGCGGCAGCCTGGATGTCCAATGTTGAGACTCTTCCCGTTCGGGAACTTGTTGACATCTTCCCCGTCATGAAAGCCGCCGCATCCTCCTGAATTTCCGCATGTCACGCATTCTCCATATCCCAAGACGATTCGCCACCGATGAGTGGGGCGGAACTGAAAGCGTGATCTACAACCTCTGCCGACAACAGCAATTGGAAGGTTTCCAACCGGAAATCCACACATCAAGGGCGCTTGCTCCTGTTGCCAGAGAAGTTTGGCGTGATATACCCATCCGGCGTTATCGATATTGTTATCCGTTTCTAGGTCTCTCACCGCAGGAAATCCACGCCCTCGACAAAAAAGGAGGCAACCTGCTATCATTGGATCTGTTTTATCATCTTCTCCGGATCCGCGACGTGAGAATCTATCATGCCCACGTTCTCAAGCGGATGGGTGGTGCGGTCATGACCGCCGCCCGATTGAGAAAGAAGCCCTTCGTCGCCACCCTGCACGGCAATGTGTTCGATGTCCCAGCAGCCGAGGCGGCCTCGATCGTGGAGGCGCAGGAGGGACACTTTGAATGGGGCAAGCCCTTTGGCGCCTTGTTCCGGTCGCGCCACCTCCTTAACGACGCGGATGCGGTGCTTTGCGTGGGCTATTCCGAATACGAGAAAGCAAAGTCAGTGCTCGGCCACGAGAGGGTCTATCACCTTCCGAACGGCGTCACCCCCGAGTCATTTGCCGATGGGGATCGCGCCGCTGGAAGGTCGCATCTTGGCTGGCCTGCCGATGCCATCGCGTTTGGTTGTCTCAGTCGCATCGATCCGCAAAAGAACCAACTTCTGCTGGTGGAGGCATTCGCAGCGCTCGTCGCCCGCAACCCAGCTCGGGACTTCCGACTTCTGCTTGGCGGTCCGGTTACGGCACCGGAATATCAGGCACAAATCCTGCAACTCATCGATCACCATGGTTTGCAGCAAAAGGTCACCATCCACCCCGCCGTCGTCGCAGAGTCGGAGCTTCATCGGAATCTGCTCAGCGCCCTCGACTGCTTCGTGCTTCCGTCTCGTCACGAACCCTTCGGCATCGTCGTTCTTGAGGCGTGGGCCACTGGAATTCCCGTCATCGTTTCGCATGTCGGAGGTTTGATGAAACTCGTCTCCCACGGGCAGGATGGGCTGCAATTTCCCTCAGGCGATGCAGAGGCGCTCACCCAGGCCATGACAAGGATTGCCGCGGAGCCAGAACTCAGAACTGCCCTCGCAGCCGCCGGAGCACGCAAAATGACGGATCAATACACATGGAAAGCCGTGAATTCACGACTCGAGGAAATCTATCAACTCGCTGAAAACCGCCACCGATGAAATCCCTACCGAAAGCCGTTTCCATCGTCATGCGCAGCTTCAATGAAGCTTGGGCCATCGAATCCACCATCCAACAAGTCTATGCCCAGGATTTTGATGGGGAAATCGAATTGATCGTTATCGACTCCGGATCCAGTGACGGCTCGATTGAGATCATTCGCAAGTTTGAAAAAGCACGCCTGATCCAGATTCCTCTCGGCACTTATGTCCCCGGAGTGGTCCTCAATCAGGGAGCGCGGGAGTCATCACACGATTGGATCGTCTATCTGAACGCTGACGCCACACCAGTGGGGAAAGATTGGCTGACCCAGCTCTTACAGCCCTGCGTGGACCACCCGAAGTTCGGAGCTGCCTTCTCGCGGCAGATTCCGCGTCCTGATTGCAAAGCCGTCTTCGCACACGACTACGACCGCTGCTTCGGGCCGGAACGGGAATCCAAACATTGGGGGCATTTCTTCAGCATGGTGAGTTCCGTGACCCACCGGTCGGTGTTGGACCACACGCCGATTCGGGAAGACCTGCAATATGCGGAAGACGACGAATGGACCCGCCGTCTCAGTGAGGGGGGCTATGAAGTGATCTATGTGCTGGAATCGGTCGTGATGCATTCTCACAACTACACGCTCCGCCAATCCTACAAGCGGTCGTTCGGCGACGCCAAGGCCATGGCAGCCACCAGCACGGTGGAGCCCCGCGCGATGAATTATCATTATTTTGTAGGCCTAGGACTGGCCAAGGACGCAATGCGCGACATCAAGTGGTGCCTCCGGAACGGACACATATCCGGCATCCCCTTCGCTATCGCCGTCCGCCTCGCCCAACGCCTTGGACGGAGAGACGGACACCATGCCGGGTGGAAATTCTATCAACGTGAATCATGAAGATCCTGGTGATCACCAATCTGTATCCTCCCCATGAAATCGGGGGTTACGAAATCCGCTGTCGCGACGTTTGCGAACGGCTGATGAGTTATGGACACGAAATCCGGATTCTCACTTCCGACCACCATGTTGCCGGTCGATCGCAAGTGGAAGAACCCCACGTTTCGCGGAGACTGAAAATTCATGGAATGTATGGAAATTCCTGGCTTCCGATCCACAAGCTGTATGCCCAGGAACAGCTCAATCATGAGGTATTGTTCCGGGAAATCAAGTCCACCCGCCCGGACGCCATCCATGTTTGGAACATGGGAGGAATTTCGAAATCGCTCCTGCACCGTTTGGAACAGGGAAGCATTCCAGTCATCTATGATGTCTCGGACCATTGGATCGCGCGCAGCCTGAATGCGGACGTTTGGTTGTCGTGGTGGAACAAACCTGCATCCACCGGCCTGGCATTCGTTCGCGGATTGCTTGCAGCCATCGGATTGAAGGCGACGATCAGCCGCAAAGTCCCCACCCGTGCCGCCACCGAATTGCAATTCCGCCATATCTACTTCTGCAGCGCATTCATGCGGGATCACACGGCCTCGAAAGGCTGGCAGGTCAAACATGCGTCCATCATTCACTGTGGCATCGCCACAGAACAATTCGATGTCAAAACAGACCACTCCGATTTCCGAAAGCTCCTGTGGGTGGGCCGCTTGTCCGAGGACAAGGACCCGCTTACGGCCGTCCGCGCGCTGGCGGCGGCTCACCGCATGGGGATGACGCATCTTACTCTCGACTTGTTCGGCCATGGCGATCCCGAATACGTCGCAAGTGTGGATGAAGAGATTGCTTCAGCAAATCTGCAATCGAGCATCAACCGCAGGACCGCTTCAGCTGCCGAAATGCGTCACCTTTATGCAAAGTATGACGCCCTGCTCTTCACCTCCGACTGGGGCGAACCCTTCGCCCTCACGCCCTTGGAGGCCATGGCGTCCGGCCTCCCGGTCATCACCTCGCTGGATGGCGGCCAAGCCGAACTGGCAAAGGATGGCATCAATTCCTTGGTTGCCGCGGTCAAACAACCGGAGCTTTATGCCAAACGAATTCAGGAACTCAGCCAATCCCCGGAATTGAGGAGTTCCATTTCAAAATTCGCCCTCGATGAGGCGCTGACAAGATTCGATATTGATATCATTTCCCGCCAGATCGATTCCTTCCTGCAAGAGGCCGTCCGCATATGAGCATTTTGTTTTATGATGACAGTCCCGTATTCGGCGGCCATGAAGTGATGACGCTTCTTGGGCTCAAGGCCCTGCTTGCCGCTTACCCTGGTCCCGTGCATTTCATCTCTTCCATCGCGAATGAGAAACTCACGGATCAATTGTCCGACATCGCGGCCAAGCACCCGCGATTGTCACTTGAGAAAGTAGACTATCATTCCTCACGCCTCGAAGCCCTGCGAAATCGATTGAAGCCTTCGCGTATCAGAAAGCTAGCCGAGCGATTCAAAACCCTCCACCCCGATCTGATTCTGGCAGTGCAGGGAAACATCGAACACTCATCACTGGCCTTGCATGCCGCATTGGCTGCCGGCATCCCCAGTTGCAGTTATATCCCGGTCCCCCACTCCAATGCCCAAATGGGGGCGAAACTCGGTGCACTGCGCGATCAGTTCTGCGATCACCTCTTCCGCCTCCCGGATTCTTTTATCACCATCACCGACGAAATGGCGAATCTGCTCCGGGCTCGCGGTGCAACCGCACCGATCCACCTGGTTTACAATGGGGTGGATACCAAGCGCTTTTGCCCGGGAGATCGAGACGCAGCCAGAGAAGAACTCGGCTTGCCGACAGACAAAACCCTGATCGGCGTCATCGGACGGATTGAATTCCGCCAAAAACAACAGCACCTTCTCGTCGAGGCAGTTGCAGCAGACAAGGCGCTGATTTCATCCTGCCATCTGGTCTTCGCCGGAGATGGCCCGGACTCGGAGAATCTTCGATCCATGATCAAAACGGCTGGAGTCAGTGCCACCGTGTTGCCTTGGTGCGATCCGGCATTGCTTTACCGGACAGTGAATGCGGTGGTGATTCCTTCCCGATACGAGGGGCTTCCTCTGGTCATGTTGGAGGCGCTCGCCAGCGGTGTGACAGTGCTTGGCAGTGACCGGGACGGCATGAAGGATCTGCTTCCTCCAACCTGCCGGTTCCAGCCGAACGACGTGGGTGCGCTCGGACATCGAATCGCCCGTTTTGTATCGGAAGCATGCCCGGCCCCTGAAGAAAATCTGGTCACCAGAGTGCGTGAGACCATGTCTCTCGATTCATTTGGGAGCTCCTTCAGTTCCGTAGTGATGGGCCTGGCAGCAGCTTCACCACCCGATTCACACTTGCAAAGCTCCCCCCAACCGCCCCATCATTAAGGTATCCAAAACAAGAGCGGACAATTTTCTTCCGAGTCTCCCACGGGACCGAATCATTCTTTCGGCGGAAACCCTCCCCCGAAGCAAGAGGCGACTGTACGTGAGGCAAAGAGGTTCCGGTTCCCACTTCCTTTTGACCCGGTGCGCCTGTTGGCCGGTGCGCTGTCCCGCTGGCCTTGGATTGTGGCCGGTTTCACCCTGTTCGCCCTTGCCGGTGCATTCGTTGGAATCCAACTGACGAGCCCCACTTACGCCATTTCTGTTTCACTGATCAAACGGCGTGTTCCCCAGACGGTTCAGACCTCCGAGACCGGCCAGGCGTTCCGACCGGTCGATCTCAACGATGCCACCTTGCTCGCCACCCTGCTGGCAACGGAGCCGCTCGACCTTGCAGTGAAGCGCGCCAACAACGGCGTGGATGCCGGTTCCGTCCGAGGCCTCACAGAAGCCACACAGCTCGAAGGAACCGATATCTTTTACATTACCTATCATTCTCCGATCGGGGTGGAAGATGCTCTGACATTCAGTGCGATCTGGGCGGAGGAAATCAATGCCTACACCCAGCGACTGCAACAAACCGAGGCTCGCGAGGTCCGCAGTATCCTGCAAAAAGAGGTCGATGATCTGGAAAGGCTCATCGAACAAACCAACGCGGAGATTCTCGGCTTTTCAAAAGCAAAGGAATTCCTTGGTGGCGAATCGCAAGTAGCGGCCGCACTGTCAAAGCTGTCCCAGATCGAACTCCAATTGGAAACCGCGAGGACCGCAGCTGCGACGAAGAGCGCCCAACTCAAGGCTCTGGACACCCAGATCCGCCGCCAAAGCCCGATCGAGCTCCAACTCAAAACAGCGCAGGAGGAACTGGCCAACCTGCGTTCCACCTACACCGACGCCAATCCCCTCGTACAAGCCAAAATTCAAAGCATCCAGTATCTCGAATCCCAAATTCTGAAGCTTTCAAAAAACAAGGATTCCGATCTCGAGTCCTACACTGGCACGCCGTTGGGCAACCAACTCTACCTCTCTATCATCACCATCAAGAACGAGTTGATGGAGGCAAACAGCATGATCGAATCGCTGGAACAACTTCGCGTATCCACCGCCGAACGACTTGCAGAGTTCCCCGCCATCATCAGTGGATATGAAGCGCTTCAGAAGAAGCGCGACAGTGTCATCGAAGGAATGACCATGATGAGCAATCGGCTTAAAGAAGCGGAAATCTTTGCCTCCGGTGCTCCGGGATATTGGCAGGTATTCCAGGCCCCCGATCCGCGGCGGGTGATTCCCTCGTCGCGCATCAAAAAGCCTGCCATGTTGGGGATCGCGGGCGGTATTGCCGGTGGAGGAATGGCGATACTCCTTACTGTTCTTTTCACTCACCGCACGTCGAGACGATCCATTGTGGAATGCTGTGCGGCCACCAAGGCTCCGTTGCTTGGCCGGATTCCAACCAATAATGGGAAGAACGACTCGTCCTCTTACGAACATCTTTGGATTACCCAACTCGCACCTCGTGCACCTCGCACCAACAAACTTCTGTTTTGGACAGCTGCACTTACGCCCCAGGATGAGCGAAAGTTCTGGAAGGGGCTCGCCGACATTGTTTCCACCGACACCAACGCCGCCCTCGAAGTTCACGACTACTCGCCGGATGATCTTTGGAGCGAGGAAGATCCGCCTTCATCGCTCCAATGGTCAACGACCGCGACGAGCCCAAAAACCGACCCGGTGGGAGCGGTCCGGTTCTTTCGCGTGGCCGGGCTTCCTGCCAGCACGTCGAGGGGCGTTCTGAGTGAGTTTGATGATTGGTTTTCGGTAGTCGCCGGGGAAAAGGATTCCATCACCCGGGCCGTTCAGGCACGCAAGCTGGCAGATGCCTATCTCCCGCCTTGTGGTGGCACCATCGCGGTCATGGCTCCCCCGCTTGGCATGGTTCGCCGGGCAGCGGACTTTCTATCCGAATCCATCGCCAAACATTTTTCCTGATCGATTCTTGTTTATGAAATATGGAACGATGCAGCTTCTTATTTGGGGAATCGCTACCTTGACGTTGTTGGGGCAGACTGAGGAACAAACGAAGCCATCCGGCCCGATTCCAGGGAACAGGGCGCCTGCAAGCCCCACTTCGTGGCGGAACCGGTACGAACTCGGGCCTGGTGATGTGATCAATTTTTCCCTATTCGGGCGCCCGGAGCTTGATCGGCCCGGATTCCGAATCGCTCCGGATGGAACCGTCAGTTATCTTCAAGCCCAGAACATCAAAGTGGCTGGACTGACCCTGGATGAGGCAAGAATGGCGATCGAAAATGGCCTGACCTCCAATTTCAAATCACCCCGGGTGATCATCACACCACAGGAAGTCGTCTCCAAGCGATTCACGATTCTCGGCAAGGTTGTCAGCAAGGGCATCGTCACCTTGGAACGCCCGATCACACTGGTTGAGGCGATCGCCAATGCCGGCGGAATCGAGACAGGACTTTTCGAACAGAATACCGTGGAATTGGCGGATTTGGAGCGATCCTTCATTTCACGCAACGGCAAGCGCTTGCCCGTGGATTTTCGCAAACTCCTCCACGAGGGAGATATGAGTCGAAACATCGAAGTGGAACCCAATGATTTCATCTTCATCGCCTCCACCATCTCTGCCGACTATTACGTGCTCGGCGCGGTTAACAGCCCGGGCGTGCAGTCTCTGACCCCCGACGCTTCGGTGGTGACCGCCATTACGCGCCGCGGCGGATTGGGACAACGGGCATGGACCGACAGGGTGTTGGTGGTTCGCGGGAGTTTTGAAAAGCCGGAAACCTTTGTCGTCAACGTCAAGGACATCCTTGCCGCGAAGCAGAAGGACTTCAAAATCGAACCCAAAGATATCATCTATGTCGCGGATCATCCATGGGCCGAAGTGGAGGACATACTCAAACTCGCACTCTCTGCATTTGTCACGAGCGCTGCTTCCAATTGGGTGAATCTCAACGTGGACCCGATCCTCAACCCATGATGACCCGCATCCTTCTCGCACTTATGGCCGTCTGCATCAGTCTTGTCGGCAGCGCCTGCCGACAGACCATTCCAGAGCCGGATTTTGACGCGCGCACGGCCGACCAGACGGTTCGTAACCTCACATTCACCAATGTGAAAGTGAACCGCACTCTCGATCCCAAACTGCTCAAATCTCCCAACGAGCCTTACATCCTCGGACCCGGTGATGTGGTTGAAATTGAGATCGCCGAGGTTCCCGGCACCCTCGCCCGGACCTTTGTGATGCCTGACGGGATGGTCTACTACAATCTCGCAGGTGGCGTCCGCGCCGAAGGGCTCACCACGGACGAATTCTCCAAACAACTCGTAGAAGCGCTCAAGCGCGACTACACCAAACCCTTGGTGAACGTCAGCCTTGTCGAAGTCAAATCGCGCCGCTACTGGATTCTCGGCAGCGTGTTCAAACCCGGAATCTATCCGCTGCGCCAACCGACCACATTGCTCGAAGCGGTTTCACAGGCGGGTGGATTGTTCACGTCCCGCTTCTCGGGAACCACCCAGGAGATGGCGGACCTTTCCAACAGCGTGGTGATCCGCAATGGTGAGATCCTCCCCGTCAATTTTGGCAATCTGATCCGTTCTGGGGACACGTCCCAGAACATCTATCTGAACCACAACGACTATATCTATCTTCCATCGGCGACGTCCTCCACGGTCCTCTTGCTTGGTGCGGTGGCTGCGCCCCAGGCGGTACCCTACCGGGATTCGCTCACTTTGATCGACTGCATCGCCCAAGGCAAAGGCCCGGCAAAACAGGCGTATTTGAAGGAGGTCGTGATCGTCCGCGGATCCCTCGATAAACCTGCTGCATCGATCGTGGACCTCAAGGCCATTCTTACCGGAAAGGAAACCAACGTCCTTCTCCAACCGGGTGACATCGTCTGGATCCCGCAGCGCCCCCTTGGTTTGCTCGAATCCACCGTCAGGCTCGTCTTCCAGGACGCTGCCAGAACCGTGGCGGCAAGCGAGGGCGCACGACTGGCGGGCAGCGATGACAATCCTGTGCTGAGCATTCCATTGAGCAATCCCTGAACCAGTTCACACCTTCGATTCAGGAAATCCGCTCCGCCTTGCGCTTCGCCATTTCATCACGCCTCCACCACTCCGCCCGGGAAAGGATCGCACAAAAGATCATCCAGGTGGCGAGGTTCTTAGTCTGTGTAAGCACCCGCTCTACCTGTCCGTGAAAATAGCTGATCGCAAGCGCCACCAGGACCGCATAAAGAAACAATCCTAGGGGTTGTTTCCAAAAGAAGACAGTGGACCGTATCCCATGCCAAAGGGTGGCTGCCAGAAAGAGCGCAAAGAAGAATAAGCCACCCCATCCATTTTCCGCCAAAATCAGCCAGAATAGGCTCTCTGTCAGCGGATTCGCGCGGAACATTTCCGGGTGGATCGAACGCCCCCGGTTGCTCTCCCATCGCTCCAGAATGTTGGAATACTTGGTTCCCAGAGGGCGGCTATTGGCGAGACCGAAGTTGTTCCAACCGATCCCGAACAAGGGATGATCTCGGCACATGGCAGCCGACTGCTGGTTGAGGGCAAGCCTGAGGTCATTTTTGGGCGAGCTATCCTCACCCATCCGCGCCATGAAGGTGTCGGCAGAGATCCCGAGAACCACGACGCCTCCCACGGCACCAATCGCCCCCACGACGATGCGCCGCAGGGTAAAGCCATTCACAAATGCACCGGCCATGACCAAAATCGATCCGACGCCGAAGGCCGCAAGAGCAGCCCGCGATACGGTGAGGACCACCACCAGTCCAGCAGCCGCAAAGGCAGTGAAAAACAAAGTCGCATCGCGCCCGGAGGTCTCTTTGGAAACAGCAAGTCCCAAGATCGGGAACGCCACCATATAGGACCACATGGCCATCGGGTTCTGGTGCTCGAACCATCCTGTGACACGGAATCCCCCCTGCACATATCGGGCCCAAAGGCAGATGATCAGCTGTAGGATGAGCGCAATCGCAAATCCCCGCATCACCGCACGGATATCATCAGCATCGTGAATGGCCGCAAACACACCTACGAAAATGAATGCCATTTTCGCGTACTTGAACGCAGGCATGAACACATAAATCGGCTCGATGGCATTCACCACGGAAAGAAGACCCGCGACCACCCAGAGAAACCAAAGCCACAGCCCGGGCGGAAAAAAACAGAAATCGCGCCTCTTTTCTAACAACGCGGCAAGCGCCAGACCGATCCCGATTGCATCGAGCCAATTGAATTCAAACCCGCGGCAATGGCCACGGTATCGCTCGATGGAATACAAGTTCAGTGTGAAGTCCGAGGGAGGCCGGACCAACCACCACGCCAGAAAACCCAAAACCACCCGCCGTGCCATCACCTTGCCTTGCAGGTAGTGGCCCAGCAATGGACCCCAACCGAGATAGAAAACCGCGATCACCAGAATCTTGACCAGTGTTTTAAACGTATCCATGCGGCTGCTTCACAAATTGAACACTGCCCGGCACGGGTGGCGAGCGCATTTGTCACTCCGGTGCCCGAGAGCATGCCGAAAATGATGAAAATTTTGGAATTCGAATTGAGTCAAGAGTCCGAATCGTCCAACGTGGCTTCATGTCAGGCGGAACTTTCATGAACGATCTGTTCCCCCCAGCCAGTCCCGCAGGTGAGAGCTTGTTGGCAACCTGGCCGAATCTTGTCCGCCCCCATCCTTCGCCGTTCATCTGTCCCGGCCTGACCGCAATCCCACGTAGATAGCCACCATGGATTACCTGGTTTTCCTAACAGGGCTGTTCCTGCTCTTCTCGTCTCTTGGATGCCTTCTTTTGACGAAGCAAGACTGGCGGCTTTCGCGCTGGCCCGCCTTGGCCCTCGGCCTAGCCGCTCTCGGGTTGAGGGTGTGGCTGGGAATCGCCTCCTTCGGGATTGGATTGGAGATAAATCCAGTGCTGATGCACTCATTGCTTTGTTCCTTGTTTGCGGCGGCGTTGCTCACCTTCAGCCTTTCTCGTTTTGGCAAAGAAAGCAAACGATCGCTGGTCGCCAAGGTGATGCTGATCGCCACCGTGTTTGGCATCGTTTTCGTCTCGGGTGCCGATGGCAAGAATTCACCATTCCACGTGATTCCCGTCGTCGCCACCGCCCTCGGGGCAGGCTGGAAACTCTCGCGATTGCGACTTGAGTATTCAGATACCAAATCCCCTTTCCTCTCCATCGCCTTCCCCGCGTTGTTAGGGATTGTGGCGGGAACCAGCCAGATTCATCACGTTGTGGAATTGGTTTTTGACCTCAATGGCATGGGAAACTCTCCGATGCGCTTGGCACTGCTGGGGTTCATTGGGTTGGGGACCGCTGCGGCAGCGTCCTTTTGCTTCATCCTCTGGTCTGAGATCGGCCATAGCAATCGCAGCAAACTCTCCAGCAGTCTGTCCCGAAGACGGCGCATTGCTGCGGTTTCCCTGTTCATCGCCGCCGTATTCACCGCGATCAACGGTGCTTGGCTGGCACACTGGCTGGGCGCGCAAGCCCGGGAAGAACAGAAGAGAACCCTCATCAGCGCACTCCATCTCGGTGCCCACAACATCCCTGCCGAAAAGGTTGCCGCCCTGAAAGGTGAAGAAACGGAGATTTTCACTCCGAACTACGAAGCGCTCCGCGAGAAACTGCTCCAGATCCGGGAAGCATTCCCTCGATCCAGATTCGTCTACATCCTGGGAATGCGCGGAGAGCGCCTTGTGTTCCTCGTCGATGCGGAAGACCCAAGAAATGTGGACACCTTCTCCAAGCCTGGCGATCCAGTCGAGGACTATCCGGAGAAATGGCAGCCCGAACTCAGCGGCATGGCCACCTTGGTCGGCCCAGATCGCGATGACTGGGGAGTTTGGTTTGCCGCCACGGTTCCCATTCTTGATGATGAACAACGTCTGGTGGGACTCCTTGGTGTGGATTGGCCGGCGAGAGACTGGTTGAAACCCACCGCCAGCCGCAGGCTCGCAGCCATGGGGGTCACCTTGTCGGTGGCCTTGTTGCTCATTACCCTGTTTTGTTTTCAACTGATCTCGATCGAAACGGAACGCAAACTTGAGAGTTTGTCCGAGCGGCTCACCGACGCCATGACGGCGGCGGAGTTCGATACTTGGGAATGTTTTCTCAACCCATTTACGATCCACTTTGGAGAACGAATTGCCGCGATTCTCGGCTGGCACCCCACAGACGGAAAACCGGCTTTCCGCAAGTTATGGCAAAGCATTCATGCTGAGGACCGCAAACAACTCCTCAATCTCATCCGGAAAAAAGGCTCTTTGGAGGCGGAGATCCGCCTCCGTGATCTAAACGGTCAGTGGCTGTGGTTCATGTTGCGCGGCCGGATTGTGAATCCCATTGCGAGGGATGCCCCCACCCGCCTTGTCGGCACCATCCTCAACATCGACGAAGCACACCGCTCACGGCTTGAAATCGACAAGCAACGCCGCTTTGCCCAACACGTGATGGACTCCGTGCCCAACGGCTTGGCAATCATCAATGCCGAAGGCAATGTGACTTACGCCAATCCAGCTTTTATCAGGCTCACCCACAGCAGCGAAACTGACCTCGTGGGGATGCCGCTGGATTCACTGCTGTCTGGGCAGGTAATCGGGACTTCCACCGATGGCTTTGAAGCCACGCTCACCTGTCTGGATCAGGAGAAAATTCCCGTCCGCGCCTTCATGGCTTCCCTTTCCGATTCCGGGGTCAACGCCGTTTCCATCCTTGCATTGATTGACCTTACAGCAGCCAAGGAGGCGGAGCAGAATCTTCTGCGGAGCCGCGCCGAGGCGAACCGCTTGGCACTCGTCGCAAAGCGCACCGATAACGCAGTGGTGATCACAGACGGCGATGGACGCATCGAATGGGTCAACGAAGGGTTCACGAAAATCAGCGGCTACACGAAAGACGAGCTAATCGGCAGAAAACCCGGCAGCATCCTCCAGCGTCAGGACGAAAACAACGAAGCCCGTCAATACATGGGGACCTGTATACGGGCAGGCAAAGGATTCGAATCCGAGATCGTCAACTATTCCAAGAGCGGCCGCTCCTATATCGTGCACATTGAATGCCAGCCGCTTCTCGACAGAAACGGCAATTTGACCGGCTTCATGGCCATCGAGCGCGATATCACCCAGATGCGTCGATCGAGTCGATTGCTCGAAGCGGTCGCATCGACCAGCAGCATGCTCCTGTCAAGGGACATGGAGTCCGAGGCGTGGAATGACATCCTCGCCGCACTGGGTGGTGCTGCCAATGCGGATCGCTGCTATCTCTTCAACATCCACACCCATCCCCAACTGGGCACGCCCGCCATGAGCCAGTGCGCAGAGTGGAATTCCGGTGCCGCCACACCTCAGATGCCGAACCCCGTGTTTCAAAACATGCCGTTCTACGAGTCCGACTACGGCCGCTGGTATGAAGAGCTGAGCGCGGACCATGAAATCACCGGCCTCCTTGCCAGTTTTCCCGCATTGGAGCAACCGATGCTGATCGCTCAGGAAATTCGCTCGCTGGTCGTGGTCCCGGTCCATGCCGGAGAAAAACTAACAGGCTTCCTCGGGTTCGATGCCTGCCATGAGGACCGGATCTGGGAAAGTTGGGAAATTTCCATCCTACGATCGGCCGCCGCCAACATCGGCCTCCGACAGGTGGCCCAACAAGAACGGGACGCCCTCGTCGTCGCCCGCGATGAAGCCCGCCATGCCGCCATCAACGCCGAGAGGGCAAATCAGGCGAAAAGCACCTTCCTCGCCACCATGAGCCATGAAATCCGCACCCCTTTGAATGCGGTGATCGGTATGGCCTCGCTCCTCGAAACCACCTCTCTGAACTCGCAGCAAAAGGATTTCGCGGAAACCATCCTCAACTCCAGCAACTTCCTGTTGGAGCTTATCAATGACATCCTCGACTATTCACGGATCGAAACGTCGAAAATCGACCTCGATGAACATCCCTTCTGCCTCTCCGAGACCTGCCGTGACGCATTCGATATGGTGCGTTCCGCCGCTGCGGGGAAGAGCATCGAATTCATCGCCCGCATCGACCCCAAGGTCCCGGACCGTCTCATTGGTGATCGTGCCCGCATTCGCCAAATCCTCGTCAATCTCCTCGGCAATGCGGTCAAATTCACCCACGAAGGATTCATTCACCTGACCGTCACAGGCAAAGAGGCCTCCAGGGGCCGTTGGGAAATCGAACTGAACCTGGAAGACAGCGGGATCGGAATCTCAAGTGATGGCATCGCAAAACTGTTCCGCCCCTTCGTGCAGGAAGACTCCTCGACCACCCGCCGCTTTGGCGGTTCCGGACTTGGCCTGGCAATCAGCAAGCGACTCGCCGAATTCATGGATGGGGACATCACGGTCACCAGCACCCAAGGCAAGGGATCACGATTCACTGTCCGGCTGGCCCTGCGCCCAGCCCCCCTCGAAGGCAGTATACCGAAACCCTTCGTTTCTGCAAACCGGCACCCCTCTATCCTGATTGTCGATGACAACGAGCTCAACCGGCGCATTCTTGAGGAGATTCTTGCCTTCTGGGGCATGGCATGCGACCCGGCAAGCAGTGCAAAAGAGGCGGTCGAATTGTGGAATCAACGCGGTCCTTACGACCTTGTCTTCACCGATCACCAAATGCCGGAAATGGATGGCGCGGAAATGACCCGGGTCATCCGTGGAATGAACGGAGGCGTCGATTGTCGTTTTTGTCTCGCCAGTTCCGACACTTATCATTCATCTCAAGTCCGCACGCTTTTCGAAGCGGTGATATCCAAGCCGATCTGGCCGGCCACGATTCACGAAACCCTTAGCCGTCTCTTTCCCGAAGCCATGCCCTCTGAACCCCCTTCCCCATCACGACCCCATGATTCCAATGCGGAGTTACCCCCCGACCTCAAGGTCTTGGTCGCTGAAGACAACCCGAACAATCAAAAGGTCATCAATCTCCTGCTCCGCCGCATCGGAGTAGAAGCCGTGATGACTTCCAACGGAAAAGAAGCTGTCACAGCCGCCGCCGCCGCGGATTATGATGTCATCCTGCTCGATATCCAAATGCCGGTGATGGACGGACTTGAAGCAAGCCGGATCATCCGCGGTATGAAGCCAGCCAAGAGGCCGCACATCCTGGCCATTTCCGCCAACGTGTTTCAGGAGGACCGCGATGCAGCTCTCGCCGCAGGCATGGATGATTACCTTGCAAAGCCCATCACTTTGGGGAAATTGCGCTCCAAACTGGCGGAAATGGCGATGAAACTCGGTCAGCAAGCGGCTGCAAAGCCTGCTCCGGAGGTTCATTCCAATGCATCCGCAGAACCCGTAACCCCATTGCTGGACCTCCAAATGCTGGAGAATCTTTCGTTTCTAGGCAGGGAAGGGTGTACGGAACTCATCGAAGATGCCACGCGAGAATCCTCCCAGCATTTGGCTCAAATCCGAGACGCTATCGTCTCGGGGCAAAGCCAGAGACTCAAGGAACTGCTCCACAAACTCCGGGGAATGCTGCTGCAAATCGGCGCGCACGCGCTCCCGCAGCGGCTTCACGAAATCGAACAAGAGGTCAATAGCATCTCGCCAGAGTCGGCAGCCAGTCTGCATGGGGAACTCGACACGATTTGGAACGCCACCCGCGCCGCCCTGCTTCAACAAGCGGATTCATTTCCAAGCAGCGAGTAATCTACGCACATTCCCCCGCGCAGAATCTTGAGGCCACGACCCACGCCAGGGGTAGCGGGCGTCACTCGCTGGTCACGGTATCGTCTCCATAGAAACTCTTGATGTAGCCAAACTCAACCAAGGTATCCTGCCAGGGTGCCAGTACATTGGGGTCCTGGAAAATACGGCCAGCGATCGCCAACCACTCTTCCGCCTTCACGAGGTCCTTTTTCTCATACGCCAACGCTGCTTGAGCATAGTAGTAGAATGGGGAATCATCCAAGAAATCATATTTCTCCGCCAGAATGATCACATCGTTCTCCATGCCAAGACGCTTCTTGCAAAGCAGCATTTTGAATTCCACCAGACGCCCAAGGGCAATGTTCTCGGGTGGGAGACTCTTGAAAACTTTCTCGAATATATCCAAGGACTTTTTCCACTCCTTGGTCACGAAGTAGACCTCGCCGATATTGAATTCAATGCTAGGATTGTCTTTCGAAAGGGTTGCTGCCTCTTGAAATTCCACAAGCGCCTTGTCGAACGCACGCATCTCGACATAGCAGCTTCCCCGAAGGTTGAAAATTTCAGGACTATCCTTGAAGATCGCAGCAGCTTTGGAGAGTTCCTCGAGCGCTTCAAAAACCCGCTTCTGCTGGAAAATACGGTTGGCCTCACCAAGATGCTTGACGAAATTCTTGCGGCTTTCCTCCGGGAGATTGAGGAACGCCTTCTGATTCGGCATCAACTCGGCCGTTTCGCCATCAGGCGCTTTCTCTGACGATGCGGCAGCGGCCGGAGCAGCAGCATCCTGCGCGGCAAGTGGCGTCATCAGAACCAAAAGGGTAAATAGGGCGGTGGCTTTCATGAGGAATGGATTCACGCGGAGGCTAATCACGAATTTTGAAAACGGCAAGCGGTCGTTCCGGGGGAGCCCTCCAGAAACCATCCGGACGGAAAGAATCTCCGCCCGATGCGGTGAGCTGTTCAGCCTCCTCAAACCCCATACAAAGAGAATATCCAAAAATGCCGTATTTTTTCGCTTGCCTGCCCCGCAGAAATCGAATTTTGTTCTCAAGAACACTGTTCAAAATCATGCAATCGGACCTCACCAACCGCCAACAGGAAATTCTCGATTACCTCAAAATGTCCCAACGCCGGACCGGGATCATGCCGTCCACACGAGAAATCCAGCACTACTTCAAATTCGCCAGCCAAACGGCAGCCATGAGCCATTTGAGGGCTCTGGAGCGCAAGGGTGTCATCCAACGCCTAGCCGGCAAGGCACGCGCGGTGATTTTCCCGGAGGATCTGGACCGCGGCGAAATCGCTGATATCCCGATTTATGGAAGCATCGCCGCCGGAATGGCCCAAGATTCCGAACCGGAACGCTCCGGCTGCGTTGCCGTGGACATCACCGCACTGGGCATTCCCCGCCATGCCAAGACCTTCGCACTCAAAGTCCGAGGAGACTCCATGATTGATGCCCACATCTGCAATGGCGACACCGTGATCCTCGAGTTCCGACAGCCTCGTAAAGGCGACATCGTCGCGGCATTGATCGACGGAGAGACCACCCTGAAGCGCTACCTCGTGGAGCGAGGCCAACCCTTTCTCCGCGCCGAAAATGCCGAATATCCGGACCTGATTCCAGCCCGTGAACTGGTGATCCAAGGTGTTCTTGTCGCGCTTCTCCGCACCGCCGCATAGTCCCCCCCGGATACGACTCCAACAAGCGGACAGTTTCTGAGGTCCCCCTCAGATCATTCGGGAACCCGTCCCGCTTCTCGAAGGGCCCGCCAGCCACCGTGCAAGACGTGGATTTGTGCACCTAGGTCGAGGGCGCGGATCCGGGCAGCCACTTGGCGGCTTACGCCGCAGTTTTCGTCGCCACAATAGACCATGACTCGGGGGCTGACCGCGACCGCGGAAGCGACTTCCGCTTCGAAGGCCTGCATATCCTCGCTGGGATCCAGATTCCACAGCACGGATCCGGGCAAGCCGTTCTTTTTCCAATCCGCGCGGGATCTGGCGTCGATCCATACGATCTCCGTGGAGTCAGGAACGGAATCGAGACAAAGCTCATCGGGTTTCAGCAATGAGGGATCGCAAACGAGGGTCCGAAGGGGAGGTCCGGCAATGAGAAAGGTGCTGCCGGCACCTACCATGGACAGCATGGAGATCGAAGCCAGTTGAGCCAGGGCATTCATGGCTTCGCGCTGGCTTCGGCGGCGGTGGGTTTGCGCACCACGGCGAAGGCCTGCTGGATGCGGTGCTTGTCGAGTTCGCAATCAGTTTCCACGCGGATGACCGCCAAACCCGGGGTCTTGATATCGAGGGGGGTGATCACCAGATCGTAACTCTTTCCCTCTTCGATTGTTTTGATTTCCTGGGCGAAAGATTTGGATGAACTTTGTGCGGACGTGATTCGAATCGGTTTGCTGTGATTCATCCGGATCTTGATCGTCTGCGGCCCGGCGGCACCATTCAGGTCCCACTTGAGGGTTTTCGGTTCCAACGCGATCAGGACTGGAATGTGCACGCGAACGGTGAGAGCGACCGAAGGCTTTTCCGAAGAGTCGCCATCGAGCCAGATGGCGATCGCCTTGTCCACATCGCCCGAGAAATTTCCCATGTCGAACTCCGCCCGGATGGTGCCGGATTCGCCTGGGGCGTAGCGGAGTTTGTTGTCGGAAATCTTGACTGCCATGCAGGAGCAAGTGGAGTTGTATTCCCGGATTGTGATGATTTGGTCGGTCTTGTTGGAGAAGGAAAACTCAGCGGCCACGGTCTTCGCGTCGGCAGGAGCATGAATTTCCTTGAGCGTCTCTTGAAACGTGAGGCCAGCGGCGTGGGCGTATGCGAGGAGAGCGAGCCAGAGGCAGATAATGGATTTCATTGCGTGAATGGTTGCCTTATTTGGCCTCGGGTGCAAGTGCCACTGCAATGATCAGGCGCCCCCCCCGCCACTCGGGGCCGAGAACGAAGAGGGGGCGATTTCCTTCCAGGCGGGCGTCGGTTTTCACGATCTTCTTGCGGGCAAGCCACAATTCGAGGTCGAGGATGGCGGTTTTTGTGGTGGGGTGGCCTTGGGCCTCGAAGCGGACCATCACTTCGTTGGACGGCTTGAGCGGCTGGGCCCAGCTTTCGTAGCTGCGGAGGAGCGGTTGGATGTCGGTTCCCAGGACGCGATAGCTTTTGAAGCGAAGGCGTTCCTCCCGCCGGAGCCGGTCTGCGACCACTTCTTCAATCTCGGTAGCCTTGGAGCCCGCAGTCGCCGGATCGCCGTCGGTGGCATGATAGACCGTCACGCTGACGCGGCCGATTTTGGCATTTCCGGGGTCCTGTTGCCCATGAACCCGATCCGCGAGAAGAAAAGAAGCGAGGGCCGCCAATACGATGCCTGTCGATTGCCGACGGTTCATAGGCCTGCCGCAGAGCCCCCCTCGGATGGCCGGATTTCAATACCGGCAGTTGAGTCGATTTCACCCTCACCGGGCACGGCAGCAGTGGCGGAAAAGTCTGTGGTATCCGGGATGGCATCCACGCCGCTGAGAACGATCACCGTGGCGGCAGCTCCGGAACTCGCAAACCACTCGGCATCCACAGCCCCATCCGGAGTGTAGATGATGGGCTCAACCGGAATGGCCTTGGGAGCTCCCGCAACGTCGATTTCAGCCGGTCCACGACTCATCTTCTGGCCAGCGATGAATGCGAATGCCATCCCGGCACACGCAGCGAGAGGCATCCAAAGCCCTTGCCATTGAAATCTGCGGCCCATGGGTTCCGCGCTTCCCAGTGAAACATCCTCAAGGACAGAGCGGGCAATGCGGGCATTGAAGAACTCAGCATGTGGCGGCTCCTCCGATGCCGGCATGACTCTGCGGATCGTCGTGCGCCACTGTCTCGCGTCCTCGCGGGCAAGAAGAAGTTCGGGTTGATTGGCCAAGGATGCCTCGAAATCGACGAGTTCCTCACCCGTCAATTCGTCGTCCAGCCACAGAGCCAGCCTGATTTCATCGGGATTCGTATTCATCTTTGAGTAGTGTTTGGAGTTTCTGACGCGCGTAGTAAAGACGGCTCATCACCGTGCCAATGGAGCACTCCATCACCTCGGCGATGTCCTTATACGAAAGACCTTGGACATCTTTCAAGATGACCGCCTCTCGATGCTCCGCGGAAAGTTTGCCGAGCGCAGCCTCGATTTTCAGGCGCAGTTCGCCGTTTGACATCGTCTGATCCGGAGATTCAGCACCCGACGGAGTCGTGAGGGAGGAGGAATCAATTCGTTCGCGCTGGAAAATCTCGTCGTTGAACTCGCCGACACTGTCGAGTTTTCGTTTGCGGGTCCAATCATACACCGCGTTGTGGGCGATCCGGTAGAGCCACGTGGAAAATTGCGCCTTGGCCTCGAATCGTGGCAAGGCGTTCCATGCCTTGATGAAGACCTCCTGCGAGAGGTCCCAGGCGTCGGTTTCCTGATGGATCATGTTGCGGATCATGGCGTAGATTCTCCCTCGGTGGCGGGTGACGAGCACATCATAGGCACCGTGATCCCCCTGTTGAGCCCGGGCAACGAGTCGGAAATCATCGTCCAACTCCTCAATGGGAGCGTCACCAACGACGGAACCGACAAGTTTCCGCGGTGGGTTGGACGGGGCTTCGCTGGATTTATTCATCGTTGGTTCGCTTCGATGGAATTCCCATGGAAACGCGCATGGAAGTCTGCCATGGAACGATGTCCAGAGTGCCCCCGCCTCACGTAGCCTGAATTCTCCCCCCGGATCATTCCGGCATTGCGCAAGGCGAGAAGCGGGTCGAGGCTAAGGCGGTTCTGGTTTACCTGCAAGGCGATTCAGCCCCGATCAGTCCCTCTGCGGACGAATTCGTGGCGGACGGCGGTTCCTAGTTTAGACTTGCAACGACCATTTTGCGGATCTAAATAGCCGCCCGCACGGCTTCTGACGAAAGAAAGGAGTGGGTCTCGCACCCACTCTTTTGCGTCTCCGGACATCAGGAGTGCGGATTGCAGCCATATTCCGCCATGACCAACGATATCGTCGCCCTCATCGAGTATTACGAAAAAGAAAAAGGAATCGACCGAGACAAGGTCGTTGCCGCGCTGGAATTTGCTTTCATTTCCGCCTACCGAAAGATGGTCCCGGGGGCAGACGCAATCGAAGTATTGCGGGCCGATGTGGACCTTCGCAAGGGCGAGACCCGTATTTTCGCTTCGCTCAATGTCGTGGCGGATGAGGAATATCGGGATAAGTTCAACCAAGTCCCCCTCTCGACGGCGACCAAGAAAAACTCTCTTGCCCAACCAGACGACGTTCAGGAATTCAACGTCACTCCCAAAGATTTCGGCCGCATCGCCGTGCAAACGGCCAAGCAGACGATGATGCAGCGCCTCCGTCAGGCGGAAAAGGAGATGATTTATGAGGAATTCAAGGACCGCGCCGGGGACGTCGTCTCAGGCACGGTTCGCCGCTTTGAGCGCAACGACGTGATGATCGACCTCGGCAAATTCGAGGGCATCATGCCGAATCGCGAGCGAGTGCAGGGTGAGGATTACAATATCGGTGACCGCATCCGATGCTATGTGCTCGCCGTGGAAAACGAGGGCCGCGGGCCGGAAATCATCCTTTCGCGCAGCCACCCGAATTTCGTGCGTCGTCTGTTTGAAGCGGAAGTAAACGAAATTTCCGATCGCACCGTGGAAATCCGTGGAATTGCCCGCGAGGCTGGCTTCCGCACCAAGGTGGCCGTCTGGAGTATGGACCCCAAAGTGGACCCGGTCGGTGCCTGCGTCGGCATGCGGGGTGCCCGGGTGAAAAACATCGTCCGCGAGCTCAACAACGAAAAAGTGGACATCATCCGCTGGAGCGAGGACCCCAAGGAATTCGTCCGCGAGGCTCTCAAGCCCGCCGAACTCCGCTCGATCGTCGTCGACGAGGAAAACAAAATCGTCCACGTCACGGTGGATGAATTGGATCTCAGCAAAGCGATCGGCCGCAAGGGTCAGAACGCCCGCCTTTCCTCCCGCCTGATGGGCTGGGACGTGCAAGTCCGCCGCGACGAATCCAAGGAAGAGCAATTCAAGGAGAAAATCGGTGGCGCAGCCCACAGCTTGGGTGGCCAATTGGGCATCTCCGACGAACTTGCCGAAAAGATCACTCTCGCAGGCGGCATCGCGCCGGAATACATCATTGGCATGTCCGCGGAGGATATCGCCGAGATTGGCGGAATCTCCGTCGAAGAAGCCGAGCCCATCCTCGCACGCGCCTTGGCGATCGTCAGCGGCACAGCCTCCCCAGTTTCCAACGACTAACTCACCCTCTTTTCTTATTACACGAACTCTGCAGACAAGCCGGATGCCTCAAAACAGCGACAGCTCACCCGAACAAGACAAGGTTCTCGATCTTCTCGGAACGACTAAGAAACCTTCACGTCGTGAGCGCCAGCGCAAAGACGCGGAAGTCGTCCCCGCCGCACCGAGCAAGCTTGAAAAGGCCAAAAGCGAGGCGCTCGATCTATTTTCCGAGGAAAAGAAGCCTCGGGTCAGAAAGCCAACCACTCCGAAGGTAGGCCTCGCTCCGATCTCCAAGATACTCGACCGCGAGGATCAGGATCTCGTCAAAGCCCCTGCCGCCATTCCGGTCGCCGAGCCCCTCGCACCTGCGCCGGTGGCCGAGGTAGTGGCGGATGTCGTAGAAGAAGAAGCCCCCGTTGATCCCAAGCTGATTGTGATCAAGCCGCCGATTTTGGTGCCGGAACTCGCTTCCCGCTTGGGCCTCAAGCCCTTCAACATCATGGCGGATCTGATCAAGCTGGGAGTTTTCCCCGCGCCGAATCAGCCGCTCGAACCGGAAATCGCTGCCAAGGTTTGTGAAATTCATGGCTTCACCTTCGAGCGTGAAAAGCGCGACAAGGACAAAGGATTCCACAAGGTTGAGGAAGTTATCAAGGAACCCGAGGCACCGGTTGCGGAGCCTGAGGATCTTCTGAAAAACCGCCCACCCATCGTGACCATCATGGGCCACGTGGACCACGGCAAGACCTCGATTCTCGATTTCTTCCGCAAGTCAAAGGTGGTCTCTGGCGAGGCTGGTGGCATCACCCAGCACATCGGTGCCTATCAGGTCATCCACGAGGAACAGGAGATCACGTTCCTAGACACCCCTGGCCACGCTATTTTCTCCGATATGCGAGCCCGCGGCGCGGACATCACGGATATCGTGGTTCTCGTCGTCGCTGCCAATGACGGCATCATGCCGCAAACCTTGGAGGCCATCAAACACGCCAAAAAGGCCAAAAAGACGATCATTGTTGCGATCAACAAGTGCGATCTGCCAGCAGCCAATGTTGATCGGGTGAAATCCCAACTCGCCGAACATGGCCTTCAGACCACTGACTTCGGTGGTGACACCGAATTTGCTGAAGTTTCCGCAGTGACCGGCAAGGGAATGGAGACCTTGCTCGAGCTCATCGCGCTGCAAGCCGAAGTTCTCGAACTCAAGGCCAACCCCAAAGCCACCACCCGCGCATCGGTGATCGAGGCCCGCGTGGTTCCCGGTCGTGGCACTACTGCAACGGTCATCGTGGAATCCGGAACCTTGAAGGTCGGCACCCCCTTCATTTGCGGGCCCTTCGCCGGAAAAGTCCGCTCGCTGATCAACGACCGCGGCCAAGCGGTCAAGTCCGCCCACCCCGGCATGCCAGTGGAAGTCATCGGCTTCGAGGAACTCCCAAATGTGGGAGATCACCTCACCGAAATGAAGTCCGAGCGGGAGGCCAAAACCCTCGCAGGAGAGCGCCAGGAGCAACAACGCCTTATCCGTTTGAAGCCCCAGCACCGCAACCGCATGGAGGACCTCTACTCGATGGTTCGCGATGGCGGTGGCAAGGCCCAACTCAAGCTCATCCTCAAGTGCGACGTGCAAGGTTCGGTGGAGGCCATCAAGAAAGCAGTGCTCGCCATCGAATCCAACAAGGTCGATTGCTCGTTCATCACCGCTGCCGCAGGCCCGATCACCGAGTCGGACATCTCATACGCCTCATCCACCGACGCGATCATCCTTGGATTCAATGTGAAAGTGGAAGCCAAGGCCGTGAAGTCGGCGAAGGCCGCCGGGGTGGAAATCAAACTTTACTCCGTGGTTTACGAACTCATCGATCAGGTCCGTGAGGCCATGCTCGGTTTGCTCGAACCCCTCACCCGCGAGACCGTCATCGGCCACGCCGAAGTTCGCCAGGTCTTCAAGCTCAGCCGTGGTCGTGCCGCAGGTTCCTTTGTTTCCGATGGCCGCATCCACCGCAAGGCACACGCCCGCGTCCTTCGCGGCGGCATCCCGGTGTTCGATGGCCGCATGTCCACCCTCCGCCGCTTCCAGGAAGAAGTGGAGGAAGTCCGCACCAACTTCGAATGCGGTATCCGCCTCGGAGAGTTCAACGAATATCAGGAAGGCGATATCATCGAGTGCTACAAACTCGATAAGGTCCCGCAAACGCTTTGAAGAGGTCGAGAGTCTTGAGTTGAGAGTTGAGAGTCAGGAATCGGCTTTCGAATTTCTCTTCTTCCAAATTCTTAATTCTCAACCCTCAACTCTCAACTCTCAACTCTCAACTATTCCCATGTCCCGCCGCCTCGATCGAGTCAATGAACTGCTCCGCCGCGAAATCGGCACGGTGATCCAGAAGGATTATGAATGGCACGGCAAGCTCGTGACTGTGAGCGAAGTGGAAATCACCCAGGACCTCAAGGAAGGAAAAGTCTGGACCAGTGTGCTCGGCGGAGATGCCGGCCCGGTCATCGACAAGCTCAATCACGATCACGGCTCGATCCAAAGCAAAGTCATGAAACGTGTGGTGCTCAAGTCCACACCTGTGCTTCGTTTTTACTCCGATAACTCCGCCGCGCGCGGGGTCGGTATCGTGAATCTGCTTGAAGAAGTCGACAAGCTTCCCAAAGCCCCCGAAGTCGACCCGGAGTAAACCCCGGCAATGCCGAGTGCTCTGGCTGCCGACTCAGCTCATTCTTCCCACAGGATGGCGAGTTCTTATCAGCCCTAAGGCATTGATTGCGCCCCCTTGTGTTCTCTCGAAACGCAAGGAAGTGCCTGGTTCTTGATGATCTCTCTGCCAAGTTCCTCGCGCTTTGGAGATCCATTGAAACCTCATTCCTCCCAAATGAAGGCACGAATGCCGGGTAATCCATCTTGATTATCCACACTCGGACTCGGGTCGAAGAACATTCCTTGGTGACGGTCCACAACGTGGTCCCGAAGACGAACATCAAGCACCCTTGAGGTGGCGGAGAACCGAACACAAGCAATCCAGAAGTCCAAAAATTGGCATTCATGGAACAAATGATAATGCCTTTTTCAAGCATGCACTTCTCCATGATACATTTCCAAGACACGACAAAAATTTGAAATCCCAGAGCATTTTCTGCCTGACAAGTATCAATCAATCGTCATGATCGATGCGGAAAGGTGACAGACACCGAACAAAGAAAAAACCAACAATCTAAAAATCGGCATCAAACCCTTGTTTGAGAAACATCAAGTCTGGGCGGTCCACCCGACTTGTCCTCCACCTCCCTCTATCAAGTCAGCACCGAAAGCAAGGGATTCCATGCCTCCAAACAAAGCGTTCGAATAGATCAAACAGAGCAAATCCATCGGCAATCCGAAACTCGTTCGTCGCATCACCCGCCAAAAGCCCACATCGACGGATGATTGGCACGCCGCTAAAATATTTGCAAAATGGTTAGTTTCTAATCGAACTTAAGAACACGAGAATCAACTCTACTCCGAACGGCTGCCTCGAAGCTGGTGGCGTCGATTCTTGTCTCCTCCGAATCATTTTGTTCACTTTCCCATACCAATCAAATCCCGGAAATCACATCCACCGAAGTTTCTCTAGTCGCGTCGCAAAAAATCCCAACCCACGTATTATCGAACCACATCCATGAAATCTGGCCTATTTCGAACATCAGATGGCAAGAATCACTTCGTAACCTTTGCACTCATCAGCTCACTGTTTTTCCTGTGGGCTTTGTGCAATGGAATGATCGATGTGATGGACAAGCACTTCCAGGAGTTGCTACACCTCAACAAGCGGCAATCAGCGTGGGTACAGTTCGCCCACTATCTGGGATATTTCCTGATGGCGCTACCCGCAGGCTGGCTTGCCCGCAAGCTTGGTTACAAAGGAGGTATCATTTCAGGCCTTTTGCTTGTGGCCGTGGGTTGCCTATGGTTCATCCCGGCCACGGGAATCAAGGAATTCTGGGCATTCCTCCTCGGGGTCTGCGTGATCTCCATGGGCCTCACATTCCTTGAGACTGTTGCGAATCCCTATACCACGGTACTGGGCGCTCCCCAGTATGCGGCCGTCCGCATCAATGTAGCCCAAGTTTGCAACGGTGTGGGATGGATTCTTGGTCCCATCATCGGAGGCGTGTTCTTCTACAGCAAGGACGGTGCACAAGCCGCTCAAGAGACTCTCTGGATTCCTTATGCCTGGATTGCCGGAATCGTTCTTCTGCTTTGTCTGGTGTTCGCCAAAGCAAGCATCCCGGACATCAAGGCAGAAGACGCCTACCAACTTGATGATGAGAAGGCACAGGGCAAGTCGCTTTGGGCTCAGTTGCACTTCTCCGGAGCAGTGCTAGCGCAGTTTCTCTACGTTGCCTGCCAGGCGGGTATTTTCGGATTCTTCATCTTCTATATTGTTGAAGATGTGCCGGCGATCGCAGCCAGCATGAAAACGAGCTGGCTTTTGGGCGGCGAGGGAGGCTCGGAGTTCCGTGACGGGCTTCTGTATATCAATGAAAAGGGTGCCACAAAACTTCTTGCATTCGTCGGCTTCACCCTCTTTCTGCTCGGTCGCTTCTCGGGCGCATTCATCCTCAACCGCTTCGCTGCGCACAAGGTGCTTGGACTCTATGCTGCCATCAACTCCGTGTTGATGCTATTGATTGTTCTCAAACTTGGTTGGCTTTCGCTTGCCGCGCTTTTCCTAAGCTTCTTCTTCATGTCGATCATGTTCCCCACAATCTTTGCCTTGGGAATTCATGGCTTGGGCAGCAAGGCAAAGGTCGCATCGTCTTTCATTGTGATGGCCATCATGGGCGGTGCGCTGATGCCCAAACTGATGGGCTGGATCGGAGACAACCACGGTATGTCCGTTGGATTCATTGTTCCTTGCATCTGTTTCCTTGTAGTAGCTCTTTATGGTGCCTCCTGGTCAAAGCTGAGCGGTTCCACCGGCGTGATTGGAGTTTCTGCAAGCAAAGGTCACTGACTTTTCGGAACAATCGCCTTCATCAAATGAGGAGTTGCCATTTGGGCACCTCCTCATTTTTTTGCTTGGATCAGCCCCACTGTTTGTTGTCCCTCTGAGGCAACCTATTTCATTATGGCAATGAACCTTACCGACTCCAAAACCGGCATCCAACCCTATCTCTTCTTCAGCGGACGCTGTGAAGAGGCCCTGCACTTCTATGAAGCAGCGATTGGAGCCACCCTGGGCATGATCATGCGCTTCAAGGATGCGCCGGATGCGCCGCCCGAGGGCACCCTGGCCCCCGGCTTCGAGGAAAAGGTCATGCATGCCTGTTTCTACGTCGGATCGTCCATGATCATGGCCTCCGATGGCTGCGGCGAGTCGACGGGTTTCGAGGGCTTTACCCTATCCCTCACCTTGCCGGACGAGGCGGCGTGCCAGAAGGCATTCGATGCCTTGGCTGAAAGCGGGGAAATCCGCATGCCGCTGGGGAAAACCTTCTGGTCGCCTTGCTTCGGCATGGTCCAGGACAAATTCGGTCTTGGCTGGATGATCACCGTGCCGGAGGCATGAAGGAGCAAACAAATGCTCGCCATTCCCTCCCCCGCTGATGCAGCGTCCGGGGCATGAATGCCTCTGCAGCCGGATTCTCGATGCCGCCCGAATGGTCACCGCAGGAAGCGGTTTGGCTTTCCTGGCCCGTCGATGATCCGCGCCATTGGGGTGGAGCCAAGCGCGACCTGATGCGCGGGAAGTTCGCGGAAATCGCGGCCGCCATTTCGCGCCATGAGATCGTCCGCATCAACGCGCCCGCAGCCGATCACGATGTCATTCTAACAGCCTGCAACAAGGCCAAGGCGGTGCCGGAACATGTGCAACTTTTCGATCACCCGCACAACGATGTCTGGTGCCGTGATCATGGCCCGATTTTTGTGAAAAACCAATTCTCCGGTGAGGTGGCTGTCACCGATTGGGACTTCAATGCATGGGGTGGAAAGTTTCCGCCCTGGGACCTCGATGACACCATCCCCACCCGGGTGGCGGAAGCGCTGGGCAAACGGGTTTTCAAGGGAGGCATGATTCTGGAAGGCGGAGCCATCGAGGTGAATGGAGCAGGACATCTTCTCACCACCGAGGCGGTGTTGCTCAACCCGAACAGAAACTCACAACTTCAGCGCGATGAAATCGAGCAACTCCTGCGCGACGGTCTCGGCGTTTCGGAAATCCTCTGGCTCAGGCAAGGCATTGAAGGCGATGATACGGATGGCCACATCGATGATCTCGCGCGTTTTGTGGACGAAAAAACCATCCTTGCCTGCATCGACAAATCATCACCCAACAAAGAAATTCTCGCCGAAAACCTCGCCATGCTCCGCTTCTTTTCCGGCCCGGGCAACCGCGCCTTCGAGGTGGTGGAAATCCCTCTACCGGAAGCCTGCGAAGTCCCGGGATGGCGGCTTCCGGTGCTGCCTGCATCCTATGTGAATTTCCTCATCGTCAATGGTGGCGTCCTGGTTCCCACCTTCCGCCAAGCCCGCAATGACGACCGCGCGCTCGGCATGATTCGGGAACTTTTCCCGGACCGACAAGTTACCGGCATCGATTGCCTCGAACTGGTCGAAGAAGGCGGCACCTTGCACTGCATCTCGCAGCAGCAACCGGCATAACTAAGGGAAACTCAAGCCCGGAAGATATCTTCCAACTTCCCCACAAATCCGGGAAGGATCCCCGTGGAGATGGCCTCATGGGTCCCATTTTCCAACACCGAGATCGGTTGATCCGGCTGCGACGTGAGATCAAACACTTCAATCGTCTCCAACTCCGGATGCACGAGCCATAACTCACGAACTCCGTGATGGGTGTAAATCTCCCGTTTGTCCTTGCGATCCCGCCGGGCCGTCGAGGGAGACAAGACTTCAATCACCAGATCCGGCGCGCCTTCCGCGCCGCGATCGGATAGAAGATGGCAGCGCTCGCTGGAAAAGAAACTCAAGTCCGGGCACAACACATCGGACTCACCGAGATGAATGTCGAATGGAGCGAGATAGAGTTTTCCCTCACAAGCGCCGGATTCGATGTGCTTGCGGATGAGGAAGGCGATTTCAAGAACCACCCGCTGGTGGCTGCGGAACGGTGACGGGGCCATGACGATGGTGCCTGCGATGAGTTCCGCAAAAGGGGGCCCCTCACCGAGCGCCATGAAATCGGCGACGGTTTGTTTGCGAGCTTCTCTTTCCGCGATGGCAGGCATTTGTGATAATTTACCACCTTGCAGCCAATCCGCCAAGGCGGGAAATTCCATTTGCAGCAATCTATTCAGCAGCAGCCCGCCGGAGTGCAGGAGCCCTTGCCGGACGCGGCAGGTGCATGCTCATGCATGTGGCCATCGGGCGCAGGGCAAGCAGGGAGGTCGGGATCGATTTCCGGGGCCTCGATTGAACGATCCGGCTGGAGCGTCTTGAGCCCGAGCTTGGCGAGCAGGGCGAGGTCTTTTTCGGCTTCGGGATTTTCCGCGGTGAGCAGTTTTTCGCCGTAGAAAATCGAGTTCGCACCAGCATAGAAACAAAGTGCCTGAATCTCATCGGACAAACGCGTGCGGCCTGCCGAGAGTCGGACCTTCGCCCCCGGCACGGCAATGCGTGCGCAGGCAATCATCCGCACCAGATCGAAAGGATCCACCTGTGGATTTTCCGCCAGCGGCGTGCCGGGCATGGGCATCAGCGAGTTGATGGGCACGCTTTCGGGTTGCGGATTGAAACTGGAAATCACCTCCAACAGGCGCAGGCGGTCAGTGATCGTTTCGCTAAGACCCAAAATGCCGCCGCAGCAGACGGAAATACCAGCATCCTGAATATTGCGGATCGTGCGGAGACGGTCCTCGTAGGTGTGGCTGGTAACGATGTTGGGATAGTGCTCCGGCGAGGTGTCGAGGTTGTGATTGTAGGCCGTGACTCCTGCATCGCGGAGTTGCTCGGCTTCTTTCGGCCCGAGTTCGCCCAGCGTCACGCAGACTTCCATCCCGAGGGTGGAAACGTCGCGCACGATGTCGAGCACCTGGTCAAACTTCGGAGTGCCGCCGCGCACGCCCTTCCAAGCCGCACCCATGCAAAAACGCGTGGAGCCGGAATCCTTGGCGGCGCGGGCGTGTTTCATCACTTCCTCACGCTCCAGCAGCACATGACTTTCCAGTTCGGTCTTGTAGCGGGCCGACTGCGCGCAATACGCGCAATCCTCGGAACATCCGCCGGTCTTGATGGATAGCAGTGTGCAAAGCTGGATTTTGCCATCCGGCCAGAATTTCTCGTGCACCTCATGGGCGCGCTTGAGAAGATCGAAAAATGGCAGCGAATGGAGCTCTTGGAGTTCTGCGAGAGTCATGGTGGTAAAGCTGGACGTGTCAGTGGCTAGCCGAGATCCAAGCGCTTTGCAAAGGCGATAGCAAGAAGTGACAAGCGAAAAGCGGAACCAGCGTCATCCCTACCATACCAGACGCGACAATTTTTGTGACGGACGTCAGGAAAATTGTCGCACGAATCCCCGGCGGGCCTTGCGGTCACGACGGCAAGAAATGCGGAGTTGACAGTCGCGGTGGGATTCTGATGCTGGAAAATCATGAGCAATTTTCGGATGCGTCCATGTTTTTCCCACGATCTTGATGGCCCCGTGGAGGATGAACGCGGGCGCATTGTGGGTTCGATCGAAGAATCCGGGGCGGACTGCGAGGTGAAGAGCTTCCCCGGGTTCATTTGCCTGCGGGTTCCGATGGAGGAGCGCCGGATTTGGTCGCCGCGGCTCAATGTGAGTCTGGAAGCCGCAGAAAATGGCAGCACCCAGGCTCACGGCACCTATGGACCGAATGCAAACATGTGGTCGATGCTGCTCTACATCGGGCTGATCGTCGGGTCGCTCGGACTGTTTTCCGGCATTCTGGGGTGCTGCCAATGGTCGCTCGGCATCCGGCCGTGGGGCCTGTGGATCTTTTCCACGATGGTGATGGCGATGCTTGGAATGTATCTCGCAACGCAAGTCGGGCAAAAACTAGGAGCCCAGCAGACATTTCGTCTGCACCAGATCTACGAAGCGGCAGTTGGAAAAAAAGTGGAAATCAACTGAGCGCGGCAGACTGGTCAGCGTGTCCAAGTTCCTTTGACGACCGGCAGACGCCCCTGGCTGAGCACGGTGTAATCAGTTGGACCCTTGGCTCCTTCGAGAGGGACGCCGGTGGATTTTCTCCAGACCTTGCTCATGCTTTCACCTGTGTGACATCCCCAGCTCTTGCAGAAGGCGTCGCGGTCAAACACGGAACCCTTGATTTTCGGGATATCCCGCTCGTGAAGCCACGCGGTGGACGCAGCCATAATGTCGCTGCCGTAATCAAACATGAATGCATGCCGATTCGAGTGACCGAAGAAATCGAAAGTCTTGATGGATCTCCGAGGACGTGAATTCAGTGCCTTGAGGAAGCTGGAACCCGAATCGAACCAAATCAGCGTCACCCTCCGTTTGGCGGCCAACTCGGTGATCCATGTGGTGTAAGGTTTGCTGTCCTCCCGGCCACGGGCGACATATCCCGGCTTGTAAACCATCCACACGATCGGCGCATCCGAGCCATTCGCGGTGCGGATTTCAGCCATGTGGAGCGTCGAAGCCCGGACAAAGTTGGCCCACCAACGGTCGTGCTGGTCTTTCTTGATCCGGAAATCCTCCCATTTCCGCAAAGCAGGCCCACCCGTGACGATCACGTGGTCGGCAGAGGCGGGAATCACCGCCAGAAGACAAAGAAAGAGAGATGTGCGAAAAAGGCCGGACATGGCGCGGAGATAAAAGATTCCAGCCTCACTGGGAAGCGGGAATCTTCGCTTCGTGAAATCCGCCGAATTTCGCAAGGGCCGCCCGAGTTTCGTTTGGCCCCAATCGAGGATCAACTGGCATCACCCAGGATCCTGAAACTGCCACGAAATTTCTCAGGAAGTCGCTGAAAGTTTGAGAACCCCCACAAATGGAAGATTGCGATATTTCCCCTGATAATCGAGACCATACCCGACCACGAATTCATCGGCAATTTCGAAGCCCACATAGTCGGCCTCCACCTCTTCCGCACGTTCCTTGTCCTTGGCGAGCAGCACGGCCGTATGGACTGCGGCCGCGCCTTCTTCCAGCAAGCGTTCACGCACAGCATGGAGAGTGCGACCGGTATCGAGAATGTCATCCAGCAAAAGAACATGATGATCCCTTACTTCGGGAAAATGCCGATCGAGGAAATCAACTTTCCCCGAACTTTCCGTCCCGCCATGGTAGCTGGCGACATTGAGACACTCGATGAGCAGCGGGCGGGGCACACGGCGCAAGAGATCGGCGGCGAAAACCAAGGCTCCCTTGAGCAGGATGATCACCACCAAGGTGCCGCCGGGAAAATCGCGCTCGATGTCCTTCGCCATTCCATCGAGGCGCTTTTCAATCACCGCTTCGTCGATCAATACCCGTTCGATGTCATTTCGCATGCCAGCGGCTTAATGGGAAGGTTACGGTTCGCCAAGTTCCAAAATCACCGTGGTGGCCAGGACTCTCGAAAACTTCGAATCTGGTGGAAACGGGGCAAGATATCAGGAGATCTCCATTTGGCATCCCCAACACGACAAGCCTGGAGTTTCATCTTTCCTGAAGATCCTGCTGATCGAAGTTGAAACGAGGACCGAGTTCGTCGCGAGCAAAGTCGGTTCGGGCGGAGGGCATGGCGATGAGGGAGACGCTGCCAACATCTTTTAGGTGAAGGCGTTCCACAACACAAACACCGCAGTGGCGAGGACGAGCAGGCCAAATGCACGCTTCAACTGCTTTTCAGGCAGCCTGGAGGCCATCTTGCCGCCTGCGAGCACACCAGCCGCCGCGATGAGGGAAAACCACAAGGCCAGCGACCATGGCACGGGCGTGCCATCGAGATGACTCAGGAATCCGGCGGCGGAGTTGCAGGAGATGATTGCCAGCGAGGTCGCGGTAGCCATGCGGAGCGGAAGGCGGGCGAACTTCACCAGCGCGGGCATCAGCAGGAATCCACCGCCGACACCGAGGAAGCCTGTTAGAACACCCACGCCGAGGCCGGCCATCAGGCAGCGCAAGGGTTTGCATTCAGGTGCGGGTTGGATTGCGCTTTGGGCAGGCAAGAGCATTTTCACCGCGACTGCTGCCATCAATGCGGCGAAGCTCAGCATCAAAGCCTCGGGTGAAAGTAGGTGGGTGAGTTTCGATCCCAAGTAGGCCCCGCTCATGCCGGAGATCACAAACATTCCTGCGGCCTTGAGATGCATTTCGCCAGCTCTCGCCCGCTGAATCGCTCCCGTGAGAGCGGCGGCACCGACAATGAGAAGGCTCAGTCCCACCGCTTCGCGTGGCGGGACGCCGGCAAGATATACCAAAACCGGCAGTGTGAGGATGCTGCCACCCGCGCCTGTCAGACCCAGTGATAGCCCGATACCGATGGCACCCAACAAGGCGATCGTATTCATGGCGCGGGGACTCCGATCCGCCAGATGCCACGCAGTTCATTGAGCCGATATCCGGTAGCCTTGTCATCCGGGTAGCTTCCCAGAATCGCGGCCCTGGTTTCCGCAGAGATATCCGTTTCGGAACCATGACACTGGAGGCAAAGGGGTTGGCTGGCGACGATGGGCAGTCGAACCAGCGTGGAACCATCCGCTTCCTGAGAGACTGCCGCAACAGCTGGCCGACCGGCCAAAATCGCAGCGCGGAAGTTTTTGATCGCAGCGAGGTCCGCGCCCGTTGCCGCCTGGGCTGGATTGCGTGGGCGGTCACTCAGACGGATCATCGAAAGGTTTCGCTCAGCGGCAATTTGGGAAACCAATGACTCCGCCTTGCTATCGCACACCGGTATCGCAGCCACGGTTCCACCGGCTTGGATGGCTTGTGCAAGTTCGCCGGAAAGCTGTTGGAATGCCTCTTGTGCCGCATCGCGAGCGATTTGCAGCGCCTCTTCACGCGGCACGTGCTTGACCATTGGTTTCCTGTCACAAGCCATGAGGGCGAGCGAAAGGATGATGGTTGTTGTTAGGAAGGTCGGTTTCATGATTTCTGGGAGTCCGGAATTTCCCCATAGGCACCATCCACATGCACCACGCGCAAGCCGCGGCTGGACAGATACGCGGATGCCATCGCGGCACGGGTGCCTCCGGCGCAATGCACATATAACAAATCCGTTTCGGGAACCTCATTCATCCGTGCGGCAAGACGGGTGTAAGCGATGTTCTTCGCCCCCTTCACATGGCCAGCTTCGTATTCATCCGCGCGGCGGACGTCGAGCACGGTGGCACCTTGCGGAAGATCCTTGCTTTCGATGCGTGGATAGGAGGTTCCGAGTCCGGAAACCGACTTGGCTTCATCCAATGGAATCCATCCTTCGACGCGGTCGAGTCCGATTCGTATCAACTGTCTGGTCGCCTCATCGACTTGTGATTCATCTTCCACGACAAGAAGGATGCGCGTGTTTTCCTCCACATAGGAACCTGCGGCAATCGGCAATCGGCCACCAGAGATGGGAGCGAACAAGGCACCTTGCAGATGATGTTCCGCGAAACTCTTGCGATCCGGCCGCAGGTCGAGAATCGCCGCATGGCCGATCCATTCGCCGAGCTCTGTGGCGGTCACGCGTTGGGGCACGGGAAGTTTTCCATCCGGTAGCAGTGCGGGGCCCACCTTGTTGTCGCGTTTCATCCTTGCGAAATAGAGCGGTGGCTCAGGTTGGCCGCTGAGGATGTGTTGCACAAACTGGTCTTCCGCCGCGGTCAAGGCCTCGCGAAAGGGAGCATTGAATTTGCGTTCGTAGCCCATCACGCTGTTAGGGACCGCACCCAGCGATTTGCCGCAGGCGCTGCCAGCCCCGTGCGCGGGAAGGATCTGCACGTAATCCGGAATACCGGCGGTCGCCCGCAGGCTTGCGTAAAGCGTCCGCGCGCTCGGTTCCATCGCTCCGGACTGACCCGCCGCACTTTCCAGAAGATCCGGGCGTCCCACGTCGCCGACGAAAATGAAATCTCCTGTTAGATATGCCATCGGCTGATCCGCACCGCCCCCCAGATCGGTGACGAGAAAACTCATGTGCTCCGGTGTGTGCCCTGGGGTGAGGATGGCCTTGAGTTGGATGTTTCCCACCCGGAAGATATCGCCGTCCTTGAGAAAATGGGCATGGGGATTTCCCTTGGCCCACTCAAACTGCCAATCGGGTCCACCTTCCGCGGACAGCCATGCCTTGACTCCGTGGCGCTCGACCAATTCCCGCGCTCCACTCAGATAGTCCGCGTGAATGTGGGTCTCCGCCACCGCCATGATGCGCAGATCGTTTTCCGCCGCAACCTGGAAATAGCGGTCGAGATCGCGCTCGGGATCGACAATCACCGCCTCGCCCGTACGTTGACAGCCGATGAGATAGGCATTCTGGGCGAGTGCGGAATCGGTGATTTGGCGGAGGAACATGGTCGTAGGGATTGAATGGTTAGATCGAACAGGACTTCACATTGGCGCCAGCGCACTGGACTTTGTTCCAAGGCATTTTGGAAAGCAGAATGGCCAGCCCGCACCAACCGGTGGAACCCGCCATGGTGAGCCCCGCTCCGAGAAAGGCGGGAAGGATGGCGAAGTTCTTGTGCACGGTGAGCGCGAGGATGGACCCCGTGAGTGCGAGTAGTCCGATGATGAGTTGAACCTGCCGCATCAAGGGCAGCACCTTGCGTTCGGTGCGCTCAAGTGGAAGCCCGGCGGACTCCCAAGCCATCACGCCGCCATCGAGGATGACAAGATTTTCACAACCGGCTGCCTGCAGTTTCTGGTGTGCCTGCTCGGCGCGCTTGCCGCTGCGGCAGATCAGCACGCAGGCCTCGGACCCGGCCGCGGCGGAACGGACGGCTTGCGGGTCGAGCTTGTCGAGTGGCATCAGGCGGGCTCCCACAATGTGCATTTCCTCGTATTCCACCGGGGTCCGCACGTCGATGAGGGTGATGGATTTGCCGGATTGAAGGTCTTTCTGGAGTTGTTGGGATTGCATTTTCATGAGCTTTCGTTCGGGTCTATAAAATCACTATATAACCACATGGTTATTCTTGCAAGTGGAAATTTTTGAGGTATTTTCGCCCGCATGAAACTCGACGCCACGCAACTGGAACGCGTTGCCAACCAATTCCGCGCCTTCGCGGAAGCCACCCGACTTGCCATCCTCCAAGAGCTCAAGGGCGGCGAGTTGAGCGTTTCGGAAATCGTCGATGCCTTGCCGACCAGTCAGGCGAATGTATCCAAGCAGCTCAAGATCCTCCACGACGCGGGCATCGTCACCCGCCGCAAGCAAGGCACCCAAGTAATCTATCAGATATCGGACCCGATGGTATTCGAGCTCTGCGGCCTCGTTTGCGGCAAGCTGAACCGCGACGCTGTGAAGCCCGTAAAAATCCGCTTTTAGCCAATAAACCGGTCAATCGCGAAACACCGGAAATCCCGCGGCGGGAGAAACCTGCTTCGGAGGATCGATGGTGAAAGTGATATCGTCCCCGATGCGATAGGGACCATAAGCGATTGGTATCACCGTCAAACAAAGCGCTTGGTCATCGCCCTCGAGGATTTTTTCCGAATGCACGATGGCGGCACAGTTCGGGCTCTTCTTCACCGTGAGGATGTCCCCGGCGCGGAATTCGTTCACCGCAGTCTGGTTCGTGGTGGGAAACACATACTCGATCACCACAGGAAAAGCCGCCGCTTTGGTGAAATCATCCGGTTTCACCAAGGCTCTGGCCCGGATCGCGAATCCCTCATCGATGAAATCGCCCTTGGCGAGTTTGCGCACGGCCTCGACTTGGTAGTCCCCCTCAATATAGGTCAGTGAAAGCGGACGTTCGAAGTTGGTCAGATAATTCCGCATCAACTGCGAGTTCAGCCATTTGAGTTGATCCGCCTTGAGGGCAAAAAATCGGCTGTAGAGCCCCTTGGGGTCCAGCAGGCTGCCATTGGGGACGTCGAGCACGGTATATCGTTTCAACTCCGGCAAGCGGCCGATCTTGCGCAGGATTTCATAATTTCGCGGAACTTCCGGGCTGCCGAAAACCGTCAGGCACACGGTCCAGCTGACTACCGCAAAACACAGCGCAAGGGCATTCGCCAAGGCCCACCAGAAATAGGCGGGACGTCGGGGTGCGGGCTCTTCGACGACGCGGGGCACGGGAGAGGTGGACAGAATTCAAGGATTTCCACAAGCCTCACCATCGGGCACGGCATGCGCGCCAGGAGCCTCGTCGGCCGCTTCGAATGAGGTCCCGCAACCGCAGGAACGTGCCGCATTCGGGTTGTTCACCTTGAATCCGGCGTCGGTTAGATCGTCAGAAAAATCGATTTCACATCCCCGCAGACGGTCCACGCTGTCACCTGCCACGATGACCCGGGCACTGCCAGACTCCACCACATGGTCGCCCGGTTCGGGTTCGCCCACTTGCATTTCATATTGCCATCCGGCGCAGCCGCCACGGCGGACGGCCAGACGGAGACCGGATTCGGAGGATTTCGCCTTGGAAGCGAGCAGTTTGCCGAGTTCATCGGCGGCTTTGGTGGTCACGGAAATCATGGTGGCGAGGGAAACTAGGCTGGTTTCCCGAGATTTGAAACCGGAAATCCAAAATCCCTTACAGATGCAAGATCGTCCAGGCCTGAATTCGCTCGTAGCACTGGAAATCCGGGTGTTTGGGGCAAAATGAAAGAATCATCTTGACGGGCCATGCCTCCGCATTTTCATTCCGCGCGCCTGCGGTTTTTCCGCTGTGCCCATAGACTGGGCGAGGTGTATCCTGATATTTCGACCAACGCGCATTCATTCCATGTCTTCTTCCAAACCGTCGCCCAAGAAACCCGCCTCGAAAACCAAGGATGAGGCCGATCCGAGCAAGGTGACCACAGACGCCACCAAGGCTGCGAAACCGGCGGCTCCCGCACCGAAGGAGGAAAAGAAAGCAAAGGTCCCGGCCAAGGCTGCTTCCGCACCCGCGAAGCCTGCTGGCAAGACAGATCCGAAATCCCCTTCAAAATCCGAAGCCAAGGCAGGTTCGAAATCCGCTGCCAAGCCGGAGCCCAAGGCCACCGCCGAGCCCAAGGCCCCCAAGGCCGATGCCAACAAGCGCCGCATCGACACGCCGGAAATCCAGGAGAAAATCCGCGAACTCATCAAACTCGCCAAGGAACAGGACTACCTGACCTTCGACGACATCAACGACATTCTCCCCAACGACCTCGTCGATCCCGATGACGTCGAGGCCATCATGGAGCGCCTCCGCAACATGGAGTTCGACATCATCGACGCCTCCGAGGTGGACCGCTACAAGGACAAGAAGCGCGATGATGATGGTGGCGATGACGAGGACCTCAAGTCCGACCAGAAGCTCGACATCCTCGACGACCCTGTCCGGATGTATCTCAAGCAGATGGGCCAAGTCCCACTGCTCACCCGCGAGCAGGAAGTGGAAATTTCCAAACGCATCGAAGACGCCGAAATCGAGGTCGCCAAGCACCTTCATCTCTTTGGTTTCGTCACCGATTCCTACCTCGACCTCGCCGACAAGCTCAACAAGGGCAAGGAGCGCTTCGACCGCGTCATCCTCGACAAGAAGATCGAGTCCCGCGAGCGCTACATGAAGGGCCTGCCGAAGCTTTGCGACCAACTCAAGCAGCTCCACCAGGAAAATGACGACATTTTCCGCCAACTCTCCGCCAAGAACCCGCGCGGCAAGAAGAAGCTGGAAGAGGATTTCCAAAAGAACATCCAAACCCTCAACCGCGTTTTCACCCGCTTCTACTTCAAGCAGAAGGTCGTGGAGGATTTCTGCGAGCAGGTGGATGATTACATGCAGAAATTCTGGAAATACGGCCGCAAGCTCCAGATCGATCCGGAAGACAAGGAATTCGTCACCAAAATGCGCGAACTCCAACAACGTGCCTGGCACACCCAAGACACCTTCGAGGAGGCTAACAAAAACCTCCGCCACTGGCTCAAAGAAGCCCTCAAGGCCAAAACCGAGATGGTCGAAGCCAACCTGCGCCTCGTCATTTCCATCGCCAAGAAATACACCAACCGCGGACTCTCCTTCCTCGACCTCATCCAGGAAGGCAATATGGGCCTGATGAAGGCGGTCGAGAAATTCGAATACCGCCGCGGTTACAAATTCTCCACCTACGCCACCTGGTGGATCCGCCAAGCGATCACCCGCTCCATCGCCGACCAGGCTCGCACGATCCGTATCCCGGTTCACATGATCGAGACGATCAACAAGCTGATGCGCGTGCAGAAGCAGCTCGTCCAGGAATACGGCCGCGAACCTTCACCGGAAGAAATCGCCGAGGAAATCCACCTTCCCGTCGAACGCGTCCGCGCCGTGCTCAAGATGGCCCAGCAGCCGATCAGCTTGCAGGCACCCGTCGGCGATTCGGACGACACTTCATTCGGTGACTTCATCGAAGACAAGGCCGCCGACAACCCGATGGAAGAAGCCGGGTTCTCGATGCTCAAGGACAAGATCAAGGACGTGCTCGACACTCTAACAGAGCGCGAGCGCGAAGTCCTCGAACAACGCTTCGGCCTCAAGGACGGCTACAGCCGCACCCTCGAAGAAGTCGGCCGCCAGTTCCAAGTCACCCGCGAGCGCATCCGCCAGATCGAAGCCAAAGCCCTCCGCAAAATGCGCCACCCCACCCGCATCCGGAAGCTCGAAGGCTTCATCGAGCTGCCGGGGGCTTGAGCTTTCACTAAAGACGGGAAGCTCCGAGCGAACTCAATTGGGCGTCCGGCGAAATCATAGTGCATCCCGTCTGGATGGCGTATGCCGCGATGAGGCGGTCGAAGGTATCGCGATATACGGCCGGCAGGCTGCCGGACCGGTAGATGACCGCTTCGTGCAATGGCAGGTCTTCAATTTGAAACCAAGTCAACCAAGCCTCTCGCCCGTTCCACTTCAATCACGCAGGAAATCAAGAAAATCCCAAATTTCACAAACATCTCATTTTTCAGGCCACTTGATCGGCGGAACCGTGCCTCCCCAGAATGGCTGGGACGGGTCGAAGAGATCTATGCCGTTCATCCTCACCGTCCCGTCCGGCTCGATGAGAAAAGTGGACACGCTGTTGTCCACGCGGAGAATGACCGCCTTGCCGCCGAACACCTTGCGGTCGAAAAACCGGGTTCCGGGCAACAAAGGAGCCACGAGGAGCGGTCGCCTCGGATCGCCCACGGTGCTCATCCCTGCCAGATAGGAAAACCCGCATTTCTCCAAACCTGCCGCCCAGTTGTCCTGTCCCGGCTCATCCCAGTGAAAGATGGCGGGTGTCGCGACCATATTCTCGACCATGAGTTGGTGGAGGCAATCGTTTGCAGTGGCGGCTCCCACCGGCGCGGTGGTCCCGGTGGCCTGTTTCACCGCGGCGGCGGTTTCCTCGTTGGGATAAGACCCATACGTGGTTTCAAACTCGAACAAGCCCAGGCCGATCTGCCGTGCGTTGTTGACCGCTCTGCGGTTCCGGGCCTTCGCCGCCTCCACTTCCTCGGGAGAAGGCAGTATGACCACCCTGCTGCGCTCCACCTTCGTCTTCACGGGGCCCGCGACAGTGTCCGAAGACGGCGAGCCAGATTGCCTTGATTTCTCCGGCGAACCCACATCGGGGCCAGCCAAGACCTTGGCCTCTCGGATTTTCCAAACGCCAAGTCCGAGCAGCGCGGCGAGCATTGCAATCAGGCCAGCAAACCATATCAATTTTTTCGGGCTCATGGTTAAAAGGTTGGACTTCGCTATCGGGACGCCCACTCAACAACAACGGGGAAGCTGCTCGTCAAGATTTCATCAGCTTCGAGATAAAGCTCCAGAATCCAACTTAAACACCCCAAAAAGTTTTTTAAAGGAGAACGGAAATCTTCCATTATCCTAAAAAGGAAAATGGGAAACTCGCCATGACCTTACAAATCGGCTTAGATAGTGTCGTCACGAGATAGATGCCCAAATAATCGCGCATCGTAGCTGCACAGCTGC
>JBBARN010000035.1:0-50699 GCA_040399845.1 Luteolibacter sp. | reverse complement strand
GCAAACAAAGCGCGCTTAGCTCAGTGGTAGAGCACATCCTTCACACGGATGGGGTCGCAGGTTCGAACCCTGCAGCGCGCACCATGTTGATTTTCAATCATTTCTCGCTTTCGATTGATTGGAGTCCGCTCTAACCGCCCATTTGTTGTTGAGGAAACGCCTCGATTCTTGCCTGATTTTCCTCCGTGAGGCAATTCACAGTTGCAGAGTCGCGCGCAATCCACATCCAACGATTCCATCTGTCACGCATTGCCCGTGACCATCACGCTTCGAGGCCTGCGGTGGCTTGATTTCGACCTGCCCCGGAATTTTTCCAGCTCGGATATCCGCCACCCGAATAGGCGGATTTGGTCAACCCTCGACAAAAATCACCGCTTTTTCATAGATTGCGAGCACGATGCACCCGGCTTCACTGGTGACACTGTGGGCAGTTCCCGGCGGGTGGATGCGCAAGGTACCAGCCCGAAGAATTCCGTTCGCATCCCGCTGATTGCCGGAGAGTATCAAAAGGTGCTCGTAACCTTCATGCACATGCAGCGGGACGGTCGCCTCTTTATGAAAACGCAGAATCGCTGCCGTTGGACCAGACAGACCATCGCCGTAAAGACGATGGATCTGCACTCCGTCGCGAAAGGGTTGCCATTCGATACGATCCGGATCGGCGGCAATGCCGAAGAGATCATTGATTTCGATATGCTCAAATGGGGAGTGGTCTGACTCGTTCACAGCTTCAAGATAGGGCCTGGATCAAAGCCGATGAATCTGCAACCGCGCCGAAAACGCCACCTTGCATTTTGATCATTTTGAGGGCGGCAAAGTGATTTCCTTGGTCGGTGGCCGCCGTACAATCCGACAAAAGCAGGCATTCAAAACCGCGATCGTTGGCCTCACGCATGGTCGTGTGGACGCAAACATCAGTGGTAATGCCGGCCAGGATGATGTTGCGGATCCCGGCTTGGCGCAAAACCATGTCGAGATCCGTGCCGTAGAAGGACCCCTTACCCGGCTTGTCGATGATCACTTCACCCGGGAGTGGCGCGAGTTCGTCGATGATGTTCCAGCCTGCTTCTCCGCGGACCAAGACCCGGCCGCATGGGCCGGGATCGCCGATACCGGCTCCAATCCGTTGGCTTCGCCAGCGCTTGTTGGCGGGTAGATCGGAAAGGTCCGGGCGGTGTCCTTCGCGAGTATGCATGACATGATAACCTTTTGGCCGGGTGGTGGCGAAGACCTTCTTGATCGGCTCGATCGGAGCACGTGTCAGGCTAAGATCATAGCCCATCTGGTCGACATAGCCGCCGGGACCACAGAAATCGATTTGCATGTCGATGACAAGAAAGACGGTATTATCCGGCCGCAAATCGCCATCATATGGCCATGGATAGGGATCAGCTTCTACGTAGGGCATGGCAAAGGGAAGAGTTCAATAAAGATTCACGGACCTTGCGGAGCAACATTCAGGCCATCTTGGGAAGGTCTTCATTTGCCATTCCGCAAGGTCCGTTCAGCAACGGGCAACCATCGATCTAGGACAAAATTTGATTCAGGATTTGGCAAGGATACCGACTTCTTCGGGTTCATTCTCCGCATGTTCCACCGTGGATGGAACGGGATTGACCGCAGCGAGTTTGTATGCGGCAAACATGAAACCACCTACGATCAGGTAACTTGCCGCGACCGTTGGACTTTGGGCGATTCCCAATCGATCGCCATGCATGAAGCCGAAGAATGTCATCACTCCGCCCGCGATCGAAAAGTAGCTGGCCTTGAGGAAATTGCGGTCGATGATGAAGACTGCGATTGAGCCAAGAATCAGCCCACCGAGGATCGAGCCACCACCGAGGATCTCGAGTCCGTGGAACATCACGCCCTCGTTTTTCATGGCTGCAAACAGCGCTTCCTTTTTCTCAGGTGTGAGAGTTGCAAGAATCGTTCCGGAACCTGCAAGCGCTCCTGTCATGAGCGTGACGGCCCAATGCGCGAGGTGGGGTGTGAGTGAAAGCACGATTGCCGGGGCATGCCGCTTGGGCGTCTCCTGGAAAGCCTGTGAACCGATCAGCATACCGATGAAGAGCAGAATTGGCAGAATTGCGATGGTTGGAATCAGTGCAAGCATTACGGAGACGACACCGAGCCACGTCATGAAAATCACTGCGATGCCAGTAGCCGCAGAGTAGCCAATCCGTCCACCCATCGACTTCCAGCCCGGATGGCCGATGTAGACAGCATTGATGAATGGATTTCCCATCAAGCATCCAATAAGGCTTACCACACCGTCCGCACAAAGGACCCGGGTTGTGGGAAACGGATCACCAGCCACTTCTGCGCTCTCCACGTTGTCGAGCGCCTCCACCAGATCATAGATGCCAAAGGGGATGGCGGTAACGAGCAGAATGCCCAGAAACTCGAATCCACCAAAGACATGCCCAATGGCAGGCATCGGAATGCTGAAGCCAAAGCCCTTGATGGACTCGGCGAGAGCGGTGGTTGTCATGCCGCCATAGTTGAGCCCGAAGAGATTCGAACCCCATGCGATCGTGGTACCAACGGCGATCGCAACCAAGCCGGCGGGAACTCCCTTGTATTTCACGCCTCCGAACCAACTGAGCAGAATCACCGCAAAGCAGGTGATCCCAATCACCGGAGTGAGAAACATTTCGACAGCAGGTTTCATCGAAATGAAGGTCACGGAGACACCGGCCAGGGTGCCAAGGAGAGCGGCTCTCGGGGTGATCTTGCGGATCCACGGGCCGACGAAGCCGCCGATCATCAGGACAAAACTCTGGATGAACACCCAGGTCAGTCCGGCCTCCCAGCCTTTGATGGGGTCCCCGGTTTGCAGGGTGATGGGCAACATGATGACAAACACCACCACGAACATGTGAGGAACACTGGTGCCGGAGGGCAGTGCACAGACATCATTCCTGCCAGTATGTTTGGCAAGCTTGTAGGCCAGCCACGCGTAGTAGCAGGTGCTAAGGCAGAGCATCAGTCCGGTAGCGGGAAGGATGCGGCCAAAGACAATGTCGGCCGGCATCTTCAATACAAAAAGCAACAGACCTGTGAGGGTGAGCAGATTGACGAGGATATTCGTGCCGAAGCCGAAGAAGGCATTCCAGTCTCCCGGAACCCATAGTTTTGGTTTGAAGTCGTTATTCATGGTTGAGTTGGTTTGTTATATCTGGAGCAAGGAAAGGCCGATGGGTTATTCGAGGGCGGAAAGAATCTTGGTGGAGTCGGTGACCCATCCGAATATTCCTCCCTGTGCTTTGATCATCTTGAGTCCCATCTCCTGGAATTCCGGGAAATAGGATCCTGTGCAGTCTGAGGGAATCAAGCAGTCGTATCCACGGTCATTGGCTTCACGGACGGTGGTGTTGACGCAAACTTCGGTGGTCACACCTGTGACGACCAATTGGGTGATGCCGCGGTTCTGAAGGATCGCATGGAGATCGGTGGCAAAGAACGCCCCCTTGCCCGGTTTGTCGATCACAGGCTCTCCTGGCAAGGGATAGAGTTCAGGAATAATGTCGTGGCCCGCTTCTCCGCGGATGAGAATCCTCCCCATCGGCCCGCTGTCCCCGATGGTTTTGGCACCCTTGCCGCGCAGCTTCTTCGCCAGCGGCAAGTCAAACAGGTCAGGACGGTGGCCCTCCCGGGTATGGATTACGGCCAAGCCGGCAGCCCTCCAAACAGCGAGCAGCTTGCGGTTTGGCTCGATGGCCTGACGGAGTTGCGACACGTCATTGCCCAGCATTTCGCCGAATCCTCCAGGCTCAAGAAAATCCCTCTGCATGTCGATGATCAACAGTGCACAGTTCGCCGGAGAGAGCTCGAACAAGTAAGGCTCGGCATCGATTGGAAGGATCGGACTCATCTTGTTGTGAAAAAGTCGGGATAAATGAAGTGGATCAGAAGAAGATGTTCAGCCCCGTGTGGAACTGGAAAAGGTCATTGTCCGTATTGTCGCCGCCGGTTGTGAGGACGCTGTTTCCGTCTTCCAGCCCATCGTTATCCAAATGATAATATTTAACGCCGGCATACCATGTCCAAAACCCGTATTCCTGAGGAACAAACTTGAGTGGAACACTGGCCTTGATCCCGGTTGATATGACTGCGGCTCCTGAACCGCCGCCCGAGCCGTCGAATTGTTGATAGAAATCGTTATCCACCAGATTGACAAAAGTGGGAAATTCCACTTTGAACGAATCGAACTTGATCGATGGGTTTACTCCAAGTGTGAAGTAGAATGATTCTTCAGATGTGGCCGGGTCAAACACCACGGTTGCCTTGTCTTCGAGCTCCTGCCAATAGGCTACATACGGATTCAACGCATAGGCACCGAGCCATTTCGAATCATCGACAGTCAACTTCAGTTCCAAGTGTTGTGAGGTGGGATAAGCGTCCACCATGCTGTCGAATGCCGTCCATGTGGTATCGAATTTCAGCATCTCCGCGAATTTGACTGTGACACCGAATATCGGGTCGAACTCGTTCCAATGCCCTGGGTCGGGGCCGGATTCCTTGGTGTGCACGGAACTCCAGACTCCAGCGGTGAGTGAAACGTCGGAAACAAAGGTGGTCTCACTGGAGTAGAGATTGGCGAACAGAAGAGCGAGAGGTTGGAAAATCGCCTCTTCATTTTCGACATTCAGGCCCCGAGGTGTGATGTAATGGTCAGACACATCAAGTTGCAAAAGCATGTTGAGCTTCAAAGGCGGGGCAGCTGGCTCAATGGCTGCGGCGGCGGTCTCAGTGGGTGTGCCCGCGATGAGGCGGGGTGCGGCGATGATTGCCGCCGCGATAAAGAACGGAACGGACAGTTGGTGGAGTGGCTGTTTCATGTTGTTGATTTGGAGGGTCACTTATTGTTTGGCATTCGCCGTGCCAATCCAGATTAGAGACCCATAATCGCCTTAAAATCAGCGATATAGAACCAATTCACCACAATTTCACTTCCAAGAAACGGTGCCGGTTGTGTCTCAATTTGGAACAGCTGCAACACATTCGCGTCACTTCGGATCACGTGAGAGGTCGGGAAGTTTCCGATAGATCCGACTGCGGTGGATCTTCAACAGCCGGGCGGCCTCAGATACGTTGCCGTTGGTGATATCGAGAGCCCTTTGGATTGCGGAGTGTTCTGCGGATTCCAGATCGAAGCCATCCGTTCTGCCTTCCGTTGGCAGTTTTGGACGGGCGTGAAGCAGCTGAAGGTGCTCGGCTTCCACAGGCTTGCCGCCTGAGAGAATGAGGGCTCGCTCCATGACGTTCTTCAATTCCCGGATGTTGCCGGGAAACTCGTGGCGGGCGAGGCAAGCCAATGCAGCAGTGCTGATTTCGGGAGCGACTGTCCCCATTTCGGTGGAAAACAGCTCCAGAAAGTGGCGGGCGAGCAGCGGGAGATCTTCGGGGCGATCACGCAAGGGCGGCATGGCGACGGAGTAACGGGCGAGGCGAAAGTAAAGATCCTGACGGAAATCGCCGGAGGCGATCTTCTCGGAAAGATCCGCATTGGTCGCGCTGATGACGCGGACATCGACACGATGCGGGCGATTGGCCCCTACCGGTGTGACCTCTCCGTCCTCCAGGATCCGGAGCAATTTTGCCTGAAGAGCAGAAGGCATGTCGCCGATTTCATCGAGAAACAAGGTACCTCCATCCGCCAGTTCGAAGTATCCCTTGCGATCCGAGGTTGCTCCGGTGAAGGCCCCCTTCACATGGCCGAAGAATAGGGATTCCATCAGCTCCGAAGGAATCGCTACGCAGTTGACAGGGATGAAAGCAGCTTCCGAGCGAGGACTTTGGTGATGGATTGCCCGGGCGACGAGTTCCTTGCCAGTGCCGCTTTCGCCGGTGATGAGAACCGCGGTCTTACCGAAATGTTGGAGTCGACCGATATCATCAAGAATGTGCTTCAGATGTTTGCTCCGGCCAACGAAGCCGCTCACGCCCCAACGGTTCGCCTCCTGTTTGGCGAGAGTGTGGAACCGTTGGTTCGCGGCGTCCCGTGCCTGTTCCGCATGTTGGCGGAGCTTGATTTCTGCCTCCAATTCGGCGTTGCGGCGGGTCAACTCACGGGTCAAAAGACTGATCTTCAAATGGGTCGAAACACGGGTGAGCACCTCTTCGGCATGATATGGCTTATGAATGTAATCGACCGCGCCTACCCGGAAGCCGTTCAGGATGCTTTCTGTTTCATTCCGGCTGGTAATGAAAATGACGGGGATATCGCGAGTCTCAGCAGTAGCCTTCAATTCCCTGCAAACGTAATAACCATCATGCCCCGGCATCATGACATCCAGAATGATCAGGTCCGGTTTCACCTTTGTGGCGATGCGGAGCGCGTCCACAGCGTTGGAAACTGCAAAAATCTCATGCCCATCTTGCTCGAGCACATGACTGAGGAGTGATAGGCTTGCCGACGTGTCATCGGCAATGAGGATGCTTCCCTGGTTCATGTCATTTGGATTTGCGCGAGCACCCGCTGAATGGTTTTCATGTCATAGCTGGCAAGGGATGTCCGCAGATGTTGTGCCAAGCGCATGCCTGACGGTCCAAGCGACTCGACCTCTTTGAGGCAATTCTTCAATACAGTGGCGCTGTGGAGTTCCGCCGCCATGACCATGCGGGTGGCGAGCTCTTCAGGCAGGGTCAACTCGCCGAGGTTGAAGGACTCCATCTCCGTATCCGCGGGAGCGCCCCCTGCTTCATCGAAATCAACCCCCAGATGCTGGCGGAGCAAAGAATAGATGCGTTCGGCTTGAAAAGGTTTGGAAACAAAATCATCACAGCCTGCCAGCAAACATTGTTCGCGCTGGTGGGCAAGCGCGGAAGCGGAAGTAGCAATCACCTTGATCCCCGTATTTCCGAATTGTGTGAGGATCTGACGGGCGGCTTCGATGCCATCGAATACCGGCATTCGCACATCCATAAAGACGATCTGCGGGCGAGACACGCCGACGACTTCAATCGCCTGGCGACCATGCTCGGCAAGGACGACTTCGCAGCCGACCTGGGTAAGCATCGTCGCCAAAACATCGCGATTGTCCGCAAGATCATCGACGACCAGCACTTTCACCGAGTGCCCTTTTGCAAGATAGCCAGTTTGGCGTCGGGGCCTCGAATTCTTTGCCGATGGGCCCAGGGATGGGAGTTCAAGTGTGAGGTGGAACACTGAGCCGCGACCGGGCTCGGAGTTGAGACCCAGTTCTCCACCAAGGATTGCAGTCTGGCGTTTCGAAATGGCGAGGCCGAGCCCGGTTCCGGTTTCCAAGTGCCCGCCAGGACCTTGCTGGAAAGGATCGAAGATTTGAGACTGTGCGTTTTCCGGAATTCCCGGGCCCGTATCTTCAACCTCGAACCGCCATGAGTCATCTCCCTCCCGAAGAACCCGGAAAACGATGCGGCCTTGGGTGGTGAATTTCACCGCGTTCCCCAGGAGATTAATCAGGATCTGGCGAAGCTTTCCCTCATCGCCGCGAACCGGACAGAGCTGGCCCAACGCGGGAGCTTCAAGCCGCAGTCCCAGATGCTTTTCCTCGCAGGGATTCTGGAAGATTGCCATCAACTCATTGACCAGTGCATTGAGGTCGAATTCACTGACAGTGACTTCCATGCGTCCTGCATCGATTTTAGAAAGGTCGAGGATTTCATCAATCAGGTGGAGGAGGTGGTTTCCACTCTTCAAGACTGTGGTAACCATGTCGCGGTGAAAGGGAGGAAGGCTGGCCTCTCGAGAAAGAATCTGCGAATAGCCGAGGATAGAGTTCATCGGCGTGCGGATCTCATGACTCATGCTGGCCAGGAACTCGGACTTTGCCCTGTTTGCGGCATCAGCTGCAGCCTCGGCTTGTTTGCGCACCACAATCTCTTCCAGAAGTGCTTTATGAGAGGCCCTGAGTTCCGCCTCCCGTTGCGCCTCCATCCACAGATAAGCTGAAAGCAGCAGGGTAATGACAGCTCCAGCCGCTCCAATGAGCCAGGGCAGAGCCGTGGCACTGAGCCGGCGGAAGTGCCGATCCGGTTCAAAAAGCAGATCCCAGTGGCGGTTGGCAAACTCAACAACAGCGGTATGAGTGGGCTCGCTTTTCGAACGCTCGCCCATTTGGCGGTAAATCGTACCGCCGACGGCGGGGTCCGTGACGGACAAAAGCACCCCGTTACTGGCGACTGGCCGCAAAGTCATTTCAATCAGATCGCCAATCCGGAAAACCGCCGTGGCGAAGCCGAGCAATGAGTTTCTGCGCTCCTCGATCGAGGTTGCCGGTCCACGATAGATCGGCATAAAAACCACAAACCCCGACTGATTGCCGGGTTCCTGCGCCAGTCGCACGGGGGCGGTGGCCGTGGGTTGCCCGCTGTCACGGGCATGTTCCAAGGCGGCCCTGCGAATTGGTTCGGAGCCGACATCGAAGCCCAAAGCTGGGGCGTTTTTCTCAAGACTTTCCAGGAAAAAAACCGGAAAATACACTTCGCGACTCTTGGCAGCAGTCAAGACGCCTTCTGAATTTTCTTCAGTAAACTTGAATTCTTCGAATCCCTCAAACCTTGCATGTGATTCCCATTTCTCCCGATCCGCGGCGGGCACCTGCGGGTCCCATGCGAGCGCTTGCAATTCCGGCTGATGGACAAGAATCTGCTCCACGAAGGTGCGAAACTCTTCACGGGTGACCTCCTGATCGGTGCGAAAAAGCGCTGCCAGTGCATGGAGCACCTCCATGGAACGCATCAGTTGAATTCGAATCAATTCCGCCCGATCTTGGGCGAGCTTCCGAATTTCCAATTCCATCGAGGCGCGCCGTTCTTGGACCACTTGATTGGTGATCATCACACTGACGAGCAGGCCCACCACCAATACGAGAATGGCAGGAGCCTTGCCCGGACTGCGGTTTGTCGGAAGGGCTGGCATTGGGACTTGCCACTTTGCTAGCAGAGTCGATGCCGAAACGTCAGGAGTGTTGGCCCGTCAACCGGGGATGGCTTTGCTCGCCACGTAGGTGCGCCAACAACCGAAGGAGGTGATTTCCATTTTGCCTTCGACCAAAACGGGTTCACCAAGCACCCCCAAAACCTCTTTCCCGTCCAAGAGAGTGACCTTGCCAATGCAGAGGCCGGCAGGTTCTTTCAAAAGGATGGCAGCAAGTCCCCCAGGCGGTACGGCCCATACCTCGACTGTCACCGATACTCCGCCTGACTTGACCCGCAGCATCGCAGGATGGCGGTCGTCGATCGACCAGAGGCGGTAAGCGGGCTCGGTCTTTGACTCGCCAACCAACGTCGCGCCCACATCGATCAGGTTCGGATTGAGTTCTAAACCACTCATTAAGGTGCCGTTGACGGCGAGCAAAACAGATGATGCGGGATTCATGATTTCGAGAAATGGTGTGCTGACCATGGCCATATACATGCTCCCGGGTATTTCGCCATACCGAAAGGCCTGAACCTAAGATTCAGAGAATCCAGCGCGCCAGGGAACCAGAAAACCGTGCCGCGTCGGGCAGGCCAAGGAGTCGACTGAAATGAGGAGTCCGCAGCCTCGGCGAGAGCCGCTCGAAGCGGTCGTTGATCCGCGCCGGAGAGAGCCTACGCCAGGTGAGTTGGGCCGATCGGCATCCTGCGCTAGACCTCGGCGTTTTCCTTGGCCAGAATCCGGCCGGGAGTTCCGTTTTAGACGAGTTCCGACCATGGCGTCGCTTGTCACCCGAGATGCGGTTACACTCCTCCATCCTTTAGAACCAACGACATCGAATCATGACCCTCCATCCGGAAACTCCCAACTCGCCGCCGCTAAATCCGGCCGATGCCGAAGTGCTCGTCCGCCAGGCCTCGCATTGGATTCATCCCCTTCGCAGCGAAATCGGCCGCTACCTGATCGGCCAGAGCGACTTGGTGGACCGGCTTCTCATTTCACTGATGGTCAAGGGGCACATCCTGCTGGAAGGCGTGCCCGGCTTGGCAAAGACACTCGCCCTCAAGACGCTCGCCTCGCTGGTCAACGCGCAATTCAACCGCATCCAGTTCACCCCCGACATGCTGCCCGCCGATATTGTCGGCACGGAAATCTACGACCCACGCGAGGCCCGCTTCCGGGTGAAACACGGGCCGGTGTTCGCCAACTTCATCCTTGCCGATGAAATCAACCGCGCCCCCGCCAAGGTGCAGAGCGCCCTGCTTGAAGCGATGCAGGAAAAGCAGGTCACCATTGGCGAGCAGACTTTTCCGCTGCCATCTCCGTTTTTCGTCCTCGCCACACAGAACCCGCTCGAACAGGAAGGCACCTATCCGCTGCCCGAGGCCCAGCTTGACCGTTTCATGATGAAGGTCGTGATGGACTATCCTACGGAGGACGAGGAAATGCGGGTGCTCGATCTGGCTGGCACCACCGAAGACATGCCGCCGCCGCAACCGGTAGTCAGCCTCGATGCCATCCAGCAGGCACGCAATGTCGTCAACTCGCTCTATCTGGATGAGAAGGTGAAGCGCTACATCGTCCGCATGGTCCACGCCACCCGCCGCCCGGATGAATACGGCATTCACATCGCCCCGCTGATCCGCGTGGGTGCATCGCCGCGCGCCACCATCAATCTCGCACTCACCAGCCGTGCCCATGCCTTCCTGAATGGGCGCGCCTACGTCACTCCTCACGATGTGAAGAGTGTGGCCATGGATGTCCTGCGCCACCGTGTGACCGTGACCTATGAAGCCGAAGCCGAGGGTTTGAACAGCGAGCAAATCATCACCCGCATTCTCGACGAACTTCCCGTGCCATGATTCAGGCAAAGCCCAGCACTCCCATCAGCGTGAAGGACGAGGCCCGCGCTGCGGAGATCCTCGGTCGTGTCCGCCGCATGGAAGTCCGCACCAACCGCCTCGTCGATGACTCGCTGGCAGGCCGGTATGCCAGCGTCTTCAAAGGCCGCGGCATGGACTTCGACCGGGTGCGAAACTACGTGCCCGGCGACGACGTGCGCACCATCGATTGGAATGTCACGGCCCGCACTGGCGATCCCCATGTGAAACTCTTCACCGAAGAGCGCGAGTTGACGATCCTCCTGATGATCGATGTGAGCGCCTCGTCGGATTTCGGTTCGGTGGAGGACTCCAAACGCGAACTTGCTGCAGAAGCCGCCGGTGTGCTTGCCGCTTCCGCGATCCGCAACCGTGATAAAGTGGGCCTGATTCTTTTCAGCGACGAAGTTGAGTTATATATACCTCCCGGCAAGGGCCGAATGCATATCATGAGATTGATTCGCGAGACCTTGTTTTTCCAACCCGAGAAACGCGGAACAGATATTTCAAAAGCCTTGGACTTCGCCAATCAGGTCGTACACCGCAAGTCCGTCATCTTCCTGGTCTCGGATTTCTGCCTGGGCGCACCGTTTGAAGATCGGCTGAAAGTCCTGCGGAACAAATTGCAAGTCACCAACCGCCGCCACGATGTGATCGCCGTCTCCGTGACCGATCCGCGCGAGGAGACGCTGCCGGATGTGGGCCGCATTTGCATCGAGGACGCGGAAAGCGGTGAGGTCGTCGAAATCGATACCGCGAGCGCGAAAGTCCGCGCTGCCTATGAAGAACAGTCGCGCAAACGCCGCGAGCAGACCGCAGCCCGCATCCGTTCCTTGGGCGTGGACCTGTTGGAATTCAAAAATGGGGAGAAGTGGATGCCCGCACTCATCGGGTTCTTCCAAAATCGCCGCCAGCGCACCGGTTAATCGATCATTGGCCCATGTCATTTTCCCGTTTCAAGCATCATTGGATTTTGTGCGCACTGTGGGTGGCAGTTTGCACCGTCACGCTTCACGCCCAGGCTCCTGCCCCGGCAGAGGACATTCGCGGTCCCAAGCCCCTCGTTGAAATCCCCGCACCGGAGAAATCTCCCCTGCCCCTCTACGGTTCCATGGCCGCTTGCGTGGTGTTGCTTGCCCTGGCCGCATGGTTATGGAAAAAACGCAGTCCCAAACCGCTGGTGAAGGCACCGCGCGAAGTGGCCTTGGCATCGCTGATCGAACTCGAATCCACGCGCGACAAAATCGCCGCGGAAGCCTTTGCCAATCGTGCCGCACAAACCGTCCGCCAATACATCTCGGATCATTTCCATCTCACCGCACCGCGTCTCACCACCGAGGAGTTTCTCCATGCGCTTGCCAAAGACAGCACTTCACCCTTGCACGCGGAAAGCGATCACCTGCGGACATTTATGAAGTCATGCGACCTCGCGAAATTTGCGGGCCTTCACTTGAATGAAAACCAACGGATCGAACTCATCGATGCTGCCCGCACCTTTGTCCGCGCCACCTCCAGAGTTCCCACTCCATGACCGCGAGTTTCGAATTTCTCCATCCGGAGTGCCTGCTTATGCTGCTGCTTTTGCCGGTGCTTGCCATCTGGAAAGGTCGCTGGGGCAGGCCGGTAGCCATCCGCATGCCATCCACGGATGATGCGATCCACGTCGGCGCGAAGACCCGTTCCAAGGCCGGTCGTTTGATGGCATTTCTCGGGTTGTTTTCCCTCGCCTTGCTCATCGTGGCACTCGCCCGACCGCGCCATGGCAAAGGCTCGTCGGAAATCGAATCCAGCGGCATCGACATCATCCTCACCCTCGATGTTTCAGGATCCATGGAGGCGCTCGATTTCCAACTCGATGGCAAGCCAGCCAATCGCCTTGAGGTCGTGAAAAACGTCGTCGGAAAATTCGTCGGCCAGCGCCCGAATGACAAGCTCGGCATGGTCGCCTTCGCCGGTCGCCCCTATCTCGTCAGCCCGCTCACGCTCGATCACGAGTTCCTCGGCAAACGCCTTGCCGATGTGAAAATGGGCCAGGTCGAGGATGGAACTGCAATCGGCTCCGCCATCGCCTCTTCGGTGGATCACCTCAAGGATTCGGAAGCCAAGTCCCGGATCATCATTCTTCTAACAGACGGAGTGAACAACGCGGGATCGGTCAATCCGCTCACCGCTGCGGAAGCCGCCAAGGCCCTTAACATCAAAATCTATGCCATCGGCGCAGGCACCATGGGCGAGGCACCGGTGCCAGTGCGCGATGCCTTTGGTCGCACCCACTTGCAGAAGATGAAGGTGGAAATCGATGAGAAGATGCTCGCAGAAGTGGCCACCTCTACCGGTGGCCAGTCGTTCCGCGCTACGGATACCGACTCTTTGGAAAACATCTACGAATCGATCAATCAGCTCGAAAAAACCACCCGTAAGCTCAAGAAATATCAGCAATACGATGAACTGTTCCTCTGGTTTCTGGTGCCCGGCCTCGCTCTGCTTTTGCTGGAGGCCGTTCTGAGCCAGACCCGTTTCCGCAGACTTCCTTGAAACAATTTCCCATGGACGAGAACTCACTGCAATTCGCCCAATCGGCATGGATGATCGTAGGCCTTCTGGTCTGCGCCGCCATGATCGCATTGTTCGTGCGCTTCGACCGCCGGCGCGAGGCGGATCTGGCCAAACTGGTGCATCCACGGTTCCGCATGCGTCTCACCGAAGGATTTTCACCCCGCCTGCGCAACCTCAAGCGCGGTCTCTGGCTGCTTGCCGTTTTCCTGCTCTTCACTGCCATCGCCCGGCCGCAAAAGGGCTACGAGTGGCGCGAGGTGAAACGCAAGGGCATCGATATCCTCTTCGCCGTGGACACCTCGCGCAGCATGCTCGCGCAGGATCTCACGCCCAACCGCCTCGAACGCGCACGACTGGGCGTCATCGATTTTGTAAGCCGACTGGAAGGCGACCGCGTGGGGCTGATTCCATTCGCAGGCAGCGCCTTCGCATTGTGCCCTCTCACCTTGGACTACGATGCCTTTCGCGAATCGCTGGATGCGCTCGATACCGACCTGATCCCTCGCCAAGGCACCGATCTCGCCAGCGCCATCAAGGAGGCGGAACGCCTGTTCGATGAAACAGGCAACAACCACCGGGTGCTCGTCCTCATCACCGATGGAGAGGACCTTCAGGGCGATGTCATCGATGCTGCCAAGGCCGCCGCCAAAAAAGGCATGGCCATTTACACCATCGGGGTCGGCAGTCAGGAAGGGGCCGCGATTCCCATCGAACTGGGATTCGGCCGCAAAGACTATTTGCGGGATGCCTCCGGGCAGGTGGTGAAGAGCACCCTGGATGAATCCACCCTCAAGAAAATCGCCGAGGCCACCAATGCGCTTTATGTGCCGTTGGGCCGCGGCGCGGAGGGACTCAACACCATCTATCAGGAGAAGCTGCGACTGGTTCCGCAAAGCGAGCAAGACCAGCGCATGGAGCGCATCCCGCTGGAGCGTTTTGAGTGGCCTTTGGGGGCGGCGATCCTTTGCTTGTTGATCGAGTTTTTCATCAAGGATCGCCGTCGCCCGGAAAAAGCCCGGCCACTGCCATCTGTCGCTCGCCGACATAAGATTGTCCCACAAGCATCTGCGGTGCTTGCGGGGTTGGTGATGGTAAACTTTGATGCCGCAGAAGCATCCGATCCACGCAAGATCTACAATGACGGCACCGCTGCCTATAACGATGGTGACTTTGCCAAAGCCTCCGAATCGCTCCGCTCATCGCTGCGCACCCCGGATCTCGGCTTGCAGCAGAAGTCCTACTACAACCTTGGAAACACCCTCTATCGCACAGGCCAGGGAACGCTGGAAAAAGAGCCCGAAGCCACCATCAAATCCTGGGAGGAAGCGATCAAAGCCTATGCCGATGCACTCGCCCTGGACTCCACTGATGAAGACGCAAGTTTCAACAAAGCACTCGTCGAAAAGAAACTCGAGGAACTGAAGAAACAACAAAAGCAGGACGACAAAAAAGACGACTCGCAGAAGGACGATCAGGAGAAAAAAGAGGATCAAGAGAAGAAAGACGGCGAGGATCAAAAGGATCAGCAGTCAAAGGAGGGCGAAGATCAGAAAGATAAAGAATCCAAAGAGGGCGAGGATCAACAGAAGGAAGGCAAGGATTCCAAAGAGGAAAAAGATCAAAAAGAAGGCGAGAAATCTGAGGAAGGGAAGGATTCCAAAGAAGGCAAAGACCCGAAAGAAGGAGAAAAACCCGGTGAATCCAAGGATGGCAAAAAGGGCGAAGGCGCCGAGGAGGAAAAGGCCGCCCAACAGGCAGACAAAGGAGAGCAGGGCAAGGAAGAAGCCAAGGAAGGCGAACCCGGTGAAATGAGCAACGAACGGGTTCAAAGACAGGAGATGACCGCGGAAGAAGCCAAGCAGTTGTTAGAGTCGCTGCGGCAGGATGAACGGGTGGTCATTCCCATTCCCCAGCAGCCACGTCAGCGTGCTCTCACTCCGGACAACTCAACCAAAGGCAAAACATGGTAAAGTTATTCCATCATTTCGTTCGATGGCTCGCCGCGCTGGTCGTTTCGATTTCCGCCGCCAACGCGGAAGTGACCGCTACTCTCGATCGCGATTCGGTGCCCGCAGGTGAGGGCGCGTTGTTGGAAATCACCATCTCCGGTGCATCGGTTGCGAGACCGGAGATTCCGGCGATTGAAAACTTCATCGTCCAACCCAACGGACAGGCACAACGGGTCGAGATGACGAATGGACGCACCTCCGTTTCCATCACCTACGGTTATGCGGTCGGTTCTCAGGTGCCGGGGGACTATGAAATCCCTGCCATCGAGATCAACGCGGACGGCAAAAAGTTCAGCACCCAACCACTCAAGCTGAAGGTGCTCGCCGCTGGAGCGGCCCCTCCTCCCCAGGCCAATCAAGGGAATTCACAAGCGCCCCAGGAAGAGGCAAACGATGAGAACCGATTCGGTTTTCTCACCGTGGAACTGGCAGATAGCAAAAGGAAACATGCTTATGTGGGTGAGATCGCGCCAGTCCGCATCCGTGCATGGCTGCCGGCGGCCTCGCGGGCGAATCTCCGCAGCGGCATCCAGCCGGAAGGCAAGGGATTTACCCTGCACAACCTGAGCGACAACCCCCAACAAAGTCAGGAAATGAAGGACGGCAAGCGCTACGTGGTCGTCACCTGGTTCGGCGGTATTTCCGCTACCAAGGCCGGGACCAATCCCGCGTCGTTGTCGGTGGACCTCACTGTCGCGGTGCCGGACACTTCCGCCCCCAAGCCACGCCGCCGGACGGGAGGGCCCTTCGACGATCCGTTTTTCGACAATGTCTTCGACCAGATGAATCGGCCGATGATCCAGAAAGACCTGACCTTGCGTTCCACCGATCAGGAAATCGAAGTGCGTCCCCTACCCACCGAGGGCCGACCCAAGGGGTTCACTGGCGCGGTCGGAGACTTCAAGTTTGATGGTGAGCAAATTCCTGACAACTGGCAAAGCGGCGAGCCCCAGCAAGTCCTCGCGAGAATCAGCGGCACCGGGAATTTTGCGCTGATGAAAGCCCCCACACTCAACCCAGCGGAGTCATGGAAGGTTTACGATGGCAAGGATGAGTTCAAAGCAGGTGATGAAGCATCGTTTTCAGGAAGCAAGACCTTCCAGTTCAGTGCAGTGCCCCGCAAGGGAGGCGAGCAGCAAGTGGCGCTGGAGTTCAGTTATTTCGATCCCGCTGCCGCCGCATACAAGACGATCAACACGCCACCGAAGACCATCCAAGTGAGTGGTGCGGATCTCGCCGAACCGAAGGAAGCCGCCGTTCCTGAGACCAAGGAGCCGGAGAAAAAACGCGATGAGATCATTGCCCAGCGATCGGAGCTTTCTCCGGTGCGCCCGCTCATTCCTTTGATGTTCCGCCCGGCATTCTGGCAAAGCCTCTCCGTCGCCGCCGCGCTCTGCGTGCTCGGCGGACTGCTGGCTCTGCTCCAAAGATATCTCACCAACCCCAAGCGCCGGGCCTCAGCTGAGTTGGAAAATGCGACTCGTGCCGCCCTCGAAGCCGCAGGAAATTGCGCGATTTCCAAGGATGTGAGCGGTTATTTCGCCGCCGCACGGCTTGCCATCCAGCAACGTCTCGGTGCCATGTGGAACCAGCCACCCCAGGCCATCACCTTGGCGGAAGTCAGCGCCCGCATGCCAGAAGACTCGCCGGTCATCCGTTTCTTCCGCGAGGCAGACCTGCACGTTTACAGCCGCCAAACCACCGGCGAGGTGCTGCCGCAATGGCGGACCCTGCTCGATGAAGCCATGGCATCACTCAACCCAAGCGCCCGTTGATATGATCAAATCACTTATCATTCTGCTGTTCGGTTGTATCATGGCATCCTCACCTTCACTTGCCTCCACCTTCGAAGAGGCAAATGCCAAATACCGTGCCGGAGACTATGGTGCCTCCGCTGCGGGCTATGAGCAACTCCTCACCAGCGAGGGTCCGCGTGCTTCGGCTTATTACAATCTTGGAAACAGTTATCTGCAGCTCAAGCAATACGGCCAGGCCATCCTTGCCTATGAGCGGGCCCGCCTGCTGACTCCACGCGATCCGGACTTGCTGGCCAATCTCGCCCGCGCCCGCAAAGCCGCCGCGGCCTTCGAGGAGCCCGCCCGCCATCCCTGGCTGGACGCCGCCCTGAACCAACTCAGCCTGAACGAATGGTCGTGGCTGCTTGTTGGATCGGCCCAGCTTCTCGGCGGGCTCGCCCTCGCGGCAGGCGTCTTGAAACGATTGCGTCGCAAACTCGCAATCGCCGGTTGCGCGATCACTTGTGTCATCGCCGTGGCAGGCAGCGCCCTCTATCTGCGCCATGGCGAATTGATCCGGGGCATCGTTCTCACCGACACGGCCGCCATTCGTTTGTCCCCCTTCGAAAAGGCTGAGGCTCTGGGCACTCCCGGCCCCGGGCGCATGGTCATTCTCGGCGAGAAGAGCGGCGATTTCCAATACGTCGAGGTCCCCGCCACGAATCTCAAAGGCTGGCTGGCCAACAAGGACGTGGCAGCGATTTTTCCACAGGACTTCAAGCAAGGCTCCGCTCCCACCATGCAAAGCGGCTCAGGTTTCTTCTGAATCCCTTTCAAAAAACAATGAGCAGTCATTCGCCCTGATCCCTCGAATCCGTGTCCGAGGCATCATGCCGGACAGAAACCTGATGAGGCGTTCGGACTCAATCCCTCGTGTTGGGATGATGCACGCCATCTTTGGTCAGCATGGATCAAGGTGACATTCAAAGGCGCGGAGGACGAACAAAAGCATCGCTCCACGGCCTATGCGGACCGCTTCATTCAGATCATCCAACTGGGCACGGCTCCACTCATCCCGTAAACAGATAGAATTTTCTTTAAAGATTCACAATCTGAGGCAATCTCGATTCCGAAATAGCGAATATGCTATCAACCGAAAAGGCCAATTCAACTGACTTCTGCCCAATTCGAAACAAGCCATGAAATTCAAACCAATTCTCACACTCCTGTTTCTCACGGCTTCGAGCTATTCAGCCTTTGCTGCCTTGGTCACCTACAATTTCTCAGGCAGCCTGGCGGATCCATTCGGAACACTTGCATCCGGAACGCCATTCAGCGGAAGTTTTTCATATGACTCTGCACAACCATTGAACACGCCGTTCGACCCTGATCGGGGCGATTATACTTACAACCAATTCAGCTTGAATGTAAGTGGCCAGTTATTCACCTACGACACTGGTGTTATCCATGTGTATGATTTCAATCCGATCGCGGGAACAGGCTTTCCAGTCGACCTGATTTTTTTGACAGGCGCACTCTCATCGCCGGCATTACTTGGGGGGGTGGCTTTGGACACGAATGTAGGATTTGTTTTTGTTTTGCAGGATCTGAGCGGCATCGCGCTGAATGGACTGAGCTTGCCTGGAGATGATCTCACGTTAGACAACTTCACCTCCGGCAGTTCGGCCAGCTTCTTGGAGTTGCGGGAAGACCCCGGTGATTTCTCCACTCCATTTGCTTTGTCCCGGGGAGGCTTGTCTTCTTTCTCCGCTGTCCCTGAGCCTTCCAGCACTTTGCTCGTTATCGCCGGTCTCGGATCCCTGCTGTCCGTTCGATATAGAACCGGCAGGTAGCTCATCCCCCCCGGGACACCGGCCACAATGTTCCTGATTGACGCACCACTCCACAGATAACGCTCGTAAAACCGACGCCTCGCGCCGATCTCCACACCACTGTCCCCTCTGGATATCACCCGGCTTGGGACTGCCAATGCCCCCCTTTTCCCCGCCTCCGGTCCGGTCACCGGCTTTTTCATCGACCTTCACCGAAAAGCAAATCCCTGGCAATTTGCTGGATTTAAATCAGGAGCGGATGGGTGACTTCGGGTGAGGGTGTGAGGCCTGGAAATGCCCTCCAATGCAGTGAACTACGCCAGGAACGGCAGGGGGTGGATTTCTAGGACGCTGACGAACGATCCTTTGCGTTTTGGAACAATGAACCAAACCCGGTATTGCACTTTCCCGTGCCAGCCCCACAATCTCGCCATGGAACTCGACCTCATCGACGTGCAATTCGACCTTCGGAGCATCAAGCCCCGGGAGTTGGAGGAGGCGTTTGAAGACCCATTTTCCGTCAGATTCCTGCCTGATGCCGAGCGGAGTGACGGGGCCACCCGTTTCTATGCGCTGGGCCGCACGGTGGCGGACCGCTACTTGTTTTTTGCCTTTTGGACGGATGGGAAAACCACGCGCGTCGTCGCCGCACGAGACATGTCCGAGACGGAACGGAAATTTTACGATCGGAAATATGCCGAATTCCGCTGATTTGAAGCATCAAACCCTCAACGCCCCCAAGCCATGAATTCCATCTCCCGCTGGTCCGATATCCCTGAATTCGCCGATGAGGCGGCTGAAGCCCGCTACTGGGAAAGCCACGAGCTCGACGGCCGCCTGATGGCGACTTCGGTGCATGAGGCCGATTCACGCGAGTCCACCACCATCACGCTGCGCTTTGATCCGAGGATGCTTTCCCGCATCAAACGCATCGCCCGCTCGAGGTTTCTCAACTACCAGTCGATGATGAAACAATGGCTGGCGGAGCGTCTTGAGGATGAAATGCGCAAGCTCTGAGGCCCGGGAATGATTCGCATGCCCCGGCATTCCTGGATTTGGCTCGCCACCTTGCTTTGCTGGCTGGCCTTTCTTTGGTTTCTCTCGTCCCGTCCCGGATCGGGCAAGATTTACCCGGTGGACCACATCGACAAGGTGCTCCATTTCAGCTATTTTTGCGTCGGAGGATTTCTTTGCGCCGGGTGGCTTTATCGTCGAAATCCCTTAGCAGCACCGAATTGGCACAGGATTGCCAATATTTCCGTGATTTTGCTCACGCTGGTGGGCGGACTCGACGAGTGGCATCAAACCCAGACTCCTTTCCGCACTGGCAATGATGCGGGCGATCTGTTCGCAGATTTCGCAGGAGCCTTGGTGGGTGCTTATCTGTTCAGATCCCTGCAGCGCAAGCTCCGCTTCGAGCCCTGAGACTGCCAGCGAGCAAACCAAGCCGGATTTCTGCTTTGCATGGGAGGGGATCGCCATTAAGTCTTTCTCATGAGCGTGAGCCAACTTGATCAATTGAAGCAAATTACCACCGTTGTCGCTGATACGGGTGATTTCGAATCGATGAAAATCTATCAGCCGCAGGATGCGACCACCAATCCATCCTTGATCCTGCAGGCTGCGGGCAAAGAAGAATACAGACACCTCGTGGAGCAAGCCGTGGCCGAGCAAAAGGCAAGCGGCCTGGCCGGAGATGCCCTGACCGAGGCGATTCTCGACCGGATCCTGATTCTTTTTGGTCTGGAGATCCTCAAGATCGTCCCGGGGCGAGTTTCCACAGAAGTCGATGCCCGGCTTTCCTTTGATACCGCAGCTACGATTGCCAAAGCCCGTCAATTGATCGGTGCCTATGAGGAGGAAGGCCATCCGCGCAGCCGGGTTTTGATCAAGATCGCCTCCACGTGGGAAGGCATCAAAGCGGCGGAAATTCTCGAAAAAGAAGGCATCCACTGCAACCTGACCCTGCTGTTTTCCTTCGCCCAAGCCGTCGCCTGTGCGGAAGCCGGCGTGCAGCTCATCTCGCCGTTCGTGGGACGGATTCTCGATTGGCACAAGGCTGCGACCGGCAAGGACTACCAGGGCGATGAGGATCCCGGCGTGCAATCCGTGAGAGCCATCTATAACTATTACAAGAAATTCGGCTATCGGACCGAAGTCATGGGTGCCTCCTTCCGCAACAAGGGTGAGATCCTCGCCCTCGCAGGATGTGACTTGCTCACCATCAGCCCGGGCCTTCTGGCGGAACTTCAGGCATCAAACGATCCAGTCATTCCCTGCCTGACACCGGCAGAAGCATCGAAGAGCGATTTCAAGAAAATCAGCTTGGACGAAAAAGCATTCCGCTTCGCCCTCAACGAGGATGCCATGGCCACCGAAAAAACCGCCCAAGGCATCCGCAACTTCGCGGCGGACATTGTGAAGCTTGAGAAGCTGGTGCAGGGGATGCTCGCTTGATCCCCCGCACGGCTCTGCTCTTGAACGATATCAATGATATTCGAATTGGGCGGTGGCCTTGGTCTCTGCGGATGAAATCACCCGCACCCAGTAGGCTTGGCAGGAATCCGGGAACTTGTGTTCCTTCGACTCGTTCGCACCCAATTCGAATTGTTGGTAATCGACCCAATCCCCTTCGCCGGTGGGATCGAGTTGAACGGTGAACGTCGCTTTGTTGGAACCTTTGTTGGAAAGTTCCAGACGCTTGTGATCATAGCCGGCAAACAGATAGGGATCCGAGGCCACGCCGGGCATCACGGCAGATTCCAGCCAAGGGCCGCCCTTGCCAGTGGGTTTGCCCAATTTCCAGAGATCATCGATCGTCCCGACCCAGACAGCGGCCTTGCCGTCACTGGAGCGAATGATGTGCGGGTTCGACACACCCGGCTCAATGCCCGTCATCACCAGCAATCCGCGGTAGGAGGCGAAGTCGCTGATCGCAAGATTGTGGCTGGAAACAGGACGGATCTTGGCGAAGCCACCGGCGTTTTCCGTGGGCAGTTCGTAGAAGCTGCCATGGCAGTTGAAGAGATAGCGCTCGGTGCAGATTTCGCGCTGAACCCGCACCGCGCCGGATGCGGTGAGTTGATCAAATGGAGCGGCTCCCTTTGGCAGTCTCCAAGCATGACCTGCATGATCCGTGAATACCAGGGATGCGTCCTCCACCTTCAGGTCTCCGTGCATGAGTTTGGTGCCGAGTTGTGTCTCCCCAGCTGACGGCTCGGCACCAAGTGGTTGGAGTTTCATGTCAGCATCGAGTTCATAGTATTGTTTGCCATCCGGTTTCACTCCGACTGCGGATGCCGAGAGCAGCATGGAACGTTTGTTATTGCCACGTGCCCGCATCCAACCACCGGAGGCAGATGTTGAGCCGACCTTGCTGAGCCCGTCGAACATGGGATCGGCAGTCGTGCTTCGCTTGTCCGCATTGATATATAAAAACGAGGCGGTTGTTTTGGAACTCTCGTTCTCTGCCCGCAAGCGGATCCACTCTCCTTTTTCAGTCGCCGCGAATTCCACCTGGGCCGCGCTCTTGGCCGGGACATTGATCTCGCGCAACACCTGCCATTTCCCATTCCCTTTCACATCCACTTCGAGAACGAATTTGGCGGATGATTCCGATTGGTGGGACACATGGAGCACCCGGCGCTCGAAACCAGCGAATAGAAACGCATCGGAAGCAGTCCCGGCCTTGATGGTTTCACGCAGCCACACCGAACCCCTGCCAATCGGCGGGCCGAGAAGATCGGGAGTCTTGGTGGATGCAAACCAAAGATTCGAGTGCGACTGGCCTGGGGGAGACAGATAATCTCCACCGTCCTTGGAATTGAGAAACGCCGACTTCGCTGCATCATCGCATCCAAAAACGAGACGGTCATTCCATTCACAGAAATCACCGATCACCTTGAGATAAGTCGAACGGGGGCGAATGCCAGCGGCATTGGCAGCGGAGAATGTTTTTGGAAAACGCCAGAACATGCCATGCATTGTCATCAACATGTCATCCTCGCCAATGTCGCGGATGCGTGGCCACTCGGTGTTCCAACCGTGCGCACCATCATAACAATGGCTTGGCTTGGGCAAGCGGTAAGCATGCCATTTCCCGCTATCGAGCAGCATCAGGATCAACGAACGGGAATCCCAACCCATGCTCCATATTGGATCGGTTTCCGGCTGCTTGCTACCTTCAATGCCACCCGGTCCGGTGACTTCGGTGAACTGGCTGCGACGCACCAATTTCCAGTCGCCCTCCCCGCTCCATTCGCCAAGGGCACCACTCGGAGTGCGGGGATCGGTTTCGGCCGCCTTGCCCCGTTCGCCATTGTTAGCATAAACCACCCGGCCCTGGCCGGAATAAAGCCCCTTGCCGTGGTATCCAGGCAGCTTGGAGGCGATCGTGGCGGGATTCTTTTCGGTCGTCTGCCCGGGTTTCGCGCCATTGCCGTCCTTGATGAGTCCGGTCACGTCCAGCGTCTTGACGTCCACTTCGTAGAGGCCTTCCTCCATGGTTGCGAAATAAACCTTCCCGGCGGGATCGGTGAGATGGCGGGCATTTCCCGTGTGGCGTCCCGGCATCATTTTCGGCGAAACCACCCGCACCTTGCGTTGTTCATCGATGAAATAGGGGCCAATGATGAGTTGGCCGGATTCCCGGTGAATCATGCGGTTTGCCGGAGTCCCGCCCACACTTTCCGGACGAATGGTCATCTGGAGATCCGGCGTGATTTCATACAACTTGTCGGTAGAACCGAACGGCAAATGGGGGCCGTAGGTGATGACCCACAAGCGACCTGCCCACGGCACCACCGCCCCGGTTCCACACTCGCCCTCCTCGTTGTAATAGGCGAGATGGGGATAAATCCCGCTCCATGAGGGATGCTCGGCGGCGGCGGAAAACGAGGCACCTGCCAACCAAATGGCTGCAGCAATTCTTTTGAGGGTCGCGTGTTTCATCTAACAGATAGGATGGATTTGAGTGGTCCGATGAATCGAATGGGGCGCTGCTTACGTCCCATCGGAGCTTCATTCGTTCAACCAATCTGCCGTGAATTGTTGGCAAGGATGGATTCTGACACATCCACCAGTCAAAATTTTCCGCCTCCTTGGCAATCAGCCTTTGGATTCCTGCTTGCGGTAGTGCAAGGGCGTGGTCGAGAGGTGGGCGCGGAAAACCGACGCCATGTATTCCGGACTGCTGAAACCCGAACGCTCCGCAACCGCCGCGACGGACAGGGTCGTGCGCTGGAGAAGCTCGATCGCGCGATCAATGCGCACCCGGCGGATCTCTGCTGCGGGCGAGCGGCCCAAAAGATTCTGAAATCGCAATTCCAGGGCCCGGCGGCAAAGTCCTGCCTGCCGCGCGACGTCGTCCACCTGCATGATCCGGGCCGGATTCTCGCGAATGAATCGCAGCGCCTTGACCATGGCCGGATCCTCAACCGCGAGGGTATCGGTCGATCGCCGGTCCACGACGCCCTGCGGTGGGATGAGGATTTGTTTTTCCGGCCGGGTTCCGGGTTCGTTCATCATGGCATCGAGTTCGGCAGCGGCCCGGTAGCCGATCTGCTCGCAACCAAGCTGAACGGCCGAAATCGGGACCGGAGTGACCTCGCAGAAAAGGTCGTCATCCGATCCGCTCAAGACCGCCACTTCTTCCGGCACGGCCAGCCCGGCATGCATGCAGGCATAGATCAACTCGCGGGCACTGCTGCTGTTCCAGGTAAAAATCGCCAAGGGCCGCGGCAGTCCCGCCATCCACTTGCCAAGCCGTTTCATGTCGAGATTCCAGTCCGGCTCGGCTCCGAGTTGCGGTTGCACGGCAAAGACCTCGCAGCCATGTCCCTCAAGGCGCAATGCATCCGCAAAAGCCTGCTGATGCTCCGCCACATATTCCAATCCCAAGAGGCTGAAATACGCAAAATGCTTGAACCCACGGTCCATCAAGTGCTCCGCCGCCATGGTCGCCGCCTCCACCTGATCCGAAACCACACGGGGAAAATCAACCTTGGGCAGAAAGATGCCCGACACATTCACGACCGGAAGCTTCAGGGCGCGGAGACGCTTGGCGAGATCGGAAAATCCGACCCGGGCGATCACCCCATCGCCTTTCCAGCCCGTTGGCAGCCAGGTCCGCTGCTCCACCCCTCTGGGCTCCACAAACAACTGCCATCCCACCTTGCCACGACTGTAACGATGCACCCCCGCGATCACATCGCGACCCCAGGTCGTCGAGGTATCGACAAGAACGGCAACCCGCTTGGTATCTGTCATTTGGCTTGATTCTTGGTTCATGGGAACTTGCGCAAAATCACAGAAATCATGCGCACTCTCTCATGGTCGGCAAGCGAAATCCCGCCTAATCTCGAAACGAATTTCTGATAGATATAAAACCCTCTTTTGCAAAACGTTCGATCTCCCGACCTCCTGTGTCATCCCATTCCCAAGAACCCACCGGCGGGCAGCCAAGTCCTGACATGGCTGCCGAAACCAAGAAACGCATCATCATTCCAGGATTGCGGTGGTGGATCATCGTGTTGCTGTTCAGCGCCGCCGTTTTGAATTATGTGGACCGCCAAACCTTGTCCGCGCTCGCGCCGACGATTCAGGAGGATCTGCATATGGATGACCGCGAGTATGCGAACATCGTCAATATTTTCCTCGTCGCCTATACGATTGCCTATCTCATCTCCGGCCGCATCACGGACAAGTTGGGAACCCGGGCCGGGATGGTGTTGTTCGTGACCTGGTGGTCCATCGCCAACATGGTGACTGCTGGGGCACAAGGCGTGCGATCGATGGGATTCTGCCGATTTGCGCTGGGGCTGGGGGAGGCTGGCGTATGGCCGGCCGCATCCAAGGCGGTATCCGAGTGGTTTCCGGCCCGCGAGCGGGCGCTGGCCATTGGTTTTTATACCATGGGAGCCACCATCGGTGCCACCCTCGCTCCCTATATTGTCATTCCGCTGGCTACCTATCCCTATGCGGAAAAAATGAGTTGGGTCACCCAGATTCTAACGCACGGCACCGGTTGGAGGGTGGCCTTCATCGTGACGGGGGCGGCAGGATTGGTTTGGCTCTTGCCGTGGCTATGGCTATATCGCAAGCCACGGGAAAATCGGTTTCTGGGAACCAAGGAGCTTGCCCTCATCGAGGAACCCGCACCCGGAGAAGCCGAGGCCAATGCAGGCAAACCATGGACTTGGGGCCAGGTTTTCACCTTCCGTGGCACTTGGCTGTTGCTTGTCGGCAGACTCATCACCGATCCCGTTTGGTATTTCTATCAATTCTGGTTTGCCAAATATCTCAGCTCGGACCGCGGTCTCTCGCAGGAACAAATCAAAATCACCTGGATCGTTTACGCTGCAGCAGGAGTTGGCAGCTTGCTCGGAGGTTGGTTGTCCGGCCGTCTGGTACAAAAGGGAATCGCCCCGGCCAAAAGCCGCATGTGGGTGATGCTGGCCTGCGCCTGCCTGATGCCTGTCTCGCCATTTGTCGCCAAAGCAGCGGGACTTGATTCCGCCATGACACTGGCCGCCTGTGCAGTCATCGCATCGCTCGCATGGCTCATCAACATCAGCTCGCTGGTCGTCGACCTCGTGCCCAAGCATTCGCTCGGCACGGTCTTCAGCGTGGTGGCCACTGGCAGCACCATCGGCGGCATCGTGATGAACATGATCGTGGCCACCATGGTCACCGGGCCATCCACGAAACCCGCCGGTTTCCTCGACCAAGCAGTGAAGACCGTCTTTGGAGGACTCCTCGAACAAGTGCAAGGTCATGGCTACGGCCAATGGTTCCTGGTCATGGCATTCCTTCACCCGATCGCGTGGCTTTTGCTTTACTTCGGGCGCGTCCATCTTCCGCGCACCACCCACTGAATCACCTCAACACCCTTTCCCCGACCAGTCATGATCATAGAACAACCCGCACTTTCCAGGGAACTTCGCACGGAGTCCATCCAATGTGATCTCGCCGTCATCGGCGGCGGACTTTCAGGTGTCTGCGCCGCCATCACCGCCGCCCGCGAAGGAGTAAAAACCGTATTGGTTCAGGATCGTCCCGTGCTCGGCGGAAATGCATCCAGCGAAGTCCGCTTGTGGATCCTAGGAGCGACTTCCCACATGGGAAACAACAACCGCTGGGCTCGCGAGGGCGGCGTCATCGATGAATTGCTCGTCGAAAACATGCACCGCAATCCCGAGGGCAACTCTCTCGTTCTCGATACCATCCTGCTGGAGTGGGTGCTCAATGAGCCGAATCTCACCCTGCTTCTCAATACTGCCGTCCACGATCTCGAAAAATCCTCTCCGGATACCATTTCGATGGTGCGTGCATTCTGTTCGCAAAACTCCACTTGTTATGAAATCAGCGCCCGATTGTTCTGTGATGCGAGCGGAGACGGCATTGTAGGTTTCCTCGCTGGAGCCGCTTTCAGGATTGGCGCGGAAGGCCGGGAGGAATTCGGTGAACTCTTCGCTCCCGAAAAGGCATCGTCCGAGCTGTTAGGACACACGATCTATTTCCACTCCAAGGACACCGGCCGCCCGGTGAAATTCACCGCCCCGAATTTCGCGCTTACAGATATCACGAAGATTCCGCGCTGGCGGGATTTCAAGGCCGGCGAATCCGGTTGCCGCTTGTGGTGGATCGAATGGGGTGGCGCGCTGGATACCATCCACGACAGCGAAACCATCAAGTTGGAGTTATGGAAAGTCGCCTACGGGGTTTGGAACCATATCAAAAACTCGGGCATGTTCCCCGAGGCGGAAACGCTGACACTTGAATGGGTGGGCACCATCCCCGGGAAGCGCGAAAGCCGCCGCTTCGAGGGAGACCTGATGCTCATTCAACAAGACATCGTGGAACAACGCCATCACGACGATGCCGTTTCCTTCGGTGGCTGGGCGATTGATCTCCACCCGGTGGATGGTGTCTTCAGCGAGCTTCCAGGCTGCACCCAGTGGCACTCAAAGGGCGTCTATCAGATTCCGTGGCGCTGCATGTATAGCCGAAACATTACCAATCTCATGCTGGCAGGCCGCATCATCAGCGCCACCCATGTGGCGTTTGCCAGCACCCGGGTGATGGCAACCTGCGCCCATGGTGCCCAAGCGGTGGGCATGGCGGCCGCCATCTGCAAGCGGGATGGCATCTCGCCGCGCGACCTGCTGGAAAATGGCAAGATGCGGGAACTCCAGGCCCGCCTACTCCGCTCCGGCCAATACATCCCGGAACTCGCCGCCTCCATTCCGAACGACCTCGCCGCAAAGGCGAAAATTTCCGCCACCAGCGAGCTTTCCTTGTCCTCACTCGCCGATTGCGGGGAAACCCTGCTGCTCAATGAATCCTGGGCCATGATGCTGCCGCTTTCCAAGGGCCCGATGCCATTGGTAGAGTTCGTACTCGACGTTGCAGTTCCCACCACGCTCCACGCGGAACTCCGAATCAGCGAGAAATTGGAAAACCATACTCCGGACCATACCCTCGAAGTGCTGGAAATTCCTCTTCAGGCGGGCACCAAGCAAAAGGTCGCTCTGCCCTTCAAGGCAGCGATCGACGCAGACCGATATGGCTTTGTCTGCCTCATCGCCAACAATGACATCTCGGCGCACCTGAGCGATCAGCGCATCTCCGGGGTCATTTCTCTCTGCCAAGCGTGCAACAAGGCCGTGGCAAAATCAGCCGTCCAGTCCCCTCCCCCGGGCATCGGCGTGGATACCTTCGAATTCTGGACCCCAAAACGCCGACCACTTGGAAAAAATCTGGCGATCCACATCGAGCCGCCCCTGCGTTCTTTCGCAGCCAGCAACCTCCTCAATGGCATCAGCCGGCCAACCGCCAAACCCAACGCCTGGGTCGCGGGGCTCGACCACGAACAACCGGTCGTCCGCCTTCACTGGGATCAACCGCAAACCATCGGCTCCATCGAACTCGATTTCGACACCGACTTCGACCATCCGATGGAATCGGTGCTGATGGGGCATCCCGAACGGGATATGCCGTTTTGTGTGCGTGAAGTGAAGGTTTTCTCCACGGAAGAAAACAGTGATTCCTCATCATCCGCTTCTACCGCCACGGCCAACCGGACGGCAACCCGTCTGATTGCGGAGATTGCGGAAAACCACCAAACGCGCTGCGTGCTGAAGCTTGAGAACCCGGTGACGACGACCGGGATTGAAATTCAGACGCTCACACCGTCCCTCAACATTCCGGCCGCTCTCTTCGCTGTCCGCTGTTTCGGACCGGAAGCCTAGTGGCTGGTCTTCGAGCCGTGTGATCACTGGATGAGCGGCTCGCCACCGGTTCAATCGGCGGCGGCTGGCGGGGCTGGCGGAGGTGCGGCAGCTTCCCGCATCAGCTTGTCGGAGATCGTCTTGAGGTCTTCAAGCGGAATGGCAAAACTCTCCGCCCGATTGGCGCGAGCGATATTCATCCCCAGACAACGACCATCGAGATCCAAGAGCGGCCCCCCTGTCGTCTTGCTGTTGAGCAGGATGTCATGCTGCATCACGCGGGGGAATCCACTTCGGCGACGCGAGAAATCACCACTCATCAGGTCGTTGCGATTGGCCATTTCCGAAAACAGATCCCCTTTGGCACTGAGACGCACATCGACGGTGAGCTTCTCCTTGCCTCGCATCAAGGTGACTTTGACCATGCTGCCCGCCTTGCGATCCTTGAGCACCTCGGCGAGGTCGGTAATCTTGGATACCTTCGTGCCTTCGAGTTCAATAATGATATCTCCCTTGCGGAGATCCGCCTCCTTGGCTCCGCTGTTTTCGCTAACTTCGCCGATTTCGAGTTTCTTCGCATTCTCGGCGAGCACAATGCCCAAAGCCGCTCCACCTGCTGCGGGGATTTCGCGCGTTTTCGCACTCACAATGCCAACTAGGGCACGGCGCTTCGTCCGCGTGGTCGCCCCATTGGCAATCACCCAAGTCCCTTGCGGCACATCACCGGTGGGCGCGAAGTTGACCGGAACCAGATCCTTCGCATCGACTTTCAACAAGGCGACATCCCACGTGGGATCCATTGCCAACAGTTTCACCTCGTCAAATCTCGCACGATCCACCACCACGGTGAGGGTTCCGAGATTCGGAAATTCGCTGGCTTTGGCGAGGATATGTCCGTCCGCAGAAATCACGACTCCATAACCGATTTCATCCCGCCCATTGAGGATCAGGGCGCTGGATGTCTGGAGAACGGCCCGCGCGCCATCGAATGGAGCCACTATGGCACGGCCCGTCATGCGATAATCGGATTCAAGGCTTTGCTGGGCCACTGCCATGGCTGGAGCAAACGCCCCCAAGCCCAAAACAACTGCGAAAGTTAAGTATAAACGATCAGCGTTCACCGAGATTGAGGGTTATGGTTTGTTTTTTGCCATCGCGCTCGATTTCCAGCACGACCTCGTCGCCGGATGACATTTCCGCAAGCAACGCTTGCATGTCCTCGCGTTTGGCCATCGCGGCATTATTGAATTTGAGGATCGCATCGCCGACTTTGAGGCCCGCCTCTTGCGCAGGGCTCTTGTCACCAACCTTGGTAACCCGCAGTCCACCGGCGGGTCGGGATTCCGTCGCCAACCCAAGAAAGCCACTGCCTTTCACCGGTTTTTTGGCGAACGGCCCTTCGCCGATGAATTCGGATTTGAGCATCGCATCCCAGTGGGTGACATACTCACTCATCGGCACATGCATGTTGACCGGCAGTTGCTGGCCCACCCGGGAATGGATGGCAATCAGCTTTCCTGTTAGATCAAACAACGGACCACCCGAGTCGCCGCCGATGAGACTGCAATCCGATTGATAGGTGGAGTTCGCCATGCGGACAAGTCGGGCCAAGCGAACCACTGAACCACGATTCTTGTCAAAGCCGCCGGAGTGCCCGAGCGCGAACACCCAATCACCAAGACGGGTCGTGTTGTTGCGATCGATTTCCACGAATGGAAACGGGCCTTTGTCGGTGATGCGGATCATCGCGGCATCGGTATCGGAAACCAGACCGAGCGTCTCCGCTTTGAGTTTGGTCCCATCCTCAAGAATGACCGTCACCTTTTTTCCAACTCCGGAACTGACGTGGGCGGCAGTGAGGACAAGCCCATCCTCGGAAACAATCACTCCGCTCCCGGATCCACCGCCGATTTCGATGCAGACGGTGGCCGCCCGCGCCTGCGGCAAGGCATGGGTGAGAGCCCCTTGAAGCGCTTCGAGATCCTTTCGCGAATCAGGAGCCTTCTTGTCGTTCACGTAAAGGCGGTCTTCTGCCGATAGCGCCCCCAGAGGAAGAAGAGCGAACAGAATGCAAGTGAGGCAGGCTTTCATCACGGTGAGGTAGCGGCACGCTAACGGGTTCCTGTCTATTCGGCAACCCGCGGTTTGGGAAGTCGGCGAAACAGGGCCAGCCACTCTTTGCCTTCGCGGCCGGGAAATGAAGATTCGGGCACCCACGCATCCACCTTTTCGAAATGAGGGAGAAACAAGGCTTCGATTTCGGCAATACTCGAATTGAAGGGCGGCCCGTCCATTTCCTCACCAGGGCCATTCGGGGTCAGGTAAAACACCCCCACAAACATGCCCCCCGGTGCAATCACCGAAGCAGCCGACCGGGCATACGCAGCTCGCAGCGAAGGATCGATGGCACAAAAACAGGTGTGCTCCCAGATGGCGGAAAAACTTCGACCCTCGCACCAATTGGGCGACAGGTAATCGCCCAACTCATAGACCTCAGCACCGGCCAACGTGATTGTACTCGCTTTCCCGACCGCTGTTTCCGAGATATCCAGGCCGACCACAGACACCCCATGGCTGGCAATGGCCCGCACATCATGCCCGAGTCCGCAACCGGGAACCAGCACCGGTCCCTCCCCGAAAATGCCCGGGCCATGACGCGCCACTATCTCCAACAGGGGTGGAGCGGGGCAGCCCTTGTCCCATGGAGTTTCTCCGCTACGATAGCATTGTTCCCAATCCCTCATGCCCGGAGCATCCCGAGCGACGGAGGGAAATCAAGCCGGATGTGAGGGTCAATTTCCGGACCGCAGCCGGAAGAAGCGCTGGTTGCCGGATGACGGAAGGGAAACCACCAGAACGCTCCCCGTGCCGGCATGGAAGGAGAGGTCATTCCATTGAATCAGATCGGAGCTCACCTGAATCACATAACTCCGGCCGATGGCGCTTGCAAATGAAAGAGCCATCGCATGGGGAGCAACGGCGGACCGCGCGAACACCGCCTCAAACAAGGAGGAAGCATTCTGCGGATTGGAGCCAAATGCGATTTCGTAAGCATCGGATTGGCCATCGTTATCATCGTCCCTATCCAACTCATCCGGTGAACCATCGAGATCAAAGTCGCTAAGGAATGCGATGGCCACATTGTCGATGGCGAGGCCCTGGTGAAGCGGAGGCGGCGCGGCAAACTGCTGACCTTGGTTCGGCTGACCGGGGGAATAGGGAATGTTGGTGAACTTGGTCCACGCGAAATCCGAGGATTGTTCTCCGGATCCGCTCAGTCCCAAGGCAGCCAATCCAACAGGCTCGCCAGTCTGGGTGACGCCGATGTTGGTGGTCGTCATCCCTGCGGCAGGTCCGGTGGACGTCGAGAATTCCCCTTCATAGGAAACAAACTGAAGCACCTGAGCCGTCGTCTTGTTATAAATCGCCCAGCCATCACGCGATCCGTTCTGGATGCCATCCGCTGGATAGTTCAATGTGTAAAACCGATAACCTGAAATGACCGCGCCGGCGATTCCATCTGATTGGAGATTTCTTGTGGAATAGACGGTCGCATTGGTGGACGAGTTGCTGCCATTGTAGAGCACAACATCGATATCGGAAATGCTCCCCACAAAATCCGGTCCAACGACAACCTCGATGAACTCATTGCTATCCGTGTTTGCATTGTCATAATGGAATTCATTGACAAACACATCTGCGGAAGAAGGCAATCGCCCTGCCGCAGGAACAAACAATACTTTCAAATCAAACGATGAACCCGGCAACACCTGAAGTCCTGTCACCATGGCTTCGAGGGTCGCGGCAGAACTGCCACCGGACGGACCGGCAGGCAGCGAAGAGCTTGCCGTAAATGTCAACCCCGGCAGCGGAACCGTTTGGCCGCCGACCACCATTTCCGCGACGATCCGATCCAAGCCCCCGTTGGTTTCAGCGCGCCATTGTCTGGCATCCAGTGATATCCGGATGCTGGTGAGTGGCACGCTGCTTTCGTTGGTGATGGTGACGGAGGCAGTTCCCGTCGTTGCATCCGGAAGATAGCCCAACGCAGTTTGGGATAAAGTCCCGTAGGCACGCGGTCCGGCGCTGCTGGAGGCACCGGAGTCCAATCCCTGCCATGCCAGACCACTTGAGATCGTCCACGGAGAGGGAGCTGAATTTCCGGGGAATCCATCGAAGTTCTCCGTGATGGTTTGCCCCGGAGCGGTGAATCCATAGGGCGCATCCAGATCATTCACCGAAAGAACCGCCGTATCCGGATCATAACCCAAGGCGGTTGCCGTGAACGTGACGGATCGCGATCCGGCATTGATGAAATCACGGGGCGAACGGATGGCCACACTCCCTGTTAGAGAACCGGCGGGAATCACCAGACTGCTGGAAACAGGGACGACCGTGGCATCATCCGATGATAGACCGAGCGTCACCGGAGTGGCCTTGATCGCGGGCAATCCGACGGTCAGTGAAGAGCTCCCATCCGGGTCCCCCTCGGAAACCACACCATTCGTCAGGGCCACATCGAGATTGGGGTAATCCGAATCCAGCTCCATATCCACAATGACCGCGAGGTGGTCCGAAGCAACCGCGCTGGTATCGTCAGCCAGCGGAGCCCCCGCCTTCGGAAGACGGGCCGAGTTCGAGACATCGAGGGCGGAGTTATAGATTTCTGAAAACAACGGCCTGCCTCCAATGGCCGGAGACACCAGAAACAGATCCAGCGTGGTGCCAGAGGCGGGACGCGTGACCTTGGATCCATTCACTTGCCGCGGATCCAATTTCACCGCGGTGGGACTTGTGAAATAGGCCAGTGGATTGGTGCTATAACTCACCGGAAACACAATGTCCGCCCCAAGATCGAACGATGCGGGAAGATCGACCGGAAGCGCTGAATAAGTGGTGTTGCTGGAAGATGGATTGAAATCTCCGAGGATGACGAAGTTGTCATCATTCGTCATTCCTGCAGTGGCAAGATGGCCCACCAGACGCCTCATTTCCAAAGCCCGCCGGAATTTTTCCTGTGCACTCGTGCCAGCCTTGAGATGGGCGGCGATGATTAGGGGATCATGGGTGGTTCCTGGGACATCCACCTTCACCGCCGGATGCAGGCGGGTGATTTCCTTCGCCCCGGCCGGAGAACCGATGCTCTGGGTCGAGAGAAAGGGGAAACGGGACAGGATCACCACACTCAAAGTGGTATCGAAGGCGTTGGTTTTCGAAGCCAGATAACGATAAGGATAACCAAGGGCGGCAGCCATGTTGTCCAGGTCATCGGGCGAACCGGACAAATCATCCGAGTGGATTTCCTGAAGCGCCACCACATCCGCGTCGATGCGTGCGATTACCGCCTTGACCGACTCATGATCCACGATCCCGGGATCGCCGATTCCGTAGTCAAACAAACTCGTCGAACCCACTGCGAGTTTCGCCCCGACATTGAAGGTGGCGACACGGATCTCCACGGCCCATGCAGAAGACAGACAGAAGAGGAAGGGAGCGAGCAGGTTTCTCATCAACAGGGAGACTGCTAGCACAGGATGTGCCGCGGCAACAATTGAAGATTGAAGGGGCATCATTCTCGTTGATTCCCCGGCAGGGCGGATGGCAGAGTCCCCGGCGATGCCACTGGTCCGTGATTGCCGATTTTCCGCCATCGATTTCGAATCGGCTGGGGCGGAGCGCGGCATGACGGACAGCCCGGTGCAAATTGGCATGGCGTGTTGGTCGATGGCCGGAGGACATGCCGACCCCTTCGTTTCCTATCTGCACACGGATCAACCGGTCCTGTGGTCAGCGAGAAAAGTTCATGGGATCGGCCCGGAGCACTTGGCGGATGCGCCATCCCTGCTCTCCCTGTGGCCAGAGCTCAAACGCCGGATGGCAGGAGCGGCGGTGGTGGCGCATGGCAAAGGCACGGAAAAACGCTTCCTGCGCAGCTTCCCCGGGCATGGATTCGGACCATGGATCGACACACTCCTGATCGCCCGCGCCGCCTGGCCCGAGCAGGCGGGCCATTCGCTGGGTGCCCTTTGCGAGGCCCACGGGCTGGTTGAAAAAATCCGCGCGCTGGTCGCGGAAAAATCCTGGCATGATGCGCTGTTCGACGCTGTGGCCTCGCTCGTGTTGTTGGAACACGTGGTGGAGGTCCTCTCATTAGCGGATTATCCGGTGGAAGCCCTGGTCCGCCCGGATACCTCGGCATGGCACCAACTCAAACGCTCATGAAACCAAAATCCCTGCTGCTCGCCGCCGCTTCGTTTCTGATCGGAGCAGGCTTGGTTTCGCTGATTTCGAAAAACGTCGTCGTTCCGGAATCGAAGAAACCCGCCGCCCACACCGACAGCGAACTCGTAAAATCCTTGCTGGGCGAAAATCTATCCGATCGCAGCTTCGATTTCCCCGTGATCGCCGAAGCCTGCTCGGGAAAACGCGTGCTGCCCCTCAAGGAAACACCCGCGCATCGGAGGATCATCGACGCCATCCACAAAGCGACGGCAGAAACGATTGTGGAGCTCAACCAATCCGACTCTCCCGTGCGAAAACTCCGACGCATCAACGAGGCATCCCGTTTTTTCGAAGATGGATTGATGGCGAGGATCGAGGCAAGCGAAGGACTGCGCTGCGAGGTGCCACCCAACCGCGCCGGGGATCATCAACGCTCCGGTTATCCGGATCTCCGCATTACCGACGAAGCCTCCGGGCTGGTGGCTTATCTTGACCCAAAGCTCGTCGAGGAGGGATCGGCGGAAAGCACCTTCCGCACCTTCTATTTCGAGCCCAAAAACGAAACTCTCAAGATCACCGACGATGCCGTCCATCTGTTGCTGGGCATCGAACACGATGGGAAAGACCAGCAATGGACCTTCAAAGGCTGGCGGCTGGTGGATTTGTCCACGCTGAGGGTCCGGCTGAAGGCGGAGTTCCAGGCATCCAATGCGGATCTTTACAGGAAAAGCGTGCTTTCCCTCCCGGATTCCATCGACTAGTCTCGCGGCTCCATGACCCTTCACCCCCGGCGCACCAGCGGCTCGACCGCGATGGACGACTACCTCGAACAGATCCTTCATCTGATCGAGGCCAAAGGTTATGCCCGCGCCGTGGACATCTCGAAAAATCTCGGAATTTCCCAAGCAAGTGTCACCAACATGCTCCAGCGGCTCGATGCCGAGGGACTTGTCAAACACGAGAAATACCGCGGCACCATCCTCACCGAGGACGGCCACCGCATCGCCCATGCAATCATCGAACGGCACGAGACACTCACTCGGTTCCTCCGCTTGTTCGGCATTGATGAGGAGACCATCTACCGCGATGTCGAGGGCATGGAGCACCACGTGTCCCGCCCCACCCTCGACGTCATCCGCGCCGTGGCAGACGCGTTGGAAGCGGATCCGGAATTGTTGGAAAAGGTCAGGAAAAAAAGCGGTTAGAAACCATCTTCGATTTCCTCTGATCCGCAGGGAATCGAACCCATCACAGTCCGGAAATATCTAACGACTCCTCAACTTGAGGATTTCTTCCACAAGCGCAAGGATCTCACCATCGGGCATGGTCTCGTGTCCGGCCATGTCCGAGCCCACGATCCCGAACTTGATCATCCGCGCCAATTCCAGAGGTTCTGACGATCGGACGAATGGCCCCTTGACCAGATCCGTCGGTGCTCGGCTGAGTTGACCAGCCAGTGGACCATCGCCCCTGCCTCCAGTGCCGTGGCAGGCCGCGCAATGGTTGGAAAAAAGTTTCGTTCCTTCCCCGCTGCGGATTGCAGAAGGAGCGGGCTGCCATGCGGCGGATCGCTGCATGAGTTCAGCAGTGTGTTCGACCCCCAATTCTTTGAGATATCTAACCAAATCGTCGCCACGACCGCTGTCGAACAAATGCGCATAGGAAGGCATCGGACTTTCCGGGATCAGGCTGCGAGGGTCGATGAAATGCAGTTTCAACCAATTCTCGGACCGCCGCGCTCCGATGTTTGCGAGGTCCGGTCCCTGGCGGCGGTTGCCGATCAGGACCGGCTCTTCAGCAAGCACCTTCCCCACCGCGCGCGGAGGCCCCCAAAACGTCGGGTCCTTGGATTGGGGGCGCACATACTGGGAGTGGCAGTGAATGCAGCCCTCTGAGACATAAACTTTTCTGCCACGCTCCGCCGCGGAGCCAGCCGCCGGAATGGCATATCTCGATTGGGAAATGCCACATTGCCAACCGACGAACAAAACACATGCCACCGCAAGTGCAGCGCGCCAGTGCTGGCGATCCGAAATCAGCATGACCGCCCCCACCACCACTCCTGCAGCCGCCACAAATGCGGGGGGTACTTGTTGCAAAGTCTGCGCCATGCCGATGCCGTTGGCCGATCCAAACCATCCCGCCACGCCGAACAACCAAGCTGCCCGCCAGCCCGCTGCCCGCGAGTTCGCCACCCCGGAAAACCATCCCGGCCATGCCACCAAGGCGGCTGAATAAAGTGAAACTCCGGCCGGATAAAACCATGCGGCAATGCCACGGGTGGCGGCATGGTTGACCGCAAGCGCAGCCACTGCGAGCACCACCCATGCTGCTGCAGGCAGCGTGCGGGCTTGCCCCTTCGCCATCCACATCCCTGCCACCACCGCGAATCCAAAATGAAGCCCCACATTTCTCCACAAAGATCCTTCCCCCCAAGTGCCGGACTTGAGTTCGCCCGCATGCTGGATGATGAAAAAGGCCGCCGAATCCATCCAGACCAACGCGGTGAACAAAGCCAGCGCCGCTCCGATTGGGAAAACATTTGGAGGCGCCAGCTTGTCCGGCCAGCGTGCCTCATTTCGGATGGCCAGAGCACCGGCACAGGCAAAGCCACTGCCGATCCACGATTGCACTTCCGGAGATTGCAGGAACACCGCAGGCAGATTGCAAAATGCATAACCCAGGCCGGTGCCCACCCCCACCCACATCACGCCACACCAAGCAGGCAACATCACCGCCAGCCCCACAGTGGCCACGCCCAAGGCCATTCCTGTTAGACAGGCAATCAGGCCGAAGCCCCATGCCTGCGAAACCCAGGGCGCAATCGCGGCTGCAATCGCCGCCCCGAAAAGGGCGATTCTCACCATCTTCGGAGAAACCTCACGCCATGCCGCAAGGAACCCGCCACTGATCCCCGCGACTGCCATGACTCCGAGAATCCATTTTTCCCCCACCAATCCCACACCAGCACCCCGCAGGAGTTCCACGAAAGAAAACTGGGCGAAGATCAGGAAAAACCCGTAAACACCCGCCACCGCCATGGCCGCGCGCATGCCTTGTGTGTTCAATGTTTGCCCTCCCTCCACCACTTCTTACGGACGATCACCATCTGCACGATCGCGACAGAGGCATCCGACACCGCCACCAGCATCCACTGCATTTGCATGGAGCCCGATGTGACTTGGATGGTTAGAAAAACCGCCACCATCATGCGAACCAGCGAAGTCACCATCCACACCGTCTCTCCGCGGCCGCGGTGTTTGCCGAGCGCCAGACCATAACTCAAGCCCACCGCCATCACGAATGCGCCGATCCAACTGAGAAATATCAGCGCATCCGGAGACGGAGGCTCAATGCGCAGGAGGCGCAACACACCCAGCGGAGTGATGATCAACAATAGCCCCGTCAACGCATCCATGGCACCGACCGCAACGCTCCACAATTTCAACAAAAGATGTTTGTTCATGATTTCATTCTTTCCCTCCACCAGAGCACCGATACCCATAACATCAAGAAACCCAACAAAGCCCGCAGCACCAATCCGAGTTCACGCCACTGCGGATTGGCCAACATCCACGACGGACCATCGCCCTCCTGCCAGCCCATCGCTGTCAGCGTGATGATCATGCCCAGCGCAGCCGCATGCCATACAAGCACCGAGCGACCACTGCCTATGCGGCGGCCGGTGATGAGCACGAGCAACAGCGCACAAAAAGAGGTGGTGAAACCGGCCATTGCCAGATGCGAATGGGCGACCAATCCCTGGGTGAACTTCAATTGATCCAAGACGCCGGGTTGATACATCAGCAGACCACTCACCACCAGCACACCCCACCACGCAAACATCGCAGTGCGCCAAACCCTTGAACCATCCGGCCAATCAAAATTCGCCCAATCCCGTGGCAGCCACCAGACCCACGGCAGCAAGAACAACATGGAACCGATTTGATGCGCGTCGAAGTGCGAGCCGCCCATCGCTTCGGTCACGCCGAAGACGAGCCAGCAGATCCCGAAAAACCACCAGATCCCGCGTCCTTGTTGAACTGGTTTTGCGATGGCACAAACGCGTGGCAGCATCAGCATCAGCCCCACCACCACCAAAGCGGATCCTTGAAGGCTCGAACCTGTGGGACCACCGGTGGTGTGGTCAATGGGTGGATAGACCGAGGGAGAAGCGGCAAAAACCAGCGAGACAGGCACCACGGCCAAGCCAGCCAACCCGGCAAGCGCGCCGTGTTTCTTCAAGCGGCTCCAGCCGGATGAACGTTCCTTCCAGGCGGCGGCGAGCACCAACCACAAAATCACCTGCGCTGCGGCAAAGGCCCATAGAGCTCCGCCCTTCCAATCGAGGAAAATTTTCCCGGAGCTCACACCGGAAAGCCATTGCAACGAACCAAGTGCCAGCGCGGCCGTCCATGCCCACACCGCGGCCGGTGCCCAGGCCCGGAATCTGGAATCGCTCACCTGATAGATCGAAAACAACCATGCAATCAAAGGCAGAGAGGTCCAGCCGTAGAGTTGAACATTCAAATGCACCGGCACCCAGCGACCATAGGTCCAATGCGCAAGCTGAAGCGAGGGTTCGAGAATCAGAATGGATAGATAAACTCCTACAAGATTGCCAAAGACCAACCAGCCAAGCGCATGCCTCAGTGCGGAATCCACCGCAGCATCCGCCATCTTGTCCTTCACCTCGGCCATCAGATCCCCTCTCCTTCGATCCTTCCATCGCGCATTCTCACGCAGCGGTCGCAGCGTCGCGCCAAATCCGGATCATGGGTGGCGAGCACCAGCGTCCGTCCCCGCGAACGCACCAACTCCAACAGGAGATCGAATACCTTTTGCCGATTCGTTTCATCGAGTGCGCCGGTCGGCTCATCACATAACAACAACTCCGGATCATTCATCAATGCGCGGACGAGGGCACCGCGCTGGCGCTCGCCGCCAGACAACTCACGAACGCGCTGGCCCAAGCGATGCTGCACGCCAGTGGCCGCAGCAAGTTCGTGAAGCCGCTCCATGCCCTCCGCCTTTTTGCCGCCAGCAGCAATCACGGGGACCATGCAATTTTCCGCAAGGGTGAGGTCCGGCATGAGGTGATGAAACTGAAATACATAACCAATCCGCTTGCGCAGCAGTTCAATGCGGGTGGCCTCATCCACCACATCATGGCCGGAAACCCGCACCAGCCCGCGATCCACATCCTCAAGTCCGGAGATCACATTCAGCAAAGTGGACTTGCCACACCCCGATGTGCCACAAAGCGCGACGATGCCGCCCTTGGGCACGTACAGTGTCACGCCCTTGAGCACCTCGATGCGGCCGCGGTCGAAACTCTTCCACACATCCTCCACCTGCACTTCCATGTCGCTCACCTTGCTCATTCGAATCTCAGGGCCTCCGCCGGTTTGAGGTTGGCGGCATACCATGCCGGATAGAGCGCCCCGGCGAGCGCGGTGATGACAGCCAGCGCGAGCGCCCCCATCACTTCCGCCCAGCCGATGCGCGGGTCGATGTATCCCTGCAATTGAGGGATCGCCCGCAACGCATACAATCCCGCAATGCTCAGCCCCCACCCCATGCCGGTGCCAATGGCGGAAATGAGCAAAGACTCGCCAAAAATCATCCTCGCCACCTGCCCCCTTGAAAAGCCGCAGACGCGGGCAATCGCCAGTTCCTTGATGCGACCGAAGACCGAAAGAATCATTGTATTGGTGACACTCAATCCGCCTAACAAAAAGGCACAACCGCCCACTACCCAAGCGGTGGTTTTCATGATCTTGAACTGCGAATAACTACGGCTGAATTCCTCGTTTTCCAAGGCAGTCAGGCGTGGATACTTCGAAAGCATCCATTCCTTCACCTCCGAGGATTCATGCCCTTCCGCAAGCGCCACGGTGATCACGGAGCAGACACCTTCTTTATGAAACTCCTTCTGGCAGGTGGCCAAGGGCATGAAGACGCCACCGTTTTCAAATCCATTTTCCATGCGCAGCACGCCAGCAACGGGATAAGTGCTTTGCCCGAGTTCCACCGTGCCACCGACTTTGGCGGAGAGGAAATCCGCAGCGCGTTCACCGATGATCACGCCCTTGCCGTCATCCGTGAAGTTTTCGAGCGAACCCTGCAACCACTCGCCCTTCTTCAACCGTGGATCGCTGGCTCCGATGCCGAAGCAGGTCACCACCGGCCTGCCAGGAGCCGTGATGATGGTGAAAAGCATCGGCCTTGCCTCGCGGATGAAAGGTTGTTTTTCCAAGTCGGCCGCCACTTCCACAGGCACATTGCTGAAGAACAGGTCCGAGACATTCTTTTCGAACACCACCACCTCCGAGTCAGTTTGCAGGATACGCTCGAACATCCGGACCGCTCCACCTAACAAACCGACCACGCTCAACATCGTCGCCACGCCAAGCGCAATGCCCGCCGCGCCGATCGCCGTGCGCACGCGGTGGCGTCGCAAGTTGGTGAACACCATGCTCCAAAGACTCATGTGATATCTTCCTTCTCAATTCTCATGCGCAGCTTGCGCGTTGCAAGGGTGGCTGCAAGACCATTTCCGGAGTGGTTGGCAAAGTCACCCGCAGAGGCGAGAGCATGCCCCATCGTTCGGCTGGCCCGGGAAGCGCACTTTGAACGCGGTCCCCCGTCTGCCGCAGCCGTTTGAAGCGGCGCAGCGCTGATTGGAAACCTTCCGCCAGAATCAAGTTCGGGCGACCCAACTCTTCGTCACGCCCACCGGTTTTCCCGGAAGTTTCATCGGCGCATAGCACATCCTTGAGATCGTCCGCCGCCTGATAGGCAAGCCCACGCAACATGCCGATGCGATCGAGCAATTGGATTTCCCGTTCAGTGCCCCGGCCGATGATGGCGGGAAGCACGAGCGTCAGACGGAGTAGATCGCCGGTTTTCCGCGCCGCCACCTCGCTGACCTCTGCGGCCGTTTGTCCGACTCGCCATCCGCGCAAATCCTGTGCCTGTCCGCCGATCACTCCGCGTGGTCCGAGACGGGCGTCCACCCAATCGCCCGCACGTTCGCGCCGCTCTGGAGAGGCATGCCGGATGCCCTGCCAGATGAGGGCGTAGCCGCGATTGATTACGGCCAGAGCCGCGAGCAAGGCCACCGCTTCGCCATGCACCACGTGGATGCAGGCAGCACCACGGCGTGTGCGGGCATCGTCCATGGCGGGAAGATCGTCGAATACCAGCGATGCGGTATGAAGGTATTCAATGCCGCAGGCCACGGCGCGGGCAGCTTCTTCCGCCACGCCCATTTCAATGCCGATCAAATAGGCTGAAACCGCGCGGATCATTGACCCGGGTCGGGCAAGCATATCGCCCAGCGCCGCCGCGAGGCGGGGTTCCACCCCGTTCATCGGTCCCATGCCGTTGGCAAAACTCCCCGACATCAGGGCGCGTGCGCAGCCGAACCTTCTCATCCACCATGTCTCAGGAGTCATAAGTTTGAATTAAACAGTTATCATGCATCACTTCACCTTGCCCACCACATGGAAACGCACGACCAGCTTGGGATCGACGGTCATGACGGCCATGGCACGGATGATGGGCAGGCTGAAATTCTGGTAGTCCATGGACACCTTGCCCTGGATGGTCACCCAATCACCGTCCTTCTTGGAGGTGAATGGAAATGAAATCGTCTTGGAAACCCCGTTGATCGTTAGAGTTCCCATCGCATGCTGGGCACCGGATTGATCGGTCCAGGATTTCACAAACTTGAAAGAGCCCTTGGGTTTGCCACCGCCGAGCCATTTGATCATCTCCGCGTCGCGCTTGGCATCGGCGCTATCGAGATCGGTGAATACCCAATTCAAGTTAAAGCCTTCGGGCTTGAGTGATGCGGCGTCTCCGGAAACCGATACGGTGTAATCCTTGAGCGTGCCGGTGAAGTTGTGGCCCGTCGCCTTGGCATCCACTTGAATGCGGCTCTTGGCTTTGTCCACCTCGAGGGTGGCGGCTTGGGAGATCACGAGGCTGCCAAGGAGCCCCAATGCGACAGCGAGCATGGCGTTTGTGCGATGTTTCATACTTGGGAACATGGTGACGAGCGGAGAGCATGAATCAATCTTTCGTTTGATAAGAAATTTCTTATGCATAAAGGATTCGCAAAATTTGCGGAGCCAATTCACTTATCTTCCCATGAGCAAGATCCTCGTTTGGGACATCCCCGCCCGCATTTTTCACTTTGCATTTGCCGCCTCGTTGACGGCGGCGATTGGCATCGGGTTCCTTGTGGACGATGACGCCCCCCTGTTTCAACTGCACATGATTTTCGGGGTGATCGCCCTGTTTCTGCTAGCCATCCGGCTGATCATGGGGGCATGCGGATCGCGGTATTCGCGCTTTTCCAGCTTTCCCGTGCACCCGGCGGAAATTGCCCGCTACCTGGTCAGCGCGGCGCTATCCAAAACGAAGCTCTATGCGGGAAACAATCCAGGCTCGGCGGTGGCGGCCTTGCTGATGTTCCTGCTGGTTCCCGCCCTCTTCATTTCCGGCAGCGGGTTGGGTGGCGGCGAGGTGGAGGAATTGCATGAATCCCTTGCTTGGGCCTTGCTCGCAGTGATCGTCCTGCACCTTGCAGGCCTCGTGTGGCACACGATCCGCCATCGGGAAAACATCTCTCTCGCCATGGTCAGCGGGAAAAAATCCGGCAACCCGGAGGACGCCATTTCATCCGCTCATTGGGGCTGGGGCATTGCCCTCATGGTCATCGCAAGCGCGTGGATTGCAGCGTTGTTTACCTCTCACGATCCGAACAAAGGCACGGTGCGATTGCCCGGCCTCGGCGTGACTTTGCAACTCGGAGAAAATGAGTCTCACGAAGGAGCACATCGCGGCGGCGATCATGATGATGATGATTGATCACACGTGACATGCCGGCGCATTCCACACACAAAACGACTTATTCATTCCCATTCAAAACCATCGTTCACATCATTGAATTGATTTCATCACCCAACCACCAATCCAATCCCCAACCAAACACATGATCATGTTCTATCCATTCAAATGGCCAGCATTCAACCGGACCTCTCGGATCCTTTTGGCAGGCGTCCTCGCCCTGTTTGCTTCGAGTGCGGGCGCAAATGCCAGCATTGCATACGGCAGTATCAACAATTTCGATACGGTCAACGACACAGGCACCGAATGCCACGGTTTCGAAATCGAAATCGAGGACTGCCACAGTACCGACATCACCTATACTTATAATTACAATCATTATGGTGCGCCACGGATCGAACAAGACGATACCGACCCGGTGCATCCAAAATGCCGGATCCGCTGGGAAAGCAAAAAGAACCCCAACGGCACCTGGGTATCCTACACCGCGATTCCGAGCGGCCCGATCAGCCCTACCAATGGCCACATGTTCACCAATCCGAGTGTGAACTTCGGGGGCGAGCATTTTGGTGTCGGTTATCGGGTAGCGGCAACTGTCGTAAGATACAACTGGCTCATCGACAACGGCAGTGGTGTGCTCGTGCATGGAGGTGCGGTCCAGGTTGCCACACCCGTGTTCACCTATTACCCGCCCGCCCCAGGCAATCCCGCTCCGGCACAGGTTCAGGCAGTGATCGCCCCGCCGCCGCCTCCGGCACCACCGATCAAGGAGTTTGGCAAGGCGGTGTGGGTGAAGGAAATCAAGACCACCACGCACAACAACAGGGAAATCAAACTGCGCGAGTTGGTGAGTGATGATCCGGCCGATGCAAATGACAAAAACTGGGCCAATGGCGAACCGGATGAAGTGGAAGTCGAATGGCGGATCTTGCAACTGAAGACGAGCGCGGCCGACGGTGGCCCGAATGGCGAGTTGGCCGCCGCCCCTGAAGATCTGCCGAACGGCGATGAAGTGGTAACTCGCCGCTACGAGTTCTACAAATACACCGGGCCACTCGATGCCGAGAGTGGTGAAGCGGTGGCCGATGCGGTCGATGCGGATGATTTGCATGGCACCGGCATGAGGACCTACAATCACCACATGGTGGGTGGCGAATGGGTGACCGTCACCGAAGATATGTCAACGGTTGAGATTGTGGGAGACTTCACCGGTTCACAAATGGCCGCTGTGGACGTGGACGCACCGGTCGGACTGATCGACCATGTCGGCGAAGGCCGTGTTGCCACAGCGTTCGCAGCCCGCACGGTGGTCATCGAGGGAGCCAACCCATTCACGGCCCTCTTGGAAGGTGCTTTGCCAGACGGAATGACGTTTGATGTTGTGACTGGGGTTCTTGAAGGCACACCGACTGTCAGCGGCACGTTTCAATTCAAAATCACCGCAAGCGATGGAAAGAATGCCGATGTTTCGAAAAACTACACGCTCCTGATTGCTGATGCAGGCGCGGCTTTGCCACCTACCAACCTGCTTGACACCACAGCGAATCCGGTCGGTGCAGGGACCACTGCGGGCGATGGATCGTTTGCGCTGGATACGAATGCCACCGTGACGGCCACACCGGAGCCCGGGTTCACCTTCTTGAACTGGTCAGACAACGGCGTCGTCGTGAGCTCCAACAGCACTTACACCCTGACGATGGACGTCAATCACTCGCTGGTTGCCAACTTTGCAGCAACTCGCACCATCAGCACCGATGCCCTGCCCTCGGCAGGCGGCACCACGACTGGTGGCGGCACCTTCAACGATGGTGACAGCGTGACCGTGGTCGCTACCGCGAATGGCGGCTATACCTTCACCAACTGGACCGAAGACGGCCTGGTCGTCAGCTCCACGGCAAGTTATACTTTCAATGCGGCATCGGATCGCATGCTTGTGGCAAATTTCTCCGTGGTGGGACTCAGCCGGACCATCAGCGTCAATGCGTCACCTTTGTTGGGAGGAAGTGTCTCCGGTGGCGGCACGGTGGCAAATGGAGGCAACGTGACGATCTCTGCGACCGCGAATGCAAACTATGCATTTACCAACTGGACAGAAGGCGGGGCCGTGGTCAGCGTCAGCGCCAGTTATACATTTGCCGCTACTGCAAACCGCAATCTCGTCGCCAACTTTGCCTTCACGGGCGGTGGAGGGGGCGGCTCCCTGGTCATTCATGTGTCTGCATCTCCTCCGGATGGCGGAACGGTCGAGGCCGATGCCCCGAGTTATGAGGAAGGCGACGGGGCCGACGTCCAAGCGGATGCAAATCCCGGATACACCTTCGTGAATTGGACGGAAAACGGCGTGGAAGTCAGCACGGAGAAGAAATATGAATTCACTATCGAATCCAGCCGCACGCTCGTGGCCAACTTCATCGAGATTCCCGTAACCGGGATCCATGAAACGGAGAATGAAGACGAGATGGAATTCGAATGGCCGGAATTCTCCGACGGCTGGGTGCTGCAGGAAAGCAGCGACCTCATCCACTGGGTCAACAGCAATCGACCGATCAACCTGAGCGGCGGCAAGAAGCGCACTCGGGTCAACACCCTGAATGTTCCGGGAGTGTTTTTTCGCCTCGTAAAGCCATGATTGCCGTCAGTCCCGCGCTTCATCCGATTTTTTCGCCGAACCAAGAAAGCCCCTTTCCAAGGCCGAGCGCTCCATGTCAGAAGTGGGCCGTGAGGATTCTGGTGGCAGAGGACGGTACCCGGCTGCGGCGGCATTTGGTCGCCGCGCTCAAGGCGGCTGGACATCAGGTGGATGACACGGGCGACGGCCTGGAAGCCTTGGATTTCCTCAAGCTACAGTTGCACGACGCCGCCGTGCTGGACATTACCATGCCCGGAATGGACGGGGTGAGTGTGATTCGCGAGGCGCGGGCGGCGGGCTGCATGGCAAGTCTTCTGCTCTCGACCGCTCGGGGCGAGGTGAAGGACAAGGTGGCCGGATTGGATGCCGGTGCGGATGACTATCTGGTCAAACCCTATTCTACGGAAGAGCTGCTCGCCCGTCTCCGGGCCAGCGAACGCCGGAACGCACCCGGGACAACCCACCTGATGCGCGTGGCCGATCTGGAAATAGACCCCCACACCCGCACTGCCCGCCGGGGGGGAGTGGCGATTGTTCTGACCAACCGCGAATTCGCGCTGCTCGAAGTGCTGGCTTCGGCCTCGCCCCGCCCGGTTTCAAAGGCAACCTTGGTGGATCGTGTGTGGGACCATTACTTCGATCCCGGCTCGAACGTGGTCAACGTTTACGTCAACTACCTGCGGAAAAAAATCGATCTCACAGGTCTCAAGCCGCTCATTCACACGTTGCGGGGAGTTGGTTTCGCACTCAGGGAGGAAGGAGAGGAATCCCAGTGAGTTTCCGCTTCCGGATTGCGGCGTGGGTGGTGCTTTCCTGCACACTGTTGATCGCGCTGATGATGTTTACCGGTTACCGTCAGCTTGAGGAAGAATTGCGGGAAGGCCGCACAGATCAGAGCCACCCGCAAGTCAAGGGATGGTCGATCCACAACAGCTATGCGGAGGCGGAGATCCAGGACATCCTCGGCGAATTGGTGGAAACCTGGCTGTGGGTGGCCGTTCCGATGATTGGAGTCTCACTCGGTGCCGGTCTCCTTCTTGCGCGGCGCTCACTGCGGCCCGTGCATCAAATCAACCGCCAGCTTGCGGACATGAAACCGGATTCCCTGAAGGGCGGAATCACCATCCCGGAGGCGGACCCGGTGATTTCCGATCTCGCCAGCCATCTCAACGGCCTGCTCGACAAGGCGGGCACGGCCTATCAGGAGATGGCCGAATTCTCCGCCCATGTGGCGCATGAACTGAGAACGCCGCTGATGCTTCTGCGGATGCGCATCGAACACGCTCCTCCTGGGATTCCCCCGGCATTCCAGGAAGACTTGCAGGATGAATTGGCGCGGCTTTCGCGATTCGTGGAGCGTTCGTTGCTGGCAGCCAAAGCCGAGCAAGGGTCATTGCAGGCTGAAATGGTGGAAATCGACCTTTCCATGCTCGTTCGCGATGTGACGGAGGACTATCAATTATTAGCCGCCGAACGCGGACTTGAAATGACGATAGCGCTGGAGCCAGAAGTTCACATTCAGGGGGACCCCGATCTTCTGAGGCAGGCGATCCACGGATTGCTCGAAAACGCGCTGCGTTACTCCAGTAGCGGCATCGATGTCGAATGCGGGTCAACGCCGGATGGTGTGAAATTGGCAATCCGCAATGACCGTGATCGTGCCAGCATGGCCACCAGCGGGCTTGGCCTCGGCCTGCGGCTCGTTCGGGGCATCTGCAAGGCGTGCCATACCGAATTCGAAGCACACGAAGAAGAAACCTCTTACCGGGCGGAACTCCGTTTTGCACAGAGCAAGGAATTGCCTTGATTTCCTCCGAAGAGATGAATGATTCCCCCTCGAATCCACCACCCCTTCAACTAAGCTCCCGATGAAATCCCTGTTTCTCAAAACCGCCACGACCACCCTCGCCGCCGCTTGCCTCTCGATCGGCTTTGCCCTTGCCGCCCCATATGCAGCGGGATCCAAGGTCGAGCCTTTTGCAGCGAAGGACCAACACGAACAGGCATTCACGCTCAAGCCGGAGGAAACCAAATATCTGATGGTGAGCCATGACATGGAGACCGGCAAGAAGGCGAACTCGTCACTCAACGCCCTCGGCAAGGATTACCTCGGCGCGAAAAAAGCGGTTTATGTCGCCAACATCCACGGCATGCCCGGCATCGGCCGGATGTTTGCCATGCCCAAGATGAAGAAGTATGCGCACCGCATCATCCTCGGCGATGACGCCAACCTGATCGCCAAATTCCCCGAGGAAAAAGGCAAGGTGACCGTTCTCAAACTCAGCGGCGGCAAGGTGAGCTCCGTGGTTTACTGGTCGCCCGAGACCGAGCAACTCGACAGCGTGCTCAAGTAAGCACGGCCCTCATCCCCCTTCCTTGCCCATCTGGCTGCGCCAGAAATCGAGTCGCTCGCGGATGCGTTTTTCCATGCCTTGGTCTCCCGGCTGGTAGTAGATTTTCCCTTCCGGCAGATAGGCTTGGGGGACGTAGGCTCCTTCGAAGTCGTGGGAGTAATGATATTTCAGTGCAGCCTCGGACTCGCCTGAGGCGGCAGCGAGTTTTTTGCGGGTTTGGGTGCGCAGGTGGGGCGGCACAGCGAGGGTGCGGCCGTTTTCCACATCGCCCATCGCCCGGCCAAGAGCGGCGTAGGCAGTATTCGATTTTGGAGCGGTCGCCAAATACACGGTGGCATGGGCCAATGGAATGCGTCCTTCGGGCATGCCGAGGAATTCAAAGGCATGATGCGCATCCAGTGCCACCCGCAATGCTCCGGAATCCGCCAGGCCGATGTCTTCGGATGCGGAAATCACGAGCCGCCTTGAGATGAATCGAGGATCCTCCCCGGCGTGCAGCATTTTGGCGAGCCAGTAGAGCGCAGCGTCGGGGTCCGATCCGCGGATGGATTTGATGAAGGCGGAGGCGGTATCGTAGTGCGCATCGCCATCCGCATCGTAAACCACAGCTTTCCGTTGAATCGACTCCTCGGCAACTGCGAGCGTGAGATGAATGATGCCGTCCGCATCCGGCGGCGTGGTGAGAACCGAGAGCTCAATCGCGGTGAGTGCCTTGCGGACATCGCCATCGGATTTTTCCGCGAGGTGACGGAGTGCGTCGGGCTCCGCCTGCACCTTAATTTCACCGAGTCCGCGCTCGGGATCGGCCAAGGCACGCTGAAGCACAACGATCACATCGTCCACGGGCACGGCTTCGAGTTGGAAAATCTGGGAACGGGAAACGAGCGGCGAGTTGACGTGGAAGTAGGGGTTATGGGTGGTGGCCCCGATGAATCTCACCACGCCGCGCTCGATGTGCGGCAGCAGGACATCCTGCTGCGCTTTGTTGAAACGATGGATTTCATCGATGAACAGGATCGTGGTTTCCCCCCGCAGTTCGCGCCAGGTGCGGGCCTGATCGATCTTGGCGCGGATTTCGGCGACGTTGGATTCCACACCATTGAGCGACTCAAAGCGCGAACCGGTGGTGCGGGCAATCACGCTGGCCAAGGTGGTTTTTCCGGTGCCGGGCGGTCCGTAGAAAATGAGCGAGGTGAAACGATCCGATTCGATGGCGCGGCGCAGCAATTTCCCGGGAGCCAGAATATGCTGTTGGCCGGCCACCTCATCCAGCGAGCGGGGCCGCATGCGTGCGGCAAGCGGCTCGGCGGGACTCGGCTTGTGAGTCAACGCAGCGGGAGTGGTGAAGAGATCGGACACGGCGGGTGGACTGAAGAATCACTGATCTCCCCAGCTTTTGCCAATGCCTAATGCGGGAAAGAGATGGGGACTTCAGGGCGATTGGCAGGCGTGGCCATAATCGCTGCCAGATCTAGATTATAGCTT
>JBBARN010000034.1:0-50758 GCA_040399845.1 Luteolibacter sp. | reverse complement strand
AGTGACTCTTTCAGGGGGCCTGCCGCAGAAAGCAAACTCCTAGCAGCCTGTCGGACTTAGAAGAAGCTTCAAAATCTGCCAATCTTCGATCAAAGTCCGCGCATGGCAGTTCGTTTCGTTTCCGTGGATCATGACACCCCGATGCTTTTGCCTCCCGATCTTCGAGACTGGGTGCCAGCCGATCACATCGTGCATTTCGTGATCGATGCCGTGCAGTTGCTCGATCTCACCTCGGCCAAAATCAACCACCGCGGCACAGGCAGCGCCCATTATCCGCCTTCCATGATGCTCGGCCTGCTCATCTACAGCTACGCCACTGGCACATTTTCGAGCCACAAAATCGAAAACCTCACCTACGAAAACTTGGCCGTGCGTTTTCTTACCGGCGACACCCACCCGGACCACGACTCCATCTGCACCTTCCGCCGCGAGAACAAAGAACTCTTGGAGAACGCTTTCCACAGTATCCTCCAATGCGCCGCACTCACTCAAATCCTCAAGGTTGGCGACATCATCGAAGCCCGTGCCGCCGAACGGAGCCATCAGGAAACAGAAGTCTATCGACAAAAGCTCGAAGACCGCGAGCGCAAACAACGCGAAACCGGCCACAAACCGCGAGGCAAGGCACCCGCGCCACCCAAACAGGAACCCAGTTCGAAGGATCAATACAACTTCACCGATCCCGAAAGCCGGATCATGAAAACCGGAGGAGGTTTCCAACAGTGTTACAACGCCCAGGCTGCCGTAGAAGTAGAAAGCCGCCTGATTGTTGGCGGATACGTCACCGATGCCCCAAACGACAAACAACAACTCATCCCCGTGCTCGGTTCCATCAGCTCCGCAGCCGGAAAAATCGGCACTACCCTCGTTGACAGTGGCTGCTACAGCGCCGCCGCCGTCGTCCAAGTGGACCTCGAATGGACCCTTGTGCGGCTCGCCTACAACATCAAGCGACTCTATCACATCAGCCAAGTCAAGAAACCAGCGGTCGCATGAGGCCCAGGATCGGCTTGATCGATCATTTCGCTGTAGCTGGCGGGGCGGATCAAACATCGCTCGGTTCAAATCGAAAGATATGCAATCTAACAGATAATCTTATCTGGATGACCCACATGAAACCGGCGAAAGGCATCGCATCGCCGGAACGAAATTAAAACAACCGCTTGATTCCGAGGCGGATGCAAAAAGCGGAGACCGCCACCCATGGTGGCGCAAGCCTCGACCAGGTCCACATATAGACACTATCAAAAATCCCAAAAGCTCGACAGGCTGCCAGTGTCAGGAATACCCGCACTCAATCCGCTCCTCGCAAGATCCGCCGCGCTCCATGACACGCTTGCGGGCTTCCTCGGTTTGTCGCTTGAACACCCGGGGCCGCGCTCGCGGATAAGCCGACTGATCTGCGCAATCGTATTCGAGCACGCGGAGAGTGTCAAAATCCTGATTGCGGCCGGAAACTTCACCTCGGCCGCAGGCCTAATGCGTCTGCAATACGAAGCCGTCGTCCGGGCACTGTGGGCATTCTATGCGGCCACCGATGGGTTTGTGGACAAACTGTCGGCATCACTTACGGAGGAGACGGCCCGCAAGGCGGCCAGCCTCCCCATGGTGGGTGAAATGCTCGAAGCCCTGGACTCCAAAGCCCCCAAGGAAGCCCTTGGCATGTTGATCGAACTTCGAGACCACCAGTGGAAACCACTCAGCTCGTTCGTCCACGGCGGCCTGCATGCCATCCACCGCCATGAAACCGGCTACCCGTTCCCACTCATGCACGGGGCGCTGCGCTCATCCAACGGCCTGCTGATGAAGGCGGCAATGCTGCTGGTCATCCTTCACGGTGGAAAGGGTGAGTTGGGAAAAATCCCGGCAATCCAGACCGAGTTCGATGACGCTTTACCTCTGCGGCCCCCCCCACATCCAGAACCACCCGCGTTCGAATAAAGTGAGTGTTGGGTGAGTGACCCAAAATTTCGTGAGACTTCAAATCCCCCTAAGTGATTGATTATGAAGTGGTCGGGGCGGCCAGATTCGAACTGACGACTTCCTGCTCCCAAAGCAGGCGCTCTACCAGGCTGAGCTACGCCCCGCGACGGGCGGACCCTTGGCCAATCCCGATGCCAAATCAAGAACTTCTTACCCAAATTTTCAAATCGACGGAATTTGTCCCGAATGGACGAAGCTGCAGGGCGCATCGGCCTCATCGTGGAGCATGGTTTTCGACCCGTCTGTCGCATTGATTTCGACGCGAGTGGGTGAAGTCCCACCGGTTTTGATAGAGATTGGGCTTCCCATTTCCCGGTTTCTGAATACCCCCGCCACGTGACTTGGCTGTTGTTGACCATCGCCTCCGCATTTCTTCTCGGGTTCTACGACTACTTCAAAAAGGTCGCCTTGAAGGACAATGCGGTGCTGCCCGTGCTTTTTGGGAGTGTGGCGGCAGGTGCCCTTGTTTGGTTGCCCTTCGTGATTTGGTCCGCGATCGGACCGGGGAGCTTGCCATCGCCCCGCTTGAATGTTGCTGGGTTGTCTGGGCAGGAACATCTTTTTCTCGCCCTCAAGGCCGCCCTCGTCGGCACGTCCTGGCTGTGCGGATACTATGGCATCAAGTCCCTTCCCCTCTCAATCGCCACCCCGATCCGCGCAACCGGACCGCTGTGGACGATTTCTTTCGCTGTCCTGCTGTTTGGCGAGTCCCCTTCCCCGCGCCAGTGGCTGGGGGTGGGGATCATTCTTTGTTCGTTCTTCGCCTTCACGTTCGTGGGACGGCGGGAAGGAATTTATTTCCACCGGAACAAATCGGTCTTTTTCATGATCGCAGCCACCTTGACCGGTGCGGCGTCCTCGCTCTATGACAAGTTTCTCCTTCAGAATGCGGGGATTTCGCCGACTCAAGTGCAGGCGTGGTTCAGCCTTTATACGACCGTCTTGCTCATTCCTCCGATGATCCTATGGCTCCGGGCAAAGAACCGGGACGCATTCCATTGGCATTGGGCGATCCCGGTGATCGGGATTACCTTGTTGGCGGCTGACATCCTCTATTTTGCAGCAATCGCCCAACCCGATGCATTGATCTCGCTGATTTCCCCGGTGCGTCGCGCCTCGGTGATTGTCTCCTTTTTGTTAGGTATTTTCCTGTTCAAGGAAAAACACATCCGCGCGAAAGGTGTTTGCATCCTTGGGATCATCACCGGGGTCATCCTGCTGTCGTGATTGAAAGGTCAGCGCCGATAGGAGCGGGCCTGAAATCCACCATAAGTGCGGGGATAGGGACGGGGGGCATAGTAGCCGCCTTGATAGTAACCGTGGTGGTGATGGTCGTTCGAATTGGCGATTGCGTATCCAGCAAGACCTGCCGCGGCGGCTCCAGCGACGGCGACCGCGGGATCGACCGATTGGACGGGGCGGCCATTGGCGTCATAGGTGGTCATGCAGCTCACACTGGCACCAACCGCGGCCAACACGGCAAGGAACTTGGGAAGTTTTGCGACTATGGAGTTTGGATTCATCAAAGACAGTGACGCTGCAAACCGAGGATTATTCAACCGACTTTTGCGAAACCCATGAGCAATTGCTGGGATTCATGTCCGGCGGATCTTGCCGCTGGCCGTGAGATCCAGGACTTCCACCGACTTCACTTTGACCGGGACCTTGTAGGCGGAGAGTGATTTCCTGCACCAATGGATCAATTCCCGCGGATTGAATGGCTCGACGGACGCGAGAATCACCTCTGCAACCGGAATACCACCGAGAACCGCGTGGTCGATTCCCCGGACGCGGCAGCGTGCGACGGACGGATGTTTTTCCATGACCGCCTCAACCTCCTCAGGGAAGACCTTCATCCCCCCCACGTTGATCACGCTCTTTTTTCTTCCCCGAATGAACAAGCGTCCGGATGCATCGGATTCCGCGAGATCGCCCGTTGAAAACCAGGCATCGGAACAAACATCGTGGCATGGCTGCCAAGGGGACAAGTAGGCATCAAACATCCCCGGCCCCGAGATCCAAAGTTCACCCACCTCGCCGTGAGCGACACAGCCCCCGGCCTCATCGCGGAGTTCGGCGCGGTAGGCAGGCAAGGGCCGTCCCACCGAGGTGGGTGCATCGGCTGGGGACTCGTGATTCAGCAGCGGCAGTCCGATCTCGATGATACCGAAGCCCTGCACCAGAGGTTTGCCGTAGCGGGAGTAAAAAGCAGACGCCACGGCATCTGTTAGGGGCGCGGCGGTACTGACAGCGAGCCGGAGGGATGGCCATGCAAAGGCACTCTTATCTGCAGCGAGCAATGCATAATGAAATGGCGAACCATAGATTACCGTGGCCCCGGTCCTTGCAGCGGTATGCAAGACTTCCTCTGCCAAGTGGGAAGTTCCGATCACCGTGCATGCCCCATGATAAAGATATAGAATGATCGAGACGGCGAAATGATGCGCCATGGGCAACATCCATAACACCCGGTCCTCCGCTCCGATCCCAAGCGCGGCATTGGCGGCGGTGATGCGTTCTTCGAGCCTTTGATGGCTGATCACCACTCCTTTGCTGGTGCCGGTGGTTCCGGAGCTGAATCGGATAAAGGCGGGATTCAGTGCGGAAAACTCTGATTCATGATCAAGCGGCGCAGCCTGAATGGCGATCCATCGAGCGCCGGTCGGAGAGTGAGAAGCTCCCACCTGATCGCGGCGCCATGCCTCATCGGCTCCCAGCACCATGCCGCAAAGACCGGTCCGTTCGATCAAGTCGATTCTCTCCGGTTCCGCCAGTTCGTCAGCGATGGGAACCAGACAGCCGCCAGCCTTCAGGATTCCCAGCGCAAGGATGATATAGTCCACGCCGTTGCCACAAGCGAGTCCTACCCTCGGGACAACGCCGGGATGATTTCCGGAAAATCCCCCACAACCTTGCAGCCAATCCGCCACGGCGAAGGCACGGGAGAGCAATTCAGCATAATCCAGTTCTTCGCCATCCGCGATCAGCGCCGGTCGCCCGGCGAATGCCCGCATGGCTATTCGATCCACAATGTTCATTGTTAGGCGGATGCTAATCCAAGTGCCCCCGACACAGCAAGTCCCGGAAGTTTCAGCACTCCACCACACTCACCGCAAGTCCGCCGCGGGAGGTTTCCTTGTATTTTGACTTCATGTCCCTGCCAGTCTCGCGCATCGTGTGGATGACTTTGTCGAGCGAAACAAAATGGGTACCATCTCCGGACAAGGCGAGCCGGGAAGCATTGATCGCTTTCACGGAGCCCATTGCATTGCGTTCGATGCAGGGAATCTGGACGAGGCCCCCGATGGGGTCGCAGGTGAGGCCGAGGTTGTGCTCCATGCCGATTTCCGCAGCATTTTCAACCTGTTTGGGACTTCCACCCAGGAACTCCACCAATCCCGCAGCTGCCATCGAGCAGGCCACTCCCACCTCCCCCTGACAACCGGCTTCCGCTCCGGAAATGGAGGCATTCCGTTTGTATAACATCCCGATCGCGGCTGCTGTTAGAAGAAATCGATGAACCCCATCGCGATGGGGTGAGTGCCGAAAACGCACGGCATAGTGAAGAACCGCCGGAATGATTCCCGCCGCGCCGTTTGTAGGGGCCGTGACCACTCTTCCGCCGGACGCATTCTCTTCGTTGACTGCGAGCGCATAGAGGTTCACCCAGTCCAAAATCGTCAAAGGATCCGCGAGAGCCGCCTCAGGCGCATTCAATAGCTTTTCGTGGATGGATCGGGCGCGCCGTTTGACATGCAGCCCACCGGGGAGAATGCCATCTTTGCGGCATCCGCGATGCACACATTGTTGCATGGCATTCCAAATCGTATCCAGCCGATCGCGGGTTTCGGCTTCCGGACGAAATGCGCTTTCATTGGCAAGCATCAATTCACTAACACTCAGCCCGGACGATTCGCAGGTTCTCATCAGTTCCGCAGCATTCGCAAAGGGATGGGGAACAGTGATGGAGTTGCTGCTGCCCTGTTTTAGATCCGCTTCGGTGGCAATGAAACCACCTCCGAGCGAGTAATAGACGTCTTCAGCCACTGGCACGCCTTCGCCATCGAGAGCCAGAAAATGCATGCCGTTCGGGTGCAGGGGAAGTGGTTTGAGTCGCTTGAAATCGAGATCCTGATGTTCATCAAACTCCAACTCAACGCCCCAAGGGGTCTTGATTCGCCGCTTGCGACGCAGGCTTGCAAGAAGGTCAGGTATGGCATCGACATCAATGGTCTCAGGCTCCTCGCCGAGGAAACCCATCATCACCGCAACATCGGTGGCGTGCCCTTTCCCGGTTGCGGCTAACGAGCCATAGAGATCACAGCGAATCCGGACAATCCGGTGGCGAACTTCAGACGCCGCGATCGCACGGACAAAGCAACATGCGGCACGCATCGGTCCCACCGTGTGGGAGGACGAGGGGCCGACCCCGATGGTAAACAAATCAAGAGCGGATAATGACATATCTCAGTGGGAATTGGAGTGATGGATGAAGTGAGAACTCACGAAAGTGAAATCATCAATCGGGAATCGACATGGGAAAAATCTCGTTGGCTGTCACTTCCCGTTTCAGGATTTCACGCGCTTCCTTCACCAGTTCCGGATGAGTGCCTGCGAGGTCCTTGGACTCGTTGCGATCCTTTTTGAGATCATACACTTCCCATTCCCCGGGTTTCCGTTTCAACAACCCTTGGCGGATGACTTTGAAATCACCGATTCGCACCGCCACCTGACCGCCATATTCCGGATAAAACCAAAGCATGGGCGTCTTCCTCGCCACCGATCCGCTTCCGGTGAGCGTCGGCCACAAACTGGTGCCATCGAGTCCTCCCGGCGAAGTGATGCCGGTAGCTTCACACAGCGTCGGAAACCAATCTGCGAAGAATCCCGGAGTCTCATTGATGCCACCCGCTTTGATTTTTCCAGGCAAGCGGACGATGGTCGGGACGCGGATGCCCCCTTCATAAAGGCTTCCTTTATAGCCCCGGAGCCCGGCAGTGCTGTTGAAAAACTCCGGATCCGCACCGCCAATGTGGAAATGACTTTTGCCCATGCCGGCATGGGTGGCGCCGTTGTCACTGGTAAACACAATCAACGTGTCATCGAGCACGCCTGCCTTGGTTAGGGCCTGCCTGACAACCCCGACATGGCGATCCAGATCACTGATCATCGCCGCATAGGCGGCGCGGGGTCTTGGGTGGGGCAAATACGCGGCTTCCCCCCGATAAGGCGCTTGGTCCCAATCCGCAGGATACATATCAACCGAAGACTTGGGAGGATGCATCGCCACATGAGGCTCGATCAATGCAAGGTAAAGGAAGAATGGTTTCCCTGAACTGGCAGCAATGAACTTCTCCGCTTCTTCCAGCATCTTTTCTGGAGCATAAGTTTCTCCAATCCATCGCTCCATCGTCACCACACCATCGGGTTGTTTTGCATGGCCGGGAATGGGGATCTTGTTAAGTGGAATCTGTTGGTCATTCCTCCAAAGGAACTTGGGATAGTAGGAATGCGCCACCGCCTGACAGTTGTAGCCGAAAAATAGGTCGAACCCCTGCTGGTTCGGATCGCCGCTGCTGCCAACCGGGCCCAATCCCCACTTGCCAATTGCCGCGGTAGCATAGCCGGATTTCCGGAAAACCTCCGCCATCGTAATGGCATCCGCAGAGATGGGGTGTTGGCCTTCCTGATATTGGGGAAAAGACACGGAGGCCTGACGGTTGCCACGGATCTCAGCGTGTCCGGCATGCTTGCCCGTCATCAATCCGCAGCGTGCTGGAGCACACACGGGAGTGCCTGTGTAGTGCTGGGTGAAGCGACTTCCCTCCCCTGCCAATTGGTCGATGTGAGGGGTCTTAATTTTCTCCTGTCCGTAACACCCGAGCTCTCCATAACCCAGATCATCCGCCAGGATGAAAACCACATTGACAGCAGATGCACAGAGCGAGGAAGCAACGAACAGGCACAGAACGGGAAATTTCATGGTCGGGAAGCAGGCAAGAGTCAAATGGAACGGAATGGGGATACCCCGAATCCAGGCAGACGTAAAGCAGGACCGCCGACGCTTTCCAAATTCGCTCATTTGCTCCATCAGGACCGATTTTCGCGTTTCACCGCGATTTACCGAAAATCTTGATGTTCATAGAAACACTTAAAAATCCATTCGGCAGGCTCCAAAAAAGAAAATGATTCGAAGGCGACCTTCCGAATTAGCGCGATCCGGAAGATTGATGGAAACTTTCACATTTCATGAAAATCGCCATTGGAAATTCACCGATCGGTTCGGACTTCCGGGCGGTCGGCGGGAGTAGCGGGCTCCATCACCTTCACCAGCGCTTCAAACCACTTATCGGCCATCTTTGCAGCTCCCGAAGCATTGGGATGAACCAGATCCGCGACCGTATCCTTTGTTGGATCGAATCCCTCACCCTGCGGCACAATGATGACCCGAGAATTGGCCCTATCGAGACGCTTGGCAAGAGGGATGAGTTCCTTATGGAGTTCCGGAATATAGGAATACTTGGGCAGCTTGCCGCTGGTGATGGGTTGGGCGAGAAGCACCGTCACCTTGGGATTCACAGCGCGGAATCCGTCGATCAAGGCCTCCGTATCTTTCAACATTTGCGGCACTGGTTTCTGATCGGCGAACTGATTGTGCCCCGCATGCAGAAGCACGATGTCGGCCGGGTATTTCTTGAAGTTTTCAGGCACGGTGGCGGCGAGAAAACCGGAATTTTTCCCGCCGTAGCCTTCGTGACGAAGATCTCCGATGCGCGAGGGGCTTTTGCGGGAACCGACGTATTCGATGAGATAACCCGCAGCATGCAGTTTCTCCCACAAGGCATAGCGCCAGTTTGAGAACGTGGCACCTCCTTCCGTGATGGAGTCCCCCACCGGCATGATGCGGTAGGTTTTTTGGGAACCCTGTGCGACGGGCAGCGGCAGCAGCATCACCAGACACGCAAGCAGGATTCTCATGGCCGGAAATGGTTAGCGCTGGGCAGCGTCAGCTTCGATCCAACTCCACAAGCCAGCAAGTCCATCGCTGACAGCGGACTTGGCAGCCGCAAGATCGCCGCCGGGGGCTGCCTTGCCGAAGAGATAGAATTTGATCTTCGGCTCGGTGCCTGAGGGGCGAACCGCGAAGGAACGGCCATCTTCGAGATCGACAAACAACATCTTTTCCTTCGGCAGCAGGTCGCCTTCCTGATCGTAAAGATCCTGTTTCGCGAAGTCGCGGACTCGGAGCACCGCAGATCCATCCACGACAGCGGGTGGATTCTCAGCATAGGAATTGGCGAGCGATTGGATCTTCGCCGCACCGTCAGCACCTTCCATCACCAGCGACTTGCCCAATTCGAGATAATAGCCAAATTCCTCATAAATCCCATCGAGCAAAGCGGGGATGGATTTACCGACGGATTTGGCATAGGCCGCCACTTCCGCAAACATCAGGGTTGCTCCATTGGCATCCTTGTCGCGCACGGCATCCGATCCGAGATATCCATAACTCTCCTCGCCACCAAACACGAAGAAGCGCGAGTATTCCAAACGCAGGAGGCGAGTTTGCTCTTCGGTCAGCGAGCGGTAGTCGCCTTTTTTATCCGCTGGAATGGCCTCTTCGTATTTACGGAGTTTACCGGCGATGTATTTGAAGCCTGTTAGGGTGTCGACGATGCCGACGCCGAAGCCATCCGCGATCGCACGCTGGAGTTCGGTGGTGACGTAGGTTTTCACCAACAGGGCGCGGCTGCGGTTTGCATGTGTGAGCCAGCCGAGCTCAAAGCAGGTTTTCAGTCGATACCATGCCATCAGCGAGCCGATCTGGTTGCCGGTGAGCAACACCATTTTTCCACTCTCGTCGCGCACCGCCACGCCCATGCGATCGGCATCCGGGTCGGTGCCGATCACGATTTCCGCACCGGATTGCTCGGCCAGATCGATGCCCATCTTGAGCGCCGGGGCGTTTTCCGGATTGGGCGATTCGACAGTCGGGAAACGGCCGTCCTGCACATCCTGCTCCGGCACGGTGAGCACCTCGAAGCCGAAGCCACGCAACATGGGAACATTGATGTGACCACCGGTGCCGTGAAGATTGGTGAAAACGACCTTGGTCGATGCGCCTTCCAGAAGCGATGGACGGAGCAGTAGGGTCTTCAGGCGCTCGACGTAGCAAGCATCCATTTCCGCCCCGAGAATGGTGATGGTTCCGCGCTCTTCCTCGGGAAGGGCATCGTAATGCTCGCTGCTGATGGCATTGACTTCCGCAATGATTCCGGCGGCATGAGCATCGACGATCTGCGCGCCATCATTGAAGTAGGCCTTGAAGCCATTGTCATGTGGCGGATTGTGGCTGGCTGTTAGAACCACACCTGCATCCGCACGGAGTTCGCGGATCGCAAATGATAACTGCGGCGTCGAGCGAGGTCCTTCGAAGAGATAGGCATTGCAGCCGAGTGCGGATGCAACCTTGGCGCAGAACTCCGCGAAGTCGCGGGAGAAGTGACGCGTGTCATGGGCGAAGACAAGAGTCGCCTTGCGGTCGGGGCCGGCGAATTGTTTCGCATAAGCCACCAAGCCGCGGACGGCACGGCTGAGATTGTAGAAATTCATGGTCGCCGTCCCCACGCAGGGATGCTGGGGGCGTCCGTTCGGGCCGCCTGCGCCTTGTTCCGCACGGGTGATCACGCGGCCGATGGTGCGCCCGCGCAGGCCTCCGGTGCCGAAGGCGAGAGTCTTGAAGAAACGGTCGTTGAGTTCGCTCCAATTGCTTTCTGTTACCAACTCCTCCACGGCTGCCAGTGCGATCTCACTGGTGGTGCCAGCTAGCAGGGCGATGATGTTTTTTTCCGATGAAGCAAGGAGGCTACCGTTGGCAACGGCGGCGGACAAGGAGGATTGGAGGGCGCTCATTTCGGGCCGGATGTTATGAAAATCCTGCGACATGGCAATGCCCGTCCGCAGGCAATCCCGCAAAATCGCCAGACACTCCCCGGCATCGGTATCAACCCGGGTACGCAGCGGCGATTTTCTCCGCCCAATCCTTGGCACGGGCGCCGAATCCGCGTTCGTCTCCGGCGTAAAGAATACCGCGGGAAACATTGATCACATCCGGCGCGCTGCGGGCTGCAGCGGCGAGGGATGCGAGGTCGCCTCCCTGCGCGCCAAGACCGGGAACCAGCAGCGGGGCGTCCGGGATTTTTTCCAACACATCCGCCGCATTGGTGAGGCCCACCACATAGCCGACGTCGGTTTTGCAGGCATTCGCCACCGCACGATCGCCGAGGGCAGTCACCAGTTCGAAGACCGACCTCCCATCAGCGAGCTTCTGGCGCTGGAAATCCGCCGATCCTGGATTGGAAGTCACGGCTAACAGATAGATGCCTTTGCCATCCCAGTCGAGAAAGGGCTCGATGGAGTCATAGCCAAGGAACGGGTTGAGCGTCACGGCATCGACATTCCAACCGGAGAAATAACCTTGGGCGTAGTATTTCTGCGTTTCTCCGATGTCACTCCGCTTGGCATCGAGAATCACCGGCACATCGTCCGGCATTTTGGCGAGCAGGTTTTCCAACAAGCGGATGCCTTCGATGCCCATGGCTTCGAAATAAGCCATGTTCGGCTTGAAGGCGGCCGCCCAGATGGCGGTTTCCTCGATGACCTGCGTGAGGAAATTCCGTGCAAAGGCCGCCCCGCCATCACCCGGCCGGGGGTCGAGGCCCACACAGAGGCGGGATCCTGTTTTCTCGATGCGTTTTTGAAGTCGTTCGGCGTAGCGCATGGCCCCAGCATGCCCGCATCAGGGGTTTTCAAAAGCGGAAAATCCACTCCGCATTTTTTATCGCCGGAGGACTTCGAAATGAAAGCGTGCTGGCGTATCGAACGTAGTTTTTTCAAGAATCCATCGGCGAGTTCCGCCACCCAGCCCCATGAAAACCACCTCATTGCTCGCCGCCCTGCTCATGGCCGCCGCGCCCTTTGCCAATTCCGCGCCTGAAACGACCGAACAACGCGACGCCCGCATGGAATGGTGGCGCGAGGCCCGCTTCGGGATGTTTGTCCACTGGGGACTCTATTCCGGACTGGCGGGAAATTGGAATGGCAAGATGGTTTCTGACAAGGGCGGGTTGGAGTGGATCCAGAAGCTCGTGAATGCGGATACTCACACCTATGCCGCGCAGGCGATCCCGAAATTCCTGCCGCAACCCGGCTTTGCCAAAGCATGGGCATCACTCGCCAAACAAGCCGGCTGCCAATACGTGGTTTTTACCACCAAACACCACGAAGGCTTCGCTCTGCATGACTCGAAGATGGGTCAATACGATGCCGGAGACCTGCTCAACCGCGACCTCGTCAAGGAAATCACCGATGCGCTCCACGCGGAAGGTCTCAAGGTGGGATTCTATCATTCCGTGATCGATTGGCATCATCCGCAATATGATTTCACCCGCTCCAAGCAACTCCCCTATCCCGAAGGAGGAAAACAACTCGCCACCACCCCGCGCGACCACAATCGATATATCAACTTCCTCCATGGACAGGTCGATGAACTCATCTCGAACTATGGCAAGGTGGACGTGCTGTGGTGGGATTACAGCTCGATGGATTTTCAAGGGGATGAGGCATGGCGCGCAAGCGAGTTGATGAAAAAAGTCCGCGCCAAACAACCTGGCATCATCATGAATAACCGTTTATTCCGCATTCCCGAAGCAGGCTTCAACGGGATGGGGACCAACAATGTGACCAGTCGCATGGACTCACAGTATGGCGATTTCGTGACTCCCGAACAACACATCCCCGCCACCGGCCTGCCGGGTGTGGATTGGGAAACCTGCATGACCCTCAACACCACTTGGGGATTCAACGAGCACGACCACAAATGGAAGAGTTCGAAGGAAATCATCCACAACCTCATCGATATCGCCAGCAAGGGCGGGAACGACCTGCTCAACATCGGCCCCAAGGGCGATGGCTCGATTCCTGCCGAAACGACAAGCTGCATGAGCGAGGTGGGCAAGTGGATGGGCACCCATGCCGAAGCGATCCGCGGCACCACGGCCTCAGCGCTCGGCAAGCCCGACTTCGACGGCCGCCTCACCAGCAAGGGAAAGCTCACTTATCTTCATCTCTTCTTGCGCCCGGAATCGGGAACCGTGAGTCTCAAACTGTCGGCCACCAAGGCAACGATGCTTGATGGCGGCGCTGCGTTAAAGCTCACCGTAAAAGACGCTGTGACCACCATCCAGCTTCCCGACAAGCTCCCAGATCCGGTTGCGACCGTGATCTGTCTGGAATAATTCTAACAACTCAGGCCGCAGCCTTCTTGTTGGAAAATCCGCGGATTCCCATGACCAGCAAGGTGAGTGCCGTGAGCGGCAGCACGAAATACATCATGGCGGATTGGAAGGTGCCAAGTGCTTGATGATTCGTGGCGGTGAAAATCAGATAGACGATGTAGGCGACATAGAACGCGAAGAAAGCGACGCCATTGATCCGGGTGATTTGATATCCCGCAAAGAAAATCGGCAAACAAGCCACCGCAACCGCGATCATCACCGGGATGTCGAAGTTGCTCGCGGTACTCGAAACCTCAACTCCGGCAGGAGCCACGATGGAACTGAGTCCCAGCACGCAGAGGATATTGAAGATATTGCTGCCCACCACATTGCCCACGGCGATGTCGCGTTCACCGCGGATGGCAGCGATGATGGATGTTGCCACTTCGGGCATGGAAGTTCCTGCGGCCACAATGGTGAGCCCGATCACCAACTCGGAAACGCCAAAGGATTGGGCAATCGCGATGGCACTACTGACCAGCCATTTTGAGCCCAACATCAAACCGGCGAGTCCCACCACCACGAACGCGATGTTTTTCCCCAATCCGCTCTTTTTATCTCCGGAAAATTCATTGTCATACTCCTCCTTCACCTCGGCGCTGCTTTCCTTGCGGCTCTGGCGGATGAGGAAAACCGTGTAGGCAATTCCTCCTGCAAACAGCAAGACGCCATCTAGACGTCCGATGTTTCCATCAAATCCAACACCCAGCAGCAGGAAGGAAACGAAGATCATCACCGGCACATCGAAGCGCACCAATTGTTGGGCCACGACGAGAGGAACAATCATCGCCGAGATTCCGAGGATGAAGAGCACGTTGAAAATATTGCTGCCCACTACATTGCCAAGCGCCAGATCCGCCTGTCCTTTCAAGGCGGACATCACACTAACGGCCAACTCCGGCGAGCTCGTCCCATAAGCCACCACGGTCAATCCCACCACCAGTGGGGAGACACCCGCCGCCCTCGCGAGGCTTGATGCCCCCCGCACCAGGTATTCCGCCCCCCATACGAGGAGGACGAGACCGAGGATGAGAAAGACGATGGTGGAGACTGTCATGGCGTTTTGAGTTGTAAAAATGAGGAGGGAGGCAGCGCGACGGCCCGGCATCTATAGTTGGTGTCGGACCTGACAACCACCAATCGGAAAAACAGGGTAAATTTCCAACTGACTTCCTGTTGGCCTTTGAGCGACTTCTTGCGCGGGGCAAAATGCCCGCTAATCTTCCCGCCGATGTGGGAATGCAAACACAACCGCTGTGGGATTCGACGCCAGATGTCCGGAGCGCTTTCATCGACAACCAAGTCGGATCAGCCAACACTGGGCAATGGTCCCGGGCTGGTTGCGGCCGTATCCGAGTTCCGGCTCTCCAGCGGGGCGACTCTCGCGGAGGCATCGGCAAACAAGGAGTTGGTTTTGGTTTTCCTCCGCCACTTCGGTTGCACCTTCACCCGCCAGATTCTCAGGGGACTGGAGGATACCCACCAACGGGCCCGCTCGCGGAATGCGGAGTTGGTGCTCGTTCACATGCTCAAAACGGGCGACGAAATTCAATACCTCGCGGCACACAGCGAGATCGCCCGCATCGCGGATCCTCACTGCAAGCTCTATCGCGCGTTTGGCCTCGGCAAGGGCGGGCTGTTCGAACTGGCGAGCCCGAAAGTACTATGGTTGGCAATGGTTTCCCTTTTCAAAGGCTGCGGGGTGGGGCACCTCGCCGGAGACGGACGCCAAATGCCAGGGGCCTTCCTGCTGTATCGCGGCAAAATCATCGCGTCCCAGCGTGCCAAATCCGCCTCCGACCTTCCGGACCTCCCCTCGCTTTTCCACGCGGCACATCCTTCCGATCTGCCATGAGCGGATTCCGGTTTTGGGCGTGCCTCGTTCTCGCCATTCTTTCACTCCTGCTTCCATCCTGCATCGACGGACACGAAGAGGTCTGGATCGAACCCAATGGCAGTGGCCGGGCAGAAATCACGTATTCGATCCCCGCCCGCGCCGTTCAACTAAAAGGGGGAGATCAAGCCGTCGTGGAAATGATTCGTGGTTTCCTCGCCAACACGCCGGAGATTTCCCAATCCACCTGCGAGGTGCGAACCGAGGGTGAGACGACCCGGATCTGCGTCAGAACCACCTTCGACTCCGCTCTGGATCTGAAAAATGCGACCAATGGACCTGGCAGCGCGCATCTCCCCCCGGCCGCCAAACACCTCGCCGGGGTCGTAGCGACCACTCTTCAGGGACGCACCCTTGATTTCACCCGCACCATCCAGCCAGGCAAGGCCCTCCCCGGGTCATCATTGCTGCCAACCTCCACCTACCAAGGTCACCATCTCACATATATTATTCATCTCCCCGCAGTCCCCGGGACTCACAATGCCACCCGGACAGAAAATGGGGGACGCACCCTGATTTGGGAAAAAACCATGGAAGAAGCCGTCCGTGCCCCGATCATCACCCACTTCCGCATGGCTATCCCGATTCCGTGGAAATGGATCGCCCTCATCGCTGCGGGACTCGGTTTGCTGGCCATAACCACCACCCGCCTCCTGAGAAAACGCCTTTCCTGAAACGTACCATTCAGGCGCGGATTCATCCATTCGACAGACTGCGGAACATCTGCTAGATTCTTTCCAAACCCGACTTCGGTTTCTTTTCTCCATCCACCCATGTCCGTCGAATTCAAAGATTACTATGCTGTTTTGGGCGTCTCGCGCGAGGCGAGTGCCGACGAAATCAAAAAAGCTTTTCGCAAACTGGCCCGCAAACACCACCCGGACGTCGCTGCTGACAAACAATCCGCTGAAGCAAAATTCAAGGAAATCAACGAAGCCCACGAAGTGCTCAGCGATCCCGAGAAGCGGAAAAAATACGATCGCTTGGGGATGGATTGGCAGAACCCAAACGCGGGTCGGCAGGCCCGGGGTGCGGCCCAGGATTTCAACTTCGGAGGCACGGGCTTCAGCGACTTCTTTGAGCAGTTTTTCGGTGGAGCCAGTCGGCATGGATTCGATGAAGACACCTACGCTGGTGCACGGGTAGCCCCCCGAACCCGCAAGGGAGCCGACATCGAGGGCGATATTCTGGTGAGCTTGGAGGAAGCGATGAATGGCTCGGTCCGGCCAGTCTCCTTGCAAACAAGCGACCCTCGCACTGGGAAATCAGAGACCCACACTTTCCAGGTCCGCATTCCGGCGGGTATTACCAATGGCAAGCGCATCCGGGTCCCCGGTCAAGGACATCCGGGCTCGGGTGGAGGTGCGGCTGGAGACCTCTATCTGAGAGTGCGTCACGCCGCGCATCCGGATTTCAACACGGAAGGTGCCGATGTTTTCCACGAGTTGGAGATCGCACCGTGGGAAGCTGTGCTGGGGGCGGAAATCTCGGTCCCCACATTGGATGGCCGGGTGAAACTACGAGTGCCGGCCGGCTGTGAGGCGGGCCAACAACTTCGGGTTCGCGGGCGGGGACTGCCCAAAGGAAAATCCGGTGAACGAGGGGATTTCCACGCAGTCATTCAAGTGAGCTTCCCCACCACCCTGACGCCTGCGGAAAAGGAGCTTTGGGAGAAGCTCGCGGCCACTTCCCATTTTCGCCCGCGCAGCGCCCATTGATTCGGGTTCAAGCGTCTTTGCGCCGGTAATAAACAATCCGGGGTTCTTCCACATAACTGAATACCGACCGCATGTTCGGAATGCATGGATTGGAAAGGTGCTGTCGCATTGGATTCGCTCCCTATCAGCGCTTGCTCCGATCCATACAGGGAAGCCAGCGTTTGCGAAATCCACCGCTGTCACTTCCGGGCACAAAAAATCCGCCGTCCGGATGGACCGGACGGCGGGGTTGGATGATTGGGTAATTTCCTTGTTGCGGTTTGGTCGATCAGGCTCCGGCTTTCGCAGCTTTCGCTTCGAGAGCCTTCTTCGCCTGGGCGACGATGGCCGAAAACGCGGCGGCATCCGTGACAGCGAGATCCGCGAGGATCTTGCGGTCAGCTTCGATACCGGCGGCCTTCAGACCTTCGATGAATCGCGAATAAGTCATTCCTTCGTTGCGAACGGCAGCGTTGATACGCTGTGTCCACAGGCGGCGGAACTGACCTTTGCGACGCTTCCGGTCCCGATACTCATAGGTCATCGCCTTGCGGACAGCGTCCTTGGCGTAACGGAAGAGTTTCGAGCGGAAACCGCGGAAACCCTTGGCACGAAGCAGAACGCGCTTGCGGCGCGCGCGACTGGCCGGGGAATTGGTGGCACGTGGCATTTGTTGTTTTCAGTTTGAACAGACCGTTGTTTTCATTTCCTCCCTCAGTCTCGACTGTTCTTGTCTCCCTTGCGGGATCAGGCTGGGTGGAGGCCGTCCGATTCGCGGACGGGGGCGTTTGCAGTTGCGACGATTCGGATCAATGGGAGAAAGGAAGATTTTCCCTGACGTTTCTAAGGTCAGCATCGGAAACGAGAGCGGCTTGGCCCAGCCTGCGTTTCCGCTTGCTGTTCTTGCCTTGCAGCAAGTGGCGTGCGCCTTGTTTACGACGTAGGATCTTCCCAGTCCCAGTGACTTTGAAACGCTTGGCAACGGCTTTCCGTGTCTTTGCTTTTCCAGAGACTCTTGGCATGGGAGGGGCAAGCTAGGCATCCCCCACCCCTTGGCAAGGCAAAAATGAAATGAATCGCACAACAACTCCGCCGTCTCGGCTACAACATGGCCGACGAGTTCAACCAACGCCTGCTCAACCCCTGCCCAACCACATGCCGAAGGGGCATGGATGGATGAAAAAAGCCGGATCGTGAAACCACGATCCGGCTTGGGCAAATTGAGCAGCGTTCCAAAACCCAAGACCTCAGCCTTGGCGAGCGCCATCCGGCAGCGATTCGTTAAACTGCTGGCCAGTGAAGTCGGGAGTGCGTCCGTAACTGTCGCTGACACCGATCAACGATGCACGTTCTCCCGACGGATAAATCATGAAGTAGGCGATGTAACGGCCATAGTAGGTTTTGTCGGCACCGGGATAGAGGGGGGTGGTGGTGGTGGTCACGCCGATTGCGGAGTTTCTTTGGCCGAACCCAAGGGCGATCACACGCTGCCCGTTGCGGAGTCCGCGGGGGACAAGCTGATTGATCATGGTCGAGCCGGTGACCTCTGCCACGGTCACCGTGGTCGGTGCGGTATTGCCGGTGCCGTTGGCATCAGCGATCAGCGGACGGAAGGTGGTATTGGAAAGGTTGGAATTGATTACGGCCGTATCGTGGTCATAAACCCAGTCAAAACCAGCGCGGGTGAAGGATCGCAGATATTCGGAATTGGTGGCGTTGGTGAGAACGGCCGGAGTCAGTTGAGCCTGGAGCCGGGTGCCTTGACTTCCGGAATACGGCAGGCCACGTGTCTGGGTGTCCCCATTGGTGGTATCCGAGGCATACACCGCCCCCGTAGTGTCGAGCAGCGAATCGAGACCCTGCGGGTAACGCTTCTGCGTCACGAAGAACTGCTGGATGTTGTTGGCGACGTCCGACTGGCTTTTGGCGCTGACAGCCATGTCGGTGGAGCGGCCGAACATACCGACATTCGGCACAATCAAAGCGGCGAGCGCGGCGATGATGACGATGACGACGAGCAGCTCAATGAGCGTGAAGCCTTTGCGGTGCCGATTGGACAGATAGGGGCGTTGTGATTTCATGGATTGATAGATGACAACAGAAAGAGCGCAGGAATCCTGCAAATGGTTCACCGGAAATTCCTTTTTTTGCGTTCCTCGATGAGCGACGGCTTTTTCACCGGGAGGGACTCGACTTCGCCGCCTTTCGAAGATTCGGCATACGCCGCCGAACCACCTTCCATGAAGCCGTCCTGCTGGAGCCGCTCATACGAGGCAGGAGCATTGCGGCGGAGGTGATCCTCGGTCACCGCCTTGCTTTCGCCGGGCGCGAGCATGATGTGGGGACGGATGATCACGACCAGTTCGCGGCGGCTCTTCACATCGTTGCGCGCTTGGAACGGGAGGCCGAGAATCGGGATATCTCCCAGGAACGGGACCTGGGATTTCTGTTGCTGGTCCTTGTCCTCAATCATCCCGCCGATGGCAATGGCGGTGCGGTCTTTCGCGACAAAGGTGCCGCTCACCGAGCGGGTGTTGACGACATCGACCTTCACGTTCTGCACGGAGTTTGCGGCGGTTCTCCCTCCGGTGACGACGGGGATGGAGGCTGCGTTCGGATCGATGAACGAGTTTTCCTGAACCAAGCGCAGGGTCACGGTGCGGTCGGCATTGATGTTGGGGGTGATGAGCAGCGTGTTTCCGACATTGCGGAATTCCGTCGTCGTGTTGGGTGTGGTGGCCACATTGTTGTCGGTGATGATCGTCTGGCTGGAGACTCCTCTAACAAGCGGACGCTCCTCACCAAGGAACAGGCGCGAGACTTCGTTGTTGGCCGTGACGAGGGTCGGGGTGGCGAGGGTTTTCACGCGGTTGGTTTCCTCAAACAACTGCATCCGCGCACGGAAGTGATCGCCGACGACAGTGAATGTCATGTCCTGGGACCCGGTTTCACCATCGCGGAAAGAGCCCTCATCGAGCGGTCTGAGGATATTGGATCGTCCAATTGAAGCTCCGGTCTTGCCATCGCTGTAGCGGAAATCGAATGCCGATTGGAACTCATTTCCCAATTCGATGGCGACCACCTTGACCTCGAGCATGACCATGGGCGTCTGCACATCCATGCGCTGGACCAGCGCCTTGATCGAATCCAATGCCAAGCCATCGGCGGTCCTGACGGCCACGATGTTGTTGCGGCGGCTGGCGGTGACATAAATCGTGGATGGAGCTTTGCGCAGGGACTCCACGCGGGCGGATCCGTTTTTGCCTGCGGCGGCCATGGCAAGTTCCAGGCTTTCCGCCTGGTCCGGTGTGAGATTCCGGAATCCATCATCAGGCTCCGGGGTGCTGCGATCATCGCGGCGTCTGGAAAGCCGGTCACTGCCGTAGTTGCCATCGCGGCCCGAGGAGTTCGCCCCCATGGAACCGGCACCCCCGAAGCTGCTGGAGTTTCCGCCGCTGCTGTAGAAACCGTTCACGTTGTTGCCAAGCACATTGCCGCTCACCGCTCCGGCCTGCTGGGTGCGCTGGGTAAGCACATCGTAGCGGTCGAAGCGGCCTTCCAGATCGCGGCGCATGTCCTCATCCAGATCCTCCGCGCCAAATGATAACTCGACCCGGTTTCCATAAAGGTCGGCAATGGCCGTGGCCACCTCGGCAACATTCGGATATTTCAGGGTAAAGACCTCGGTGCGTTCTTCCTGGAATCCCGCGAGATCCTTTTCGAATTCCCCCACCGTCATGATCCGGGTAATGCCCGTGCCTGCATCCCGCTTGAACCACAAGTTGTGGCTTTTGCAAATTTCCTCGATGACGTTTGCCACCGCCACGTTGGACAGCAGCAAGTTGATGCGGCATTTGTTCGCTTCGACGGATGCGGAGAAATTCTCACCTGTCTGATCGCCGAGCATGCGGAGCACATCCAGCAGGGGCAGATCGCTGAATTGTGCGTAAGCCACCTCCCCCAGCCGCTTTACTGCCTCGCCACCGGGCGGCCCGAATGCGGGAATGATGGCGGATTCCTTCAATGAAACCTCCTCCACCTCGATGCCATCCGAAGTGATGCGTTTGACCACCAGCTTGCGGGCACCTTCGGGAGTGGGCACCTGGAAAACGATGCCAGGCCGCGACAGCACGCGGGCTCCGCCTTCGACTTCCAGCAACAAGGCCGCGCTGTTGCCAGTGCCGCCGATGACCATGCCTCCGATGGTGATGGATGGAATGGCGGATCCCCCACTCATCATGGCCGCCTTGAGACTTGCTCCGGCGCGGGTGGGGTCCTGGATTTCATCCGTGGTTTCCTGCGCATGGCAAAGGCTCATGCTCAACATAACTAACAGAATTTGGGGTTTCATGATGATATGAATTATGGACTAACGGACTCCTCCTGCGATGGAGAACAAGGCGGCGAAAAATGCGATATAGACAAATCCCACGATGCCCCCCACCAGGAGGATCACAACGGGTTCGATCAAAACACTCATGCGGCGGATGACGACGAGGAGTTGGTTTTCATGAAATCCGGCCACTTCTCCGAGCGTTTGCACGAGTGTGCCGGCGCTTTCGCCGACGGCCACCATCCGGGGCAGCATCGGCATGAAGAATCCAGGTTCATCGAGCGGAGCGGCCAGGGTTCCACCGCGGAGCACCGCATTCCTTGCCGTTTCGACTCGCAGGCGGAGGGCGCGGTTATCCAGCAGTTTCTCTACCGTGACCAGGCTGTCCAACAAGGTGACCCCGCTTTCGAGCAAGACCGCGAGACCTCGCGAAAACGCCGCCGTTCCAGCGAGGCGGAAAATGCCACCGATGATCGGAATTCGGAGCATCACGCCATCGATCACAAGGCGGCCCGGCGGCCAGCGGCGGAGCGCCCAGGCGGCCACTGCAAGAGCTCCGGCAACAATTGCGATCCATGGCAACCATGTCTGCATGAAACTGGAAACATCCAGCAGGTTCTGGGTGATCGCGGGCAGGTTGCGGCCCGCTCCGGAGAGATACTTTTGGAGTTTGGGAATCACAAACAGCACGAGGAAACCCGCCACCCCCACGGCCAGCAACGTGACAATCGCCGGATAGGCCAAGGCATTGAAAACGGTGAGTTTCAACTGCCGCGTGCGTTCCAGATGATCGGCTGCCCTGCCGAGGGCGGCATCGAGATTTCCGGTCGCCTCTCCCACTCTGGCCAGTTGCACGACTTGCTCGGAAAACACTTTTTTTTCCGCCTCCAGCGCATCGGCGAAGGTGGCTCCCCTTTCAATGCGATCGGCCACGCGGTGCCAGACGAATCCCACCCGCTGGCGGGATGCCTGGGCGGCGACGGTTCTGAGGCTGGCGAGCAGGCTGAGGCCGCTCCGCAACATGGTGGCCAATTGAAGACATCCCATGCTCACATCCAGCGGTCCGGGCGGGAGCCATGTCATGGGATTCCATGTGATGCCATCGCCCTTGGATGCCGTAGCCACCTCCTCCACATCCACCACCAAGAGCCCCTGCCCGCGCAACTCTGCGAGCAGTCCATCCATACCGCTGGCCACAAGCGTGCCTGCGCGCATCGCGCCCGTGGCATCCCGGCTGGTGAATCGATAGGCAGGCATGTCAGAACTCGGTGGTCGCCGTGAGCACCTCACGCAGGGTCGTGCGGCCATCCCGCACTTTTGATATGCCATCTTCCAGCAGGGTCCGGAAACCCTTGCGCGCCAGGCTCTCGGCGAGCACCGCCTCGGAAGCACCTTTGGAAATCAATTGCGATACCTCGGAATCGATCACGGCGCATTCAAACAGACCCATCCGCCCATCGAAGCCGCGTCCCGCACAGTGAAAACACTGGCCGGGTTCATACACCAACGCGCCGCCATCTGGTGAGAGACCAAATGATTCCAAGGTCGCGGATTCCGCTGGCACGGCCTTCCGGCAATGTGGGCAGAGTTTTCCCACGAGGCGCTGACCAACACAAAGCCGCAGCGTGGCTCCGACAAGATGGGCGGGCATTCCCATGTCGATCAGGCGGGTGACGGCACTCACCGCATGGTTGGTGTGGAGGGTGGAAAACACCAGGTGTCCTGTTAGAGATGCCTTCACCGCGATATCGAGGGAATCGAGATCGCGGATTTCCCCGATCACCAGCACATCCGGATCATGGCGCAGCAGGGCGCGCAGGGCTTTGCCGAATGAAACCTTGTCCGCCGAATCCACTTCCACCTGCGCCACGCCGGGGATCTCGCACTCGATGGGATCTTCCACCGAAATCACATTGAGCGCCCGCCCACCCAGCAGTTTTCTAACAGCCGCATAAAGGGTGGTGGTTTTGCCTCCTCCGGTAGGTCCCGTCAGAAGGACCAGACCATGGGGTCGGGAAATGGAAGTTTCGAAGGCACCCAGATCCGCCGGGCTCATGCCAAGTTGTTCGAGCGAAAGCCAGTCGTCCTGGGACGCAAGCAGACGCAGCGTCATCCGCTCGCCATGTTTGGTGGGGAGCGATGCGACGCGGACGTCCACCGCATGGGATTTCTCCGCCACATGATATTGATGAATGAACGCTCCATCCTGCGGAGCACGGCGCTCGGCAATATCCATGGCGGCAAGCACCTTGATGCGGCTGCACAATGCGGGATGAACTGCCAACGGGAGACGTTTGAAATCCTCGAGCACGCCATCCACCCGCAGTCTCACGCGGATATCCTCGCGGCTGGGATCGATATGAATGTCCGATGCCCGGCGCATGATGGCGGCACGCATCAATTCATCCGCCAGGGAGGTGGCATCGTCATGGTCGGCTCCCTCGCGGGCCACGGCGGCGGATTGCCTGGAGTCGCCATAGACGCGGCCAAGAGCACGGCCCAACATGTCCGCGCTCACGGCGAGTGCCTCGACCGGCATGCCGGTGAAACGAGCAACCGCTTCCATCGATGCCGTGTCGCCCGGGTCGGTGCAGGCCACATATAGTTTTCCGCCAACGGATGCAAAAGGCAGGACCCGCTTGCGCATGGCAAGACTGACGGGAATCCGCAGGGCCCACGACGGGTCGATGCGGATGCGGTCCAGGTCCACGGTTTGCAGATCGCTCATTTGCCACCTCCGTTCCATGGCTGCCGGAGGGCGGCGGCTCGTTCGCGCATGACCGAGGGATTGCGTGACATGGCGGCAGCGGTTTGCTCGCCGATTCGTCCCGCCACCCAAAGCCGTGCGAGATCCTGCTCCAGCGTTTGCATGCCGAGCGAGGAACCGGTTTCCATTGATGAATAAATCTGTGCGCTTTTGCCTGTGGCGATGAGATTGGCGACCGCGGGTGTGTTCATGAGGATTTCACTGCATGCCACCCGGCGCGCCGTTCCATTTTCTGTTAGAGCGGGCAGGAGCCGCTGCGCCACCACCCCGCGGAGCACGAGTGACAACTGGCGCCGGATGCCATCCTGCTCATCGGCAGGAAAAACCGATACCAACCGTTCGATCGATCCCACGCAGTCCCCGGCATGCAGGGTGGTGAAAACCAGGTGGCCGGTCTCTGCTGCGGTGATCGCCGTGCGGATCGTATCAAGATCGCGGATCTCCCCCACCAGCACCACATCCGGATCCTGGCGCAACGAGGCGACGAGCGCATCGTTGAACGAAGGCGCATCGGCTCCCACCTGGCGCTGGTTGACCACGCAGCGAACCGGTTTGTGCAAATATTCAATCGGATCCTCGATGGTGATGATATGACCGGAGCGGGTCCGATTCACGTGATCGAGCAAGGTGGCAAGCGTGGTGCTTTTTCCCGCACCGGTGGGACCCGAAACCACGACGAGTCCATCGCGCAGTTCCGCAAGTCGGAGCAAGGAATCGGGCAGGCCGAGTTCGGTGAGAGGGCGGAATCGGTCCTCCAGTCTGCGCAGGGCAAGCGCCGCTTCATTCTGGCGCATGAACACATTGAATCGGAACCGCGTGCCATCGCTCGCCGTCACCGCACCATCGAGTGAGCCTCGCGGCATGGCAGGAAGAGAACTGCCACCACCACCTAACAAACCCACACAAATCGCTTCCACCGCATTTGCCGTGCAAACGTCCTCGCCCACCATCGGACACAGTTCACCGTGAACGCGGATGTGGGGAATGAGCCCCGGAGAAAAATGCAAGTCCGAGCCGTCCAACCGCACACATTCGGTTAGATATCTTTCTATAACTTCGGGTAGCCTTTTCATAACCAAATGTAGAGGTTCCATGTCGGATAGCGGCGCTCCTTCGGATCGGCCTCCATCGTGAAATTGAGCGGCACCATCATCGGCGCGCTGGAAGCCAGATCCATCAACAGCCGCGTGACCGCCGGGTAAGAACCGGCAAGTTCCAAGCGCCAAACCTGCGGCGGCTGACCATCCGAAGTGGTAAATTTCGATTCCACCGCTTTCAGCGAAACGGGAAGGCGGTTGCTCCCTTGCTCGATCGAGGTTTGGCCGATTTGCAGCCCGTTGGCTTCGCAAAGAGCCGAAATACGGCTCATGGCAAGGCTGCGGTCGAAGCCAAGTTTCTCCGCATCCAGATTTTCCCGCAAGCGTGACTTCTCCCCCGCCAGATCAGCAAGATCCCGCTTGGCGGATTCCGTCAGCAGATGTTTCGCGCCCAGGTCTCCCATGTTGACGATGCGCCGTTCGAGCAGATCCCTTTCCTTGGAGTCATTGCGGAGAAACAGGAACCAACCCGACAAAAAGACGAGAATCGCCGGCAGGGTGGCGGCAATCCATCGGTCGCTATCGGATTTCAAGGTCATCAGTTGTCGTTGGTTGTGCCGAGATTGACTCCCGCATGGGCCGCTTCCTGGTGAATGACGGTGAGCGAGAATTCCCATGGCCCGCCGTTCGGCAGTTTCTTCAGCCCGCTTTTCTTGCGCGGAAACACCGACCAACCCGCACCGCGCAAGGATTCCTTGAGCACGATTCCCAGTTCATCCACCGCATCCGAGGTCAGCGAGACGCCGTGCAAGATCGATGACGAGGCACCATCGGTTTCGATTTTCCGGATCACCACCTCGTCCTTGTGCTGGACGGCAATTCCATGAAGCAGCGCTGGAATCGAGAGGCGCCTTGTGGCGACGGCGTTCACGGATTCCAGTTCGGTTCGGAGGGTGTCGATCTCCTGGGTGACTTCCTGGATGCTGCGGTTCACGGACGCCAAATCGTTCGCGGCGCTGGAAAACTCCGCGTTCTTTTGCCTCAATCCGGCAAGTTCGGATGACAGCCACCATTTGGCGGCGCAGACCAATACTGCGGCTGCGATGGCCATCCAGACCGAGGCCGCTTGGAACCGCTTGGGCGAGGGCGGGGTCACCGGAGCCCCGACGCAAGGAACCTGACCGGATTCCAGGCGTTCCATCCATTCCGCCAGCCAGCGGCGAAGCGGCTCAACCTCCTCCGGGGGGGCTTCCGAAAACGCGATGCCTTTGAGTTGGCAACCCCGTTCCAGCGCTTTTTCAAACAAGCGGTCGCGGGTTTCCGCCGGAATCTCCAGCACATCGAAGCCACCTTCGCCGGTCTTGCGGAAATCCAACGCCGCACCCGTCATCGGAATGCCAGAAAACGGCTCAGCTTCGAATGACAAGGCCCGCGTCAATTGACCGTGGCTCAAACCTGCGACCTGCGCCGGGTTGAGCTGGATGATTTGGGAAAACCATTCGTCAGACAGCAGCCAGACGGCTCCCTGTGATTGTTCGCCGAGAGCCAGAGCGGCGGCAAATCCTTCCGTCACCGAAGTTCCATTCTGGCGAGCTGCGTTTTTCAACTCGAATCCGCCCTCGTGGAAATCAGCCCTCAGGACGCCGCCGCGGCAGACGACCACCAGGATGGAATGTTGCGGGGCTTTCATCGGTCGATCCTCATTTCCACGAAATTCGCCCTGGGACGCAGCACGACATTTTTCACCGCACTCCTCCGGAACGAACTGGTGCCGCTCGCGTTCGCATCATTGAAATAGGCCCTCACCACACGTGGGCCGATGGTCATGCCCGGAAACAGGGCTGTCATTGGATTGGAATTGAAGGTCCCGACCACCGGAACCACCGAAATCTTGGAGGGATCCGCCGGATTCGGACCAAACACACAAACCGTCACCGAGTCCCCGGGATCCACCACTGCGGGCGTTTCATCATCCAGAACCTCGATCTGAACGGTGAGAGCGGACTTGAATGAAGCGTCGTCAAAAACGAGGACACCATCGCGATCATAGCCGGAGTCTGCTGCATCGAGCCGGCCGTTTGCCCCGAGGTGGCGGACGATGCGCACTTCCTGCCCGGCGGTGGTGAGGGGCGCGTCATCCAAATCCCTCAGCCGGGCATACTCCGCAGCGCCGGAAGCAATGGGGGAAACCATCGGATTTCCCCAACCATCCAGCCAGGTTTCAGCACCGAGCGGCAGGCGCAGATACGGCCCGCGCCAACCACCGGCGACAAAAACCTGAGGGTCCTCATAGGCGAGTGGCACTCCGTTCGCAGCCACGGCCGGGCGGATGTCGTAGGAATTTCCCGGACTCGTCCACAGTTCGGCCAACGTGAGATTCCCGCCAATTTCCACCGCTTTCGGCAATCGCCCCATATCCGCCACGAATCCGCTGATGGTCGGCGAGCCGTCCGCTGAACGGTCTTCGGGCGAACCGAGAACCGCATCGCGCAAAGACTGGAAACCGGTGCGGTTGGCCTCATCGCGGGATCCGTCCTGAACCTGATCGAGCGAACGCAGCGCAAGGGTCGTCACCACTGCCAGGATGGCGAGAACGACGACCAATTCGAGGAGCGTGAAGCCCGATTTTTCACGGTTCCTCGACTTCATAGACATCTGCACGGTTCAGAAAAAGCACCAGATCATCGCCACGGGCCGAAGCCGTTCCATCCACATGGAATCCCGCCAAGCGGTCGGCTGGGGTGGTAAGTTCTCCATCCGGCCCCGCAGATACGAGGCGTGCATAGCGGAATCGCTTCGCATCACTGAGCGATCCGGAAAACGCCGCAGCTGGCGGAATTTGGATGACGATCGGATTTCCCCAAGGATCCCCGAGGCTCAAGTCACCCGGCATTCCGTATGAGCTCGCCGAGGCGCTGGCGAAAAAACCGCGCTCCAAATAGGTTGCATCGCCCGAAAAACGCCGGTCGCCAGCCTCCGGGAAAAGCCCCCGACGGGCGGGCTCGGTATTCGCGGCACCGTTTCCAGGAAGAAGATAGGGACCTCTCCACCCACGAGCTGCGACCGGATCATAGGTGGCATGAGCGGGGTAGTTCGATGCAGAAAAAAGATCTTGCATTCTCAGATCCACGCTGCGGAATCCGGGAACGTATTTCATGTCACCGAGGTAGCCCACGCCTGCGGAGGATCCGAGGATGGCTTCCGAAATGGTTTTCATCGACGCCCGGGCCACGGTCGCTTCAGCGTCCTCCCGCGAACGCTCCACCATGGTGACGACCATCGATGCGAGGGCGGCCACGATCACGATGACCAACAGCAGCTCAATGAGCGTGAATCCCCTGCCCCCTCGAAAACAAAGTCCGAGAGGCTCCGCTGGCCGACGCCTTGCCGAGAAAAAGTCCAAATAAAATCCCACTGGCTGCCGTTAAGAGCGCTGGGCATGGGGAAATGGTTCAGTGGAAATATCGGAAAAAAACATCACCCGGATCAGGGAAAATTTACATGTTCAATTTCCGAGGATCCCGCCTCTAATTCCGGCACCTTCATGTCCGCCGCCACCTCTCCGGAATCCGATGAACCGCACGCGCCCGGCGCTGGCGACGTGGCGGAAATCGATCCGGACGCCGAACTCATGCACCAGACCGCCGCGGGGTCCGAAACGTCGTTTGCCATGCTCGTTGGGCGGCATCAGAAAAGTTTGATGAACTTTTTCGTGAGAATGGGCGCTTATTCTGATGGTGAGGATCTTGTTCAGGAAACATTTGTCAGGCTGTATCGCTACCGGGAGAAGTATCAGTCTTCCGCAAGGTTCACTGCGTTTCTCTACCACCTTGCCCGCAACGTCTGGGCCGACCATGGCAGGAAGTCGATGCGGGCGGAGCGGATTGTCAGCAGCCTCCGCGATCACCAGCATGAACCCGGAGAGCACGTCGCCCAGCCTCAGGAATCCCGCGACATCGAAGCGGCGCTGGACAAACTTTCTCCCAAGCTTCGCGAAGTCATCGTTCTCAACATCTATCAGGGACTGCGCTATCAGGAAGTGGCCGATGCACTCGGCATTCCCCTGGGCACCGTCAAATCACGGATCAATCTGGCACTCCACGCACTGAAAGAAATCCTGCATGAAAAATGAATGTTCCAAACAAGCCTTGGCCATCGATTTCGCCAACGGCGAGCTATCCGGAGGCGAGGCCAGCGCCTATGCCCAGCACCTCACGGAATGTGATTGCTGCCGAGCTGAAGTCGAATCCAGCCGTCAGTTGATCCGGCAGCTCCGCAGCCTGCCCGTTCCCGAGTTGTCGCAAGACCTCACTAGCCCGATCCTTGCCAAGATCCATGCCCCGGTTGCTCCGGCATGGCACGCCCGCTGGCTGCTTCCAACAGCCGCCGCCGCTGCTGTCGTGGTCATCGCCCTTGTGGTTTGGAAACAACCGCGGTCGCCTGCCGTGGCACAGATCCCCAAAATTCCAGTCTCCCATCCGGATCCAGTGATGAGCAACCGGCTCAAGACCTTGGATTGGTTCCGGGAGAATCAGGAAGCGGATGGTTCATGGGATGGCACCAAGTGGGGAGCCCGGCCTGAGTTCCAGGTCGCACTCACCGCGCTGCCCACCCTCGCCATTCTCACGTCCGGGACCGGTCCGGATCCCGCTGCCGGGAAAGCACTGCAGTGGCTTCAGGGCCGCCAATCCACGGAAGGCCTGTTCGGAGAAAACGGCGTGGCACTTCCTTTCAACCACTGCCTCGCCACGCTCACCTTGCTCACCGCCTATCAGAAGACCGGATCCGCAGCGCTCAGATCTTCGATCGACCCCGCCTTGAAAATCATCCTGCAAAGTCAGATTCGCGATGGCGGTTGGGGGCATTTCCGGAGTCCGTATGGCAACGATGTCATCACCGCGTGGCATGTGAAAACCTTGGAACTTGCTGTTTCCCTCGGCTGGAACGATGCCCAGCCCGCACTGGAGCGGGGCCGGGGCTGGCAAACCGCGAATCTCGCGCCAGCCCCCCTCACCATGGAAACTCCGCTGGCACGCAAAGGAGGCGACACCAACTCCGAAACGGCACTCACGGACTTGTGCGCCACGTATTTCAACGCGATCCAATTGAATCGCGAAGACTCACTCGAATCCCGCGGCAAACTTGCATCCATCCGCGAGGAACTGCTGGGACAACAAATCACCAGTGGGGCCGATGCCGGAAGCTGGCCTCCCGCGGATCATCGCAAGAACATCGGCGGCAGCCTCTACTCCACTGCCCTCGCCTACCTGGCTTTGAACGAAAACTGACTCCATCCAGCCACCATCTTGTCAGGCCGATAGCATTTCCCCGCTGCGGTTCGGGAATTGTAGGACGTGATTCCAACTTTCATCTGCCAGACCGTTTTCGTGGAGCCCGATCAAGGGGCGCCAGCATCGGGCGAAGGGTTGGCTGCACGGTTGCATGCCCGCCTCGTGCGGCATCTTGTTTGCCTTGCGGAAAAATGAAATGATCTGCACAAAAATCCATAGTGCCGACCCAACGGCCGCCCTCGGAATCGCTGCAACTATGAGTAGCAGGGAACAGTCCGGAATTTCGCGTGCCCCGGCCCGAAAAATCTGCTTGGATCCGCGCCATGCCACCCCGCGTCAAGACCGTCGCATCGATTTCCAACGGGAAATTCTTTGAAACCCACGCCGAGGCTCTCGGCTTGAGCCTGCAGGGGGAGGAGGTCGGCTTCGACCGCCCGATCAGCGAGCCCGCCATGAACCGCCCAGGCTTGGCCCTGGCCGGCTTTTTCTCATACTTCGCTTGGAAACGTGTGCAGGTTCTTGGCAATTCGGAGCTTTCCTACCTTAAGAAACTCCCGGAGGCCATGCGCCTTGATCGTTTCCGCCGGATGTGTGATCGAGAGATCCCCTGCATCGTCGTCGCCCGCGGATCGACTCTCGAGGAACCACTCATCAAGTTGGCCAACGAACATGCCACTCCGGTCTTTGGCACCTCCCAGGTGACTATGAATTTCCTGAATGCCGCCACCATCCGGCTGGAAAACGATTTCGCCCCCAGCGTGACCCTGCACGCCTGCATGGTGGACATGCGCGGCGTGGGGGTGCTGATCATCGGCAAGAGCGGCTCCGGAAAATCCGAAACCGCCATCGGCCTGCTCGAACGCGGGGCCTCACTGGTGGCCGATGACATGGTGCGCATCAAATACGTCGGCGGCGAATTGGTGGCGAGCTCCCCGGACCTCTCCCGTGGCTATATGGAAATCCGTGGCATCGGCATCGTCAACGTCGCCAACCTCTACGGCCTCGCTTCCATCCGCCCTGACAAACGACTCGACCTCGTCGTCACCCTCAAGCCCCATGCCGACCTCAACGAGGTGGATCGCCTGGGCATGCAGCAGAAAACCTACGAGATCCTTGGCCAACACGTCTCCCACGTGGAAATCCCCGTCGCTCCCGGACGGGACACAGCCCGCATGGTGACCATCGCCGCGCTCGACCAGCAACTCAGGCGTCTCGGCTACAACATGGCCGATGAGTTCAATCAACGCCTCCTCAACCACATGGCCAAAGGACATTGAGGGGGGGAACTCGATGGTTTCGAATTGGCTGGTGGTTATGACATCAGTCCGGACGTCTCCATCCACTCCTTCGGGAATATCTGGCGGGTGCCGGGCACACCCCGCGCCCGCCAGATGCTTCGTTGATTTACAGCTTCGACGCTCCGTGAGTGATCCTCCCGTCAAATTTCTTTTCAAAGAACCTGCTCGCAGCTACGTATTGAACCTCATATGAAACTGTTTTTGATGCTTTTCGGGATGGCAGCAGCAGGCGTCCTAGGTTATTTTACTGAACCCAGTCTGCGTCTCCAACTCACAGGGATCTCTCCTGACGGAAAAACAACCGCTCCCTCCATGCCCCCTGAGCCAGCGGCGGAGATCCTGGTTTCCGGGATCGACCCCAGCACCCTCGCCCCGGAACAGTTGCCGAAAAAGGTGATTCTCAACGAAGCAATCCAATTCGCCGATGCCGCCTCCGGCCTTACGATGACCATCACTGCCGGGGCACCGGCCAAGCTCGTTCGGATCCAAGGCAAAGATGCCGTGATCCGTCCCGGCGATACAGCCTACACGATCGCCATTCCCATTTCCAAAACCGACCTTCTTCAGCAACTGGCCGCCAATCCCCCGCCCCCCGTGGCTCCTCCCCCAGCAGTGGAACCTGAAACCAAACCGGAGCCAGCCCCAGTGCCGGAGCCGGCATCCGAAGAGCCGGTTGCCATCATGCCGGAACCCGAGATCACTCCCACTCCGGATCCCGCGCCAGCACCCATTCCAGATCCGGCCCCGGTGCCTACTTCTGTTCCAGATCCAACTCCTGTTCCCACACCTGCTGCTGGCCCCGTCGATGTCGTGAAAGTGATGCAGGAAAGCATCCGCAATGCCCAGGTCAAGGAGTTCACCTTCGATCAGGTGCTCGGCTGGGAGCCCGCCAGCGACGAAACCGTGGATGGCGAAGCCTACAAAATCGGCATGGTATCTTACAAGGCGGAGACCATCTTTGGCGTCAAAACCATCCAAGCCAAAGCCTTGATCAAGGATGGGAAGGTCCAACGTTGGATCTGGCCCAAAAGCGGCATGGAAATCAAGTGATCGGACAGCAGCCACAGAAGCTCGCGGCAGCGTGCCAGGACCAGTGATTCAAAAGCCCCGAACCCTCCCGGCCTCAAACATCCACGGTCACGTCTTTGGCTCCTTTGGGCATTGCCCCCTTGTTTCTCCCTTTGCTCAAGAATGGAATGTAGCGCCGCACATCGTAACCGAGGTAAGCCATCGACTTCACGAAAATCATCAGCGCCGTCGCCTCATCGATCAGCGGCAATGGATCCGGCATAGGCCCCATGATGAGCAAATAGGCAGCGGAACTCGCGGCAAGTACCCAGGCAATACGGCGTTTCATCCCACATCGATAGCATCAAACCCGCTGTAGGCAAGCAGGCGAAGTTCCTTGATTCATCCCATGATGCGGCGACACTCCGCGCATGAATCTCCTGATCCTCAAAACACTCCACTTGGCCGGCGTCTTTTCCCTATTCGCATCTCTGGGGGCAACAATGTTGGGGGCTGCCAATAAAAAGGCTGCGGCCATGCTGCATGGAATCTCACTCGTTATCATCCTGCTCATTGGTTTCGCCATGCTCAAAAAGCCCCCGATGGATCAATATTGGTGGATGGCCAAACTCGTCCTCTGGCTATTCATCGGCGCAGCCCCGGCCCTCTCCAATCGCAAACTCCTCCCTGCCCCCGCAGTGCTGGCGCTCACAATCGCAGCCGCCATCGCCGCCTCCTACCTCGGCCTCGCCAAACCGTTCTGACCCGCGACAATTTTTGTGACGGCCGTCACGAGAATTGTCCGCATTCTGGTCATGGATTGCGGTGGTCTCGGGAGCGGTGGTCGAACTAAAATTTCTCAGTGGCGTGCCTGATTTCAAAGGTTTGGGTGACGGGATCGAGAGGAAAACAGATAGTGAAGGGCGTCATCACCTCACGGACCCAGCTATTTTTGTGGAAACGTCGAGCAAAATTCAGATTTTCCCCGTCGATATCCCACGGCATTCTCTGATGTCGATGTTTGCCATTGCCAAGTGCCCGCCCCTTTGCTCAATTCTTCCCCGTCATGGCCAATCCGACCAACGTGCTCTCCAGCGGAATCGAAATCATCGGTTCCATCCGCTTTTCCAACGACATGATCATCGACGGCAAGATCGAGGGTGAAATCACCTCCGACAAGGGCCGGGTGACCATCGGCGAGAACGCCACCATCAAAGGCGACGTCACCGCCGGCGAGGTGAAAGTCTATGGCAAGGTCGAGGGCAAGATCACCTCCGAGCGTTGCGAGCTGAAGGACAAGTCCCGCATCAATGGCGACATCAAGTCCAAGGTCTTCTCGATGGAAGAGGGCGCGTCGCTTTCCGGCCGCACGGAGATCGGCGGCTGATTTTCAGCGCTTCATTTCTTTTCCAACCACTTCACCGTCATCAGGGCTCACCCGATGACGGTGTTTTTGTTTTCCGGGCATCAGACCCCTCACCTTCCTTCCCAGCGCTCCACGTCGTGCTCGGCAGACTTTGGTTCCAGATGGGAAATCACGCGGCCGTCCGGATGCAGCATCGCGGCGACCGAGGACTCGATGGCAGTGGCTGCATCGTGGGCTTCACCGACCGTGAGGTGATCATCGAAGACCAGATGAAACTCCACCCAGTGCGTCCGCCCGGAGTGACGATGGCGGAAGTTATGGTAGGACAATCCCTGTTTGGCGACTTCCACATCCAAGAGATCGCGGATCTTCTTTTCCATGGCTGGATCCGCCTCGTCGAGCAAGCCACCGAGGCTTTCGCGGATGAGCTTGTAGCCGACGCGCTGAATGTTGAGAGCGGCAAGCATCGCCGCGATGGGGTCCCACCATACCCAGCCGGTTTGTTGGTAGAGCACGAGTGCCACCAGCACCGCCATGCTAGACCACACGTCTGTGAGAACATGCAGGCCGTTGGCGCGGAGCAAGGGCAAATTGCTGCGTTTCCCCACCGAGAGGAGGGACAAACCCAGCACCAGATTGATGGCGGCAGCCGCTCCGGTGATGGCCATGCCGAATCCAAGATTCTGGATTTCCACCCCGAAGATCATTTGGCGGATGGCTTCGTAGAAAATCAGCATCGCCGCCGCGGAGATCATCGCCCCTTCAAAGCCTGCGGAGAGGAAGGCCACCTTGTCGTGGCCGAAGTGGTGCGTTTCATCCGCCGGTTTGTGGGCTAGGCGCAACGCCCATGCGGCGAAACACACGGCGAGGAAATGCACCACGGACTCAGCCGCATCCGAGTAGATCGCCGATGATCCGGTGAAAACTGCGGCTGTGACTTTCGCCCCCAACAGCACAATGGCTGCTGCCAACGAGAAATTCATCACGCGTTTCTGTTCCTCGTAGCCTGACACGCCCGAAGTCTGCATGGCCGGGAGGCCCGTGGCAACTGTCACTTATCCGGCGGAATCCGTCCCTCAGCATAAGTCCTCGTCAGCTTGGACAAGGAAGCCACCGTTTCCGCATGTTGCGGGTCTGCGGCGAGGTTGCGGATCTCATGCGGATCTGTTCGAGGATCCAAGAGCATTTTCCCCTGCCCTTTGCCGAAGAATTCGGCGAAATGCCAGCGCTCGGTTCTCACAGAGACGCCGGTATAATGTTTCCCGTCCTCACTCCACACCGTGTAGGCAGGCCGATCCCATGGGGCGTCGGGATTTTTCAACAAGGGAGCAAGGCTCTTGCCTTCAAGATGCGTTGGTGTTTCCAGTCCGCACAATTCGGTGAGCGTGGGAAACAGATCAATCATTTCCACAATCCGCGGACAGCTTTTCCCTGCTGTGTCCTCCCGTGGATCGCAAATGATGAATGGCGTGCGCGCACCTTGCTCCCACAGCGAACCCGCCTTGGACCACTTGCCTTTTTCGCCGAGCTGATATCCATGATCGCCCCAGAACACAACGATCGTATTCTTCCGCAAACCAAGGCGCTCCAGTTCATCCATCACCCGCCCCACGTTCCAATCCATGAATGAGGCTGATGCGAGATAGGCACGAATCGTTTCGCGCGCCTCTTCCGGCGAGGCATCGCGGTTGATGAAAAGGTCGGCATTGCGGGCCCGAATGGATCCTTTCGGAAATCCCTCCGGCACCGTGGGCCGCGGAGCGAAATCGATGGGAAGTGGAATTTTCGCCGCATCCCACATATCATAAAACTTCTGCGGCGCTTCCAGCGGCGTGTGGGGCTTTAGGAATCCACAACCGATGAAAAACGGCTGATCCTTGAGGTCGCGCAGTTGTTCAATCACCCGATCCGCCGTCCGATAGTCTCCGTGTTCCTCGCCGTTGCCTTTCAAAACGATCCGCCGGTCCGATCGTTGATCCTTGGTGAGCGGAGGAGTTCCATCTTTGGGTGCATTCTTTTTCACCGACCGCCCCGTGGCATTCTTCGGCATGCCTGCAAGGAAGCGTTCTTTCCCGCCGATACTCCACGCGTCGGTGTCATCAATGCCGCCATGGAAAATTTTTCCCGCGCCGACGGTGGTATAACCTTGGCTTTTGAAATACTTCGGCAGGCTGACGATTTCCGGTTTCTTTTCTCCAAACCAATCGCGATTCCCCAGCACGCCGGTGGTCCCGGGTTTGAGCCCGGTCAACATCGAAGCACGGGACGGATTGCAGAGGGGAAACTGGCAGTAAGCGCGCTCGAATTTCACTCCACTCTGCGCGAGCTTGTCGAGGTTGGGAGTCTTCGCCAGCGAACTCGCATAACAACCGAGCTCCGTCCGCATGTCATCGGAGATGATCAGCAAAACATTCATCTTCTCCGCCGCACCCGAGATGGCGGAGAAGAACAAACCTAACAGAATCGAGATCGGCTTCATCGCGGCATCAAGCGTGGTGAAAAACCTCGCGCAAGGGCTTGCAGACAGGCGAATGATCCGGATTTATCTCCATCAGCGGAGCCATCGATTCCCACCACTTGCGGACGATGGGGAGATCGGGCAAGCTGTCCGCCGTATGGTTGTCGGCGAGTTTTTGCACTGCAAACAGGGTGAGCGATTCTTCATCGAGGAAGATGGAATAATCCGAGACTCCCGCCTCAGTTAGAGCTTGTGATAGCTCGGGCCAGATTTCGTCGTGCCGCTTTTGATATTCCGCCTCGTTGCCGGGCAGGAGCTTCATGGTGAATGCGTTTCGTTTCATGATGACTTGGGAATTATTCGGATTTCGTGGCAAGCAGGCGCTGCATCTCAAGCCCGGCAAGAATGAAGGGGCCCACGCCCTTCAAATCATTCTCAACGATCGGCTCGCTGATGTAATACTCAAAACTTCCATCGCGCGGACGTCCTTTCGAAGAAGTGAACCCCAAGCCCGCGACTTCGCAAACATGGGTGAGATGCAGGCGACCCGCTTCGTCGGTGCGGGTGCGCATTTTCACCAAGGCCTCGTATCCTTTGCTTGCCGCCTGAAAAAACTTCGCGCGCTCCACATGACCGTCGTTGATGGCCTTGGCAATGGTGTAAACGAACATCGCGGATGCGGATGCTTCCAGATAGTTTCCTTCCCGCTTGGCTTGATCCACCACCTGCCACCACAGTCCGGTTTCGGGGTCCTGATGGCGGATCGCCCCATCAAGCAGGCGGGTGAGGATAGATTTCACCTCCGGCACCCCAGGATGATCCGCGGGAAGATTTTCCAGGCAATCGACGATCGCCATGGCATACCAACCGATCGAACGCCCCCAGAAACAAGGCGAAAGCCCGGTCTGCGGGTTTGCCCAGGGTTGGGCGCGCTTTTCGTCCCATGCATGGAAATACAAGCCCGATTTGGGATCATACGCGTGCTGATCCATCAGGCGAATTTGTTTCACCACCTCGTCAAACGCGGGAGGCTCGCCAAAAGTTTTGGCATAACTCGCAAGAAAGGGCGATCCCATGTAAAGCCCGTCCAACCACATCTGCCACGGGTATCGCTGCTTGTGCCAGAAACCACCGTCGCTGGTGCGCGGTTGTTTCCGCAGTTGCTCGCGAAGATGCTCAGCCGCCTTCTTCAAGCGGGCGTCGCCGGTTTTCCCGAAAGCAGCAATCACCACCCGGCCAGGAAGAATCATGTCGATGTTGAAATCGGACTCCTTGTAGGTGGCAATGCTTCCATCCTCGGCGATGAACGAAGTCACGAGTTCGGTGGCATATTGCCGCATTTTCTCATTCTTCAACTCGTTCGAAAGCTCCATCAGCGACCACGCAAACAAGCCACTCGTATACTCCCACTTGGCACCAGCAGTTCCGTGAAAGTGCGTCTTGTCGCGGCGCGCCATTTCGGACTCGGCCATCCGCCGCGACCACTCGATGGGCTCCTCAGCCCGGATGACGGCGGGAAATACGATCAGAGCTGGCAGTAGGAATTTGAAAATTCGCGCAATCATGGGTTCCAAGCCGCAGTTTGAGAACTCCTCCACGGGCCGTCAATGCCCCATCGGCGAATGCTGCATACCCCATTCGGAGCTATGAAAAAGCCGAAAGATCCCCGTATCTTGGGCCAGCCAACATGTTCACTCGCCACACTTCCCCTGCCCTTTTTCACGGTGCCTGCCTTTTTGCGGCATGCGCGCTTTCCCTGGATTCAGCACCCGCTGCAGCCGATGCTTGGCCAGCCGTGACTGCCACCCAGAAACCATGGACCCGCTGGTGGTGGCTCGGATCCGCTGTGGATGAAAAAAACCTGACCCGCGAGTTGGAAGCCTTTGCGAAAGCGGGAATCGGCGGCGTGGAGATTTGTCCGATTTACGGGGCGAAGGGCGCGGAGGATCGCTTCGTCGATTTCCTCTCTCCCCGCTGGATGGAACTGCTGGCCCACACGAGCAAGGAAGCCCAACGACTCGGCATGAATGTCGATATGACCACCGGCACAGGCTGGCCCTTCGGCGGCCCGATGGTGACTCCGGAAATGTCATCGTGCGGATTGGAATCCATCGAAGTGAAGGCAAGTGCGGGAAAGGAAATCACCATCCAACCCAAAGGAGCCAAAATCACCGCTCTCAAGGCATTTCCCGAAAGTGGCGCAGCAGTGGATTTGATGGCCCAACTCAAGGATGGCCGTCTCACATGGAGCGCTCCGGAAGGAAACTGGACCATCCGCGGTCTGGCCGTCAAACAGCGGATTCAAAAGGTCAAGCGCTCCGCCCCCGGCGGCGAAGGCGAGGTTCTCGATCCGTTTTCCCCGAAGGTCATGAATGCCTATCTGGAATCATTCGACAAAGCCTTCGCCGGCTACAAGGCGCCCAAACCGCGGGCGCAGTTCCATGACTCATTCGAGTATTACGGCGCGGATTGGAGCGCGGATTTCCTCGACTCGTTCCACAAGGCGCGAGGCTATGATTTGCTGGATCAACTCCCCGCTTTCCAAGGAGCGGGCGATCCTGAATCGGTGACGCGCGTGCGTGCCGACTATCGCCAGACGCTTGGCGAAATGCATCGCACCTATCTCAAGGCATGGCATGACTGGACCGCACGCCAGGGCGGCGTCACGCGCAACCAGGCACACGGCTCACCGGGGAATCTGTTAGATCACTATGCGGTTTCGGAGATTCCGGAAACGGAGATCTTCCGCCATGTCGGCGAAGAGCAGATCCCGATGCTCCGCCTCGCCACTTCCGCCGCCCATGCCACTGGCAACACGCTCGTCAGTGCCGAGACCTTCACCTGGCTGGGCGAGCATTTCCAAGTCACACCGGACGCCCTCAAGGAAGCGGCGGATTTTGTATTCCTTGGCGGAGTGAATCACATCTCTTTCCATGGCATCCCCTATTCGCCCGAAGATGCGAAGTGGCCAGGTTGGTTGTTTTATGCCTCCACCCACATGGGACCGAATGGCGGCTTGTGGCGGGATCTTCCGGCATTCAACGGCTACATCCAGCGCTGCCAATCCATCCTACAATCCGGCAAGCCGTCGTCCGAGGTGCTGATTTACTTTCCCTATCACGACATTCTCCACGATGGCCAGGCCAAGCTGCCTTTGTTCACCGTGCACAATCAAGACAAGTGGCTGCACACTTCGAATTTCTATGACACTGCGATGACGCTTTGGAAGGAAGGCGTTACTTTCGATTTCACCTCGGACGATCTCCTGCTCCGTGCCTCGGTGCGGGATGGAAGGGTGATCCTCGGTGGAAACTCCTTCGCCGCCTTGGTGTTGCCGGAAGTGAAACACATGCCTGTGGAGACACTGGAGAAAATGGCACAACTCGCCGCTCAGGGGGCGAAGATCATCGTCCGCAACCGCATGCCCACCGATGTTCCAGGTTTCGATGATCTGGCAAAACGTCGTGCCGCCCTTGAGACACTGAAAAAGGATAACGCATCCGATTTTAAACCCGACGCCGGCAACCTGATGGGCACCTTGCTGCGGGAAAAGGTCATCCGCGAACCAATGACGCAGGCAGGCTTGCGCTTCGTCCGCAGAAACCTCCCGGATGGTCATGCCTATTTCATTGTCAATCGCAGTGGCAAAACCTTCGATGGAGTGGTCAGGCTGGGAGTTCCATTCCAAAGCGCCTTGGTGATGGATCCCTGGGATGCACATAAAACCGGCACGGCTCCATCGGAGGGAATCCCGCTCCGCCTCGATCCCTTGCAGTCGATTGTCGTCCGGACCTACACCCAGAAAACTCTCGAAGGCAGTCCATGGAAACCGCTCGCGGAACCCGTCAAAATGATCGATCTCACAGGACCATGGAAACTAGAATTCCGCGATGGCGGCCCCGTGCTGCCGAAGTCCATCGAATTGTCATCGCTTGCATCGTGGACCAACCCGGCGATTCCGGAAACAATCAACTTCTCCGGCACCGGAAGTTATAGTACGAGTTTTGAATATCAGGGCGAAGTCTCGAAATCCGAACGCATCCACATCGAACTCGGCAAAGTCTGCCAAACCGCAAGGGTCATCCTCAATGGCAAGCTCGCCGGCATCTCGTGGTGCTCGCCACATCGCATCGATCTCACCGATTCCATCCGACCCGGAACCAATCAACTGGTCCTCGAAGTCACCAACCTCGCCGCCAATCGCATCGCCGATCTCGACCGCCGCAAGGTCTCCTGGAAGCAATTTCATGAAATCAACTTCGTGAACATCGAATACCAACCCTTCGACGCCGCTACCTGGCCCGCCATGGAATCCGGCCTCATCGGCCCAGTGAGGCTGCGGGTGGATGCGAGGTGACAATCACCTCGATGGTGACTACTCATCTGCGGAATCCATTCGGGCACCTACGAATGCGGTTTTGATGAAGTCCAACACGTTGAGGCCGTGCTTGCGGGCGGTAGAAAGATGGCTGCGGATGGCACAGCCCACCCTCTCATCAATGGCGGCATGGATTACAGGAGGCAGGGCGTTGGCTCGGTCGCTCAACTCTTGGCAGTCATCAACACTCGGGGAATCGCTTAAGATTTCTTAAATACCTGAATAGTGAAAAATTTCACGTCTTCTTCATTCCCATCGTCGCTGGACCTGATACACCTCGGATCAGTCAAGCCATGGATCATGCCAACGAAACGGAAGTCGAAAATGCCGCCAAACACATCCACATGCTTGTCAGCGGGCTCAATCAAGTTCTTTTCGGCCAACAAGAGCTGATCGATCTGGTCATTACCGGGGTGCTCGCCCGAGGCCATATTCTGTTAGAGGGACTGCCCGGCCTCGGCAAGACCGAACTGGTCAAGGGTCTCTCAAAACTCATCCAACTCGGAACCAAGCGGGTCCAGTTCACACCCGATCTCCTGCCCGGCGACATCACCGGAAACCCGGTCCTCCAGGAAGTCGATGGACGCAGGGAGTTTGTTTTCCAACCTGGCCCGCTTTTCACCAACATTGTGCTTGCCGACGAAATCAACCGCGCCTCTCCCAAAACGCAATCCGCCTTGCTCGAAGCGATGCAGGAACGTCGGGTGACCGTCCTCGGAACAACCCACGATCTGCCCAATCCATTTTTTGTGCTCGCAACGCAGAACCCGATCGAACTCGAAGGAACCTATCCACTTCCCGAAGCACAACTCGACCGCTTTCTGTTCAAGCTCGAAGTCACCCGCAATGATGTGGGGACGCTGCAGCGGATTGTCATGAACCGTGAACTCGCGACGGAACCTGCGGTGGAGTCGGTGATGAACGCAGAAACATTTAACTCCATCCAGGAACTCACCCGCCGCATCTATCTGCCGGAAGTGGTCGCTCATTACATCGCCCGGCTGGTGGATGCCACCCACCCGGGACAATCCGCCGCAGCCAAAGGCATCCGCTACGGTGCCAGCCCGCGGGCGGCTCTCGCGCTGGCCTCCGGGGCAAAGGCCAAAGCATTGATCCACGGACGGACCAACGCCAGCTTCGAGGACGTCAAATCCATTGCCTCCGCAGTCTTGCGACATCGGATCGTGCTTGATTACCATGCACGGGTGGATGGACGCAGCCCGGCTGACATCATCCGCGATTTATTGGCGGAGATCCCGTTCCAATCCTCGCCGACACCCAAGGTGTTCACCACCCCCTCCTGAAAGCCGGAACCACCATTGTCACCATGAGATATCTCAACATTCTATGGTTTCTGATTTCGATTGCGACCGCCCAGGAATCGATCCTGAGAGAGGTTTATGATACGAAAACCGATACACATGTGGAAGTCACCGCTCTCTTCACCCAACCCTCCCGCGGTGGTTATCTACCGGTAAGGGTCAAGATTGCCAACAATCTGGATGCAGGCCGTTCGATTCAACTTCGTTTCGAAAGTTCGATGCGTTACGATCGAAAACTCCAAACCAATTCAAGCTTTGAACTGAGCGCTCCTGCCGGCAAAACCATCAGTGAGGACCTGATGGTTCCGCTCGTCTCTGACCCCCACTCCTATGGCGACCAGCCAAGTGTCAATGTTCATCTAACGGGATCCCTTGGCACTGCCTCGGGCACGGTGCGGACCACCACGGCATCGGGCATTCCGGCGGTGCTGATGAGTGAAAGCCTGTTTACTCCGAATGCTTCGCTACTTGATGCCGCTTCCGTCAAAAGCGGGAGCTCGCGGAGCGCTTATGGGAATCATGCATTCGCCGGAAAATTCGATCCCAAACAATTGCCATCCAGCTGGCTGGCATTCTCCGGATATGACAGCGTTGTCCTGAGCGATGATGACTGGTCGAGCGTCCCGGCAGGCGCAAGAAATGCCATAATGTCGTGGGTTTGCCTCGGCGGGCAATTGATCATCTATACCCAATCCAACGCGAGCATCCCAAGCCTCGGACTCCCCGAGGCCCCTTCGATGGGGAGCATCTCCATCGAGTCCATGAAGTCTGCGAATCTGATTGATCCCGCTGCCTTGATCAAGGCTACCGAAAGCGATCATCCCAACCGGCCAAGATCAGCCTCAATCCAAACGGACTTTTCTTCCTCCTGGCCGCTGCAAAATCACTTCGGGGTCAAGGCCTTCAACTATGGCATCTTTATCTTCGTGCTGATCATCTTCGGAATTCTTGTCGGTCCGGTCAATCTGTTCCTGCTTGCCAAATCCGGGCAGCGCCACCGGCTTTTCATCACCACACCCATCATATCGCTGGCGGCCAGCCTGGTTCTCATCGGTTTGATTATCTTCCAGGACGGTTTCGGCGGCCACGGACTGAGACGCGTGCTCATGGAAGTGCGACCCGATGCCGGACTCAACGCTGCATTTCTTCACCAGGAGCAGATCAGCCGCACCGGGATTCTAACAGGCTCCCGGTTTTCGGTGGATCCCGCCTGTCTGTTTCTCCCGGCCCCGATTGCCACATCCCGCTGGGCGAGATATACCAACCGCTATGACACTGCAGGAACCTTCAATCTCCAACCACGAACTGGCAAGTTGGAGGCATCCGGAGACTGGTGGCAAAGCCGCTCCGAACATGGCCACATTCTGACAGCTGTGCTTCCAACCCGCGGACGGATCGAACGAACGGAAAAAGAACATGAACTGGTATCCACGTTCTCATTTCCCATCGAGTGTTTGTATTATCTCGATGATTCGAATCAATGGCATCGGGCCGAAAACATCCAGACCGGGCGTAGTTTCACCCTGACTCCTGTGGATGCCACCATGGCCCAACCGGCCATCGCCACCGAAGCAAACGCATTCTCCAAGCGGAACCAGGAAATCCTCAATCGTGCCAGCCGTCGCAAGCGGCATTTCATTGCGGTCAGTAGCGCTGCAAATGGCATCGACACCCTGCCAGGCATCCGCTGGCAGGAAACCCGCACGGTCATCACCGGTCCGGTCGTCGAAAAATAGGCATTGGTCCTCTAACGACTTCAATCGTTCATCCCTTTTCAACCACTCATGTCAGCACTCAAAGTCAGCAACCTCTACCGCTACTTCGGCGAGCTTCAGGCCGTGAATGGCGTTACTTTCGAGATTCCCCATGGCTCGGTTTGCGGCTTCGTGGGAGCGAACGGCGCCGGCAAGACCACCACCATGAGGATTCTCGCGACCTTGGACTATCCCACCCTCGGGACAGCTGAAGTTTGCGGCATCAATGTGGTGCATCACCCGTCCCAAGTCCGCCGCCTGATCGGTTGGATGCCGGATCATTTCGGAAACTACGAACACATGACAGTGCTCGAGTATCTCGATTTCTATGCAAGGGCGCTCGGATACAAGGGAAAGGAGAGACGTCAGCGCATCCAGGAAGTCATGGAATTCACCGATCTGATTCCCCTTGCCGAGCGCTTTTCCAACAAGCTCTCCAAAGGCATGACCCAAAGGCTTGGCCTCGGCCGGGCGCTTCTCCACGACCCGCAAGTGTTGGTGATGGATGAACCCGCTGCCGGGCTCGATCCGAAAGCACGCGTGGAATTGAAGCACCTGATCCGCGTGCTCGCCCAAAACGGGAAAACCATTTTCATCTCCTCACACATCCTCTCGGAACTGGGCGAGATGTGTGATTCCTTGCTGTTCATCAACAATGGCAGAATCGTCCATCACGGCGACGCGGAAACGCTCAAACAAGGATCGGACAGCGTTGGCGGCGTGCTCTACGATGTGCAAGTGGACGGCGACCCGCAAGCAGTCTCGGATTGGTGCGTCCTTCAATCCAACGTCGAGTTTCTCGAAAGCCGCAAGCACGGCGGAAGGATCCGCATTGATACCCAGGACCCGGCCAAGGCCGCCGATGTGTTGTCCCGGATGATCAAGGACAATCTCCGCATTGTTGAATTCCACCGTGAGCAGCGGAATCTCGAAGATGCGTTCATCGACATCCTGGGCCGAATCGAGTCCGGTCAAGAAGCCATTGCCCCACCACCACTGCCTTCATCCAAGATCGGATCGACTGGCGGATTGTGATTAAACCCCAAGAGCATTCCCCGTTTCCCATGTCACAACTTGTCAATCTGCTGAACGATTTTCCGGACCGCATTTCCCCCATGCTGGTCAAGGAGCTGCGTCAAGGCATGCGGGCCAAAACATTCATCGTGATGTTTCTTGGTTTGCAGGTGTTTCTAGCTGTTATGCTTTTATCCGCAGGCGCATCATCCACTTCGGATCAGGTGGGTTCCACGATTTCAGGAATCATCTTCCTGTTTTTCTCATTGGCAGTTCTCGTGATCCAACCCTTGCGGGGAATGAACGCGCTTTCCTCGGAAGTCAAAGGCAACACGATCGACATGATGGTGCTCACCCGCTTGAGTGCGTGGCGGATCGTCTTTGGCAAATGGGTGGCCATCGTCAGTCAATCCGCACTGTTGCTTTCGACCATCATTCCTTACCTCATCCTCCGGTATTTTTTCGGCGGAATGAATCTGATCGGTGAAATTGTGTTTTTGCTGTTGATTTTTCTCACCTCCATGAGCTTGACCGCGGTGACCGTGGGCCTTTCGGGCTGCCACTCGGTGATCGTCCGGACCCTTCTTCCCATTCTCAGCCTTCCCGTTCTGATGTGGTCCGTGGCCATCATGCTGTTCTCGGGTTCCCGCGCCACTTCGTTTCTGATGGATTCCATTACCCTGAATACTTCCGAGGGGCGAATGACGGTGTTGATCTATGGCTTGGCACTCACCTATCTTGGATGGTCCCTGTTGTCATTAGGGGCCTCGTTGATTGCACCGGCATCCGAGAATCACGCGTTGGCCCGGAGAGTCGTTGCCACAGCGCTCCTGTTGATCACCTTGCCCATTCTGCAGTTTTCGGATATCGATGATGGCTTGATTGCACTACTGATCAGTGTGATAGCCATCCCGGCCCTGATCATCGCCCTCACTGATTCCTCACCACTTGTTTTAACTGTCCGGCAAACCTTCAGCAATCGCGGCCCCTTGGGAAAAATCATCGGATGCTTCCTCCTACCCACCTGGGCCTCCGGAGTCCTGTATGCACTTGCCTTCGGCGTGACGGCAGTCGTGGGCGTGTTCACGATCATTCACTTTCACCCGAATGTTTACAGTTGGGATGCCGATGAGTCGGTCGTGATCCTGGGTTTGTTCGGTGGCATGCTGTTTCCTTCCGTGTGGCAGATTTTCCTGTTCAAGGGGGATGGCCAGCGCCTGTCACATTACCTGCTGCTGCTTGCCAGTTCATTGATCATGTTATTGGTTCTCACCGTGCTTGCCGAATCCATGGACAGTAACGGATTCTTGTGGGCCTTTGCCTGGCATCCCATGGGCTACCTTGCAATGCACAACCAAAGCGGAACGGACGACATGGCGCTGCTCATCGGGGTCATCGCTGTCGACCTCGTGCTGATCTTGCTGCTTCTCGTGGGTGCCATCCAAGGTCTGAGGAAGTCGGTGGATTCGATTGACAATATTTCTCCGGCAGAGAACACCTCCCATTCCTGATGATGGAACCCGCAGCATTGTTAGAAGCACATCGTTCAGCCATTGCTGCGGCGAGGCGCTTGCGTCTCCCATTGCGGGAGCGATCCTGGCAAGGGCAGGCGGGAGAATTCGCAGGAAGCGGAACAGGATCTTCCTTGGACTTCCAAGACCATCGCTCCTATGCGCCTGGCGACGATCCCCGGCATATCAATTGGCAGGCCTATGCGAGGACGGGCACTTACACCATGAAGTTGTTCCGTGAAGAAGTCAGGCCGCTGGTGGATCTGGTCTTTGATGTTTCAGAATCGATGTTCTTTGATGAGATCAAGGCCCGCCGCACCACGGAACTTTTCTATCTTCTAACAGAAACCTGTTTCAGCACCGGAGCCTCGATCCAGGTTCACGGAATTCGCGGAGACAGGGTAGTTCCTCTCGACCCGGATATCATCCGCAACCATCGCTGGCCGAACCTAGTTCGCAGCATGGAAAGCAAACAAGGGTCCGCGTTGCCCGATGTATCCAAGGTTCCCGTCCGGTCGAATTCCATCCGTATCCTGCTTTCCGACCTATTGTTTCCAGGCGATCCGGAACCGTGCCTGCGTCATCTCGGTCAACGCCATGGCAGCATTCTGATCTTTTCCCCCTGGATGGAAGCAGAGGCGCGACCGGAGTGGTCCGGGAACTATGAATTCATTGATGCCGAAGGCGGCTCGCGGCATCCGTACCGCATTGAAGCGGCCACGCTGCGGCGTTATCTCGATGCATATGCCAATCATATTTCGATTTGGAAAAATGCAACCCGTCGTCATCAGGCAGCCCTTGTCCGGATTCCTGCAGAGCTCGATTTGATTACAGCACTTTTCCGTGAAGCCGTGCCAGCCCGGGCCTTGGAACCTATTTAGGATCGATCATGCCTGTATTTGGAAATCCTCTTGGTTTGCTTGCCCTTCTTGGCATTCCGGTCGTGCTTGCGATCCACTTTCTTCAGCGCAAGGCAAAGGAACTCCCCATCTCCACGCTATTCCTTCTGGAGCACACACGCCGTGAGGCGATCAGCGGAAGGCGATTGGAACGGTTGATTCCATCCATCCCGCTCTGGATGCAGTTGTTGACGATCTTGATCCTTGCCTGGTTCCTTTCGGAACCGCGTTATCAGCGGGCAGGGAGCGTTCAGAGGATCGCCATCGTCATGGACTCATCGGCCTCCATGGAGGTATTCAAGATGGAGGCTGCCCATCGGTTGGAGGTGATGATCTCCAAATTGCAGGCCAGCGCGTCCGAAGTGGAAATCATCGCCTTGGAAGCAGTGCCAGAAAGACCGCGTATTTTTGCGGGTTCGTCGATCGAAGAGTTGAAGAAATCATTGATGACATGGCAGCCACAGGATGGCCCCGTGGACGCCACCCAATCCTTGAGATTGGCAAGATCCCTTGTCTCCCAAGCGGGAACGGTCATCCACGTCACTGATACCCCTACAGGACCCCTGCCCTTTGATGCATTGCAGATATCAGTAGGCGAAGTGATCGAAAATGTAGGTTTCACCGGTGTCAGCTTCGCGAATGAAGAGGGACGTCTCATCTGGCGCGCCTTGGTCCGCAACTATAGCCCGAATGAAGTCGAACGAAGCTGGACGGTTCATACCGACGAAGGCCACAGCACACCGCGCCCCATCCGGATAGCCCCTCACGCGATGATGACGCTTCAGGGAGCGTTTCCGGACAATTCCGAACACGTTCGACTCTCCTTGTCCGGCGATCGCTTTTCCATGGATGACGTCATGCCCTTGGTGGCCCCCATCAACAAACCCATGGCGATTCTTGATACTGTCTCCCCTGCTTACAAGCAGCTTAGCTCCAAGCTGGTGGATACACTCGAATCCGCACAAATGACAAGTGACCCGAGCGCGGCGGATTTGATGATTGCCTGCATCAGCCCGACATCCACCTCGGAACAACCGGGAAACACAGTGTTGTTTTTGCAGTCCGATAGCCGGGGAAGCGAATGGCTCAAGGGGGCAATCGTTGCCGAGAAGCACTCGTTGATGACGGGGCTGAATTGGCAGTCGTTACTGGCACGGGAAAGCAAGTCCCTTACCCCCTCGGAGTCGGATACAATTCTTCTTTGGCAGGACAAACGACCGCTGATCTTTCTCAGGGAATCGGCAAACAAACGGCAGTTATGGTTTAACTTCGATCCGATTTCGTCCAACGCCGAGAAACAGCCAGCCTTCATTCTGCTGCTTCATCGGTTTGCCGAATCCATCCGGGAAACCAAGATCGCCCCCGTGTCCATGAACCTCGAAACCGGTCAGGCACTGAGTATCGCTCAGGCACCGGGAATTTCACTTGTTGTCAAATCCGTTGATCCAACAGGAGCACCGATTCCAATGACGGGAGGGAACCCATCCGGGTCGAATCCCAAAGCACAGTCCCGTCCGGGGTTCATGACGGTCACCCAAGGAGATCAATTACTCCTGAAGGCAGCAGTTCATTTTGGCGATTCCCGGGAGTCTGATTTCTCAAATTGCGCTTCCGCTCAAACGGGTGCTGCGCTCAGCAAGGCATCCATCGAGCGCCACACCCGTCCGGATCCGCTGTGGCGGATTTGGGTGTTGATGTTGATCGCCGCATTGTTGATCTCGTGGAGTTTTGCATCCAAACCATCGATTCCCGCATGATCTTCATTTCCCCCGAATATTTCCTGCTGGTTCCGGCTCTTGCACTTGCCGCATGGTTCTGGCGTCGCCTGAAACTTCACTCCCCTCTGCGAACTGCCATTCTTTTGCTTGCGGTGATGATTCTAGTGGATCCTCGCATCCGTCATCAGGAGAACTCTTTGGATCTCTATGTCCTGCTGGATCGGTCCGATTCCACCGAGGACATCATTGATCGAAACCTGCCGGAATGGCAGAGGCTATTGGAGGATTCAAAACCCAGCCGCCGGGATACTTTGCATTTCATCAACTATGGTGCCGAGGTGGCCCCACTGGGAGCCGACGGATCTTCGTTCACCGGATCGAAGAAACTCACCCGCACCGGATTGGCGCTATCCACCATTGCCGCGGAGGCCGACGAGAAGCGACCATCACGAGTGTTGCTTTTCACGGATGGATTCGCGACCGAGCCCATGCAGGACGCAGTGTCCCAATTGCAGGCTCGGGGCATTCCTCTCGATTTCCGGTTGATTCGAAATGAAAAGGAAAATGACTCCCAACTCACCCGTTTCGAGTTTCCCGAACGGGTCCAGGTCGGGGAACCATTCCTGATGTCCATCACGGTGCGTGGCATTGGCGATGCCTCATTTCCCCTCATCATTCGGCGTGGCGGACAGACAATCAGCGAATCCACCATCACCCTGAAAAACAGTGTCGCTACTGTTGAGTTTACCGACCGTGTTTCCAAAACCGGTTCTTACGAATACCAAGCGGAAATTCGTCCGGAACACGATGCACATCCGGGAAACAACAAATCCACCCGCTGGATCGAGATTCGCGGAGGCCCCAGGCTGATACTGGCTACTCGTTATCAAAACGATCCTCTAGCCAAGGCGCTCGAATCCCTTCACTTCACGGTTGATATCATTTCGGATCCTGAAAAACTCAACTCGGGACTTCTCAGCGGGGCCAAGGCGGTGATTCTCAACAATATTCCTGCGAACGAGGTTCCCACTGATTTCCTCAAATCGCTTGATTTCTTCGTCAAGGAGCAGGGAGGCGGACTGATGATGGCGGGTGGTGCCCGGTCATTCGGCTCCGGTGGCTATTTCGAGTCGCCGATCGACCCGCTGCTTCCCGTGTCGATGGAACTGAAGTCCGAGCATCGAAAACTGGCCGTTGCCATGGCAATGGTATTGGATCGATCCGGCTCGATGACCGTGCAGGTGGCTGGCGGCAAATCAAAAATGGATCTTGCCAACAGCGGTGCCGCCGATGCGATCAATCTGTTAGGTCCAATGGACCAGGTTGCGGTATTCGCGGTGGACAGCGTTTCCACGACCATCGTTCCTCTCACAGAAGTGCGGGACAAAAGGAATGACCTCACTGCCAAAGTCCGGAAAATCGAGTCGGGAGGTGGTGGCATCTATGTCTATGAGGGACTGCTCGCGGGATGGTATGCCTTGAAGAAGTCCACTGCCGGGACGCGGCACATGATCCTGTTTTCCGATGCCCAGGATTCCGAGGAACCGGGTGATTACAAAAAACTCATCCAGGATATGACGGACAATGGCTGTACCATCTCGGTGATCGGGCTTGGAACGGACAAAGACGTGGACTCAGCACTGCTTGTCGATATCGCAAAACGCGGCAAGGGTCGGATCTTCTTCAGCAACGAG
>JBBARN010000033.1:0-51249 GCA_040399845.1 Luteolibacter sp. | reverse complement strand
CAAATCCGCACCGAACTTCGTTCCCGCCTCGAACGCTTGTCCCGCGCGGCCATGGAGGCGCATGCGGCCGCCACCGATCCCGGCAGCAAGGCGGAGGGGAAATACGACACGCGCAGTCTGGAAGCGTCCTACCTCGCCGTGGGCCAGGCAAAACAAGTGGACGAACTCGCGGAAGCCGTGCGGATCTTCGATGCGTTGGTGCTGCCGGATTTCGAGATGGACGATCGCATCGACGCCGGGGCTTTGGTGGAGGCGGAGGTGAATGACGAGACGGCCTTTTTCCTGCTGGTGCCCACTGCGGGCGGGATGGTGATTTCCCATTCGGACATGGAAGTCACGCTGCTCACGCCATCGAGCGCACTCTATCAGAAATTGCTCGGGCTGGGCTTGGGCGATGTGCTGGATGATCCGCCGCTGCGGGTGACCGACTTGTTCTGATTTTCCCGCTCGAAAATCCCGCCACGCCTGACAGATTGCGGCGTGGACCTGTTTTCGAGACCCAAACCCGCCGGCGACAAGGCATTGTCGGTGACGCAACTGCTGCGACGGATGAAAAATCTGTTAGAAACGCAGATTGGCGAGACCTGGGTGGAGGGCGAGGTTTCGAATATGCGGAAACAAGGCAGCGGGCATTGGTATTTCTCGCTCAAGGACGAGGGCGCACAGATTTCCTGCGCCATGTTCGGGGCACGCAAACGCGAGGGCTCGGATGCCTTGGAAGACGGCGCGAAGGTGCGCGTCTTCGCGGAGGCCAGCGTCTATGAAGCGCGCGGCCAGCTTCAGATCATCGTGCTCAAGGCGGAACGCGCCGGGGCAGGGGACTTGCAGGCGCGCTTCGAGGCGCTCAAACGCAAACTGCATGCGGAGGGCTTGTTTGATGCGGATCGCAAGAAGCCGATTCCTTCCTTCCCGAAAACCATCGGCCTCATCACTTCCGGCACGGGAGCCGCCTTGCAGGACATGCTCAACGTGCTCACGCGCCGCGCCCCGTGGGTGCAGCCGGTGCTTTTTCCCGTCCGCGTGCAAGGCCGTGGCGCGGAATTGGAAATCGCCCAGGCCATTGAAAAAATGGGCCGCCCCGAGGCATTCGGTTATCCGCGCTGCGATGTGCTCATCGTCGGCCGTGGCGGCGGATCGATCGAGGATTTGTGGAATTTCAACGAGGAAGTCGTCGCCAGAGCCATCGCCGCCTGCCCGATTCCCATCATCTCCGCGGTGGGGCATGAGATCGATTTCACCATCGCCGATTTCGCCGCCGACCTGCGCGCGCCCACTCCCAGCGCTGCGGCGGAACTTGCCGTGGCGGATGGTGCGGAGTTGCTGGCACGGCTGGCGCAATTGAAACGACGGCTGGATCGGCAAACCCGCGAACAGCTGACCCGTGCCCGCATGTCAGTCGATGCCCTCCGGCGCGGCGTGTTGCAGCGCGATGGAGAAAGATTGCTGCGCGAGCCGATGATGCGCGTTGATTCCGCCCGTGCCCGCCTCACCCAAGCAGTCCGCGTGGCCTTGGACGATGCCGCCGCGCGGCTCAACGAAGCCCGCTCCGGCCACAAAGCCCAACACCCAGCCCGCGTGCTGGAACGACGAATGGAAAATCTAACAAGTCTCGGCGCTCGCCTCGATCGCGCCGGCAAGGAAAACCTCGCCCGCCGCAACGAACGCCTCATCCGCCTCCGCAGCCTCATCCGCGCCCTCGGCCCGGAATCCGCCTTTCAACGCGGTTTTTCCATCACTCTCGGAGCCGATGGCAAAATCCTGCGTTCCGCTGCATCAGCCAAACCTGGCGACACCCTGCGCACGAGGCTCGCCGACGGAGAAATCTCCAGCCTCGTGGAATGATCTACACGTCCGGTTTGACGAGAATGAAAGTCGTAGTTGGGACAATCTGTCCCAACTCCTCCCAACCACTCGCCCCACCAGCCCGCGAAAGCACCAAGCAAAGCCCCCGGAGCGGCGATACCTGCCCGCCGTAGCTTCGGCGAAGGCCGGGGCGGATCGCCGATGACAATGAAACGCCAGTGAAACCGCCCGCATCATCGTCGCCGCCGACGGCGGCGGCCACGGGGCCAAAGAGCAGAAACCACCCTCTCCTCCACCGGCCCCAGCCATCCCCTGAGGTCCAGCCCAAGCGTGCGTATATCAGCAGCCACCGCCTCACCCCGGAACGCCGCCACGCCCCGCCCTGATGCACGCACTTCTCGGCAGAAAAAATACTCGCAAAATCAATAGGTTACAACAAAGCTTTTCCCCGACAAGCCTCCGACTGATATCATCTGGGGAGGTGCTACGAATTCAAACGTTAGGTCATGAAATCAACCACTAACAAAATCGTAAGCTCCCTCAAGGCGATTGACCATGAGCAGGTTGAAGGAGGCATCTACGCTTTGCCTGATCGACATTCCAAGGGGAAGTGGCCAGCGTCTCATTCTCATATTTTCGGTGGCGCTTATAAGCAATTTGATCTGTGCTCAAGACTGGGCGTGAAGGGGCACGAACACAGGAGCAAGAGGATTGAGTGCGACCTCGAAGGATGCGCTGCATCGATACAGTTTATCGATGTTGCCCTTACTAAGGTCCGTCCTTATGGGAATCGTTTTCAACTCGACAAGCACCACGGGAAGAAGTGGGAAGACTGTTCAAAAGACCTCATGAAGGCTGTATCCAAGTTTGTGAAGGAAGTGAGGGGGGAAACGCACATCGACATAGCATTTTTGGTCGCTTTTGTTTTCACGGACAGCGAGAAGCACGCTTCAGACTTAGTCCTTCCATCGACAGCAGAAGTGTTCTTGAGTCGCTATGAATTGACGCTGGCCAATGAAACTTGGCGCGATCCGCACGATCGAGGGATCTGGACATCCGTTCTCTGTTGGGCGGCCAGAAAAAAGAGGATCTAACAAGCCACGTCATGACAATCGATGCCAGTCGCCCTGTTGCGATGTTTGCCCGCAACTTTAACCGTAACCCCGTGATCGCCGTGCGCCGCCGCTGGTAGTAGTGCATTTGCTCATCGTTAAGCAGAGATTCATGCGCGCCATATCACACAAAGTCATTCTGTGAATGCTGCTAGTCGCCAGCACTGCCTCCGGCGTGCAGCAGGAAGCGCTCTTCAGGCCCAGTGACCTTCCGCTCCTTCTATCGACTCCGGAAACCATGACCGCCAAGTGGAATCCGGTATGAGGAAAATCCCACACGACCCTTGACGCTCGCGCCACGTCGCGCTGGGGATGGATCATTTTTCCGCTTCCGGGATGGCGGCATTGCGGAAGGCCTCGACGAGTTGGATTCTGCCTCCATTCATCTGATGTGCGTGTTTCATTTCAGAACGAAAAAAGCGGCTGGCTGTCACACTGGACAACCAACCGCTTGGGTATCTTGAATCTCAAGCTGGAACTTACTCGCGGCGGTTCAGGGCCATCATGAGGAAGTAAAGCAACTGGGCCACGGAACCAATGGCAGCAGCCACGTAAGTCATCGCAGCCCAGAAAAGCGCGTTTTTCGCCTTTTGATGTTCCATGCTGGCGGCGAGACCGCTGCTTTCCAGCCAAACCAAAGCACGGCGGGAGGCATCGAACTCAACAGGCAAGGTTACAATCGAAAACAAAGTGGTCACAGCGAACAAGCCGACCCAGATCCACAGCATGGTCGGGCTCTGCATCAGGCCGACTCCCACGAGACCAGCGATCATGATGTAATTGAGGATCTGGCTTGAAAACTGGACTGCGGGAACCATTTTCGAACGGAATTCGAGCCATTTGTATGCCTGCTGGTGCTGGATGGCGTGACCACACTCGTGAGCAGCGACTGCGGCAGCGGCGACCGAATTGACGTGATATACATTTTCACTGAGATTCACCGTCTTGCGGGTGGGATCATAGTGGTCGGTTAGCTGGCCAGGGACACTCATGACTTGGACATCGTGAATGCCGTTTTGGCGGAGCATTGCTTCCGCGACCTGAGCCCCCGTCATCCGGAGTGGAATCTGCGAGTATTCGTTGAAACGGCGCTTGAGCATGCCGCTGATAAGCATGCTGGCAAGAAATGTGACACCGAGGATCAATAAATAAAGAGGCGAAATGCCCATGAATGCGAGCGGGATTGCGTCTGTTGTCATGCGGCGAAGGTATCTGGATTCAGGGTTTCTGCAACTCCTTCACGATTGGAAAATCAGCACTGGATTCCAATCGGGCAAGAGCGATTTCAAACCAATCATCATCCTTCATCTTTCTCCTCACCAGAACCCGCGCAGCGTTGGAGTGTGGAAAACAGAGTTGCTTGGATCTGCCCGCAAACGTGAACCGTGGGATCTCATGCGCAAGAAAATGCCTTGAGGTTCGCGGGTGCCCATCGATTTTCTGGTGGCAAACCGGTTGGGAGCCATTTGTTTTTTCGCGCTGAGATTGCTGGGAATCGTAGACATCTACGACCTCTGCCCGGCTAAGCAGGCAGGTGAATGAGAGAAACAAGCTGACAAGTTGACCCTCAGCCCAACAAGGCGTGAATCTCTGAAGGGGTATCGATGAACACCGTGGCTCCTGCATCCAACAGTTTTTTGCGATCATGGTATCCCCAGGTTACACAGATGGCATTCATCTCCGCGTTGTTTGCGGTCTCCAGATCAATGGTGGAGTCGCCGATGAGATAACAATCCCATGGATCGAGTCCGGCGGTGCGGGTGATGAGGAAGGCTCCTGCGGGGTGAGGCTTGTGCTGCACTCCGTCCTGCTGTCCCAGGACTTTTGTGAAGTGGATGTTTGGAAACACCTCGGCGACCATGGCCGTGGTGAAGTCGTGGGTTTTGTTGGAGAGGACTGCAAGCGGGTAGCCGTCTTTTTGCAGTTCATTGAGCATGTTGTGAATGCCGGGATAGGGGATGGTGCCGGAGTGCCAATTGAGCTCGTAGTCCGTTTTGAAAAAGGAAACGAGGGCATCGATTTGGGCTGGATCGCTTATCGGATGGGCACCGCGCTGGATAAGCATGCGGAGGCCATCGCCTACAAAGGACCGGACCATCGATTCCGAGTGGTCGGGCAGGCCGTGGGCGGTGAGGGTGCGATTGAGCGAACCGGCAATTCCCGGGAGCGAGTCCACGAGGGTGCCGTCGAGGTCGAAAATGAGACAAGGCTTCACGCGGCGAGAATGGCGGGAAGCGGGTCGCAGGGGAAGCGCTTAAAACCCGATGAGCGAGACCAATTCCGTATCGCTGAATTCATCGAGATGATCGACGGCGGCGATGAGGGTTTCGGTTTCGGCGATGTCCTGGATTTCCGCAGCGCGGGTAGCATCGAGGTTGGTGACGGGAGTGCCGGGCAGCGGAGAGGTGCCAAAAATGGGGAAGATGGAAAACACCAAAGCGGCTGTGGCACCGGCGAGACCGGCAAGGGGGAGGGGGCTGAAGAGCTTTTTCCACCATGGCTGTGGCTGGCCGAGCAGGCGGGCGGCGCGCACCGTGTCATCGACAAAACGGGGTCCGGCCTGGGCGGGAGGCGCTTGGTCGAGCAGTTTCCAGACAGCGTCGTTTTCCCACGATTCGTCGGTTTGGAGGGGCTTGCGGTTCATGGTGCGGGGTGGTTTTACCATGAGAGGAACCCCATGCCGAAGGGAAAGTTGCAGGATTTTCAAACGCCTCGTTTGTCGCCCCAGAGGCGGATGTGGAGGCGATCGCAAAAGCGGTAGCCGAGATCGCGGCAGAGTTCGGCGAGTTGGGGGGCGCTGAGGTCGAGTTCCGCGGCGGTCCGGCCCTCGGGCATGAGAAGGATGCGCTGGGGCGGGATGGCGAAACGGGAGCGCAGGGTCTGGATTTCCGCGAGGTCGGATGGCGTGGCAACCACGAACTTGAACCACGCTTGGGGCGAGGCGGCGAAGTGGGCGAGGGACTCAGGGACAATGCGAAGGTTTTCCGGCATACCGGCGTTGGTGAGTTTGGGTGAAACGTTGAATTGATGGACGATTTCCCCGAATTCCGGCGAAGGGATGCGGGTACCATTGGTTTCCACTTCGAAGATGCAGTCGGGCATTTCCGCGAGAATGAGCCGGGCGGTTTCGAGCAGTTCCTTTTCCTGCAAGAGCGGTTCGCCACCGGTGATGACGACTCGCGGGCAGCCGTAGGCCAGGATGGCGCGGGCGGCATCGGCGGGGCTGAGATCGAGGGTGACATCGGCCTTGCGGTGCTTGGTGTAGCCGGGGAGCGCATCCTTCTCATGCGGCCAGGGAGTGCCTTCGAAGTTCCAGGTGTGGTCGGTATCGCACCAGACGCAGTGGAGATTGCAGCGCGAGGTGCGGATGAAAACAGCGGGGCACCCCGCAGAGATGCCTTCGCCCTGGACGGTGTGGAAAATTTCAGGACCTGCGCCGAGTTTCGCGAGTTTCATGGACGGCCCAGATGAAACATGGATGGGGAGGGGTGGACATCTTAATTTATCCTTCTATCGTCGCGCCCATGAGCATCATCACCGGCCGCGGCGACCATGGAGAGACGGATCTTCTTTTTGGGAAACGCATTTCAAAGACCTCCCTGCGGATTGAGTCGCTGGGCAATGTAGACGAACTCAATGCGGCGCTCGGTCTCGCCCGGGCGTCCGGAGCGAATGGGGAATGGATTGCCCTGATTGACAAACTTCAGGAAAAGCTGGTGGGACTCATGGGCCAACTTGCGACCTTGCCCGAGGACGAAGCCCGGTATTTGGAAACCAAGTTCCCGCTCATCGAAATGTCCGATGTGGACTGGGTCGTCGAGGAAGCGCACCGCTACGAATCCCAGGGAGTCCGCTTCAAGGGCTGGGCGCGGCCGGGTGCCGAGGGCTGCCTTGCCCGGGCGGGCGTGGACTACGCACGAGCCGTTTCGAGACGGGCGGAGCGCAGCATTCTCGCGCTTCACGAATCGGGCGAGCCAGTTCCCGAAGCCGTGCGATTGTTTTTCAACAAACTCGCTGATCTCCTGTGGATTCTGGCGCGGGTGGACCGCGATTGAGCCTTGCTGAACGCCAAACATTTCATTGCAACACGCCTGCGATTGACGCGACGCTCCTGATCGTCTCCCATCCGCGCATGCCCGACCCGCAACCGAAGAAATCCATCTCGTCCCACCGGTGGATTCTCGGCTATCTGATGCAGGAGAAGGCGATTTTTCTGCCGTCACTCTTCGCGCTGTTTTTCACGGCGATGCTTTCTTTGGCGTTTCCATGGTTTCTTAAGGAACTCATCGGAAATCCTGCGGATGCTATCAAAAACGGGGTTGATCCTCAGGCGGTGCTGGCGAAATCGAACCGGGTGGTGCTCGAACTGGTGGCGGTGCTTGCGTTGCAGGCCTTTATCGCGTTTTTCCGGGTGCAGGGCTTCATCCGCTCCGGCGAATCCGCGCTCAACCGACTCCGTCACGATCTCTTCGCCCATGTCGTGCGACTGCCGATGTCGTTCTTCCAGGAACAACGTGCCGGCGCTCTCAGCAACCGCATCTCCTCTGACCTCGGCGTGGTCCGCGACACCTTGCTCAACACGGTTCCGCAAGCGGTGAGGCAAACGGTCATCCTCATCGGCGGCTTGATTTTCATCTTCATCGCCTCGTGGAAACTCTCGCTCATCATGCTCGGCAGCGTGCCCATCGTGGTGCTGGCCATCGCGTTTTTCGGACGCAAGGTGAGGGGATATTCCAAGGCGGCTCAGGATTCGCTCGCCGAGGCCGGCACGGTGATTGAAGAGACCGTGCAAGGCATCGCCGATGTGAAGGCCTTCACCAACGAACCCTTCGAAGGCAATCGCTACGACCGTGCCTTGAAGAGTTTCTTCGGTGTCACACTGCGTGGTGCCAAGTCGCGCGCGGCCTTCCTGTCATTCATCATTTTCGCGCTGTTTGGAACCATTGCTTTCGTCGCATGGTATGGCGCACGCATGTTGGCGACGGGTGAGATCTCCAGCGGGAATTTTGTGTCATTCATCCTCTTCTCGATCTTCGTGGGAGCCTCGCTTGGATCCTTTCCGGAAATAATCTCCCAGTTCCAACAAACGAGCGGTGCCACGGAGCGCTTGCGCGAACTGCTTGATGAGAATCCCGAACGCACGGATGGCGATGCGAATGTGAAACTTCAAGGAGCGCTGGCCTTCGTGAATCTATCATTCCAATATCCATCGCGGCCGGATGTGAGAGTGCTGGATGATCTGTCATTCACCGTGGAACCGGGACAGCGGGTTGCCTTGGTCGGCCCGTCCGGAGCGGGGAAATCCACAACGTTTTCCTTGATCCTGGGATTCAACGAGCCTGAGTCCGGGCAAGTGGTGTTCGATGGCCGGGCGGCATCCAGTTTGTCGCTCAATGCACTGCGCTCGCAGATTGCCATCGTGCCCCAGGAAGTGCTCTTGTTTGGCGGCACGATCCGGGAAAATATCGAATATGGAAAACCCGGTGCCCAACTTGAGGAAATCATTGCCGCATCGAAACTGGCCAATTCTCACGACTTCATTTCTCAACTCCCGGAAGGCTATGAGACCCTCGTCGGCCCGCGTGGCACGAAGCTTTCCGGCGGTCAGCGTCAGCGCATTGCCATCGCCCGGGCAATCCTCGCGGATCCCCGCATCCTGTTGTTGGATGAGGCGACTTCGGCCCTCGATTCCGAAAGCGAACGCCTCGTCAACGAAGCACTCGAACGCCTCATGCAAGGACGCACGAGCCTTGTGATCGCCCATCGCCTTTCCACCGTGCGCCATGCGGACAAGATCCTTGTTTTCAATCACGGGAAAATCGTGGAAAGCGGCACTCACGAGGAACTCATCGCCCGCGATGGGACTTACCGCTTGCTGGTGGAAACGCAGTTGGTTTGAAACCCGCGACAATTCTTGTGACGGCCGTCACTCGGATTGTAGCGCTTCATCCTGATAGCCGCGCTCGGTGAGGATGCGGTCGGTGATTTCCTTTTCATCCTCGATACTGCGCAGAAGTTCTTCCGCACTGCCCGGACCGCGGATCATGTGGCCCTCGCAATTGCGAAGATGCGCCTGAAACACGCGCGGCGGACTTCCGCTGGCACGATGCTCCTCGACATTGGGCAGGTTGAGATCGAGGTGAGGATGGTCCTGCGTCCAGATACTGGTGCCGTTGATCGAGTAGGAAAGGAATTTCACACTCACCGTTCCCGCATGCGGCTTCAGAGGGCTCCAGACATAATGGAAACATACACAATGCTCCAGTCCGGGAGCGGCGAGGATGGCGGTGTCCACCGTGATGTCGCCAAGAGGCGAGGGGAGTCTTTCGCCTGCGATGAAGGTCCATTCCCCATGCTGGGCGAACCAAGCATCCACCTGTTTGCGGATGGAAATGCTCAATGCTTCGAGTGGCAGCTTTTCCGATTCCGAATAATGATAGGTCTCTCTAACCAAAAGCCGCGAGCGGAACAGCTTCATCAGGCCGATCTGAATGAAGGCAAGCGGATTGAAAATGCGTTTTCCCAGCAGCATGCGCAATGGGTAGCGGTAATAATAGACCGTCCGGATACGCCATTTCTTGGGTTCGCTATCTTTGTTCTCAGTAGATTTGCGCTCGGCTTCCCGATTGTTGAGGAAAGCGAGCGCATCCGGGTGGATCGGAGAGATGCTGAACCACCCCTGCACTCCATCGCGGATGCGATACCCTGGCCGGCCATCGATCCAAGACCAGATCGCCACACCTAAAATGACTGCTACTCCCGGAAACAAAACCCATCTGAGCCAGAGATTGAAATTATTGCCTGCTGTGGTGGGATCCCTGATCATCAGCAAAAAGACTCCGACTATTGCCGCAAAAATCACCAACATCGCCCCGATGCGAAGCCTCCGGCGCAGGTTGACGCGTTTCGCGCGCCTCTCCTCGATGAACACCCAAAACATTCCGGGCTTCCCTAACAGTCCGGGGATCACTCCGATCTTTTTGAGAAAAAGATAACTAAATACCAGAATGAAGATGAATCCCGGGCCGATATCGAAGCGTCTGATGAGACTGAAAGAGGCAATGCCGGCCAAAACTCCAATCAGCGTGCTCATGCCTTGGACTTGTTGGAACGAGCGGGGAACACATTTCAATTCGCCCGTGCTGACGCCTGTTTCCAGATCGACCTGGGGGAGAATGGCTCCGGTTCTGACCATCACACCGACGCCTTCCACGTGCCAATAGCGTCCCGAGGGAGCCTCGATTTCAGCGACCGTCGGCGGAGCGTAGGGATTGGGATCGCCGTCTGTGGGATTCTGAGTCATGTGAGATTGAACGGCGGACAGGTGGGAATGTTAGGTCGCCGGCTCCAAGGTATAACTCTCCTTGCCGTCCTTCATGAGCCAGCCTTGGGCGGTGAGTTCCGCGCGGAGTCGATCGGACTCGGCCCAATCCTTGGAAATCCGTGCCTGCCAGCGGGTTTCCGCGAGGCTGCGGATGGCTTCAGGGATTTCAGTATTTTCCGTTTTGTCTTCGGGCAGCACGAGGCCGAGAGCGCGCAGGACACGATTGAATCCTGCGAGTGCCGCCGCGGCGTCCTTGCCGGTGAGGCTGGCGGCTTCACGCAGACCGGTGAACAATCCGCCGAGCGCGGCGGGGGTGTTGAGATCGTCGTTGAGGCTGTCCCACGCGGCCTGGAACGGGCCAAAAGAAACCGTATCCAGCATCACATCTCCGCCAGCTTTCGAGGCGAGGCCGCGTGCTCCCTTGCCGAGTTTGGCAAGGGCCTCGTGGGCGGCGGTGAGGGAATCCAGCGTGAAGTTGAGCTGCTTGCGATAGTGACCGCCGATCAGGACGTAACGCACTTCCATCGGAGTGACGCCGCGTTGTTCCAGATCGGTTAGAGTATATAAATTTCCCAGCGATTTTGACATCTTGCCACCATCCACCAGCAAGTGGGTGATGTGGAACCAATGCTCCGCAAAATGACCGCCACAGGCACAGGCGCTTTGGGCAATTTCGTTTTCATGGTGCGGGAAAACCAGATCCACGCCACCGGAATGGAGGTCGAAGGTATCGCCCAGATATTCCTGGATCATCGCCGAGCATTCAAGATGCCAGCCAGGCCTCCCTTCGCCCCAGGGCGATACCCAGAAGTTGTCGCCGTCTTCCGGGCGACGCGCTTTCCAAAGCACGAAATCCGAGACGCTGTCCTTTTCATACTCATCGGAATTGGCGCGGGCGTTTTGGGTTTTCCCCAGATCGAGTTCGCGTTCATCCAAGCGCGAGAGTTTTCCATAGCCGGGAAACGACGAGATCTTGAAATACACCGAGCCATCCTCCGAGGCGTAGGCATGCCCCTTGGTCACCAGAGCTTCAATCATGGCGATTTGCTGCGGGATGTGGTCTACTGCTCCCGGTTCGATGTGCGGAGGCAGCAGGCCGAGTTTTTCGCAATCGGCATGGAATTTCTCCGTCCATCCGGCGGTGAACTCGCCGAGCGTCTTGCCCGCTCTTTGCGAATCCCGGATGGTTTTATCATCCACGTCGGTGATGTTCCTGACATGGAGGGTGCGGGTGCCACCGGTTTCGAGGGTCCGACGCAGCACGTCCTGAAGCACGAAGGTGCGGAAGTTTCCAATGTGCGCCGGCCCGTAAACGGTCGGTCCGCAGCAATAAAAACGGAAGGTGGTGCCATCGATCGGGCGCAAGTCGCGTTCGGTCCGGGTCAGCGTGTCAAATAGCCGCATGCGGTGGATTTTGTGGGGGGCGGGCGCAAGAGCCAAGAGCGAAAAGCAAAAACCGGCCCACACGGACGCGGCTCCGGCTACCTTTGGCCTTCAGCGATGGCCATCTTCGCAGGTCGAAGTCTGGATTAGCCGATGAAAATCTCCTCTTTTCGGCTATTTTTCTCAATACAAGATTGGGCGGGTTGGCGGCCTGTGTATAGATTCGCCACATGACGCGCACGACCGAAGAAAATCGATCCCGCCAGATCCTCATCGGAGGCCTCATTCTACTGGGAATCACCCTGTCCGTTTGCGGGGCGCTCATTGGGTCGCGCTACCAGCAAGGCCTTTTCGGAGAATGGGTGAGTTTGATGGTGGGAATCGTGACGACTCCGTTCTTCATGGAAGCGTCCTTTGTGATTTTGGGGTTCACGATCGTCATTTCCATCAATACGTGGCGGCGGCACAAGGATGGGAACGAACTGGTTTACTTGGAGCGAGTGGAAGATTCTGATGCCGTCGGTCTGCCGGACCATGCAAGCTGGGCGGTCTATTCAAAGCCGCCCCTGGCTGGAGAGGTCCCATCACGTTTGGCGCAAGCGGAAGGGGCCTTGGAGATCGGTGATTTTGAGGCGGCGGGTGAATGGATCGGGTCGATGTCCAAAGAGGAATTGAACCATCAGGACTGCTTTAAATTGAGAATCGCCTTGGCGGAAGCCACAGGGCGGGTTGAGCTCGCACAGCAATTGCGGGTGGATCTTGCCGCTCTGCGTGATCGGAGCGATGTTTGATCTGATTACCATTCCTGCGAATTTGATCGTCCCCCCACTTGCTTGAATGGCTGGCATGGTCCAATCACCCGATAAGGAATTGCGGTTTACCCGCTCCGGACAGGCTGTGGTCTTCTGGGTCTCAGCAGCGGTGTTGGCAGCGGTTGCCATGACCTTGCTGGCGACAGCCATCTATCGTGACATCAATCCGCAACTGCCGCACCCTGCATGGGCCCTGATCCCATCCGGATTGGCGCTTCTAGCCCTCAAATTTGCGGTCCAGCTTACCAAGCACGCTTATCTCATCCTCACTCCGCTTGGCATCGAAATCTTCCCCTTTTTCCGACCTGCCAGCGGGATGCGCCTTGTTGCATGGCAGGAAATCGATTCTGCGGAGGTGAGTTCCGATAAAACCCTCCTGACCCTCCATCATGATGCCTCGAAAAGTTCAGGAATTCATCTTTCGCTGCGCCCCGTGCGTTTGGATCGCCGCGACTTTTTGATTCAGGCTGTCCTCAAACGCACCGCGGTCAATCGTCAGTGAAAATCATTGTCCAGCGGCGCTTGAGGATTCCATAATCACGGCATGCGGACCCATTCACGTCAGATTCTCACCGTCGAGGAAACCTTCGGAGCCAATGGCTGGCACTGTGAATTGGTGGAAGGGCGCGATGTGTTGCGGGCTGGATTCGAAGCACATCATACCCGCGTTGATCTGATCGCCCAAGCCTATCCCCAGCTCAATGCGTTGAGCATCGTGACGGAATCCATCATGCCGCTTGACGAAGAACACCTGCCAGTGGTTCTCGAACTCCTTGCCCGCGCCAACAAGCCTCTGACTCTCGGTGGTTTCGAGTATGACCTCGACCGCGGCATGCTGGTTTTCCGGATTACCAACCTTTTCGAGCGGGAGCGGTTTGATTCGGACATCATCTCGTCGATGGTTCATTGTGCGATTGCCGAATTGGACCGCATCATCCCCTATGTAGCCATCGTGAGAGATACCCCTTCCGATCTGCTCGACGATCTCAATCTCCCGCGTCTGCTGGCTCGCGAGGATGTGATTCCTCCCGTTCCTGGGGACGAAGAAGAGGAGTATTGAGAGTTGTTCCATTTGCCGCCGTCCCATGAAAATCCTCACTTTTCCTCATGGGAGGTTGGTGTTTTAGCCATCACTCCAATCTCGGAATGACCGACCCCAATCCTGGCATCGATGCACTAGGGTTCACGATCGGATGCGGCTGGCGCTTCTGATGGATTGATCCAACACCCGTTGGAGAAACCAGCCAACTCTGCCCCACAGCTCCCGCCACGTGTTGAGTGGGGTCCAGATTCCTGGAAACGACCGCATCCCGGAATCGGATTGGAGGCTCGCCCATGGGTTCATCGGTGAGCCGGAAAGTTCCCCAATGCATGGCGACGGAGCGACGGCAGCGGGCATCGATCAATGCCTGCACGGCTTCCTCTGGATTCATGTGCAGGGATTTCATGATCCGTCGCGGCTGATAGGCTCCGATGGGAATCATGCCAAAATCAATGGGCCCCAAGCGCTCGGCGATTTCCCGAAACGCCGGGCAGTAGCCGCTGTCTCCGGCATGCCAAAGGAGGCAGTCATCGGCTTCGATGCCCCATCCGCACCAGTGGCCGTGATTGCGATCCCATGCGGTGCGCGCCGTGAAATGCTGCGCCGGGGTAGCGGTGATCCGGATGTTGGAATCTATCATCTGGCTATCCCACCATGGGAGTTCGGTGACCTGTTGGAACCCCTTGCGTTTGAGCCAATCCGCATGTCCCTCTGCAATGATGATGTGGGTTTCCATCCCCAGTTTGCGAAGGCTTGGCAGGTCGAGGTGATCGTAGTGCGTGTGGGTGAGGAGGATGCAATCCACGACCGGTAGCTCGTCGATCCGACAAGGCGGCTCGACCTTTCTGCGAAGGCTCGGAAAGGGCAGGGGGGCACAGTGATTGGAAAAGACCGGGTCCACCAACAGGTTTTTCCCCGCAGTCTGGATAAGGAATGAGGCATGTCCCAGCCAGGTGACGCGGCATCCATGTGCGGGAGAAGTTGCAACTGAGGAAGGATCGAGTTGCCACCGCTCGGCGGGCAGGTCCGGCGCATCCGGCATCAGTGCTTTTTCGCGTGGTGGCAGACCTAGTTGCCATCGCAGGATGTCCGGGATCCCTTGTTCCTCATGGGGCCACGGGTTCCGGAAAATGCGCTTGCCCATGGAAATTCAATGAAGATTCAAAATTGCCCCAGCAGTGGTGAAATAGATCAACATGCCGGACACATCCACGGTGGATGCAAGCGATGGCGAGGAAACCACAGCCGGGTCCAGATTGATGGCGCGCGCGGCGATCGGCAGCAAGGCTCCGAGAATGGTAGCGGACAAGACTTGCACGGTGATCGCTGCCGCCACGGCGAAGGCGAGATGGGCGAAGCCAAAATCCGCCCCCGTGCCCTGTTGCAAATGCGGCAGGATCAAGCCGATGAATGCGGCGATGGCCACTCCCAGCGAGAGACCGAGAAACAGTCCGGTGCGCGCTTCTTTCCACGCGATCCGCAGCGCATTGCCCGTGCTGATTTCTCCGAGCGCCATGGCGCGGATCACCATGGTGGCCGCCTGACCGCCCGAATTGCCACCTGCCGCCACCACCATCGGCAGGAACAATGACAACACGAAGGCTTTTTCCAAAATTCCGCTGAATCGGAACATCACATATCCCGAGGCAATCGATACGAAGGCAAGCCCAATCAACCATACCACCCGGCGTCGATAGTGCATGCCAACGCTGGTATTCAGGTAGGAAACTTCCGATTGATCGCCACCGATGGCCGCGAGTTTTTCGATGTCTTCGGTGGATTCTTCCTGCACGATTTCCAGCGCATCATCGTAGGTGATGACACCTAACAAGTGGTGGAATTCATCGACCACGGGCAAAACAATAAGGTCGTATTTCGATAGGGTGCGCGCGGCTTCTTCCTGGTCGGCGGTGGCGAGGATGTATTCATCCGCCTCCTCCATGATATCGCGGATCGGCGTGTCCCAAGTGCTGAAAGCGAGATCGCGCAGGCGGATTTTGCCAACCAGGCGGCCCTGCTCGTCTACCACGAAAATGCGGGCCAGCGTCTCGGTGTCCTCGCGGTCGCGGCGGAGCACGGTGATGGCCTGCTTCACCGTCATGTCCGCTGTGATGCGACCGATCTGGGTGGTCATCCGACCGCCGGCGGTGTCCTCCTCGTATTTGAGCAGGCTGCGGGTCAGCTCTTTGTCACGGGGGCCAAGCAGGCTGAAAAAACGCACTTGCGCCTCTTCGCTCACCACTTGGAACACATCCACGCGGTCGTCGTCGGACAGATTCCCCAGCAACACGCGGAGTTGGGCGGGCTTGAAATGATTGAGCGCCTCCTCGATCAGCGTGTCCGGAAGTTCGGCCACCACATCCGTCGCGAGCTCCGGGCCGATGGTTTTGAGAAGCAGGTCGCGTTTTTCGTCATCGAGATTCTCGTAAAGGTGCGCCAAGTCCGCATAGTGGATGTCCTCGGCAGCGGCCAACAATGCGGAAGGGTCGCGCGCCTCCAGCGCCCGCTCCAACTCGTCCATTGCATTCTCTTCGAGTTCGTCCGCCACACCGGGAAGGTGGCTTGCGGGGGAAGGGCGGGCAAGGAAAACGACAGGCGCTTGTTTGAATTCCCACTCCCATCCCGGATCGCCTCATTTTCCCTGCAAGTGACGGACCAAAAATTCCGCCCGGCGATACTTGCCGTAGGGAGATTCCGCCGCTCCGTGGTTGGCATTCATGATGGGCATGTAGTCGAAATGTTTGCCCGCCCTCTGCAAGGCGGCCACGACCTGGGCCGTGGAGGCTGGATCCACGTTGTCGTCAAGTTCCCCCACAATCAGCAGCAAGTCGCCCTTGAGCTTGGCGGCATGCTCGACATTCGAGCTATCGGCATAACTTTGATCCACCGGCCACCCCATCCACGCCTCGTTCCACCAGATCTTGTCCATCCGGTTGTCATGGCAACCACAGTCCGCCACAGCTACTTTGTAGAAATCGCCATGATGCAACAGCGCGGACAATGCGCTCTGCCCCCCGGCACTGCCGCCATAGATGCCCATGCGCTCGATGTCCATCCATGGCCTTGTGGCCGCCGCAGCCTTCAACCAGGGGATGCGATCGGGAAAACCGGAGTCCTTGAGGTTCTTCCAGGCAATGTCATGAAATGCCTTGCTGCGCCAGTTGGTGCCCATGCCATCGATCTTGACCACCACGAATCCCAGTTCGGCCATCACATTCTCGCCGGACCATGGGAAGAAACTTTTCGGCACGAAAAAATCATGCGGGCCGGCATACATATCTTCCACCACCGGATACTTCTTTGCGGGATCGAAATTCCGGGGCTTGATGATATAACCATAGATATCTGTTTTTCCGTCTCGCCCTTTCGCCGTGAAACGTTCCGGACGGCTCCATCCGCTTTGGATCAAGGCGCTGTCGTCCGCCCGGCTGATCTCTGCGATCAATCGACCGCTTTCCGCATCGCGGATTTCCGCCACTTGAGGTTGATCCACCCGGGACCAGGTAGCGATCAGCCATTTGCCGTCCGGTGAGAATTCGATCGAATGATTTCCATCGCTTTCGGTGAGTCGGGTGAACCCGCTGCCGTCCATGTTGACCCGGGCGAAATGCACATGATAAGGGTCGGAACCCGGGGCTCCGTTGACCTTGAGCAAGAGGCGTTGTTTGGTTTCATCGAGGTCCACGATTTCCAGCACATTCCAATTACCACTGGTGACGGCATTGATGATGCGGCCGGTTTTTGCGTCAATGCGGTAGAGGTGGTTGTAACCATCCTTCTCGGAGGCCCACAGGATCTGCGCTCCGTTCTGGATGCGGCGGAATTCATATTTCTGCGAGTAATCGATGAATGTCTTGCTCCGTTCTTCATGGATGATCCTTGTCGAGCCTGAATCGCCACGAATCCCGAGAATGCGCATCACCTGGTGGCCGCGCTGATTGTAAACCATTTGGTATTCCTCACCATCCGCCGTCCACATGCCGTCGCGGATCTGCCACGGATTGTCGAACAGAGCATCATCCACTGAAATCTCGCGACGTTGGGATATATCAAACAAACAGGGTTTTGGTTGATGGATCGGATCTCCGGGTTTGACATAATCGATGACCTTCAACTTCGGCTGCAATTGATCGGGCGGCGAAGACTGCACGATGGTCACCTTGCGCGTTGGCACGTCTTTGGCGCGGTAGGCGATCAGCTTGCTCGAATCCGGCGACCATTCGAGCGGCCACGAATACGAGACATCCGGCGTGGATCCGGAATTCAGACGAATCGCTTCTCCACCGCCGATCGGCTCGATGAACAAGTCCCGGTCCTTGGTGAACGCCCGCCATTTGCCGTCGGGAGAATGATCCCGGCGCGGAGTTGGAGCTTCTTTCACCTCTCCGGTGACCCGTGCGACAGATGGGGTGTTGCCAGCGACCACGCCGGCAAGCAGTTTGCCGGAAGCATTGCCCACTACCCAGGCATGGCCATCGTAGGTCTGAAAGGTGCTGTCTTTTCCTGGCGCGATTTTTCCATAGGATTTCCTCCGATTGCGGTTTTCGACCCAGAAAACCTCGATCTCGCCTTCAGTGGCATTTTCAAATGTCACGGAACTGCTTCCCGCAGAGCGTTGGCGTTGGCGCATTACCGCTCCGGGCCCAAGCAAGGGACTGTTTTTCGGAGGGACTTGGTCTGCCAAAACCTTGTTCTTTGGGATGTCGTATTTCCATCCGCTGCCAAAGGCACGGAATCGCAGTTGGCCTTTATCGGTTCCGGGCACAATCGTCTCCAAAGGCAGCTTTTTGGCATCCACGCCACGGGATGCGGCCTGCGACAGGGCCTTGGCCAGCGAAACCGGGTCGAATGCTGGTGAGCGTTCGCCGGTCTTGAGATCCAAGCGGAAGTAATCAGTGGCCTCACGGTCAGAATTCACGCTGAAGACCATCGATGATCCATCCTCCGACCAAAAGGTGCGCACTTGGTTTTTGATGACCAAACGTCCGGCCTCCCCACCGAAGCGTTCCGCGTTCTGAAGTTCCGCCTTGATGTCCCGTGCCGAGCCTGTGGCGGGCAGAAAACACAAGAGGCTCAAAAGGGGGATGATCAACTTCATAAGCCCCCGACAACTCGATTCGCGCTACGCCTCTTTCAAACATCGCTTGATTCGACGCAATTCGCACCCTGCGTTTCAAAAACAGCACAATACAGCAACGTGCAGAGGTCCTGGAATGCCGTCATTCCGCCAATTTCCTTGGGCTTTCCGAAAAATCCAATTTTGCGCAATTTTCCGATTGTCAAATCCCCGAGGCCCGTTCTTACTCCCGGCCCGCCCGCAAGGGAGTAGGTGAATGGCTCGATAGCTCAGTTGGTAGAGCAGCGGATTGAAAATCCGCGTGTCGCTGGTTCGATCCCGGCTCGAGCCACCTTTCTTTTCTGTTTGCAGATCAGGGGGTGGGCTTCTTTCTCTTTGGCTGGGGAATTCCAAGTAGCCATTTATGTTGCCGCTGTGTTGCGCATTGTGATTGGCGGATGGCCTCGTGCCTGTGTTTCCATGCGCCGCAGAGTAATGAATGCTCCTCCAAGCGATTTTTCCTGATGCTTTGCACCGGGATGAGCCTGCCATTGGGGTGGTCTATTCACCCTTGACTCGGAATTCCGTTTGAAAAAATCAGTGCAGTCCGAGTATCCAGCCCTCGATGGTGGCGGTGTTTCGTTCGATGAGGTTGAGGGTTGTAGCGAAGTGTTCGGGGAGGCTGCCGGCCGCATCGCTTTCGCGCATCCAGCGAGCGACGGTGTAGGCATCGTGCTGGTCAGGAGTGCGGTCTTCCCGGAGGTAGGAGCGGCTCCAGAGGGACGGATAGACCTCGGCGATCACGGAGCGGCCTTGTGGTGGTTCCCAGCCATCGAACGGCCAGAAGTGAAGCTTCTCTCCGAGCTGTTGACTTAGATATCTTAGCCACGGGATGCCTGCGTGAGTGGACTTGGCGACGCTGCCTTGAACATCGAAATGGAAGACCGACTTGGCGGTGCGGCTGCGCTCCTCCGTGATGCGCCGCCAACGGGAATTTCCCTCACGGGCCGCGCCGTTGCCGCAGGCACCATCTCTCACGCATTGCACATAGGTGAGGTCGTTATCGGTGGGCCAGTGTTGGCAGAAGTCATCCAGGAATGCATCCCAGTCCGGCAGCAGGCGGTGGACCTCGAAGTAGCGGGTGGGAAACGAGAAGGCGTGGTCGATGCCTACCAGCGTGGGCGGCCCGTCGCGGAGTTCCGATGCCAACCACTCGGCGATGCCTCGGCGCGTCCAATACTTTCGCGGACTTGGTGGTGGGAGGACCTCGCTGGGTGGAAGCTCCGGCGTGGCCTGGTAGATCCGAAGACCGGGCAGGCTGCTCATCGGCGTTTCCGCGCCGGAGTAGTCGATTCCGAGGTAGCGTGAGAAGTGGGGCATGATTTGCTGTTAGGCGGCGGAGACGGCCTTCACGCGGTTCTCCAGATCGTGTCAGGTTCGAGGTTCATGGGTGACGGCTGACTTCGGTCAGGAAACGGAAGAAATCATCCACACAGGCGGTGAGCTTCGTAAGATAAGCTTCGAGCCGCGACAAGTCCAGATCCGGATCGGCTAGCCCGGCGGTGATTTCGGTGGAGAGGCGGCCGGAAGTTTTGCCGAGCCACCATTCCTCGAAAGTGTCCCACATTCCTGATCGAGTGTCGGATGGGCACGGCAGTTTGGGAAAATGGTCAGGTAGCAAAGCATGGATGGATCCGCAGGGCCAAAGGACCGACCTGCGAAAGCCTGGGGCAACGCCCCAGGAACTACCCAACGTCGGATATTCAGCCCCATCGGCGCGGTTTCAGGTAAGGCAGAAACCATGCGCAGGAATTTGAGTATCGGCTTAGGAGCTTGATCTAGCACGGCAGCGCGGCCAGTATTGAGCAGAACGATGATCGAAACCTTGCGCTGTCACTTCGGCTTTACCTCCTTCCGCGAAGGTCAGGAGACGGTGATTGGTGCCTTGATTGAGGGGCGTTCAGCTTTGGCCATCTTTCCGACAGGCGGCGGCAAGTCGCTTTGTTATCAGGTCCCTGCCTTGATGCTTGACGGGCTGACTCTGGTGATCTCGCCCTTGATCGCACTGATGAAGGATCAGGTAGATGCATTGAATAACAAGGGCATCGCCGCGGCGCGATTGGACTCGACGCTAAATGCGGATCAGGTGCGGGATGTCTATCAGAAACTGGAAAGGGGTGACTTGAAATTGCTCTACATCGCGCCTGAGCGCTTTGCCAATGAGACCTTCCGCCAGCGGATCAAACGGCTGCCGATCCAGCTTGCGGCAATCGATGAGGCGCATTGCATTTCCGAATGGGGACACAACTTCCGGCCGGATTATCTCAAACTTGCAAGAATATGCCGTCGCCTGAAAATCCCGCGAGTGCTGGCCCTCACGGCTACGGCCACCCCCAAGGTGGCGCGGGACATTCGCCGGGCGTTCCGCATCGCGGCGGAGGACCATGTCCAGCTGAGTTTCCATCGCCCGAATCTCGATCTCCGTGTCACGCCTTGCATGGCGACTGAGCGAAAGGAAAGCTTATTGCAAAAGCTGCGAGCGGTTGAAGGGGCAGCGGTGGTGTATGTGACGCGGCAGGAAACAGCAGAGGAGGTCTCCACCTATCTTGCGCGCAATGGCTTGTCCTCACGTGCCTATCACGCAGGTCTGCCGGACGAGTTCCGGTCGGAGGCGCAGCAGTCATTCATGACCGGCGCCACGCGCATCATTGTGGCGACCATCGCCTTCGGTATGGGTATCGACAAATCCAATATCCGCGCGGTTTATCATTACAACCTTCCCAAGAGCCTGGAAAACCATACCCAGGAAATCGGCCGTGCCGGGCGGGATGGCTTGCCGTCGGTGTGTGAAATGCTGGTCTGCGCGGACGATCTCACGGTGTTGGAAAACTTCATCCACTCGGACATGCCTACACCGAGTGGGCTGGGTAATTTGATCGACCGCGTGCTGAGGTTGGGTCCGCTTTTTGATGTTTCGCCTTATGATTTGTCCACTGCTTGTGATATTCGCCCGGGGGTGGTTTCCACGGTAATGACCTATCTGGAGATCGATGGCATCATCGAGGCGACCGGGGTGTTTTATTCCACTTATCGGGCCAAGTTGCTAACTCCTGTAGAGCGCATTCTGGCGGGGCGTGCGCCGGCGGAGCGTCGGCTCATCCAGAAGATCCTGGATGCGGGTGAACTCAAACGCTGGTGGCTGTATTTCCAACCTGATCTGCTTGCGGAGCAGTTGAAGGTGCCCAGGGAAAAGATCGTCGCCGTGTTACAAGGCATGGAGCGCGCGGGAGATATCACATTGGGAGTGTCCGGGGTCAGGCATGGCTACCGCATCAAAAAAATGCCGGGGGATCTCAAATCGCTGACGGCAGGATTGGTGACAAGATTCACGAACCGTGAGCGGGCGGATCTGGATCGACTGCGGCAGGTGCTCGCGCTTTCAGCGCACCGGGGTTGCCTGACCGCCTATCTGACCAAGCACTTCGGAGAAGCTCTCAAGGAGCCTTGCGGTCACTGCGATCGCTGCAGAGGGGTTCCTGCGAAACTCATCAAACGGAGCAAAACAAGGCGGGTGACCGATGACGAACTTGAACTTGTTCGATTGCTGAATTTCGAAAAACACGCGGCGCTTTCCACACCACGGCAGTTGGCTCGCTTTCTCTGCGGGATGGCCAGTCCTGCCGCCACGCGGGCCCGCCTCACCCGGCATCAGGGATTCGGCATGTTATCAGATATGCCTTTCGCGGATGTTCTTGCCATTGCGGAATCCATGTAGCGTCCGATAGTTGAAATCGGTCCCATACTTCATCGCAAGGTCTTTAGATAGGCAAAGAGATCGCTGACTTGGCGATCGTTGAATCCATCGATGAGCCCCTCGGGCATCAGGGAGCGTTTGGATATTTGATGGGCCTTGATCTCTGTTCGTGGAATCGTGCGTTCGTCCGCACCGATCTGTCGGAGAACCAACACATCCTTGGTTTCAGATGCCATGAACCCGCTGGTAAAGGTTCCATCCGCGAGAGTGATATCATGCCGGTAGTAACCACTTTCCAGCTGGGCATTTGGGGTGAGGATGTTGCGCAGCAGGCTTTCGACTCCCATGGCTCCAGCACCACTGAGATCCGGCCCAAGCGCCACGCCTTCACCAGCTACTTGGTGGCAGATCATGCAGGTGGCTTGAAACAGTTTCCGCCCCGTGGCGGCATCGCCTTCCGCTTCTGCGGCCTTGCGAAACCGTTGAAATTTCGTGGCGATCGCGGCCGCCGCTTCCGGGGTCACCAGCGGAGGGAAATCCGTGCCCCACACGATGGCGGCTCCGCCCTGGAGCGGCAGGGAACCTGCCCGTGCCGCATCGGGAAATCGGTGGATGAGTCCCGCTTGCGCCGTGCTCATGCGGGTATGTTGATCGTTCCGAATCTGCTCGGCCGTGCGCGCCATATTCCAAATCCTGAACTCACAGAACCGTGCTCCCGTGCCGCCCCCTTGGTTGGCTTTGCCAAGATCGAGCGTTTTGAGTGGGGCTGTGTAGGCTTCGGCGGAGATGCCTGCTGCTTCTCCATCGAGAAAAAGGGCGATTTTTCCATTCGCATCCCGCGTGATCGCACAATGAGTCCAAACTCCCGCCATCACCGGGCGGCTTGCGATGACCCAATCCTTTCCGGCAAAGAAACGCAGCAAACCATCATGAAAGTTGATGTCCATGCCGCGGCCACGCACGCCGATCAGTGAATCGCGGTTGTCGATTTGTTTATCTAACAAAACCCATGCTTCAATTGAGAACGCTCCCTCCAGATCGATGCCGGTGGCTGCAACTGCTGCGGGTTTTCCCGGAAACTCCAACAAAGGTTCGAGCAAGCCATCCACCTTTTTGAGGATCGCCTGGATTTGCGGATGCTGGTTTCCCAACAAAGCGATCAGCTTTTCAATGAGAGACGGATCGAAGCCCTCGAAGTCACTGGCGGCAACACTAGCTGCAAGTGCTTCGGCACTTGTCTTTTTGGAGAGAAGTCCATTGATGGAGAGAGGGCGGAGCACGCCAGGCATTTCAGGCCAGCGCTTGGCCAGAACTTCCACGGCTTGGGGGCTGCCGGAATGGGAGAAAAGAATCAAAGCCTCCCGCGCCACAGCCGGGTCCGGATGGTCCAGCAGGGTGGTGGCAAGTGCCGGTTCCTCGGCTTGCATTTCGTTGAGCGTCCGCAGGAGATTCGCAAGGGCGGCGGGATCCTTTTCCAATTTCACCCGGGCCACCACGGTGGGAGCCAGAGGCTTGAGCCGAAACTGTCGCGCAAGATCGAGGACCAGTGGAAATGAGGCAGGATTGCTCTCCAACAAGCTCTTGGCAGCTTGGCCGATGATTTCCACAAGTTCCGGATGACGGGCGGACGAGGCATCAAGTTTCAACAGCGATTTGAGCATGCCTTCCCGCCGAGCGGGTTGGAGCAGAATCTGGCGGAAGGCATCGAGAACGGCCGGATTGCTGATTTGTGAACCTAACAGAGCTGCTTCTTCAGCACGCAGCGGCCGATCCAACGTCGGAAGCAACTGCAACAAGCTCTCGGCCGCCTTTGGGGCGGGAAGCGCGAAAACTGCCAATTCCTTCGCTGGATCCGAAAGTCCGTTCGGGCCGGCCAACAGCTTTTCAAGCGCGGTGGGATGCGATTCCAGCGCCCAGCGCACCAGATATCGAACAAAAGCATGTTCGTAAACAATCCTCGGATGGACCGACTTGGAGGCCGGATCTGCCGGGGTCAAATTCCCAACTGGCACCAGCATGGCCGCCGTCACGGTGGCACTTGGCTGGCGTCGAAGGGCATTGGCCACCGCGCATTTGACGGCAAAGTCGGTTTCGGACGGATTGCAAAGGGCGAGGAATTCCGCTTCCGACAATACCCGGTCGCCAGCCGCCTCGATGGCCTCCCGCCGCAGGTGGGGGGAGGCATCGCGGGCGAGTTCGACAAGGTCGGCGACGTCCAAAGTGCCCATTTCCTGCATCGCCCAAAGCGAATTGAGGCGCTTGGAAATCGCAAGCGAAGCATCCCGCGACAATCGGCGCAGCTCCGGCAGGATGGAGGAATCTCGACGATCCCCAAGCTCCGCCCACGCCATGCGGGCCACCCTGGCATTGCGGTGACCGAGAGCTTCCAAGACCCCGGTCGACTCCATTTTCGCAAGATTCGGTGGCGCAACGTGAGCGCTCTCCTTGTGTCGGATCCGCCAAATGCGGCCGCGGGTTTTGTCCCGGTCGGGATGGGCGCGCGGGACCTCATTGTGGGAGATGATTTTATTATACCAATCCACCACATACAAAAATCCATCCGGTCCGAAATGCACCGCAACGGGGCGGAACCAATCGTCGGATGAAGTCATGAAATCCTCGCGTTTTGTTGTGACCGGATGGCCGTCTGCATCGACGCCGCGGGTGACGATCTGGATCCGGTTGGTGATGGGATTGGCAATGTAAAAAGTCTTTTCTCCGGGCCATGCGGCGGCGAAGGGGCTGCCTTCATCTTCCGCCAGTGCCATGCCGCTGAGTCCGGTGCCTCCCATGGGTTGACCGGGAGTGGACGGCGGCAAAACAGGAGCGTAGGGCCGGAGGGATTGTTTGTAACCACTGGGGTAGTGGGTTCCGGCGATGAACTCGGAGACCGGATGTCCGAGGTCGTTGGCTTCCTGCAAATATTCGCTGCCATCCCGGGCCGTTGCCAATCCCCAGATATTGTTAGGCCCGGCAGTGAGCAGCTCGAAATTCGATCCATCGAGTCTTGCACGGGCGAGCTTGCAGAAATCGAATACGATCTCTTTTTCTCCATTGGCGAAGGTCTGGCCCGCAGGGCGGACGACGGTGGAGCGATTGAACAATCCCTGTGCCAACTGGAACCAACCTCCCGGCGAGCGCTCGAATTGATGGGGAAACAAATGGGAATCCTGGATGCCGAAACCGCTGAGGATCACATCGTGCCGATCTGATTTTCCATCGCCGTTCTCATCCTGATAAAAGCGGATTTCATGGCCATGCTGGGCGAGCACGCCATTCTTCCACGGCAGGATTCCCAAGGGAATCGCAAGGCCTTCGGCAAATACCCGGGGCGTTTGCGGTTGGGGTTTCCATGGCTCATCAATCACAAGGATGCGGTCCTTGCCTCCGTTGCTGAACAAGGCCTCGGCGGCGGCTGTGTTTTCATTGGCATCCACCGGATACTCGGTGGCGGTCATGGTCCACATGCGGCCTGAGTGGTCCCACGCCACGGTCACCGGCTTGTGTACGCCCTCCCGCTCGGATGCCACCAGTTCGACTTCATATCCCGGCGGCAAAATGAACGATGCTTTCTGGCTCTCGGGCGAGCGGTCGTTTTCCACAGGCCAGGCAGGAGCACCGGGCGTGGGAGGCAGTTCTTCCAAGGTGATGTCCTTGAATTGGACCAGGAATTTGCCCCCGCTGTGAGCTTGCACACCGATGAGTCCCTCCAGGGGAATCGCCGGATCCTTCTCGGTATAATCCAGCGCCGGAACTCCGTTGATCCAGGAGCGAATGCGCGGGCCTTCACAGAGGATGCGGTAATCATTCCATTCCCAGTCCTTCGCGGTGGCAGCGATGGCGGCGGCATCGACAGGCTCGCCGATGACCTTGTTTCTACGGGATTCATCGTACAATTTGCCCCACCAACCGATCCCGGCGTCCACCTGATAGCCGGACATCTCATGATTTTCCGGCACACGGATGCTGCGGATCTGCACGCCCGAGTTGATGAAGCCATCTCCCTTGGTTAGACGGACCTTCAGTCGGAGGTCGAAATTGGCATGGCGCTTGGTGTGGGTGAGGAAGGTGTTTTTTGGCACCTTCCGGTCGAGCGATCCACCGGTGATCATCCCGTCCTGCACACGCCACCACATTTCCTCGCCCTTGCGGATTTCCCATCCATTGAGGGTCTTTCCATCGAACAAGGAGACGGGCTCCGCCATCAGGGAGGAAATCGACAGGACCCAACAAAGTGCGGATGATTTCATGAGGTATGAGGTGGTGTCAGATCTCGAAGTCGAATACGACCACCCGCTCCAGGCATGGCACCACAATGTCCCGCACCCGTTCGTGTTCAGGATGGGGCAGATAGGCGTCGCGGCTCGCTGCGGAGTCGAAGCTCATGATGAACCCATGAGTGAAGCCATCGTTGAGGCCTTCCGCGCTTTCATAGGGGCCGTACTCCATGGCAAGCAGCCCGGGAATTTTGCCGACCATTGCATTCATTTCCGCAAAGCAATTGTCGATTTGAGGAGCATCAATGCCCTCCTTGAACTGAAACATACCGAAGTGTCTGACCATGGGATTTTTTGAAAGTTGGAATTCCGAAGCCATACACCCACAACGACGAAAAACTATCTGGTTAGTTGCTCAAAGATGGCGGACACGGAGAAAAGTTTGCGACAATTGTGCTGACGGCCGCCACGAGAATTGTCGCGGTGGGAGGCATGGTCCGGTCGAAACGCAAGAATCCCGCCGACGGCCGGGCCGAGGGCGGGATTGGGTTGAAGGATTTGGTGGAATGGTTAGCCGACGCCATCAAACGGGGCAGCTCAGTATTTCTGAGTGCGTGAGTGATGGAAGTAGCTCTCGAAGCCGAGTTCCGGTGGGAATTCGGAGAGGCCGTCGTGCACGTTCATCTCGATGCGATTGTCTTCGCCGCAACGCTCGTAAGGTGGCTTGAAGGTGCCACGATAGGTTGGGCAGGTGAACGTGAAGAGTTCGTAGAAACCGTAACCGAGGCGGCGAAGCGCACGATTGGTGCCATCGACCGCACCGTAAGTCCAACCGGCCTTGCGACCGTAGGCTTCATTCTTGCGAACGATTTGTTCCGGGATTTCAACGACGCCGTAGACGATGTTGCTGATGGCGCGGCCGAGCTTGCGGGACGAGGTGTAGGTGGAGCCAGGAGGTGCCTGGATGTCCGCCGAAACAAGTCCGGAAAGCGAAACGAAAGCGCTAGCGATGACGAGGAGTTTTTTCATGCTGAGGAAAGGTTAATAATTCAGATTGGCGGTTGGCAACGGGAATTTTCGGAAATCTCAACAACCGTTGTTTGCGGTCACAGTTCAAAGCTCAATACGCGGATGATTCCAGGGGTGGCCCGGAGTTTTTCGAGCAAATCGGCGGGCGGCTCGGTGTCCACCTCGATGAGGGTGACGGCGCGGGTCCGGTCTCCGGTGCGGCTGAGATCCATGTTCGCGATGTTGACGCCTGCGGTGCCGAGAGCTGTACCGACCACGCCGACGATGCCGGGGCGGTCGTCGTTTTCCACGAAGAGGAAGCGGCCGACGATGTTGCAATCGACGTAGAGGTGGTCCATTTCGACAATCCGCGGCGAGCGGCCGATGATGGTCCCGGCAACGCGGTAACGGGTATCGCCCTTGCGGAGTTCCGCGACGAGGAGTTCGTTGAATTCGGTTTTCGCATTGATGGTGGATTCCACCATGTCGAGGCCGAGTTGGGCGGCGATGGCCGGGGCGTTGACGATGTTGACTTGACCGTCCGGGCGCGAGGCCTCAAGCAGTGCGGTCAGCGTGGTGCGGGAAACGAGGCCTGTGTCCTTCTTGGCGAGGGCGCCGTGGTAGGAAACGCGGAGCGAATCGGCATTTTCCGGACCAAGCTTGGCAAGTAGCTTGCCGAGAGCACGGGCGAGGTCGAGGTAGGGACCGACGGCAGCCAGCGCGGCGGCGTCGAGCGAGGGCATGTTGATCGCGTTGCGGATTTCTCCGGTGACGAAGAAGTCACGGAGCTGCTCGGCGACTTGGATGCCGACGTTTTCCTGAGCCTCGTTGGTGGAGGCACCGAGGTGAGGAGTGAGGACGACGTGCTTGTTGAGCGAAAACAGCGGGTGGTCGTTTGGCGGGGGCTCGGTCTCGAACACATCGAGCGCGCAGCCGGCGATGTGGCCGGAGTCGATGGCTGCTTTGAGGGCGGTTTCTTCGATGAGGCCGCCGCGGGCGCAATTGACGACCAGCGCACCCTTGTTCATGAGGGCGAGGCGGTCGGCGTTGAGGATGTGGTTGGTTTCCGGGGTGAGCGGGACGTGGAGCGTGACGACGTCGGCACCGGTCAGGGCGATGTCCGGGGTGGCGGCGAGTTCGACCTTGAGTTCGTCCGCGCGGGCTTGGGAAAGGAAGGGATCGTAGGCGACGACCGTCATGTTGAAGGCCTGGGCGCGCTTGGCGAACTCGGTGCCGATGCGACCCATGCCGAGGATGGCGAGGCGCTTGGTGTTGAGTTCGATGCCTTGATAGGCCTTGCGGGCGGCCTTGAAATTTCCCTTGAGCACTTCTGCATGGGCCGGAGCAATGTTGCGGGCAGCGCTCAGCATCAGGGTGAAGGCGTGCTCGGCAGTGGAAATGGTGTTTCCCGTCGGGGTGTTCATCACGATCACGCCATGATCGGTGGATGCCTTGCGGTCGATATTGTCAACCCCCACGCCGGCACGGCCGACGGCTTTGAGGTTTTTCGCGGCGGCGAGGAGTTCCGCGGTGACTTTGGTTTCAGAACGGACGACCAGACCGTGGTAGTCACCGATGATTTTGATGAGTTCTTCCGGCTTGAGGCCGGTGTTCACGTCAACGGAGATTCCCGGGGCGTTGCGCAGGGCGTCCACGCCCTTATCCGAGATGGGGTCCGATACCAGCACACGATAGTTTGCCATAGGCCGGTGGGCTTAAACCACCGATCCGGGACTGGCAAGGGTGGGTTTGCCGAAAAATTCAGAATCCACAGAGGAAAGGGGCAAAAGCCCCTGCGGTTTGTTGGAAACCTCCCCAAATGCCCCGGTGATGCCACTTCTGTCCGGATTGGGTCCGGGATTGCTGCTTGATCGTTGCCTGCGGGGCGGGGCATCGTTCGGGCGGACGATGAAGGAACTTCTGGAAGAACTCGAACGCTGGGGGGCTGATGTGATTTTCGGTCGGGCGAAGGGTTTTCGGGCGGCGGTGATGCGATTCTTCATGAGCGCCTTGTCCGGAGTATTCCGAATTCTGGTCCAGATTCGCATTTGGCGGTATCGGAGCGGTTGGCGGCCGCAACACCATCTTTGCACCCAGGTCGTGGCCATCGGCAACATCACGGTGGGCGGGACGGGGAAAACCCCGGTGGTCGAATTGCTTGCCCGATCCCTGCGCGATCGGGGGCGAAAGGTGGCCATCCTTTCCCGTGGCTACAAAAGCCGGAAACTCGATCGCCCTCAGAAATGGCGGGATGTTGATACGGATCGGCCCATTCCCGGTGAACTCATGCCGAAGGTCGTCTCGACGGGGGATGCCCTGTTGTTGGATTCGAAGTATGCAGGCGATGAGCCCTTCATGCTTGCGCGGAACCTGGATCGTGTCGCGGTGGTGGTGGATAAGGACCGGGTCAAGAGCGGCAGGTTCGCAGTTTCCCAATTGGATGCGGACACCCTGTTGCTGGACGATGGCATGCAGTATCTCGACCTTGCCCACGGCATCGACATCGTGCTGGTGGATGCCGGATCGCCTTTCGGAACCGAGGCCTTGTTGCCGCGGGGCACCTTGCGTGAACCGCCGAAAAACCTCCGGCGTGCGAGTTATATTTTGTTAACCAAATGCACGGGTGCCTCCAACGAGGCGTTGATCGAGCGGATTCGAAAATATAACAAAACCGCAGATATCATCGAGTGCACTCACGGGCCCATCTATCTTGAAGATGTGTTCAACCGCGAACGACGGCCGCTTGCGTTTCTCAAGGACAAGTGGGTGGGTGCCATCAGCGCGATTGCCGTGCCGGAGGCATTCGAAGGATCATTGGAAAAACTGGGTGCACGGGTGGAAATCCGCCGCCGGTTTTCCGATCATCACCGATTTTCACGAAAGGATGTGGAGAAATTCATGCAACGCTGTGTGGAGAGGGACATGCACATGATCGTGACCACGGAAAAAGATGCCGTGCGTTTCCCCAAGCCCGCTTCGATCGATGTTCCTGTTTATTTCCTCCGCATCGAAGTGGAGATCCTCAAAGGCCAGGAGATCTGGGATGACATGGTGCACCGCTTGTGTCATCCGCTGCCGGCATTTGAAACGGTTTTGAGAAACCGCCATGCCTATCGATTGTGACGGGCTGCGGTCTGATTGAACTCCATGATGTCTTTGATTCCCATCCGGCTCCTCGTTCTGCTGCTTTTGTTAGGCAGTGTGTTTCTTGTCGCCCATCAGATATGGGGAGCCGAATTGGAAAAACAAATTGGCAGTACGGCGGGAATCGGATGGCTCGGCGCAGCCGGTTCTTGGGCATGGCTTGCGGGCATCGGCCTGCTGGTGGCGGATTTGTTATTGCCGATTCCCGGCACGGTGGTGATGTCGGCTCTGGGCTATTTTTATGGACCGCTGGCCGGTGGCTTGATTGCCGCAGCCGGTTCGATGGCGGCGGGAGTGGCCGGATATGGGGTGGGTCGCTGTTTGGGTGAAAAAACGGCGCGGAAATGGTTGGGTGAGCGGGATTATGAAAAGAGCGTCGCGTTATTCGAGCGGGGAGGCGGGTGGTTGATCGCCGCATCACGGGCGCTGCCCATTTTACCGGAGGCGCTGGCATGCACGGCAGGGTTGGTGCGCATGCCCTTTCGGAAATTCCTGATGGCCTTGGCCTGTGGCAGTGTGCCCATGGGATTTCTGTTTGCCTTCATCGGCGCGGCAGGACACAACGAACCCACATGGGCCATCGGGTTTAGCTTGTTGATACCTGCGATTCTCTGGGGAATCGCTCGGAAGTGGCGGATGTGATGCGGGAAAGGCAGGGACTATCCCTCCTAGCGGTCCGGTGAAAGTGAAGCGAATGGACTCTTGGCGGAATGAATTCCGCGCTCCAATTTTACTTGCTCACGTTGAAGCGGAACTCGATCACATCGCCGTCTTTCACGACGTATTCCTTGCCTTCGATGCGGAGCTTGCCGGCTTCCTTGCAGGCGTTTTTAGAGCCGAGGGACACGAGATCGTCGTAGTGCACGACTTCCGCGGCGATGAAGCCGCGTTCGAAATCCGAGTGGATCACGCCAGCCGCTGCTGGGGCTTTGTCGCCCTCGAGAATGGTCCAGGCGCGGGTTTCCTGCACGCCGGTGGTTAGATAAGTGCGCAAGCCCAACAAATGATAAACGGCGCGGATCAGCGAGGAAACACCGGAATCGGTGACCCCCATGTCCTTGAGGAACTCGGCGGATTCCTCATGCGAAAGCTCGCTGAGCTCCTCTTCGATGCGTGCGGAAATCACCACCGCTTCCGAGCCGCTGTGCTCGGCGGCGAACTTGCGGACGCGGGCGACCTGGGCATGCGAGTCCGGGTTTTCCGTAGCACCGGCGAGTTCGTCTTCCGCGACGTTGCAGGCGTAAATGGTGCGCTTGGAAGATAGCAGGAAAAAGTCCTTCACGATCGGCTTGTCTTCCTCGCTGAACTCCAGCGTGAGAGCGGGTTTCCCCTGATCGAGATGCGGCATGATGATGTCGATGAGTTCGACTTCCTTCTTCGCTTCCTTGTCGCCGCCCTTGGCCTTTTTCTCGCGGGACGAGCGGCGTTTTTCAAGCGATGCCATGTCGGCAAGGATCAGCTCGGAGTTGATGATCTCAATGTCGCGGATGGGATCGACGGTGCCGAGTTCGTGGATGATATCGTCGTTTTCGAAACAACGAACGACCTGCACGATGGCATCGGTCTCGCGAATGTTGGCGAGGAATTGGTTGCCAAGTCCCGCGCCTTCGGAGGCACCCTTGACGAGGCCGGCGATATCGACGAACTCGATGGCGGTGGGCACCAGTTTTTGGGAGCCGGAAATTTTCGAAAGCACAGCAAGGCGCGCGTCCGGCACCGTCACGATCCCCACATTGGGGTCGATGGTGCAGAAGGGATAGTTCGCCGCCTCCGCTTTTCTGGTGCGGGTTACAGCATTGAAGAGGGTCGATTTCCCGACGTTTGGCAGTCCTACGATTCCGGCCTTGAGCATGGCGGCGGGAGGGTGGGGGAGGGCGGGGGAGGAGGACGAGAAAATTCTTTCCGCGAATTGGCGAATCAACGTTTCCAGACGCGCGGGAAGCGATCGAAGGGCTTTCCTTTGATATCAATCGCCGTGGCAGTGTAGCCGCTTGGCTGGGTCTCGACGAGGTAAAGGTGGTTCACGGCACCGGATGCGGCGACCCATGGGCGTTTTTTCAGCTGCTTGGGGTCGATTTTTCGGACGGCCACGCTCCATGCCCCGGAACCGAGGTAAGGAATGCCGTTCTCCGGATCGATTTTGCCCTTGGTGAGGGGATGGGAGCGACAGAAAACATGGTGATCGTATTCAAATACCGCGCTGACCCGTTGGTTTTCAAAGATGGGGCACCAGTTTTGTTGGATGTCCTTCGAGTCGTCCTTGGCACCGCAGCCCCAGGCCGGGCGGTGGTAGGCGACGAACAGGTTCGGCACCGAGCGGCGCGCGGCGAGTGTGCTTTTCAGCCAATCGTTTTGAGCGGCAATGTTCCTTGTATGCCCGGAATCGAGCATCACGAGACTGAGCCGATCTCCCAAATCGACGGCATGAGTGGCACCGCCGTCGCCGGGAAACTTGAAGATGCTGTAAAACATGCTGGCAGCCTCGGGACCGGGCGCATCGGTGGGATGAAACCCGTGGTCCTTGATTTCATGATTGCCGATGGCGACGACTTTGGGAACCAGCCGGCCATCCGGAGTGCGGGCATGGGCCACCCATGAATCGATGTAATCAAACCATCGATCCAGCGAGGAATCATTGGCATAAGCGAGGTCGCCGCCGATCAGGGCGAAAAGTGGATCCAAACTACCCGCCACCCGGTTCATCTCGTCCATCGGTTGGCGTTTGTGATAGAGGTCGCCGCCAGTCACGAAGCGGATCGGCCCGGTCGTCGCAGGCATCCGGAAAGAGTAGGCGGGCGATGGTTTTTCACTCGAATCGATGACTTGGAATTCGATGTCCTTGCCATAAGGAAGTCCCTGGATCGTGGCGCGAAGGACTCCGTGACGGCTCTTGGCGAAAGGCTGGCGGCTGACGGTTTCCGTTTTCCAGAGAGTCGTGCCTTTGGGCCGATGGCGGAGCCGCAGTCCGGACGGGGTGGGGGACACCGGGTTGGCGGGCTGGGCGAGTTCCCGTTGTTGCCATCCTTGTTCGGGCTCGGCATTTGCAAGGTATTCCCATGATTGCCCTTGAGCGACCAATCGCCATTCGCGATTGCCGGACCGGGCGAGCAATTCCGGATGCAGGGTGAAATCAGAACTTCCGATCTCATTGTTGAATCCGCGGAGTGCCAACCTGCTGCCTGCGAGCTTCGGTCGATCCGCCAGTTTCCCCAGCGGGATTTCTTCCCAGGTTCCGGCCTCGTGGGATTGGACCGCGCGGAGATCACCTGCTCCGCCGCGCAGGTTGCGACGGGCGATTTCCTGACCATCGATCCACGCAATGAAGCCGTCGTCGTAATCGACCCGCAAGACCAACGACGCATTCGCCGGGATGCCGGCCGGAATCTGCACGGTGTTGCGGATGGCCAGCGACTGATAACGACCCTTCATCTTTGAAAACGTCGTCGCGTCATCCGCATCGCCATATCCGAAGCCTCCCGCACCCTGGCTCCAGCGGCCCTCGATGCCTTCCTGTTCACTGCGCTCCAACCAAACGATCTGGCAGGATTTTCCGGGATCCTGGTTCCAATGCACGATCGGTCCGTGATCGATGGCCGCCCCCATGAGGTTGTGGGCGAAGGGCAGCAGAAGGCAAAGAGTCAGGCGCATGTATTGGAAGATACGAATACCGTCAGTCCGTGCAGCGCAAGCCCGGAGCCTATGACGATGATGATGTTAATCTCATTTCTGTCGTTCGCACTCGCGTCATCGGACGATTCCCAGCGTGGAAGCTAGCGACAGGATGCTCGGCACGGCAGCAAGGCAGCCAATACTCGTCAGGAGAAGATGGCGGCTTGCGATTGCGGGAATGAAAGCGACGAGCGGGAGAAGGAGCAAAAGTGCGGAAACGATCATCCAGACAAAGTGCCCCCGAGTTGGAGCTTCGACTTCGTAGAGGGCACCGCTGTATGAGGCCACAAACAACTCCATCATATAGCGAAAGGGAATCACCATCCCAAGAAGTGATGTGCTGATCGTGAAAGGGAGCATTCTACAGTAGATCGGCTTCCCTTGAGGATGGCAATTCCGCCAACGGATCGAGAACACCACGAAAGCGATACTCGAAAGCAGGTGAAGGGCTTCGACGATCATTATGCCGATTGGTTTCCCATTTCAGTGTTTCCTATATCGAATTCAAACCGTCGCCTTGCATGAGCGAATAGCCGTTGCCGACCAACTCATTGGAATGCAATTCCGCAAGGCTGAGCACTGCGTAGCCAAATCACAGGAACATCACCACGAGGATGCATCCAAATGAAATGGCAGAAGCAATCAGCCCGATGCCAGAGCCGGTGGCGTAGGCATGATGGATCCCTGCGATGCCGGTGATGACCAGCCCGACCGCCGCCAAACCTGGCAAGGCGGAGATCTTCGAATTCTGTGGTTCTTGCTGATTCATGTTCAATAAGTCACATGAATAACCAATCAAGCACTTCGATGGAAGCGAAAATCCCAAGGCCGTTTGACTGAGGGGGGATCTTGAAAATGTCAGGATCCCTGATGAGTTCCTCTTTTACTTCGGTTCGTCTTCCTCGTCGATGTTGTGGGTGAGGATGAACTGCAGGTCGTCCAGGCCCAGGTTGGAGGCGAAGCCTTCGTCGCCGAGCACGTTGGTGACGAGCTGGGTCTTCTGGTGCTGGAGGATGCGGATCTTCTCTTCCACGGTATCACGGGTGAGGAGGCGGTAGGCGATGACCTTGTTTTTCTGGCCGATCCGGTGGGTCCGGTCGATGGCCTGGTTTTCCACAGCGGGGTTCCACCAGGGATCGTAGAGGATGACGTAGGAAGCCGAGGTGAGGTTGAGTCCGGCACCACCCGCCTTGAGGGAGAGCATGAAGACCGAGGGGTCTTTGGTGGTTTGGAATTTCTCGATCTCGCCTTTGCGGTCCTTGGTCTGGCCGGTGAGGTAGTTGTAGGGGCGGTTTTCCAGTTCGAGGCGCGCCTTGATGAGGTCGAGCATGGAGACGAACTGCGAGAAAACGAGCACCTTGTGGCCTTCCTCGTGGAGCTGGTCCAAGAGGTAGAAGAGGGATTCCATTTTGGCGGATTCCTCTTTGAGATACTTCGGATCGATGAGGCCCGGGTGACAGCAGATCTGGCGCAGGCGCATGAGGCCTTGGAGGATGGCGAAGGAGTTCTTCTTCACCGCTTCGTCGGAATCCAAGCCAAGCAGCGCCTTCTGGATTCGCTTGAGTTCGGCTTTGTAGAGCTCCACCTGGATGCCTTCCATCTTCGAGTAAACTTCTTCTTCCGTCCGTGGCGGCAGGTCCTGGGCCACTTGCAGTTTGGTGCGGCGGAGCAGGAAAGGACGCAGGCGGGAAGCAAGACGGCTCTGGCTGAGCGGGTCTTTGCGCTTGTCGAAGCGTTTCTTGAAGTAAGCACGGCTGCCGAGCACGCCGGGCATGGCAAAGGCCATGAGCGACCACATGTCGAGCAGGCGGTTCTCAATCGGCGTTCCGGTGAGGACCAAGCGGTTCTGGGAATCCAGCTCACGGGCGCACTTGGCGGCCTTGGAGTCCGGGTTCTTGATCTGCTGGCCTTCGTCGAGGATGGTGGTGAGCCACTTCACGGCATTGAGTTCCTCACCACAGACACGGAGCTGGGCGTAGTTGAGAACCAGGATGTCCACCTTGTTTTGGATGTGGTCGACATCGATGTCATCGCGATTTTTGAGAATCTTGACGTTGAGCTGAGGAGTGAATTTCAGCGCCTCACTGAACCAGACATCGAGAACGGACTTCGGACAAACGACGAGTGCCGGTTTCTTGGGCCCCTTGGTTTTCTTGTGCTCCTCGAAGAGCCAGAGCAGATAGGTGAGCGACTGGATGGTTTTTCCAAGACCCATGTCATCCGCGAGGATGCCGCCGAAGTTGTTGACGGCGAGATAGGCGAGGAACTTGAAACCATCGATCTGATAGGGACGCAGGGTGGCGTTGAGGCCATCGGGTACGTCTGGGTTGACTTCGAGCTGGATATCGCCTGCACGATTCTTGATGCGCTCCCAAGCCTTGGGATCGAATACTTCCGCTGCCTTGGGATCGGCAAGCTGTAGGGCGTGCATTCGGTGGGTCTCGCCAGAGAGATCGAAGGGATCCAATCCAAGGCGGGTGACGGCTTCGCGCTGATCGGCATCGAGCTTAATTTCCAAGCGCATCCAAGAGCCATCGTCCATGCGGACGTAGCCACCGCGGGCGGCGACGAGTTGGCGAATCTGGGCTTTGGAGAGATTGACGCCCTGCACGTCGATGACAATGCGGAGGTCGAACCAATCGATGTCCTGCCCGACGACTTCGAAGCGCACGGCGGCAGTGACAGGATCGGCGAGGATGGACTTCAGGCGCAGGTCGATGTCGAGATCGATATCTGGAGGCATCGCTGCGATCCATTCCGCGAATTTCTCGGGGAACTGCTTGGTGATGCGGGATTTGAACGAGATGAGTTTCTCGTCGTAGGAAAGGCCCATATCCTCAAGGATGGCGGGCACTGGGTAGAGGGCCTCGCGGGCGAAACGGAGCAGCTGTTTGCCCTTGACCGCTTGTTGTTCGGCCAGTTCCCAACCGTCTTTCGTGAGGCGCTCGGTGCGGCGGCCTTTGGTTTCGATGGCCATCACATCGATGACCAAATGCTCGGTCTCGGCAGCGGTGAGGCCGGCGATGAGCTTCATCTCGAATCTTGGCTTGAGTTCCAGATCGACAACACGCTTCTTGAGGGACTCAGGCAGCGAGGCTCCGATCTTGCGGAGGAATTCCACGCCTTCGAGGGAGTCGATCACCCGCTTGGGAATCAGATAGCGTGGCATCACGTCGGTTTCCTCCAACCAGCGGGGCGGGCCGGGGAACACGGTTTCGTCGGACTGATAGAGTTCCTTGCGTCCGGGCAGGAGGCGCACGGAGTGGGAAACATTTTCGCCAGCGGCGGTTACCAGTTGCAGAGCGAAACTCTTGCCATCGTATGGATCATCTTCGCACATCCAGCGCAGGGCGTCGGCGACCACCTTGAACTCGCGTTCGTCAAGGTTGACGATATAGCCCTTGAGAGCGGGTTGACGGAATACCCGGTTCATGAACCGGCAGGATTCTTCCTGATCGAAATCGAGAGTGGTATCACCGAATTTCCGATAAAACGCGAGGAAATGCTCCCACAGCGTCTGGCCGGGGGCATCCATGAGCAGTGCGCCTTCGTGGTGGAGTTGGACGTAGTGCTCGATATCGCTTTTTTCGCGCAGTTGCAGCCAAGTGGCGGAAGGGCGCTGTTCGCGGGCCTCCAGTCGTGCCTCGTTGATGGTGGCGACGAGACGGAACTCGATGGTGATCGGCTCGTCCTGCGGCGGGCGTTCGTTGACCTGCTCGATTCGGTCATACCACGAAGCCACTTCGCGTTCCTGCTCCCAATCCGCCATTTTTTTCTGCACGTGACCGAGATCGGTGATCACGCTCATGAACTCGGGGTAGGGGAGCTTCTTCTTGTAGAAGGCGTAGGCGATGTAGTTCCAGAACTCGAGGATGTCACCCGGTGGCATCGGCCACAATTCAAGCGGCTCGTAGGTGGTGATTTCCCAACGAGGGCTGATCCGGACCATGTCGTGGTCATGGAGCTCACCCTCGATCACGTAGCGGCGATAGCGTTTCTCGATCTTGGTGACGAAATCCGCCTCCTTGTCATCCAGCTCGCGACCGAGCTTTTCCTCGATGATGTCGAGCACTGGGGTGTCGTCAAACTCATTGGGCGATTCCGGGAGATCCTCACCACGGTGCATGCGCTCCATCATGGTGGCATACTGGCAGGCTCCGGCGATGATCTCGTCCTCGGCGGTGCATGAGCCGAACCAACGGTTTCCCTGAAGGCGCAGACTCGTGCGGAAAACGCCGCTTTCGTCTTCGACGCGGCCTTGGATGAACAGGTGGTTTCCGAAAATCTGCGTGACCGCTCCATCTTTTTGGAGCATCTCACCTCGTTTCCGGGCCTCCTCTGGAAAACTGTTGAGGAAATTGAGTGTGGCTCGGTCTGGATTCATCGCTTCTTGAGTGGTAAAGGTTCCCGCATTTCAGGCCATGGCTCAGCACCACGACGACAAAGGGCGGGGCGCGACCTTAATCCACGATATTTGGGTGAATCAATAAAAACATTGTGGTCCTTTTACCCTACTTGGGACCGCGATCTGTTAGCGCGGCTTGGCCGGAGTGCTTTTTTGGGGGGAAACGGCGCGTCCTGCCATGACCAAGCCACCGACGACAAACAACGCGGGAAACCAGATCGAGTATCCCGGTGCGAGCGAATCCGGCTTGAGGACGGCAAATTGCGGGTTCTTCGGGTCGACCCAACAGACCTTACTCTTGCCGACCGGGAATTCTTGAAGCCTGTTTTCCGCGAGGTTCCGCTTGGACGTCCATGGGCTGCCACGCAGGGCAAAGCGATCGCTCGTCAGCCATTTTCCCTCCCACTGGTAGCCGTAGACCACCTCCAGCCTGAATTCACGCGGCGATTGCGGATCGTGGCTGCGCTGGCGCAACTCGGAGGAAATCACCTCGCAGGGAACCTGTGGCCACGCCCGCATTTCACGTGCACGCAGGAAGCTTCTGGCCATCAACCAAACAAAAACTCCGCCAATGAGAGCAAGCGAGAGGCCGATGGCGACAAGAAACCAACGCCCACCTTTGGGCTGGGTTGGCGATGTTTTCTGAACTGCGACGCTTTTTTCCTGGTTGAGCATGGTCGGCACTATGGGTGCGCTTGAATTCGCCGGGTTCAACGGAAATCCCTTCAGTGCACCCGGTCCGGGACTGTAAGTTCGATTCGGAGCATCGGTAAACTTTTTCCTGTGGTTTTTCCTTGATTTGGCGTGTCGGATGCTAGAACCGTGGCGCGTGTTTTTGTGATTTTTGGTTCAGAAATTTGAATGGTTACATCATCAGACATCCTTTACCGCGTTTATGATTGCGGCGGAACCAGGAAGCTGTATGCCTTGCAGGCTACGCGCCTTCACCTGCTGAAGTTGCGGTTTTTTAGGGGTTATAGTGGCTTTCTTTCCTCATTCGTCCCTCTTGCGACAATTCCTCGCATCATGATCGGGTCCCCATTTGTGGGGAGAGACAAGGGCGACCAAATCATGGAGAATCCCTTTATCCGTGCTCTGTGGCATTTTTCGATCCGAGGTCTTCATTTGCCATCATCACTGGTCGGTAACTTTTAATTTGTAATTACACCGTGTATCGATATGCTTTCTTCGATTTTAGGAATTTTGCTCCCATGAAACCCACCAAACGGCACCTCCAGCCACAAGGTTTTGCATTGGTCGTCACACTTTCGCTGATGATTTTGCTGACCATCATCGCAGTCGGCCTACTCACTCTCTCTAGTGTGTCCCTGCGCTCAGCGGGACAAGGGGAGGCCATGGCTGTTGCCAGAAACAACGCCCGCCTCGCTCTGATGATGGCACTCGGTGACCTTCAGAGATCACTCGGGCCAGACAAGGCGGTATCCGCCACTTCCGGAATCTTGGCGGCCACTCCTGGAAAGCCCAATGTCGCAGGAGCCTGGGAGTCGTGGGACTTCAATCCCTCCCAAGCGCCGGACTACACCACCGAAAAGTCCAGCCGCTTTCGTCGTTGGCTGGTATCGAGCGCCAATCCCAAGGATGTCGAATCCCGCGATTTCGTGACCACTCCCTGGGGCGCCGATCCGGAGGAAAAGAACACTGCCACTCTGGTTGGGAAAAATGCGACGGGCGGGCTCCACAACGAGGTCTCATGGTCTAGAGCCGGCAAGGTGCCGATCTCCCGCGACAAAAAAATCAGCGGTGCCTATGCGTGGCATGTGTCCGACGAATCGGTGAAGGCGCGAATCAATCTCTTCCGCGATCCCAACAAGACGACTCTCGCTGAAAAACGCTCCCTACTGGCCGGTCATCGCCCGGCTGCCTCGGTGATCAAGAGTCCTGACAACATGGCCTTGGATTTCCTCCACGGCGACCTTTCGGCGGGTGATTTCGCCCTCGCCAAGGCGGATGCGCCCAAGATCATCGATATCGAGCAAATCAGCCTCCAAAGCAGCCCGGGCAATCTTCCCGGTAAAATCCGCCCTTTCCGCAATGATGTCACCCCCTATTCCTTGGGAGTCATGACAAACGTCCGGACCGGCGGCCTGATGGAGGATTTGTCATCGGTGTTTGAGATGACGACCAGTGCAACAACAGTCAGTCTGCCCACGGCATTCAATGGAAAACGACTCTACGAATCCACCCACGGAATCACAGGTGTTTCCGACCCCTACTGGAGCAGTCTCGCCGGATACTACAACCTCTTCAGGGTTGCGGGCATGGACTCCAATACCCCGACGTTCTATCAGCGACCCTCGCAAGGTATTACGCTTCCTTCGGCGAATGGACCTCTGCCGCTGCCGCCACAGCGCTATTATCCAGGGCCTGTCATTGCGAAGGTCGAAGCTTTGTTCAGTTATGTGACGCGGGATTCCCACTCGAATTGGGTTAACACGCTGAAAGCAGTGGATCCCACGATGATTTACATGGGTCACCTCATCTACACCCCCTTGGTGACATTGCACAACCCCTACAACGTCAATATTTCATTTGATAACATGGAAGTAGTCATCCGCAATGTTCCAGTCGGGTTTAACTTCTATGTCAACGGCAAGCCACAGAGCACCCGGGTGGTGTCGATCAATGATATGTTCGTGAATGGTGGTCAGCGTGGTGAGAAAAGTTTCTACATGAAGATTGCCAACTGGTCGAGTCCCGGCAGTTCGTCCGTCACCGGCGCGATTGTCATGAAACCGGGTGAAACCTTGGTCTGTGCCCCATACCTCAGTCCTTCGGCATCCTTCAGCAATCCCGGCTCTTCTCGCTTCTTCGATTGGGAGAACAACCTGACTGGAGTCGATCAGTCAGGCAATCTCGTTGCGGCGATCAATGCCAAACCCGGATTCTACGGCCGCTGCATCGGATTTGACGTGGACTGGGTGACACCAACCCATGGCGGGCTGAGCTCAGGAGCGCAGTCCGACAACAATCATGGGGTCCTCGGTCTGAAGGCGAGCGACCAAGTCTACATGGAATATGCTGTTCAACAACCCTCGTCCAACAGCAGCAATACATCGTTTGATGTTTCGGCGAAAATCACTTCCCAAGGTAGGACCTTTGACTATGGCGGACTCAGCTTTGCCTATCAGAACAATACCACCCTCAAAAAGTATTTCCCACAAACCTATCGCTATCCGGCGTCTGGAAGTTTTCCCGCGATTGCCGCTTATGTCCCGAATACGGAAGGCATCGGAGCTCATGCGAATGCACAGACGGTGGCAGTCTTCTCCGCCTACGCAAGAACCACTAGTGGTGGCGTGTATGACAATGGCTCACGAAACCCGGCAGGTGCCTTCAGCAATCTTCTCGATGGCAAGCTCGCAGGGCGTCCTTTCCTCTTCCATAATCCCGCAAGGACTGTGGTTCGCTCCAACCTTCTGAATGAGAGGCCGGGTTCCCAGTCACACGAGCTCAACTTCCAACCGTTCCTCAATCTCGGGCAAGTGGAGAATGCCTTCAGTCTTGATAGCACCAACCGCACCAACGCCCTCACCGGCAATACCAGCCAACGGGGTGTCAAGTCAGGCAGTTATCTGGAGCTTCAGACCGGCCCGATGCAGACGATTGCGGATTTCCGTCGCTCCAATGCCCTGACGTCTTCCTATCTCCCCTCATTTACACAACCGGTTGGCAATTCGTTTGCGACTCCGTTGATGGATACCTCCGCCGTCAAGGAAACCAATGGAGATGTCGCATCCTATGAGTTGCTGGATCACTCGACCCTCGCCAACCACGCGTTTTATGATCGCTTCTACTTTTCCACCTTTGCGACTGTGAACAAGGTGACTCCCGACGTGGTATTCAACAATTTTATCACGGCCGAGACCCCTTTGCCTTCCCAAGCGTTTCAACCTTATCTTCCCATTGGAATCACAGCCAGCCAGGCAAGGACCGAGCTATTCAGCGGCGGCAAACCCATCGATGCCGCCTACAAAAAAGCCGCTGAGTTCCAGATGATCCGTGGGCCGTTCAACGTCAACTCAACCAGCGTGCAAGCTTGGAAGGCCGTGTTGGCATCGCTGAGCAAGAGTGAGGTCATGACCCTGTGGGCTAGAAATGCCCAACTCGAAGCGGTCAAGTCCAGTGGCACTCCCATCCTGCCGATGTCGCTTCCCAACGGCGGTGTGGCTGGCAACATGGTCGTTAGCAAGATCGACAACGCTAGAACCAATGAGTGGAATGGTTACCGCGAACTTTCCGAGATGGAATTGGATACCTTGGCGCAGAAGATTGTTGAGGAAGTTCGTTTGCGCGGTCCCTTCCTATCGATGTCTGATTTCGTCAATCGCAGAGTAGGCACAAACTCGGACCTGACCCGCATGGGTGCGCTTGAGTCCGCGATTTCGAAATCCCTGATCAATGATACCGCGTTCAAGGAACAGGTCACGGTTTCCCAAGGAGATCTCTCCAACCCTGCCATCTACCCCTTCAAGACTTTTGAGACCTCCACGGGCAACCCCGCCGCCGGAGCACCAGGCTGGATCACTCAGGGCGATCTAATGCGCATTCTCGAACCTGCCGCCACGGTGAGATCTGACACCTTCGTGGTCCGTGTCTGCGGCGAGGCCAGGGATGCGACGGGGAAAGTCACCGCCCGCGCCTATGCCGAGGCCATTGTGCAGCGCGTTCCGGATTATGTTGACCCGGCCAACCGCCCATCGGTTAATGTTTACACGGATGCGGCAGCGACTGCCATGAACAAGCAGTTCGGGCGGCGCATGAGCGTCGTCTCGTTCCGTTGGATGTCCTCTTCGGAAGTTTGATTTTTATGTTTGCCAAAACTCTTCTCGCCCTCGCCCTCGCTGTTTTTCCGCTGGTTTGCAGCGCCCAACCGGTTGGTGGATCGGCTCCGGTTCAAATCCGGGCTTTGTTGCATGACCCCACGCGCCCGGCAGTGGATCTTTTCGTGGCCGATCAGAATGGTGTGGTTGCAAAACTCAATCTCTCCCCGGCGAATTTGTCGCCGGCACAGATGACAGCCCCGGTGAATGGTTCAGTGGTGTTCTATGACACGGCGGCGGTGGATCTGAAGAAGCCTCAGGACCACATTGCGGGAACGATCAAGCTGCCACCGAGCACTCGCAAGGCGATCATCATCCTAATGCCAACCGAGCCGGGGAGCATGAGGTTCCGGAGTTTGTTGATCGATGAGACGGGAAATGAGTTTCCAAATGGAGAGTCCCGCGTTCTCAGCCTGGTTCCCGTGGAAACGGCGATTGAGGTGGGGGAGCACAAGTTGCCGCTTGCCTCTGGCAAGATCACTCCGGTGCCTGCCGTCAAGAAGGTTAATGAATACCACATGGCTCAAATGAATTTCCATTACAAGGAGGGTGCCAACTGGGTCACATTCACCGAAAGACAAGTGCAGTTCCTCGATAATTTCCGCCGGATCTTCATCATTTTTGTCCCCCCCGGTGGCAACCAGCCCTATATCAACACAATTGTGGATACGGTTCCGGTCAAGATTCCCGGTGGTCCTGCAGTTCCTTGAAGGATTAAATTCACCTGATTTCACTCCATTACGTGACTTTTGGGCACCAGCGGAGTTCATTGGGTGGAAATGAAACGTCAGCACCTCTTGCTCATCCTCGGATTCGCTCTCATGGCGGGCTTCGGATATTGGCTTGCGGGCACGGCCACGCCTCCTGCGAAAACATCGGAAAACGGCGAGAAGCCTGCCGCTATTCCGCGACGCACGGTCTTCGATGAGGAAATGCCGAAGTTCCGCCGCGCCCAAAGGCCTCCGGCCAATGAGGGAGACCTTGATGCTCTTGCGGCTGGCGCTTTCGATGGTGAGCGGGTCATCGTTTTCAAGGATTCCGACGCCCTCGCGGATTTCCTCAAGCGGGCTGGCAATCAAGTGAACATTCTTGGCCGTCTCGACGCCTTGAACGCCTTGCGGGTCGGTTTTGAGGACTATGACGATCTCGCATCCTTGCTCAATGGGGACGAGGAGGAGTCGATGATCTTTCCCGTAAGCGCTCCGCTCCCGGTTGACGGCAGTGTCCAAGCGGGAGCCATGGCTCTCGGCAACGGACTGCTCGAATGGCTCGGCATCGGCTCGGACAACTCCATGTGGGGAAACGGTGTGAAAATCGCGGTGCTGGACACCGGCGTGACTTCTCACTCGGCCTTCAATACGGACATCCGCTCGATTAACTTGGTGGATCTCCCTGCGGATACCTCGGCGCAGAATGGTCACGGCACCGCTGTGGCTTCGGTGATCATCGGAAACGATCCGTTCACCCCAGGTGTCGCTCCGGGAGCGGAAATGATCTCAGTGCGCATCGCTGACGACAACGGTCAATCCGATAGCTTCCTGCTCGCCAAGGGGATCGTGGCTGCCGTGGATGCGGGGGCGAAATTGATCAACATTTCCATGGGAAGCTTCGGCGATAGCGCCCTGGTCCGGAATGCAATCCAATATGCTTCCGATGGCGGAGCCCTGATCGTAGCGGCGGCGGGAAACAATGGCCTCGAGAGGGTGGCCTATCCCGCAGCCAATGACGGCGTCATCGCCGTGGGCGGGGTGGATGCAACCGGTAGTCACCTCGATTTTTCAAACTCTGGAGACAGCATCGACATCGCCGCACCTGGGTTCGGGGTGAATGCGGCATGGGTGGGGGATCAGGCGGCAAGTGTGAATGGCACTTCCTTCAGCGCGCCCATCGTCACCGGTGCCCTCGCCGCCATTATGACCGAAGCCGGAAGCCAGAACCTCTCCGCCAGCCAAGCATGGACCCTTCTTTCGTCTCATCTCAATGACGGAGCGGCCGCTGGCTCGGATCCTCAACTGGGAGCTGGAATGCCCGACATTGGGCGGGTTCTCAATGCTGAAACTCGGGGCATCTACGACGCGGCCCTCGCTTCCCACACCATCCTTCCGCCGGATGGCGGCAATCCTTATGGCCAGATCGAGATTCTCGTGCAGAACCGCGGGACGGAAACGCTCATCAACACATCTGTCGAAGTATCCACTGGTGGGGGAATGGTTTCCACGAATCTCACGACCCTCAGTCCGGGGGCGGTGCAGACCGTGCGAATCCCGATCTCCCAACCGCCTGTCGGCGCTTCCTCCACTTTGAACGTCGAATCTCGGGTGGTCCTCTCCGGCGGAGCGAGGGACTCCAAGCCCTCCAATGATCGGCGCGTTGAACGTTATGTGTCGGCCAGTCCTAAGTAGTTTCCTCGTTCTGATGCTGGCCACCTCGCTGGCCACAGAACCCACCCTGTCCTTGTGCTTGCGGGAAACGTGAATCGGCACCATGCTGTGCTTCAGATTCACCCATGGCCGAGAACCCACTGACCCGCTATCAACAAGAAGCACCCCGCTGGTATTCCGGGCCGCGGCTTTGGCGCACGCTCACCAAGGTGGCCGCCACGGCGGGGCGGAAAACCATCCTTTCCGCGCTCGTTTTGTTTTACTGCCTCAAGGATCGCGACACCCCGGCCTGGGCCAAGGGCGTGATCGTGGGGGCGCTCGGCTATCTCATCCTCCCGGCCGACCTCATCCCGGACATTCTCCCCGGCGCGGGCTTCGGCGATGACTGGGGGGCCATTGTCGCCGCACTTGGCACTGTGGCCGCTTACATCAAGGACGATCACAAGTCCAAGGCACAGGCCCAAGTGGACCGGCTCTTCGGCTCCTCTCCGGCAGCCCCGCCGCCGGAATTTATTGAATAAAACCAACCCGCGCGGAGTATCACCCCCCGCACAACCGATGTTTTGCTCATGAAATCTTTGTTTTTCCCGATCCTCGCGATTTGCTCAGTAGTCGCCATCGCACCCAGCTCTGCGGAAGTGAAGATCGACGAAACTGTCTTCGGCAAAAGCCTCGGTGGTTGGACCAAGCGCGACAACCAGGCAGCCGAGTATCCGCTCTCCGGCACCGTTTACCGGACCTACAAACCGGAAGTCAGCCCCACTCCCGATGGCGGCATCTTTGTTTCCATCCGCATCGACCACGTGCGCGGTTGGTTGTCATCGGACGATCACGCGATCCTCGAAATCACCATCAGCCCCACCGGCATGATCGCTTCCGCCCAATCGAACATTGCCATCCAGGGCCGCTCGATTTCCAGCGATGTCATTCTCGGCACGAATCAGGCGGGCCAGCAAATCGCCGGCCCCACCGACCGCGCCGTCCAAATCGGCACGGATCTCATCGCCGACCTTTCCGCCAAGCTCCTGCGGGAAAAAATCGTGGAAGCGGGACGGGTGTCGTTTCCCTCGGTTCTGAGGCACAACTACAACCTTCTCTATCAAGCTGTGCGCTGGCACGGGATGCCTGTTGGGCCAGGTGGGCCGCAGGTCCCGGTTGCCAAGCCGGTGGAGGATCCGCAGAACCCAGCAAAGCCTGCCACTTCTCCCTCTCCCGCAGTGACCACCAAAGAAGTGCCCGAAGACGCCCCGAAGGAAGCGCCCAAAGAACCCGGTTCCACGCCTGCCACTCGCCCCGCCTCTGCTCCGGCAATTCCGGCCCAGCCCACGACCCCTCCAGCTCCCGCCAATGCACCGCTGGAAATCAACCCTTACACGACTCCGGGGCCCAGCGCTGTTCCCGCAGGTTCTTGAGATATTCCATCTCGCGCCCAAGTCATCCTCTTGGATGAAACGTCTTGTGGATGGTTTTCAATCGCTGCCGGTCCACATGAGTATAAATCTGGGTGGTGGAAATATCCGCATGCCCCAACAGTTCCTGAATCACCCGCAAGTCCGCGCCGCCCTCTAACAGATGAGTGGCAAAGGAATGCCTCAACAAGTGCGGATAGACGTTTTGGTCGATGCCCGCCATTTTTGCCCGCTCCTTGACGATTTGTCGTACTCGGTCCGGCGAAAGTTGGGTTCCCCGCACGCTGAGAAAGACATGCGATGAGGTTTTCCTACCCACTAAAGAGGGTCGTTCGTTATTGAGATAGTCATCCACCGCCACGCGTGCCTTGCTGCCCACCCGGACGACCCGGGTCTTGTTGCCTTTTCCGGTGATGCGCAGGAAGCCGCCCTCGAAGTCCACCATCTCCAGACGCAGGTGGCACAACTCGGACAAGCGCAGCCCCGATGAATAAAACAACTCAAGGATCGCAAGATCGCGCCTGCCCAAGGGGATCGAGGGATCGATGGAATCCAGCAGTTGAATCAATTCCTTGGCATGCAGGGTTTCCGGCAGGTGCATGTCTGCACGGGGTGCCAGCAAGGGTTCGGCAGGATCCATCTCCAACTTTCCTTTGATTGCCAGCCAGCGGAAGAAGATTTTGAGATGCACGGTGGTGATGCGTAGCGATGATGCCTCAAGGCCATCTTTTTTACGCTGACTCAGAAAGGCTGCCAGTTCATCCGTACCGATGTCCCTGATGACAACATTTTTCGATTTCAACCAAGCCGTTAAAGCATCCAGCGACTGCTTTACCGAAAGCTGATAAGCCTCGGAAAGCCCGCGCTCGGTCGCAAGATAGCGGATGAATGAATCGCAAGCAGCCTCCATGAATATGCACCTACTGTGCCCTTTGGCTCAGCATAGTAAAGTGAGATGCCCAACGTAGGGTTGCCAGCCTCGTCCGATGCTCGGATTTCCAGAAGGAATCTACAAAAAACAACAAAACATGGCTTGATTACCCCCGGGTGTGGGTTAAAACGCGCGCCCTTATGCCGGATGCAACACGGACCCTGAAAGTCGCGATTCCAAAAGGCAGCCTTCAGGAGCCCACCATCGAGCTTCTGGCCAAGGCTGGCTATGAAGTCTACGTCTCATCGCGCGGGCTTCGCCCCAGCTCGAATGATCCCGAACTCGATCTCTACATGATCCGAGCACAGGAAATCGGGCGTTATCTGGGTCAGGGTTTCATCGATTGCGGCATCACCGGTTACGATTGGGCCTATGAAAATGAGGTGGATTTGGTCGATATGGCTGAACTTCCCTACTCCCGTGCCACGACCCGTCCGACGCGTTGGGTGCTGGTGGTTCCGGAGGATTCCCCCATCCGGAAACCCGAGGATCTCGAAGGCAAGCGCATCGCCACCGAAGGCGTGGGCATCACAAACCGCTGGCTCAAGGAGCGCGGAATCAATGCCGAGGTCGAATTTTCCTGGGGTGCCACTGAGGTCAAAGTCCCGGATCTTGTGGATGCCATTGTGGACGTGACCGAGACCGGATCGTCCATCAAAGCGAACCGGCTGCGCATCGTGGACACGCTTCTCACCTCGTTTCCTCACTTCTACGCAAATCCCCAAGCTGCGGCGGATCCTTGGAAGAAGGAAAAGATGGACCGCATCGCCCTACTGCTGAAAGCGGCCCTCGGAGCCCGCGGCAAAGTGGGCCTGAAAATGAATCTCCCAAGCGCCGCTCTGCCGGAATTGCTCAAAACTCTCCCGTCACTCCGCCGTCCCACCGTTTCCAATCTTTCGGAAGAAGGTTGGGTTGCGGTTGAGACAGTGATTGACGAAATCGTCGTCCGCGACATCATCCCCGAACTGAAGCGCCTCGGGGCTGAGGGGATCATCGAGTATCCGCTCAATAAAATCGTCCCCTGATTCTTTCATTGCAACCTAACCACGACCGAAAACGCCATGGGCTCCATCAAGAAACGCCGTAAGACCAAGATCAACAAGCACAAGCGCAAGAAGCGCATGAAGCAGAACCGCCACAAGAAGCGTCTCCGCTACAAGTCCTGATCCGTCAGGAATGATCTGAACTTCAATACGCCAGAGACTCGTTGCTTCGGGTCTCTGGCTTTTTGCGTGAGGAAATCATGAGCCTGCAAGTTGTCGTCAATTTTCAAGTGATCGATGAATCGGACGATTGGATCGTGGTCGACAAGCCTGCTCCGCTCATCGTCCACCCGGCCAACCGCAAGCCCGAGCCCACCTTGCTGGGCGGAATCGAGCACCTGCTGGCATTCGAAATGGAAAACGGTGCCTGCCCGGCGATCGTCAACCGTCTTGATCGCGACACCAGCGGATTGGTGGTGGTGGCAAAACACACCGCCGCCGCCCGTGCCTTGGGCATGATGTTCGAACGCCGCGAGGTGGAAAAAGAATACCTCGCCGTGATTTCCGGTTGGCCGGAGCTCGATTCATGGGAGTGCCGCGAACCGATCGCAAGGGCAGGGGACTTGGGTCCTTCGCCGATCTGGGTCCGGCAAATCACCCATCCGGCGGGCAAGGATTGTGCCACTCGTTTCCGTATTGAATCCCGTTTCGAACGTCCCGAGGGGAAATTCGCCCTCGTCCGCTGTTTTCCCGAAACCGGCCGCATGCACCAGATCCGCGTGCATCTGGCCTATGGCGGTCATCCGATCGTAGGCGACAAGCTCTACACCGGCGATGGAGCGGCCTATCTGGAATGGATGGCCGAGGGGTGGTCGCCGGCATTGCAAGCCAAACTTCATCTCCCGCGACATGCCCTCCACGCTGCGGTGCTGCGCCTGACATGGCAGGGCAAGGACTTGGAGTGGTGCGCTCCTTTGCCTCCCGAACTCACCGACTTTTGCAACGGAATGCCCCACGCGGCTGTTCCGGAGGTTGTCATCTGGAGTCGGCATGATTAGTCTCCGGCATGATTGATTTGTCCGAAGTGGTGGATTTTCTGGATCGGGAACTCAAAATTTCCTCCATTCAGGATTATCCCGGCGCGATGAATGGGCTCCAATTGACCTGCGATCGCCCCATCGAGCGGGTGATCGCGGCGGTGGATGCCTCGCTCCCGGTGATCAAGGCGGCGGCGCTTTCCGGACCGGCCATGCTGCTGGTGCACCACGGGTTGTTCTGGCAAGGAGCCCAACCCATTCGCGGCCCATGGTTTGAGAAACTCAAGACCGCCATGGATGCGGGCTTGGCGATCTATTCAGCCCACTTGCCCCTCGATGTGCATCCGGAATGGGGAAACAACATTCTGCTGGCCCAAGCGGTGGGATTGATGGATCCGGTGCCATTTTGCGAATCCAAAGGCCTCTCCATGGGGGTTCGTGGCACATGGCACCGCAGTCGGAGGGAGCTCCTCGAAGTCCTTGGCAATGTGCTCGGTGACCGGGTTCATGCCTGTTTGTCAGGACCGGAGCAGCCTTCTCAAATCGGCATCATCACCGGTGGTGCCGGGAGTGAAGTGGCAAAGGTAAGGGATGCCGGAATCGACACCTTCATTACTGGGGAGGGACCCCACTGGAGCTATGTGCTCGCGGAAGAGCTTGGCGTGAACCTGATTTACGGCGGCCACTACGCAACGGAAACTTTCGGCGTCAAAAAACTCGGACAACTCATGGCCGAAAAGTTTGGGCTTCAATACAGCTTTATCGACCATCCATCGGGTCTGTGAGCCGCGTTGGAGATCGAACAAAACTCCATTAAAGACCTACGGGCGGCGGGAATCGAACCCGCGTTTCAAGCTTGGGAAGCTCACGTTCTACCATTGAACCACGCCCGCCTTGGCTCGGCGGCCTTGAAAGTTGTGTTTGATTCGATCGAAATC